>MPDE01000014.1 GCA_001874335.1 Bacteroidetes bacterium MedPE-SWsnd-G2
ATCACAATAATTTATATTTATATAATAAATGGTTAATTTTAATTTTAGTATTAACATTTACAGAAAATTAGCCAATTTGAATAGGAGAACTTCGTATTACCGCAATCCATTAATTAAGAATACTACAATTTTAGGGATTTCACTTTTAATTAGTTTTCTTGTAAATCTTCCTCGCACGCTAATTGTTTTTAAAATTGATAAGGACGATAACGAGTTTTTGTCGTTTGCTACCTTCCAAGATCTGATATTTAGATTTGTTGTTCTTTTTTTAATGTGCCTAGCAGTATTAAGTTTTAATTGTAATTGGAGAGAACGCTTTAACGGAATTTCTGAAAAAGGCATGGTGTTTTTGACCATAGGTGTTGATTTGTTAATTTTTGCATTAACTGCAGCTTTATTTTTAGGTTGTCATGATTTGTTAGTAGATCAGCCATTAACCCTTCTGGATAAAAAACTGTTCTTATTTGTGTATTTGACAGTTACGGTTTTGCTGTTTTTTATTTCAAAAGCACTGCGCTATCGGATGCTGAGAAATGAAACACTAAAGGAAGCAGCGCAGCTAAAGGAAGAGAATTTGCAAAATGAATTATCGGCACTTAAAAATCAAATAAACCCTCATTTTCTTTTTAACAGTTTAAACACCTTAAGTTCTTTAACCAGAGGTAATAAAGAAGCAACAGCGTTTATTGGTAAGTTGTCATTTATGTATCGCTATATTTTATTGAGTAGCGATAGAGATTTAGTAACTTTAGACGAAGAATTGAAGTTTTTAAAGAGTTATATCTTTTTAATGAAAACCAGATTTAGTGATAAGTTTAATGTGGTATTCGATTTAGGAAGCAATTATGAGAATTTTGAAGTTCCTATTTTATCATTACAATTGTTAGTAGAAAATGCCGTTAAACACAACGAAATATCTGTTAGTAATCCTTTAGAAGTTTCTATTAAAATTGAAAATAATAATCTGATAGTTTCAAATAAAATTAGAATTAGAAATTCAATGGTGGACAGTACCAATCTTGGGTTAGCAAACCTTGATAAACGCTATTTTTTATTAAAAAAGAAACACATTAAAATAAGTAACAATACCGAGATTTTTGAAGTAACCTTACCCTTAAAATAAAACCATGAAAGTTGTAATTGTAGAAGATGAAGTTGCTGCAAGTGAAAATTTATCATACTTGCTAAAAGCATTAAATCCAGAAATTGAAATTTTAGCAATTCTAGATAGCGTCAAAGCAAGTGTCAAATATTTTTCAAAACCCCACGATGCCAAATTAATATTTATGGATATCCATTTGGCAGATGGTAATTCTTTCGAGATTTTTTCTCAAACACCATTAGAAGTGCCAATAATTTTTACGACCGCTTACAATCAATATGCAATTAAAGCTTTTAAAGTTAATAGCATAGATTACCTTTTAAAACCAATTGATGAAGATGAGTTATCTGTTGCTTTAGAGAAGTTTGAAGCAAAAACACAGCATGAAACTTCAATAAAAATGGAAGAGGTTTTAAAATCTATGTTTACCAGTAAGTTGGATCATAAGTCAACCTATTTGGTGCATCATAGAGATGAGTTGCTGCCTATAAAAACTGAAGATATAGCCTATTTTTATATAGACGTTGGTGTTGTAAAGGCCGTGACTTTTAGTTCAAAATCTTATATCGTTGATAAAAAATTGGAGGACATTGAAAAGGAATTGAATACGTATCAGTTTTTTAGGATAAACCGACAAGCCGTGGTAAATAGGGCTGCTGTAGAAAACGTAAAAGTTTATTTTAATGGTAAACTTATAGTAGGACTAAATCCAAAATTTCCAGATCGCGTAATTGTAAGTAAAGCCAAAGCAACTGCATTTAAAGATTGGCTTGGTCGTTAATTGTAGTATACTTCTTAGTCTATTAAATAACTCATTGTTTATTAGGGTTTAAAGGTGTGGTGCCTATTATTTTACTATATTTAGTTTATATATTAACTGATATAGTTTATGCGAAAAATAGTTGTGTTATGCTTTGTTTTTTGTTTGCCTTTATGTTCTGTAGGGCAAACTAAAGAAGTATTAAATGTTGGGATTTTATTAGATTATTTTGACACCAATAAAATAGATCTTTTTGATGAACTTAAAAATGAAATTAAGGCAGTAGTTGGTGAAGATGCAGAGGTTAAATTTGATGATGAAAATATCCTCGTAGCCGATTTAGACGTAAAAAAGGCTCAAGAGAATTACAATACCATTATCACTAAGGATGTTGATATTATTTTAGCATTTGGATTAGTGAATAATGAGGTTATTGCCAGAGTAAAATCCCACCCTATTCCTACGATCTTGTTTGGTGTAGTAAGTAATGATCTTATCAAGATTAAAGAAGGTCAAACAACGTCAGAAATTAATAACTTTTCATTTATAATTACGTCAAAATCATATGCTTCCGATTTGCTTACGTTACATCAACTTTCCAATTATAATAAAGTAGGTATAATTATTGAAGACGGAGTGGTTGATGGAGTCGATGTTGAAGGGTTTATGGATACGGTTGCACAAGACTTAGATGTAGATTACAAAGTAATTCCCTTTAAGTCTTTAGATGATATATTATCTAATATTGATGGCATAGACGCAGCTTATCTGGTTGGTGGGTTTTATCTTCAAGAATCCGAAATAAAAACACTTGCCAATGAGTTTATCAAACGTAAGATTCCGTCTTTCACAAATAATACGATTACAGATTTGGACAATGGCTTGATGGCTACAAACCAAGCAAAGCAAAATTTAAATCAGTTTTTTAGAAGGGTAGCCTTAAGTGTGGAGGATGTAGTTTCAGGTAAAAACTTGAAAGATATTCCTATTTATTTAGAGTATGATAATGAGCTTACCATAAACTATAATACGGCTCAACTTGTTGAGTTGCCAATAAAAAATAGCCTATTGGCGACTACCAATTTTGTCGGTAATTTCAATAAGGTTATCTACGATAAAAAATATGGATTAGTAGAAGTTCTGCACAATATTATCCAGGATAATTTGGGCCTTCAAGTTGAAAAAGCAAACATCAACTTAGCTGGTAAAGATGTGCAGTCTGCTAAAAGCGAATACCTACCCAATTTGTCGGCTAGTGCCAGTGCGGCTTATGTAGACCCAGGTCTTGCTGAAGTGGCAAATGGACAAAGCCCAGAGTTTTCAACTAGCGGAAATATAGGGTTATCTCAATTGGTGTATTCTGAAGCTGTTTCGGCTAATGTGAGTATTCAAAAATCTTTGGAGCAAGCGCAAATTCAAAATTACACCTCAGAAGAGTTGAACACCGTTTTAGAAGGAGCAAATACCTATTTAAATTGCTTAATACTAAAAGCGAACTTGCAAATAGTTTCTCAGAATTTAGAATTGACTAAAACCAACTTGCAAATAGCAAAGCAAAACTTTGAAGCTGGGCAATCTGGAAAATCGGATGTGCTACGATTTCAAAGTGAATTAGCCCAAGGATCACAACTATTAATAGAAGCAATTAATAGTTTAAAACAATCTTTTTTCGAATTAAATAAAGTGCTTAACAATCCTATAGATCAAAAAATTGATGTTGAAGATTTAGAATTGCAAGTAGAGTTGTTTGAGCGCTACAATTACAGCAAGTGGAGTCGTTTTTTAGATAACCCAAAACTGAGAAAAAAACTAATCGACTTTTTGGTAGAATTTGCTTTAGAAAACTCACCAGAGCTAAAATCATTAGATTATAATTTAGAAGCAACCGACAGGAGTTTGAAATTGTATAGTGGCGGTCGTTTTGTGCCAACCTTAGCGCTACAAGGGCAGTATATTCATGAATTAAGTAGGTCTGGAAAAGGCGTGGGGTATCCAACTGGTTTTCCTGTAATTCCAGATGGGTATTATAATGTTGGAGCTAGTTTAACCATTCCTTTAATTGATCAGAATAAACAAAACATTAATAAACAAATTGCAATCATTCAAAAAGATCAAATTGAGATTAATGAGCAGGACTTAAAATTGCAAATTGCATCTAATATTAATAATGCTATTTTAGATTTGATAAATCAAATTGCAAACATAGAATTGTCCAAAGTATCCGAACGAACTGCAGAAGAAGGCTTAGAATTAACTCAAGCATCTTATAACAGCGGAGCCGTTAATATTGTACAGTTATTAGACGCGCAAAACAATTACTTGGAAGCGCAGTTGGCTAATATAAGTGCTAACTATAACTACTTGTTTAGTGCTTTACAATTAGAACGTAGTTTGGGCTATTTCTTTCTTTTACATACGGTTGAGGAAAATGAAGAAGTCATTAGAAGATTTGAAGAATTTGCATTAAGAAATTAAAAAATAACACTACCATTTATGAATAATTTTAAAACCATAAACTACAAAATAATGTGCCTATTGGCAGTAATTTTGGTGTCATCTTGTAGTGAGAAAAAGGTTGAAGAGAAAAAAGCCATTAGACCAGTTAAGTTTGAAACGGTATCTTATTTAGGAGGTGAAAAAGTGAGAACCTTTAGTGGGGCAGCCAAAACTGATAAGATCATTAATTTAAGTTTCAGAAATAGTGGTATTATCACAAAATTAGATATGAAACTTGGTCAAAAAGTAAAAAAAGGACAACTTTTGGCTCAATTAGATAATGTGCAATCAAGGCTAAATTACGAGAGTTCTATTGAGTCTTTAAATAGTGCAGAGTCTCAGATGAATACTTCAAAATTGAACTTAAACCGCGTTCGTTCTCTGTATGAAAAAGGAAGTAGTGCATTAAGTGATTACGAAGCAGCTAAAAACTCGTATTTAACGGCTGTAGCAAGTTTTGAATCGGCTAAGCGTAGCGTTGCAATTCAACAAGAACAAATACGTTATGGTTATTTATATGCGCCTGAAAATAGTGTTATCGCAGAGGTGTCAACCGAAATTGATGAAAACGTTAGTGTAGGGCAAGTAATTGGAGTGTTAAATGCGGGTACTCAAATGGAAATTAAGTTAGGTTTACCGGAGAGTGTAATAAATGGCGTATCTCAAAATATGGCTGTTAAAGTCGATTTTTCTGCTATAAAAGGAGAACAATTTGAGGGGGTTGTAACCGAGGTTTCTCCAGCTGTCGACACTAATACATCTACTTACCCCATAAAAATAACGGTGACCAACCCTTCTTCAAAAATAAAAAGTGGAATGGCTGCTAATGTCACTTTTGATTTTGGTGATAATAACGACTTTGAAAAATTTCTTGTCGTTCCTGCCAAGGCGGTAGGAGAAGATGATAAAGGCCAATTTGTGTTTGTTATTGAAGGCGAAGGTGAAATAGGAAAAGTAAAGAAAACTCATATTCAGTTAGGGAATTTATCTTCAGACGGATTTGAAGTGAAATCTGGATTAGAAAAAGGACAACGTATAGCGACTGCAGGTTTGCAAACCTTGCTAGATGGCCAGGAGGTTAAATTAAATTAATAGACCAATTTGTATGAATTTAACACAATTTTCAATTGAGAAAAATAGAATAACCTTCACTATTCTTGGTACAATTATTTTGTTAGGGATATCATTATACCCTGGTTTACCAAGAGATAGTATGCCGCCTTATACCGTTCGGGTCGCTACAATAGTTTCGCAATTTCCAGGAGCAAGTCCTGAGCGTGTTGAACTCTTAGTTACTGATAAAATAGAAAAGGTAGCCCAAGAATTACCAGAGTTAAAAGAGGTGTCGAGTACTTCTCGTTCTGGTTTATCTGTGGTTTCAGTGACTTTAAAAGATGAAGTGGAACCAGAGAAAATGCAGGAGGTTTGGGATAGGCTAAGACGAAAATTGGACGTGATCTCTGGCTTGCCGCAAGGTGTAACTTATAATTTGGACGATGACGGTATTGGAGATGTTTACGGCATTGCTTTAGGTTTAATATCAGACGGATTTTCATATGCCGAAATGAAAGAATATGCAGATGATATTAAAGACGAATTAATAAAGCTTGAAGATGCAGCAAAAGTTGAATTAGGAGGTTCTCAAGATGAGCGTGTTTTTGTTGAGTTTGATAATACAGTATTAAAGGAGTACGGCCTTTCTTCAAGTAAACTTCAAAGCATTATTACAAGTACAAATATATTGAGTTCTGGCGGTGAAATTAATGTCGAGGATGAACGTATAATTCTGGAGCCAACGGGTAATTTTGATAACATCGAAGACATTAAGAGCATGCTCATCCCGGTAGGTGACGGTTCTCAATTAGTTTACCTGGGAGATATTACAAAAATTAGAAAATGGTATATAGATCCACCTAAACAAATTGTGAGTGTCGATGGAGAAAATGCAATATCCCTGCACGTTAATCTTAAAGATGGTGCAAATATTATTAAGTTAGGAGAGGATATTAATGCAGTTGTAAGTAAGTGGGAAGAGCGATTGCCTGTTGGATTAGAATTAAAACGATTGGCATCAATGGATTCCTATATTGATGTAAAGATTTCAGATTTTATTGTAAATCTAATCCAAGCCATTGTTATTGTATTGGTGGTAATGCTTAGTTTTTTAGGTTTTCGATCTGGTTTAGTGATTTCAAGTCTTATTCCTATTGTAGTAATTATGACACTTATGTTGATGGGGGTGTTAAACATGGGGTTAAATCAGGTAACCTTAGCAGCTTTAATTATGGCTCTCGGGATGATGGTAGATAACGCTATAGTTGTTGCGGAGACCATAATGGTAAAAATGGAGAACGGAATTGATGTGAAAGATGCAGCAATTCAAGCATGTTCAGAGTTGTTTACCCCGCTGTTAATTTCCACCTTAACCACCTCTGCTGCCTTTTTAGCCTTTTATTTAGCTGAGTCTATAATGGGTGACATTATGGGGGTGATTTTTGTTGTCATCTCCTTGGCGTTAGGATCATCATGGATAGTAGCTTTAACCATCGTTCCATTATTTTGTTACTTGTTTTTAAAGGTTAAGCCAAAATCAGAGCAACAACCCAGTGCAATAGATAAAATCATTGACAAGCTTAAAGGCAACTACAAAAACTTAGTGCTTTTTGCTTTAGGTAATAAGTATAAAGTAATACTGGTAATAGTTGTAATGTTTGCCCTATCTCTTTTCGGATTTACTAAAATTGCTTTTATATTTTTTCCAGATAGTGATAGAAACATGATTACGGTAGATATTAATTTACCGCAGGGTACGAGAATTGAGCGTACCTCAGAAATTATAAGTGATATAGAGACTTATATCTTAGATTCCTTGATAGTCAAGGAGAACAGACCAAATGGTATCACAGATTGGTCATCATACGTTGGTGAAGGGCCAGAATCTTACGATCAAGGTTATACACCAGATGAGCCAAATTCAAGTTATGCCCATATGCTTGTAAATGTTTCTGATGCCACCTTCAATAGTTTAATGATTGAGAAGTTAGACGCCTTTTGTTATAACTCGTTTGCCAATGCCGATATTAAAGTTGGTTTTTTAGGAGCAGGAGGAGGAGGAACGCCTATTGAAATAAAAATTTCTGGTGATAACCCTGATGTTTTGGCAAATATTTCTGAATCAGTGAAAACGGAGTTAACCGGAATTTCAGGAACTAAAAATGTTAAGGATGATTGGGGGCCGAAAAGTAAAAAGTTTGTTATTAATATTGATCAAAATAGGGCGCAAGTGGCAGGAGTATCAAGCCAAGATATTGCAACCTCTTTACAAACCGTTTTAGACGGGTTTAAAACAGGAGAATATCGTGAGGACGATAAAACAATTCCTATTTTAATGCGGAGTGATGAGAGTCAACAACAAACATTAGAATCTTTAGAAACCTTAAATATTTATGCTCAAAACTCAGGAAAAAGTGTGCCTCTGCTTCAAGTAGCTACAATAGACCCGCAATGGCAATATTCTAAAATTAGACGTTTAGATATTAATAGAACTATAAATGTTTCAAGTGAATTAAGTAGTGAAGGGAATGCCTCATATATCACAAAGTCAATAACGCCGTGGTTAGAAGAACAGGCCAAAACTTGGCCCGTTGGTTATGATTATGAGTTTGGTGGAGATGCAGAAAATACTGCTGATAATATGGGTGCCGTTTTAAAGTATTTACCCTTATCGGGCTTTATTATTTTGTTGCTTCTTATTATACAGTTTAATTCTTTTAGAAAAATGACTATGGTTACGCTCACTATTCCGTTAGGAATAATTGGTGTTGTATTTGGGCTGTTGGTGTTTCAAGAACCATTCGGCTTTATGCCATTTTTAGGTGTAATTTCACTTGCAGGTATTGTTATAAACAATGCAATTGTATTAATTGATAGAATAGAAGTAGAACAATCTGAATTAAAACGAAACAGTCAAGATGCTATTATTGCCGCTTGTCTTCAGAGATTTAGACCAATACTTTTAGCGACGTTTACAACGGTCTTAGGTTTGATACCATTGTATTTAAGTGGAGGTGAAATGTGGGAAGGTATGGCAGTAAGCATTATGATTGGTCTGCTTTTTGGAACTATGATTACGCTAATATTTGTTCCTTCATTATACAGTATTTTGTTTAAGGTTGATTATAAAAATTACACCTTCAATCCAGAATTGTTAGATGATTAAATTTTATGAGATGTTAGATTCAAAGTGGTATCATAAGTTATATGATTTAAGATTCGAACTGTTTTTTTTAAGTTTAGTCTTTGTCTTATTCGGGTCAATTATTTTTCCCTTTAAAATATTTGAGGATATAATTATGCCTGTTTTATTTATATCTAATATTTGTTCAGGAATTATTTTAATTTCTAAACGCTCAAAGTTGTTGAAGGTATTCATTGCAATGGTATTTATTTTAGCCCTATTATTAGTCGTGAATGTTGTGACTGGGGCGAAATCAGAACCACTAGTAAATGGCTATATTAGAATGGGGATTTATTACATATTTTATGTCACCGTTACTTATGAAATTATTACCCAAGTATGGCGATCAGCAATTGTAGATCGAAAAGTAATTATAGGTCTGATGAGCGGGTATATTTCTTTGGGATTAGTCTCTTTTTTTATCTTTTTGAGTATTTTAATGTCCGACGAAAATGCATTTAGAGGACTTAAAATTATATCTGAATATGAATCTTCTCCAATTCAGTCATTGATATACTACAGTTATATTACCTTGCTTACAATAGGATATGGCGATATTGTGCCGGTTAGTAATTTAGCTCAAAAGGCCTCGATTTTAGTTGGACTCATGGGGCAATTTTATATGGTTATTATTACAGCTGTAGTCATTGAAAAGTACATTAGGCATACACATAAACAATAAAGATTAACGGATGAAAACGGTAGATCATTTACTTAAAAATTTAATTCTGGATCAGGTAGGAGAACAACTTTATAACGGTGTTAGTAAAAGTATTGGGAGTCCAATTGTTTTTGGTGGACAAGTTATTGCACAATCTTTGAATGCAGCTTACAGAAGTATTACTAACGGAAGGATTTTGCACTCCATGCATGCTTATTTTCTTGAAGCGGGCCAGCTAGATTTACCCATTACGTATAAGGTGAGTATTATGCGAGAGGGCGGTAGCTTTTCCACAAGAAGGGTAACTGCATTGCAAGGTGAAAAAGTGATTTTTATTCTTGCAGCCTCTTTTCATAAAAAGGAGTCTGGTTATGATCATCAGGATCCAATGCCAATTAAAGTAAAACAACCTGAGGAGTTGTTAAGTTGGGATGATATGTTAGAGCAAATGGGTGATTTTATGCCTAAACAATTCAAAACATTTTTGGAAATTGATAGGCCAATTATGTTCAAGCCATCACGAATAAATAATCCTTTAGAGCAAGAAGATTTACCTCCAAACTTAGATGTGTGGTTTAAACTAAAAGGGGATACAAGTGAAATTAATTATGAAACTTGCCAACAAATTTTGGCCTATGTTTCCGATTATAATGTATTGACAACGGCCTTGAATCCACATGCAAGTGAAGCCAATTACGGAAACATGCAAATGGCAAGTTTAGACCATTCTATGTGGTTTTTTAGAGCGTTTGATCTAAATGATTGGATGTTGTTTTCTATTGAATCTCCAAGCGCTTCAAATGCCAGAGGTTTTACACGTGGACATATTTATACCAGAGATGGGCATTTGATAGCAAGTGTTTGCCAAGAAGGGTTAATGAGAAAACGGAAATAATCACTTTAATTTAAAAGTATAGAGATTACCGCCATCGGTTCCAGTGCGTTCATCGGTAATGTAAACTTCATTTGAAGATTTATAGCAAATACCTTCTTTTTGAGATTGGTGTTCTAATGCAATGACTTCTGGATCGACAGACAAAAAATTGTCGCCTTTAAAGCCTTTAAATTTTAAAATGCTGTTATGAGTTAAAAGCAAAACTTCGGTTCCAGAAGTATTAATTGTTGCCGATGTTATAGAGCATTCGAGTTTGCTGCAATGACTGAAGCTACCAATTTTAGTGGCTTCAAATTCACCTTTTTGAGCAGGAACTTTATAAAGTGTGGTTTTGCCAAATTGATCAGGTACTCGACTTCTTGTGAAAATATAAAAACTACCATTGAAATAAAAAAAGGATTCGGCATCAAAAAAACGCTTCTTCTTTTTTGGTGGAAATTTAGATTGTTCTGGATAATAAAACTTTGTTTTTACAACCTCGGCTTTAGTATCTGTTTGCAAGTAACTTTTGTCAACTTTCAAAATTTTTAAGTTGTCTCTATGGTTTTCATTATTGCCAAAATCACCAATATATAGATTGCCTTCAGGATCACTAGCTAAATCCTCCCAATCATTGTTTTTGGCATTTATCGGAATTACTATTTTTATCTTCCCTGACCGGTTTAAACCATATAACTTCTTTTTATTGCCACCGTCATTAATCATCCAAAGGAGATTGGAACCGGGAACAATTTCAACTGCAGAGACTTCATTTAAAAGGTCTGATAAATCGGCTTTAACTTTTAGTTGACCATAATTTGTACAGGAGTTTAAAAGAGAAAACCAGATTAAAAAGTATCCTTGTTTAAGTAGATGCATGCCGTAAAATTTGCATAAATTTACATATAATTTACTCCAATTCGTGGAGTTGTAATTTTGTTTCTACAATTTAAATGATTCATAAAAATATAATTGTAATTGGAGGTGGAGCTGCAGGATTTTTTGGGGCCATAAATTGTGCACAATTAAACCCTAATCTCAGTGTTGCTATTCTTGAAAGGGGATCTGATGTGCTTACTAAAGTTAAGGTTTCTGGAGGAGGAAGATGTAACGTGACACACGCTCAGTTTGTTCCTAATGAATTAGTTTTAAATTACCCTCGAGGTGAGAAGGAATTATTAGGCCCTTTTCATCAATTTATGACTGGTGATACCATTGAGTGGTTCGAAAAAAGAGGTGTGCCTTTAAAAATTGAAGAAGACGGAAGAATGTTTCCTGAAAGCAATTCATCTCAAACTATTATCGATTGCTTTTTGAATGAAGCTAAAACATATAAAGTTGAGGTGCTAAAAAACCAGCCTCTTAAGCATCTTGAGAAGCATGGAGAATTTTGGCAAATAAAGACAAAAGACGAACAATTTTCTTGTAGTAAAATATTAATAGCAACAGGTAGTAATCCTAAAATTTGGAATATACTTAAACTGTTAGGTCATAAGGTGTCAGCGCCAGTACCTTCACTTTTTACATTTAATATTCAGGATTCAAGATTAAAGGAAATTCCGGGTGTTGTGGCTCAAGATGTGTCTGTAAAAGTGTTAGACACTAATTTAGAATCAAACGGTCCACTATTAGTAACACATTGGGGATTGAGTGCCCCTGCTATTTTAAAACTATCGGCATTTGGGGCCATCGAGTTGGCAAAAAGAAATTATAAATTTCAAATCGAAATTAATTTTATAAATCAAAATCCACAGGATACTCTTCTTGAACTTAAAAACACCAAGCAGCAATTGGCAAAAAAGAAGATTAGTAAGTCCGCGCAATTTGGATTGCCTAAGCGCTTATGGGAACAACTAATTGTAGCAGCAGGTATATCTGAGGATAAAAAATGGGCAGATGCCAATAATATCGAACTACAAAATTTGGTAGATCAGTTAACACAAGCGGTATTTAGGGTCGATGGGAAAAGCACTTTTAAAGAGGAGTTTGTTACGGCAGGAGGTGTTGAGTTGAAAGAAGTTAACTTTAAAACGTTTGAAAGTAAAATTCACTCTAATTTGTATTTGGCAGGCGAGGTGTTAAATATTGATGCCATAACTGGTGGATTTAATTTTCAAAATGCCTGGACAGGAGCGTATTTAGCAGCAAAAGCAATGAGTCAAACCGAATAGATTAACCCTTAAATCGGAATTTAATTAATACAACATACTTTAATTAAGTTGTTATCTTTGTGAGCATATTATTTTAAGCATGAATCAAACCGAATTTATACCTGAATCGTATACACGTTCTTTAGAAACAGGCAAAGAAACATGGTCTTCACCAAGTAATATTGCATTGGTAAAGTACTGGGGGAAAAAACCAAATCAAATACCAGAGAACCCATCAATTAGTTTTACGTTAGACTATTGCAGAACAACAACCTCTGTGGCGTATGAACTTAAGGAAGATACCAATAATTTTTCTTTCGAATTGTATTTAGATGGCGTTTTAAAACCAGAATTCTATGAGAAAATCACAACCTTTTTGGAGCGAATTGAGCCTTATATGCCCTTTTTAAAGCAATATCATTTTAAAATTGAGACAAGCAATTCTTTCCCTCATAGTTCAGGTATAGCATCTTCGGCATCGGGTATGAGTGCATTGGCAGTTTGTTTTATGGCAATGGAAAAGAGACTAAACCCTGAAATGGATGAAGTGTTTTTTACTAAAAAGACGTCCTTTTTGTCCAGATTAGGATCTGGTAGTGCCTGTCGTAGTTTAGAAGGTGACTTGGTGGTTTGGGGTGCACATGCTGATATTGAAGGTAGTAGTGATTTGTATGGTGTAAAATTTGATGGTGAGGTTCATGATAACTTTAAAAATTATCAAGACACAATTTTATTGGTTGATAAAGGCGAAAAACAAGTTAGTAGTACAGTAGGGCATGGTCTAATGCATGGTCATCCATTTGCAGAAAGAAGGTTTGAGCAAGCTCATGAAAATATTTCTAAATTAAAATCAATATTTAAATCGGGAGATTTGAAAGCATTTATGGCATTAGTAGAAAGTGAAGCGTTAACGTTACACGCTATGATGATGACCAGTATGCCCTATTTTATATTGATGAAACCTAATACCCTTGAAATTATAAATAAAATTTGGGCATACCGAAACAGAACAGATATTCCTGTATGTTTTACACTTGATGCTGGTGCAAATGTTCACATGTTATATCCGGAAAACCATAAATTAGAAGTGCTCGATTTTGTTAAAACAGAATTGGTAAGCCATTGTCAAAACGGTCACTTTATTAATGACCAAGTAGGATTTGGCGCTAAAAAGCAATAGATTTATGTATATTTGCATTGTAATACAATAAACCCAAAGTGTAAAGGTTATCTGCTTATGAAAGGACCGCTGTTTTATTCTAAAATTCTTTTGTTCGGTGAATATGGAATCATCAAAGATTCTAAAGGGCTATCTATACCTTATAATTTCTATAATGGTGCCTTAAAAATGGATGGCAACACCAACGAAAATGCGCTTAAATCTAATTCTAATTTAAAGAATTATGTGTCTTATTTGTCAGAGATAAACCCAGACTTGGTTGTTTTTGATATTCAGAAATTGCAAGAAGATGTATCAAACGGTATGTACTTTGATTCTTCTATACCTCAAGGTTATGGTGTTGGAAGTAGTGGCGCATTAGTAGCTGCTATTTACGACAAGTATGCCTTTGATAAAATTACAGTTTTAGAAAACCTTACACGAGAAAAGTTATTGCAGTTAAAGTCTATCTTTTCTGAAATGGAATCTTTTTTTCATGGAAAATCTTCAGGTTTAGATCCTTTAAATAGTTATTTGAGTATACCAATTTTAATTAATTCTAAAGATAATATTGAAGCTACAGGTATTCCATCTCAAAAGTCAGATGGGAAAGGTGCTGTCTTCTTATTAGACTCTGGGATTATTGGAGAAACGGCTCCAATGGTAAGTATCTTTATGGAAAACATGAAGCAAGAAGGCTTTAGGAAAATGCTTAAAGATCAGTTTATTAAATATACTGATGCCTGTGTTGATGATTTCTTGCAAGGTGATATGTCTTCATTGTTTAGTAATACCAAAAAATTATCTAAAGTTGTATTAAATCATTTTAAGCCGATGATCCCAAAACAGTTTCATGAACTTTGGAAAAAGGGCTTAGAGTCTAACGAGTATTACCTGAAATTATGTGGCTCTGGAGGAGGCGGTTACATCTTAGGGTTTACAGAAGATTTTAGTAAAGCTCAAAAAGCACTAAAAGATTATAAGTTAGAAGTGGTTTACAATTTCTAATTCTACACCTATGTTATCCAGACGACAGAAACTAGTATTACTTAAGTTTTTTAGTATGTTTTCTGTGGTAAGGGGATACAATATTTTAATTATTGTACTGGCTCAGTACGTGACCTCTATTTTTATTTTATCAGTTAATACTTCGGTAAAAGAGGTTGTTACAGATTTAAACCTGTTTATGCTTGTAGCTGCATCTGCGTGTGCAATTGCGGGAGGTTACATCATAAATAATTTTTACGATTCAGAAAAAGACTTGATCAATAGACCTCAAAAATCGATGTTGGATAGATTGGTGAGTCAGAATACCAAATTGTCTTTTTATTTTGTAATTAATTTTCTTGCAGTTGTTTTTGCCAGTTATGTTTCCTTCAACGCCGTATTGTTTTTTTCGGTTTATATCTTTTTGATTTGGTTGTATTCTCACAAATTAAAACGAAAGCCTTTTGTGGGGAACTTAACTTCGGCTATACTGGCTATTATTCCCTTCTTTGCCATTTTTATTTATTACAAGAATTTTGATTCTGGAATATTTGTGCACGCCAGTTTTTTGTTTCTCATTATTTCTATGCGTGAGTTAACAAAAGATTTGGAAAACATAAAAGGGGATCTTGCCTCGGGATATAAGACCATTCCTATCTCCTATGGAGAGTCGTTTTCAAAACGTATGCTCACGGTTTTAATTCTATTAACCTTTATTCCCGTTTATCTTCTGCTTACCAAATATGATATTGGACATATGTATTATTACTTCTACTTCAGTGTTATATTATTGATTATCTTTCTGATTATTCTATGGAAATCTAAAACAAAAACTCACTATTTAATCCTTCATAATATGTTGAAGTTTATAATTGTACTTGGTGTGTTTAGTATTGTTTTAATAGATTTTGAAATGGTTTTAAATCGGATTCAAAAATGGAGCATACTTTAAAAATTGCAATGGCTCAAATATCTCCTGTATGGTTAAACAAGGGAGAAACATTGTTAAAAATCAAAAACTATATTGAAGAGGCAGCTGAGAACAAATGCGAGTTAGTGGTATTTGGTGAAGCATTACTACCAGGATACCCGTTTTGGTTGGCCTTAATTGATGGGGCTTCGTGGAATACTAAAATTAACAAAGAGCTTCATGCCCATTATGTGAGAAATTCTATTACCATTGAAAATGGTGATTTAGACCACATTTGTTTGTTGGCGAAAAAACATAAAATTGCAATTTACTTAGGTGTAATCGAGCGTCCTTTAGATCGAGGTGGTCATAGTATTTATGCTAGCTTGGTTTATATAGATGAGACTGGTACCATTAAATCTAACCATAGAAAGTTGCAACCAACCTATGACGAAAGATTAACTTGGGCGCCAGGAGATGGCAATGGGTTGCAGGTACATAATTTAAAACAGTTTACGGTTGGTGGATTAAATTGCTGGGAAAATTGGATGCCTTTGCCAAGAGCTGCGCTCTATGGTTTAGGTGAAAATTTACATATAGCCGTTTGGCCTGGGAGTGATCATAATACAAAGGATATTACACGATTTATAGCCAGAGAATCACGATCATTTGTGGTGTCGGTAAGCTGTACCATGAAGGTTTATGATTTTCCGAAGGACACACCGCATTTTCAGGAAATAATAAATAATGCTCCAGAAGTTTTAGCAAACGGAGGAAGTTGCATTGCTGGACCTGATGGTGAATGGATTGTAGAACCAGTTCTGAATAAAGAAGGCTTAATTATTCAAACTATAGATTTTAATAGAGTTTTTGAAGAACGTCAAAACTTTGATGCAGTGGGGCATTATTCCAGACCCGATGTAACTAAGTTAGTGGTAAATAGGCAAAGACAATCTACTGTAGATTTTAATGATTAATGAAAACTAAAGTTATACCTTTGCAAAAATTTTTTATCCATGAGTAGACAAGGCAATAATAATAAAGGGAAGCAGACTAAAGGAACAGGAAAGCCTAACTCAAAATATTCTAGACCAAATACGTCTAAACCAAAAACGCCAAAAACCAATGTGAAGTCAACATCTAATCCAGATGAAATAAGGCTTAATAAATACATTGCAAATTCTGGTATTTGTTCAAGACGAGATGCTGATATGCATATTTCTATCGGTGGTGTTACCGTTAATGGCAAAGTTATCACAGAAATGGGATATAAGGTGAAACTTGGTGATGAGGTTCGATTTGATGGATCTCGAATTACACCAGAAAAGAAGGCTTACGTCTTATTAAATAAACCAAAAGGTTTTGCAACAACCACAAGTGAGGGGAAAGGTAGAACAGTAATGGATTTAGTATCTAACGCTACAAATTCAAGAATAAAACCTATAGGTAGGTTAGGAAGAAACTCAATGGGGTTACTTTTATTTACTAATGACGATCAAGTTCATAATAAATTCACCAATTCTAATACTGGTGTTTCTCGTTTATTTCAGATTGAATTAGATAAAAACTTGAAATTTGAAGATTTTAAGAAGATTAAAGAAGGTTTAAAAATAAATGGGAAATTAGTTGCTGTAGAAGAGATAAGCTATATCGATGATGCACCTAAAAGCCAAATAGGGTTGAAGATTAAAAATACAGGGAATAGCATCCTTCGTACTATTTTTGATCAATTAAAATATGATATTGTAAAAGTTGATTGCGTTGCAATTGGGCATTTAACGAAAAAAGATATTCCGAGAGGACATTGGAAACATTTAACTGAGCAGGAGATAAACACTTTAAAAATGTTATAAATTTCAGTTCGTTATTAAGAATTTATTAATTGGTCGTCATTTTGTGGCGACCAATTTTTGTATAGCTCAATAACACATAAACTATATACAACTATATATTCCAACCCAATTAGCCAGAGGTTTTCATTGTGGTCTGAGGTGATGTATGCAAAGTAGCTTAAAACGACCATAAAACTCCATGCTAAGGGGTATCTAAAAGGTGTGAATACGCATAGTAAAACTAAACTGGAAACATACCAAGGGTGCACTGTTGTGGTTGTAAAAAGGTAAAAGGTGAGAACCAATAACATGTTAGTAATAACCTGATTTGTCGATTGGTTTTTTCGCCACAAACTCATGAAAATTACAAAAACAAAGGTTGTAATTGCAAGTAACTTTCCTATAATAGCAATTTCATTATAGCCCGTAATACTATAACCAATAGCTCTTAAAATGTAATAAATACTGGCATTGAACTCAAAGTTTTGGAACCATAAAGCCACAGTCTGCGAATAGTTATCTATAAATTGAGGCGAATAAAAAGGTAAAAACATTAAAATGCAAAACATACCTACAAATGCATAGAATAAAATGCTTTTTCGCCATTTAAAGTATTTAAAAAATAAGGGAAGAAAGATTAATGGTATGAGCTTAACGGCGATTGAGCAGGCAAATATAAACGCGCCATAAATCAATTTTCTTTTATGCAATAGGTATAAAGCCCACACAAGAAAAAATAACATTAGACCTTCAAAATGTAAATTGCCACTGAGCTCAATTATTATAAATGGATTTAAGAAATAAAGGAAAATTAAGGACTTAGATAAATTGAGTTTTTTTAATAATTTTTGCCCAAAGTAAACGATGCCAATATCGGCTAAAAGTAATATGCTCCTCAAAACTATTGCAGCTCCTAAAATATTTGTATTTGATAAGTAAGCTGCAATTGTAAAGCAAAGCTGATTTAAAGGTGGATAATTTGTGTAATGACTGGCATTGAGTTGTCCCATACCATTGTATAGCTCCTGAGCTTGCGCAACCGGAAATTTTCCTGAAGAAATAAAAGATTCTGGAGTGAATAGGTATGGGTTAAGACCTTCAAAAATCATCCTTCCGTCCCAAATAAAACGATAAAAATCTTGAGATAAATTTGGGATTGCAGCGATAAATATGAGTCGAAATACAATGCCTATCCCTATCGCGTATTTGAAATTGTATTTAGAAGTCTGGTAAAGTTTTAGGAAGCAAAAGAAAAGTAAACCGTAAAGGAGTAGCATTTTGAAAACCTCTGTGCGTTCTAAATAATAAGCAAAGAGCGTATAAAGTATTATACTTAAAACACCAACGAGAATAGGTATCCTATTTAATTTTAAAAATGAAGAATTAAATAAAGTCACTTTTGCTTTAAGTATTTAACAATTAAGTATAGTAAAATGCTATTTCTTAATTGAAATTACATAAAACATCCTATTAAAAAAAATGCTGGCTTTTATGCTTTTGAAGTCAACGATTTGAAGAATACATATCCAAACCCAATAAATAACATTAAGTGAAATGGGAATAGTCCAAAATCTCCACCTTGGTCACCTACAACAAAGGCACTGTATAATCCAAATGCAAAATAGAGCATTAATAGGCCTTCTAAAATCACATTAAGCGATAATGATTTACGTAAATATTTGTTGCCTTTCCAAGAATCTTTAAGGTTGTTAATGTTGAATTTAGGAGTTCTAACAAATTCACTTCTTTTACCAGCATGACCTTCAATTACAGCAATTGTATTGTGAAGAGAAAAGCCCATAGCAATTGAGAAAAACGTGAAAAACATCCCCACATAACTAAAGAATTTTTTAAATCCACCGCCATAAATCTGTTTAAACATAAACCAGTAACACACAAAAAATATAATGGTACTGCAAACAAAGAAACTCATAAAGTAAAAATAGAATCTTAAGTGAGCATATTCGTTTTTGATGTATAACATGGGTATACTCAAAATAGCCACCGTAAAGATGCTTAAAAACATGGTGCTGTTTAGTAAATGTAATAACCCATGAATTTTAGTTTTTAAGGATATGTTTTTAGAAGAAACTACGCGCCATAGCATTTTTCTAAAGTTTTCAGCGCCACCCTTATTCCATCTAAACTGCTGACTTCTCGCTGCGCTAATCACTACTGGCAATTCTGCAGGAGTTTCGACATCTTCTAAGTATTTAAATTTCCAGTTTTTAAGTTGAGCTCTATAGCTTAAATCTAAATCTTCTGTCAGGGTATCGCCTTCCCAATTACCAGCATCGATAATACAAGTTTTACGCCAGACACCAGCTGTACCATTAAAATTGATAAAGTGTCCCTTACTGTTTCTACCAACCTGCTCTAAGGTGAAATGAGCATCCAAAGCAAACGCTTGAATTTTTGTAAGGATAGAATAGTTTCTGTTAATATGTCCCCATCTGGTTTGAACAACGCCTACTTTTTTATCCTTAAAATAAGGGATTGTACGTTTTAGCCAATTGGGTTCTGGCAAGAAATCGGCATCAAAAATTGCAATATATTCACCTTTCGCAATTTCTAAACCTTCCTTTAAAGCACCTGCTTTAAATCCGCTTCTGTCTGTTCTCGTAATATGTGTTATGTTTAGTCCAGACTCATGTAATTGTTTTACGTGAGCGCATGTAGAGGCTACCGTTTCATCTGTAGAATCATCTAAAACCTGAATTTCTAACTTGTCTTTTGGGTAATCAATTTTTGAAATGTTATTAAGCAAACGCTCCATAACATACATTTCATTGTACACTGGAAGTTGGATGGTGACATAAGGGATTTCATCTTCATTGGTAAAATCAAATAAATCAGAATCGTCCTCTTTTTTCTTAGAAGATAAATAATTGAATAAAAGATTTAACTGCGCAAGAGCGTACATGAAAATAAGCACGATTGCTATGGTGTAAATGACAATAATTAACGATTCAAAAAACATTATTTCAAACTATATTTAAAAATCCAACCTAGTATTTTATAGCCCGCTAAGATACTACCTTTTATTGTACCTGAAACCTTTGAAACACCAATACGTTTTCTGTACTTCACAGGTACTTCACAATACTCTAATTTTTGTCGTAAAGCCTTGAGTTGCATTTCAATAGTCCAGCCATAAGTTTTGTCTTGCATCTCTAAATCTAGTAACTTTTGATATTTTATGGCTCTAAAAGGACCTAAGTCTGTAAATTTTGCTCCAAAAAAGAGTGTCATTAGTCGAGTTGCTAACCAATTTCCAAAAATTTGTTGAGGTGTCATTGATCCGTCTTCTCGTTGAGCATTATTTCTTGATCCAATAACCAAATCGAAATTATCGTTAAGTATTGGTGCTACTATTTGGGTTAATTCTTCTGGATAATCGCTGTAATCACCATCTAAAAAGACGACTATGTCTGGTGGTGACGTTTCATTTGCTAAATAAGCCATCCCTTTTAAACAGGCAAAACCGTAACCTTTTTGAGGCTCTTTTAAAACTATTGCTCCAGATTGTTCGGCAACTAATGCCGTATTGTCTGTTGAGTTGTTGTCAACAACAATTATGTTTTTTACATTTTCAGGAATGTCTTTAACAACATGTCCTATAGATTGATCCTCGTTAAAAGCGGGAATAATTACAGAAATTGAGGCCATTCAATATTTAGATTTACAATGGTTTTTTGTTCTGAAATTGGTTTCATTTCAAAAAACTGTTCGCGCAAAAGTATCAATTATTTTTACTTTAAATAGTCCATTAGATTTATATCATTACCTAATAGTATTTCGGTAGGATTTATCCGTCCTTGTTCTGGTCCGTTTTCTAACTTTAATACGCCACGAGGACAAACAGCACTGCAAACGCCGCATCCTACGCAACTGGCTCTCACAATATTTTCTCCCTTTTGAGCGTAGGCCCTAACATCAATCCCTTGTTCACAGTAAGTAGAGCAATTTCCGCAAGAAATACATTGTCCTCCATTGGTGGTAATTCTAAATCGGGATTTAAAACGTTGAATAATACCCATGTAAGCGGCAAGTGGGCAACCAAACCTGCACCAAACTCTATTTCCAAAAATAGGGTAGAAGCCAGTACCGATAACCCCTGCAAAGATAGAGCCTATTAAAAAGCCATAAATATCTTGAATGGTTTGTGTTTTAATTCCCATGACCATTTGACTCCCAGAAAAATAGGTGTACAACGTAAACCCAGTCATTATTATGGCGAAGGCTAATACGCCATGCACAAGCCAGCGTTCAATCTGCCATGCTTTAAGTGATTTGTCTGATAATTGTCGGTATGGGTCGCCAAGAGTTTCGGCCAATCCACCGCAGCCACAAACCCAGCTGCAATACCAGCGTTTCCCGAAAAAGTAAACCATAATAGGTACGATTACTAAGGATAAAACAACACCCCAAACAAGAATAAACAAGCCGATGCCTCCGCTAGCAATTAGACTGTCTAAATTCCAACTAAAAAAGAAATCGTAATCAAGAGGAAATGCGTTTTTGAAGTCATACCAAGGTTTTTCAAACCTAACCATCAATTCAGGGATAAGAAAGGCAAATACAATTTGAAAAAATAAAACAGATGTTGTTCTTAAAGTTTGGTATTTATTATGACGGTATTTTATGTACATTCTAACTCCCATGACGAGCATAACAACGCAATACATAAAGCCATAGAGAAACCATTGACTCGCCATATTGCCACTCAAGGCTTGGCTAATGGGATCTACTAAATAAGTCCAATTCACTATAAAATCTGGATAGAAATATAGTAGAATATAAAAGCCTACTAAAAAAATAAAAGTAAGCCAACCTATCCAACCTCTATTGGTCGCAGAGTTGTGATAAATGCCATTATTTTTGATTCCTGCCGGGCCTAAAATTAGAATTTGAGGCAGGATAAATAGTAAGGCGCCAATTATTCCAATTCCGAAAGTTAACCACCATAACAACCACTTATGTGTGACAATAAATCCGCTACCAGCACCTTTTAATACTTGGTAAGAAAAACTATGAGGTTTATCCCAAATTACCTTTCCCCATTCTTTATTTGCTCGGTGGTTGGTGTTGGCTTCATTAAAAGCAGTTAGCGTTAAATTTGAAATGGCAAAAGGGCCTTTAAAGGTTTTGTCGACAACTGTTTCATTCATTTTAGAAATAAATACTTCACTAGTTATCCCTTTTTGATTTACAAATGAATTTAATTGCTCAGAATTCATTTTAAAGTCACCCAGAAAAATAAGCGATATAAATAATCCTAATCCTAAAAAAAATAGGGCAAGGCCAATGCGTTGAACGGTTTTCATAGTTACAGTTGTTTTGTGAAAATGCGTTTCCAACTTTTTGGTTTTAGGGAAACTGCTTTGGGTGCGTTTATATTAAATTGTTTTAGGATGTCTTTATGGTAAGATTTGTAAAATTCGGGATCGAAGTTTGCATCACTCAAGTGTGAAATTACATAGTCTATCGTTTCACCCTTATTTAATACTTTATCAAAAAAGTCATGTCTCATTCGTAAACCAAAAGTGTTGATGCCTATCAATGTTCTTGAGGAGGTATCATAACTAATATGAATACAAATGTTCTCGTTTTCGGCCTCCCAATAAAAGCGAGATTCGTGTGGTTTCGGTTTTGCCCAAACCCAACCATAGGTTTGATATTCAATATCCAAAAACTTTGCTGAATTAAACCAATGTCCAGGATTGTATTTTATTCTATTACCACAAATGGTTTGTGCCACCGTTTCACCCATCATTCTCCCGGTATACCAAACGGCTTCAATTGTTCTGCGTTCGCCAATGGCTTCTCGCTGTTCGGCACAATCACCAATAGCATAAATGTCTTTAATATTTGTTTCTAAAAACCGATTAACTAAAACACCTCTTTGATATTCAATTTTAGAAGTTTTTAAAAACTCGATATTGGGAGATACACCTGCGGTTAATCCTACTACTTGACATTCTATTTCTTCACCGGTTTCTAATATTTTTACCGATTTTACTTGCCCAGAAGCATCAGCATTAATTTGCTCAAGATTACAACCCAAGCGTAGATCAATATGATGTTCTTTGATGTGTTTGTTGATTAATTCGCTTTCTTCAGGAGGCAATACACTACCCCAAAAACTTTTTTCACGAACCAAAAAAGTAACTTCAATGTTTCTACTTCTTAGCATTTCTGCCAATTCAATTCCTATTAAACCACCTCCAACAATTACGGCACGTTTACATACTTTATTGTTTGGTGCACATTGTTCTAATTGCTCTAAGTCTTGTTTGTGGTACATGCCCATAACCCCTTTTAAATCTTGTCCGGGCCAACCAAATTTATTGGGTTTACTTCCTGTGGCAATAATGAGTTTGTCATACTGAAGCGATTGCCCTGATGAAAATTTTAAAGTATTGCTGTCTGCGTCAATTTCTTCGACAAAGCCATTTAGTAAATTAATTTTGTTCTTGTCCCAAAACCAAGATTCGTAAGGCTGTGTATGTTCAAATTTCATGTGACCCATATAAACATACATTAAGGCTGTTCTGGAGAAGAAATAATCGGACTCTGCCGAGATTATAGTAATCTTGAAGTCAGAGTTCTTTCTAATATGGCGAGCAGCTGTAACGCCGGAAATCCCGTTGCCAATGATAGCAATGTGTTGCATAGTTTTGTAGTTGATGGTGGTTCTGTCGTTATTAAATATAAGAACTTATTCTTAAGGATGTTAATTTAGAATAGAAACAAATTGAGGGTTAAATGTAAGTTTTATTACATTTTTAAGACGCATAAAACTTTCAAAAAAGTTTGTAAGATAATGTAGGTTTACTTCGACCTAATGTTCAAATCATTAACTATTTACCCAATTTTAGTATGAAACATTTCTTCACTATAGTTGCTGTGTTTGCTGTTTTTTTGAGCCAAGCTCAAACTATCGATCAATTTTATAAATCTTCTAACCAGTTTTTTGCGACATATGTGCAGGAAGGAAAAGTGAAGTACTCTGAAGTAGCGGAAAATATAGGGGTATTGGATGAAATTTTGAAAGAAGCTTCAAATATGGATTTAAGTGCTTTGGGTCAAACAGAAATCAAGGCGTATTGGATTAATGTATATAATCTTGGTGTCATAAAAATTGTGGTTGAAGAATCTCCAATAAAATCGCCTTTGGATGTTGATGGTTTTTTTGATATAAAACAGATTCCATTTAACGGTAAGCAACTCAGCTTAAATGCCATTGAGCATGACATTTTGAGGGCGAAATATATGGATCCTCGATTACATTTTGTACTGGTTTGTGGAGCAGTTGGTTGCCCACCCCTTATAAGTAAGGCCTATATTCCGAGCACATTAGAGCAGCAATTGGAGGAGCAAACAAGATTAGCCTTAAACGGCAATTTTGTTAAAGTGAATACCAAAAGAAAAAAGATACAAGTCACCGAGTTGTTTAAATGGTATAAATCTGATTTTACCATGAATCATTCCACAGTGATAGACTTTATAAATAAATACCGACCGGAAAAAATACCAACAAATTATAAGTTAGAATACTACCCTTATGATTGGAGTATAAACAGCCTTTAACATCCTAATCCCATATCATATGAAAAACTTAATTTTTAGTATTAGTCTTTTATTTTGCTTACCTCTGTTTGCTCAAGAAGGTGATGAGTCTCAAAAAAGTGTAATTCAGGAATATACACCATCAAAATTGTTAGAAATTGGTCAATGGGATATCAAATGGTTTAATAATCTATACACTCAAACCAATAGTACCTTTACCAGTGGGAAGGAACCTCGTGAAAGCTACTTCACATCTTCCTTAGAAGTTTTTACTGGAGTTTCAAAAGAAAATAGATTGAATGTTGGTGTCTTCGCCGAGTTGAGATCTAATGTGATTAATGATCGAAACGCACTTGATGTTTTTAAATTTGATGGAGAAACTAATTCTGCCCGTTCTGGGTTAACTTCGTTTGCCGTTGCCGTAAAATTTAGTCCTTTAAGAAAGGTGAGTAATTTTAGTGTGCTAAGTGCCTTTCATATTCCGTTAGTTGATAATGAAGTTGAAAATGGTGTATTTTTAGATCAGAAAGGGTTTATTTGGCAGAATAAACTATTCTATGATTTTAGCTTTTCAGAAGATAAATTTCAATTGTATACTGAGTTAAACACAGAGTTTAATTTTGGTAAGTCTGAAGATAGTTTTGCCAATAATAGTTTGAATTTAGTTCCTGGACTTTTTCTAAGTTATTTTCCATCTCAAAAATTTACTTTACTTGTTTTAGCTCAGCATAATCAAAGATTAGATTTAGGTAATGATTTTGAGCAAAACTTCAGCAGTTTTGGTGGTGGTGCCAAATATCAAATAAGTAGAGTATTAAATGTCGAGGCACTGTATACCAATTTTATTTGGGGACATAATACGGGCTTAGGTGAGACTTTTAATCTCGGATTACGCGCATTATTTCATTGATAACTGTAAATTAGTGTATTAAACTCTCTCTATGATGGTCTTTAGAATTTTATGTTTATCAATTATTGTAAACTTATTTTGGTCTTGTGACGGGCATTCGCAAATCGTAAATGGTGTTAGTTTTGTTGCCGCACCAGATTCTATTTCGGTGAAACATGTTAAACCTGTTGTTGATATACATGCAAATTTTGCTGCCGTAATGCCTTTTGGTTTTGTAAAATCTCTTGGTCATCCTGATATAATTTATAATACCGAAAGACAGTGGTTTGGCGAAACTGTGGCTGGCACGGCACAGTATATTAAACAGCTGAAAACCCATAATATTCAAATAATGATAAAACCTCAAATTTGGGTTTGGCGTGGCGAATTTACCGGTAAGATTGAAATGCTTTCTGAATCTGATTGGCAGAGTTTCGAAACGGCGTATTCTAAGTTTATTTTAGAACATGCACAATTGGCTGAAGATACCAATGCTGAGATGTTTTGTATTGGTACAGAATTAGAAACATTTGTAGCTAATAGGCCTCAGTATTGGGAAAAATTAATAGAACGTATTAGAGCTATTTATAAAGGGAAATTAACCTATGCAGCAAATTGGGATGAATATAAAAGAACTCCTTTTTGGAAGGATTTAGACTATATAGGTGTAGATGCGTATTTTCCGGTTAGCGATTTAAAAACACCCTCGGTTGAAGAATGTAAATTAGGTTGGCAAAAGCATAAAATGGTATTAGAAGACATATCTAAAACATTTAATAAAAAGATTCTATTCACCGAATTTGGTTACCGCAGTGTTGATTACGCAGGTAAAGAACCCTGGCGATCGGACCGCTCAATGACCGCTGTGAATTTTGAAGCACAGAACAATACAACTCAAGCTCTTTTTGAAGAGTTTTGGCATGAATCTGATTGGTTTGCCGGTGGGTTTATTTGGAAATGGTTTCATAATTACGAGCGAAGTGGAGGAGAAGGTGATTCTCAATTCACCCCTCAGAATAAGCCCTCAGAAGAAATTGTAAAACGATTTTTTAAAGCAAATCAGCAATAGTGATTATTGAAAAGTATGAAAAGTGTTTTGTTTGTGTGTTTGGTTTTGAGTTTTGTTAGTCAAACAGGGTTTGGGCAAGAACCTCTTGTTACCGACTTAAAAATTGAAGGCGTTAAAAAAATAAAACCAACTTTTGTAAAACGAATAGCGAGAATTAAAGCAGGAGTAAAATTAGACTCTACTGTCATTGAAACAGATATTAAATTTTTAAAACAATTACCCTCTGTCTCTCATGCTTATTATCAGGTGTTTCCTGTGGGAGACGGAATTAATTATAATGTAATTTACCACCTTGAAGAGAATTTTACAATTATTCCTGCTGCTGCCATATATACTACAAATAAAGGAGAGTTTGCATATCGGTTGAGCCTTTATGAGTTTAATACGTTTGGGCAGTCTATTATTTTTGGTGGCTTTTATCAAGATGATATTTACAGTTCGTTTGGCTTAAATTTAAGAGCGCCATATGTGTTTAGTAGGCAATTGGGATTAGCTGTAAACTATCAAGATTTAACCACCTTAGAACCTGTTTTTTTTGAATCAGGGACACGAGATTACCGGTATAATAATAGGTCGGTAGAGGTTTTGGGGTTATTTCAGATTCATCCAAAACATAGAATTGAACTTGGGGTTAATGTGTTTACAGAGGATTATAAGTTGGAGTCTGAAGGCGATAATGAAGATATACCTGAGGCCTTAAAAGTGGATAAGTTGTTGTATAAATTTGGATATGAATTTAATGATTTAGACTACCATTATCAATATGTTTCGGGTTTTAAAAATTGGTTTAATTTTCAGGTGGTTAGAACTAAAGGCGAATCCGATTTTGATGATTTTCTTATCGGTTGGAACGATTTTTTGTATTACAAACGATTAGGTAAAAAGGGCAACTGGGCTTCCCGATTGCGCTTGGGATTGGCAACAAATAATGATTCTCCTTTCGCACCTTTTTCTGTTGATAATAATTTGAACATTCGTGGGGTAGGGAATACTATAGATCGCGGCACAGGATCAATTGTATTAAATACAGAGTATCGTTATACGCTTTATGAAAAAAAATGGTTTGTGCTACAGGGCAACACTTTTATAGATGCCGGCTCCTGGCAAAATCCAGGAGGCGACTTTGGTGATTTCTCTGACGATCAAAATATTAGAGTGTATCCCGGAATTGGGCTTCGTTTTATACATAAATCCATTTTTAATGCCATTTTTAGAATTGATTATGGCTATGGCCTTACAAAAGATGCGAGTAGTGGTTTGGTTTTCGGGATTGGACAATATTTTTAATTACTCAATGCTCTTAAATTCTTTTATGGCTTGGTTGGGTTCTATTACATTATAACCCATCCAAAATTCAGGATCATAACTCGGTAAGTATACGGGGGTAACTTTAGCTTTTTCTTCAAAATCACTGAATGCTACTTCGTCTATACCTGAGTTTTCAAATACTACAAGTTCTTTTTTTGCACTCATCTCTACAATGAAATGCAGGTTGCATGCCAATTCATTTTGTTTTCTTCTGCCCTTTACATTTTTGTTTTTTTCAATAATCTTGAGTGGGCGTTTGATTCCCATTTTAGAGCTTTCAGTCAGTTCGGCAAATTTTAAACTGTATTTGTCATTATTGTTTTTGGAATAAATGTAGGTCCCTTTTTTAAGAAACAAATTATACGACAATCCTAAAAGGTTAAATTTCTCTACAGACTTTACATTTTCAAAGTCTAATCTTAAAATCGCAAAATCTTCAGTATTGACATACATAATTCCTTTGTAGTCTGCAGAACCTTTTGGTCTAAAACTTATTTTATAGACAAAATCATTGTTTAAAAAGGTGTAGTCTAATAATTCAAATCTATATTTTTTAGCCTTGTGAATGAAATTCAAATCAGTATCCTCATAAATGAAACTTTGAGTATTCATTCTTGCAATCATACTTTTTCGATATTTCAAGAAATTGTTTTTCCGGTTCTCTTCTTTCTTTTTTTGCTCTTCTAATAAGGCTTCAGTTTCTTTAGCTTCAGGATTGTCATAAAAGGTGCTATCCATATCTTCTTTAGTGCTGAAAATCCCTGATTTAATTTTAAAATAGGAGTCTCGTTTTACATTCTGTTTAATAATGTCGTTAAAGCGCTCTTCATAGGCCTCCATGCTTATTTCTTGGCTTTTATCATATAGTTCTGAGGCTTTTATGATATTTAGTTTGTTCTCAGAACCTGGCATGTTTTTGCCATATAGATTTCCTAATATTTCGGTATAACTATCAGAATATTTGGGTAACGATTGCATCACGCTATCAATAAATCCTTGATTAAACTCAGGAATGGAAGAGGTTTTAATTTTTATTTCACTTTTCTGAATTTCATTTATGTTAGACTCCCTAAAAAACAATGTGCTTTTAATGAAATTATTGTCGTAGTTAGACTCAAGGCTATCTTGTATATGCTTAATAATTTCGTCTAAGCTGTAGGTTTTGTTTGTTAAAACAACTTCGTCTAACTCTATATTCTTGGGTGATAGAAATATATTTAAGCTGTCAGAAACCGTTAAAGGTAAACGTTTGCCGTCATAGCCTAAACAAGAGATGTAGAGAGAATCTTGATTAGTGATTTCTACTTCTTTTAGAAAAATTTTAAACTCGCCTCTTTCATTACTAAGTACACCATAATTGTTGTTTACAGAGACTGTGGCAAAAGGCACAGCTTTTTTGGTGACCGAATCGAGAAGGATTCCTTTAGTTAGTTTTTGGGCAAATAATGTAGGTGCGCAACATAAAATTGCAAGAAATAATAAGTGTTTGATTGATGACATATGGTTGATTTTCAATTGAAAATACTATAAATCAAGATGTCAGCTCTAAAGTTTAGCATTTTTTTAAAGCATTTAACCAAATTTTAACGGCTCAGATATTTTCTGTGATAGAGATGAAGTTCTTCTGGACTAGCTCCCATCCACTTTTTAAAGTATATGGCCCAAAAGTGAAGTTGTAGTTTTAAAATCCCAACAGAATAGAAGCGACGAGAAGAAGTGACCAGCCATTTTGGGATCACAACAAATTGCTTTCGTTTATACAACTGATTTATTAAAATGTTGTCCTCATAGATTAGGTATCGCTCATCGTAACCGCCAATAGATTGAAAAAGGGGTTTGGTTATAAATTGACTTTGATCACCACCTCTACCAGCGCGCCATGAAAACTGAGTCAACCATCCCAAGAATTTAAGCCATAAATGTGGGGAATCAAACTTCATTTTGAAGCATCCAGCTTCATGACCTTTAGAAACTTGGTTAGCTATTAATCTGTCAAAATTTTGTGGTGGTATAGAATCGGCATGTAAAAAATATAGAATATCTGAAGTCGCTACTGAAGCCCCTTTGTTGAGTTGAATAGGTCTTCCTTTGTTTGAAGCAACAAGCTTTAATTTTGAATTGGTTTTAGATAATCTATTGACTATTGCTACTGTTTGATCGGTACTACCGCCATCAACTATTATAATTTCTTTGATAAGGGAAGAAGAACGTTGCGCAAGTGCATTTAGCAAATGTTCAATGTTTTGCGCTTCGTTAAGTGTTGGGATTATGATTGAAATATTACTCATTTAGTTCCCAGTTGTATGGTAAATATTCAATTTTGATGTTTTTAGGTATGATTTCGTCAGAATAAGTATTTATAAATGCAATAACCCCGCCTGCAGCTTTAAAATCTTTTGAATACCATTTAAAAAGTTTGGAGACTACTAATTTCTTGTCAGAAATCATTAAGTTTTCTCTTGAGTTTAAAAATGAAGAAGTAACCGATTTTAATTGAGTGTCGAGTTGGTTCTCAGAAAACGCTCTATTGTATAATGGAGGACAGGATCGGGAAGCACAATTAATGGCAAAGTGAATTTCTGGCTTGTTATACGTTCTTAATATATCATGCTCAATTTCATTTAATGAGTAGAACTTAGTGCCAATTGTAATAAACTTCGTTGTCCAAGCTTTTTTAATATCCTTGATGCTTTTTACTGGATAATTGTCCACTATTAATTTTAGTGTATATGCGTTGTAGGTATTGATCCAAAACGCAATTTGAGCGTTTTCAGAATTTAATTGAGAAGGTTTGGTATTTGATAATATTTGTAAATAATCTTCAAAATCAGCTGAGTTTGATTTTAGGTTTTGGTAATTGACATTTCCGTTGGGATCCACATGGCTTTGCAAAATGGTATTCCAAAGAGCATGGATTTCTTTATTGTTATTTTCATAGTTAATGTCATAGTCTGTTAGGGTAGACGATGAAACAATCAATTGAAAAAGAATGTTTAGAAAAAGTGTCATGATTTACTTAAAGGATAAAGCTCTTGTTTTATAAATCCATCAGGAAAGTTTTCATCACCTTCAAATCCTAATTCTATATCCTTTCCACTTTTTGGAATGTAATCGGTTTTAAAAATGTAATCCCAGACGCTTAATGTCAAGCCAAAATTGACTCCGTATTTATGCTCTAATTTTTTACTATGGTGCCAAATGTGCATTTTAGGGTTGTTTAAAATCACTTTTAAGGGGCCGTAATCCCAACCCAAATTGGCATGGTTAAGATGACCTATTGCTATATTGAAAAAGTATACGATACTAACATCTTGGGCATCAAACCCACCTATTATTGCGATAGGTATATACAACAACGATTTGTACACCACAGGCTCCATCCAGTGGTATCTTAAATGGGCAGCAAACCCCATTTCTTTAACCGAATGATGAACTTTATGAAACTGCCATAGCCAATCTACTCTGTGCAATAATCTATGCGTGTTCCATTGCACAAAATCACTAACTAAAAAGAAAATGAATAGGCCAAGCCATTTAGGTAAATTATCGACGTCAAAAAGTTGAAAGTTATCGATAGACCAGCCAAAATTGGATAATAAATTGTCAAAAAAAGCAGCTGTTGTGTTGGATAGAGCAATTAAAAAAATGAGATTTAATAAGAAAAAATTAAAGAACATATAAAAGGTGTCTAACCAAAAATCTTTTCTAAAAGCGGCTTGGTTTTTACGCCATGGAAACGCTAATTCTAATCCCCAAATGATTAGGGAAACGAGGATTAATCCGTAAAAATAATTGTCCCAGTTTCCTTCTAATAAAACTAATTTTTTAATGTAATTCCAGTACCCAGAATACGATTCTAAAATTATTTGAATGTACTTTTCCATAAGCTTTTATTTAGCAGCATCCGCCACCGTCATAATGAAAGGTTGATTCGCTAATATGAATATCAGGTCGGTTTAAGTCTTTTAACGCAGCCGCTGTTTTATCGCATATTGCTATAGGTTGATTTTGCAATAAAAGGTGTCCTTTATTGTCATCAAAATAGTGTTCTTCACCAAAGTAAATAGCAGCTTTCCCAGTAAAAACACATGGGCCATCTTCCGGCATTGGGTCTTTAATTGCAGCTACTTCAATAGATTCGATATAAATTATTTCATCTGTTGGGTATTGTCCAGGTGCAAGAATGCGATAAGGTTTACGAGCTCTAATTTCAATCGTACCAAAACCAGCGTCAGTTAGCATTTTAACGTATTCTGCTATTGGTAAGCTTCCGCTAAGGCAAAGCGCTCTTAATCTATCATCGTTTCGTAAAGTGTCATTCATAGGTTGCTCACATGTGGGATCGCTCATTACTAATCTACCGTGTGGTTTTAAAACGCGGTACATTTCTGCAATTGCCTTTTTTAAATCTTCAGTTTTGAAAATATTAAATAGACAATTTTGAGCAGCAACATCAATAGTGTTATCTTCAACAGGTAAATTTAAAGCATCTCCTTTTTTTAGATCTACGAAGTCACTTTTAAACCAAGGGTTTTGTTCTTCGGCCGTTTTAAAATTGGTCATAGACGCTTCGAGCATTTCGTCTACAACATCAACTCCAATTACGCCTCCTTTTTGCCTGTTGAAATATGAGAATTGTAAAAGTTCCATACCGCCACCAACGCCAACATATAACATTTTTGGATTATTTGTTAAATCTCTGGCATGAACTGTACTTCCGCAGCCATAATTCATTTCTTGCATTATTCTTGGAATCTTAAGACCAGGAAGCTCCCAGATTGGATTTGTTGTACAGCAAAGACCAATGTCAGGTGTTAAGGCTGCCTCTTTGTAAACGTCGTGGGTTGTGTCAAGATAACTCATGATTATAGGGTCTTAATTAATTCTTTAAATAGTGTAATCATTTCTGGTTCAGCCTTCATTGCCATAGCAATAATCTCATCAATATTTACGGGCTTTAGATTGTTTGGGTCGCATTCATCTGTCAAAACTGACACTGCTGCAACTCTTAAATTTAAATGATTAGCGACAATAACCTCCGGAACGGTACTCATACCAACGGCATCTGCACCAATAATATTTAGCATTCTGTATTCAGCTCTTGTTTCTAACTGCGGTCCTACCACACTGGCGTAAACCCCTTTATGTAAGCTAATGCCATGCTTATCTGCAATTTCTGAAAATTTTTCATTTAACTCCAGATTATAAGGCGCGCTCATGTCGGCAAAACGTTCACCTAATTGAGAAACTCCTTTAAAGGCTAATGGCGAGCTACCTTGCAAATTAATATGATCGTCAATCAACATCAATTCTCCTTTTTTAAAGTTTAGATTTATAGCACCAGCTGCGTTTGAAACTAAAAGGGTGTTAATTCCTAAGGCGTTCATTATGCGCACTGGAAAGGTAACATCTTGCAACGTGTAGCCTTCGTACAGATGAAACCTACCTTGCATAACTATAACCTTTTTGCCTTCTAAAATTCCGTAAATGAGTTTTCCTTTATGAAACTCAACCGTTGCAGTAGGGAAGTAGGGGATATGATTATAACTTACTTCTTTTATAATTTTAACATGATCTAATAATTGACCAAGACCTGTCCCTAAAATTATTCCTATTTCTGGCGATTCAAACCCTTTTTCTACAAGGTATTTAGTCGCTTTTTTTATTTCATTTATCATTTTCTAAAATACGTTTTTTAAGTTTTTTATTTGATATAAGATCCTCGTAAGTATCTATATCGTTTAAGGTCTCAATGTGGCTCAAATTTAAATGCTCTATATCTTTAAGTGTATCTTTATATACAGTTGAGGTGCCCCAATTTTTATTTAAAAATACAGATTTATGCAGTGTTTTCATGCCTAATAAATAATATCCGCCGTCTAAAGCCGGACCAATAACAATGTCTGATTTGCTAAGCTTCTGAAATGCTTCAGAAATATGATTAGTTTTTAAGTCGAATAAATCGCTACCTACAATTATAATATTTTGATAGCCGTCTTTAAATCCCTGTTCAAAAGCCGTGGCCATTCGGGATCCTAAATCTATTCCTGTTTGAAGGTGTTTTGTTGCGTATTCATCAGTCCAAATGTCATCTTTTATTATAGCTTCAGAATAATATATGGCTTTATCGCAATTAAACTTTTTAATTGTTTTAGCGGTATGTCGCATTAACTCTTCATAGGTTTTTAGAGCTAATTGGTCTCCAATAGTTTTTGCTAATCGCGTTTTTACCTTCCCCAATTCAGGGTTGCGAGTAAAGGTGATAAGTAGTTGAGTATTATTCAAGGTTGAGATTAATAGTGATTTAATTAGTGTGTTTTTTGACCTGATTTAAGAAACTTACTCCATTCTTTCGAAAAGACATGAACATTTTCAGTTTTTATATTGTTCCGGTTGTAAACGTTAAGCCCTTGATTTTTCCATTCAAAAATTCCACCATAAAGATTGAAAACGTTGGTAAATCCCTTTTCTTTTAGTTTCTCTCCAATTATTTCTGATCTCACACCAATGGAGCAGTACACAACAATTGGTTTTGAAAAATCTTTGATCTCATTTACTGAAGCATCGATGTTAAAATTCTCAAATCCAATATTTATAGCGTTTTTTAAATGACTCACATTATATTCACCTTGTTCTCGGCTATCTAAAATTAGATATTCATTATAATTAGAATTTAATTCTTCTACGTTTATATATTTGACCGAATGCGTATTGTATTTTTCAATAACATCAGGGATGGTGTTTTGAGAAAAACCCAAAGCACTTACAAAGAAACAAAGGATAAAAATATAGTGTTTCATACGTTAAGCAACTGTACCTTGACAACTACTTCCTGCTCCAGCAGTACAGCCATAGCAATGCTGAGAAATAACTATTTCTCGATTATTGATAAGACTTTCGTTGTAATTAGAGATATGTTTGATGGGGCTGTTTACTGGAAGGCTGAGCATTTGATTAAAATCACAATCAAATAAATAGCCGTCCCAACTCACCGAAATTGTATTTGTGCACATTACGTTAGCAACCGCATTAGGATTGTAAGCCTCTACCAGCGCATACATATAATCTTCATAGTTTTCTGATGCAATTAAATAGTCTAAAAACCTTGAAATTGGCAGGTTTGTTATGGCAAACAAATTGTGGAATTGAATTCCGAAATCTTCAATTAATGCCTTTTTAAAATCCTTTTCCATTGCCGATTGGTTAGCTGGCAAAAAGGCTCCCGAAGGGTTGTACACCAAATCCAATTTTAAATCGCTGCCTGGCATACCATAACCCACGTCGTTTAAGGACTGTAGAGCTTTTATAGATTTGTCGAAAACACCGTCACCTCTTTGCTTATCTGTTTTGCCTTTGGTCCAATGTGGCATGGAAGAAATGACATGAATATTATGAGTTTTAAAGAAATGGGGTAAATCATAATAGGTTTTGTTCGCCCTAATAATGGTTAAATTGGAACGTACAATAAAATCCTTAATTCCTGCCTTTGATGCTTCTTCTACAAACCATCTAAAATTTGGATTCATTTCTGGAGCACCACCGGTTAAATCTAAGGTATGAGCTTTTGTGGTTTTAATAACTTCAAGACATTGTAACATGGTCTCTTTGGTCATTATTTCTTTGCGATCTGGACCAGCATCTACATGGCAATGTTCACAAACCTGGTTACACATATAACCCAAGTTAATTTGAAGTATTTCAAGTGTTTTAGCTTTTAATGGATATTGGTTGGTCTCAGAGATTTTTGATTTAAAAGTGGGTAATTCACCATTGCTAAATATGCCATTAGATAATATCTCTAATTGACGATTAGCGTTGGCAAGAGTGTTATTTCTTTTTTTTAAGGAAGAATTAGCCATTAGTGGATGTTTGTTTTAATTGATTTGGTCGCTCTAATGACTATTACATTTCAAGTTTGTTCACTTTGTTCATCATTTGAACGCCATGAACAAGGGTCGCTCCACTTTTAATGGCAGCGCCTACATGCAAAGCTTCCATCATTTCTTCTTTTGTAATACCACGTTGTAAACCATCTTTAGTGTAGGCATCAATACAATATGGGCATTGTTCTGTGTGTGCTACGACCAAGGCTATAAGTGATTTTTCGCGTTCAGATAATTTGCCTTCGGCAAAAACGCTGTTGTAGTATTCGAAAAATTTAGCACCTAATTCTTCATTCCATTCAGAAATTTTTCCAAATTTTTTTAAATCAGATGGGTCGTAATATGTTTTTTGCATAGCTGTATATTGAGTCTTGATTTGAAATTTAATCAGAGAAATATACAGATTAAAGTCGTTTCATTCAATTAATACTAACAGAAAAGGGTAATATATAAAATGAAAGACTTAATTCTTTTAAAATTATAAGCTGATGAACTTAGTTTATTGGGCTTTAAAGCAATGCGGTTTCCAATAATTTTGAATCGTTTATTGGTAGTTTTATGTTTACATATGCGCCTTTGTTTGTGTTTCCAGCATCAATTTCACCACCATGAGTTTCAATGATTTTTTTACATAAAATTAGACTTAATCCTAATTTACCATCTCCTTTGTCGTGCCCAGAAAACGGTTTGGTTTCTTTGATGTCAAAAGACTCAGAAAACTGTTCACCTATGTTGGTGCAATTAAATTCGAAATTACCGCTATTTTGTTTTAGCTGTATTGCAGTTTCTGAATAAGGCGTTGAGTACTCAATGGCATTTTGAATGATGTATTTAAAACACAGTTCTAATAGCTTAGCATCTACCTTTAATTCGGGACGAGTGACATCATGATTAAATTTGATGTAAACATTTCGTTCTACTGCCAGTGTTTCAAACTGATCAATTATTTTGTGTGTTAAATCTAAAATATTTGTATTGCTCAACTTTAAAACTTTTGCTCCCAAGGTGTTCAAGTTTGAAATGTTCAAGGCTTTAAATGCAAATAATTCTAAGCGGTTTGAGGACTCGTCTAATATATCAACTAACTCTTTGGTGTCCTCTGTAAGTTCATCTGGGTCTATCAGCTGAATGGCGCCAATAATACCATTTAAAGGCGTTCTAATTTCATGACTTATAATTCTAAGAAACTCCGATTTGGCAGCGTCTAATTTCAAGAGTTTTTTATTCGCCAATCTCAGTTCTACAGTGCGTTCTTCAACCTTTTTTTCTAAGGTGTTATTAAGGCATTTAAGTTTAGACTTGCTTTCTTTTAATTGTAAATGCGTTTTTATGCGCGCCAATAATTCAATTTTATTGAAAGGTTTGGTAATGTAATCAACACCTCCTGATTCAAAACCTTGAGCCAAGCTAAGCTCATCTGTTTTGGCGGTAATAAATATAATGGGGATATCTGAATAGTTTTCCAGAGTTTTGATGGTCTCACAGGCTTCAAAACCATTCATTACCGGCATCATGACATCCATTAAAATAAGGTCAAAATCCTCTTCCTTGGCTATTGCTGTAGCTTCTAATCCATTTAAGGCATAATCAATATCATAGTCATAATCACTTAAAATATTAGCTAAAACTTGAATGTTTTTGGAGTTGTCATCAACTATTAAAATTTTGCACATCTTTTCTATGGGGTTTAGTTAAGGCTATGCGGTAATTTTGATTTGAGAATAAGAATGTAGTTTGGGAAATCCAAAACCAGTTCTTCTACTTCTTTAATGTCAAAAATTTGCACAGCGTTATCCAGTGTTTCTAAGTAAATTTCTAAGTGTGGTAATTGATGCTTGTCGTTAAATGTTTTTAAGGTTGTAATAAATGTTTTGGCGCCTTTTAGACGAATTCTACTCGAAAGACTATCCCAATATTCAGTCTTTATTTGTTCCAATTCATTTATGATTTCTTCTAGGTTATCTTGATTTTCAATCGTGTAATCAATCAAGTTACTTTCCTTTGACTCTTGCTTTTCAGCGTGTTCTGTATATGGTATAAATTGAATTAAACTTTTAATTAATTGCGCATATAAAATGGGCTTTCTAATGAAGCCATCAAAGCCTTCGGTAATAACTTCTTTTTTGGTGTTTAAGGCTGAAGCTGTAAGCGCAATTATAGGTGTATGTTGAGTTTTAGGGTTGGATTTGATTTGTTTTGCAGCTTCATATCCATCTAAAATTGGCATTCGTAAATCCATTAAAACTACATCTGGCGCATTTTGATTGACCATTTCTATAGCTTCCTGCCCATTTCGGGCTTCCATAATTGTTAAATTGAATGACTGTAAATAGCCTATAATTACATTTCTGTTGTCTTCAATGTCATCGACTACCAAAACTTTTGCATGTGAAAACTCAACACTTCGTAATCGTTGTTTGCAGCTTGCTGAAAGTACATCTGAGTAATTTGATACGACAGTAACTTCTGGTAATTGAATTGTAAAAACAGACCCTTGGTTTAATTGGCTTTCTGCAGATAAACTACCACCCATTAAAGCTATAAGTTGTTTAGAAATACTCAGCCCAAGGCCAGTGCCTCCATATTTTCTGGTATCAAGATCTTCTACTTGTTGAAAGGATTGGAAAATAGATTTAAGATCATGCTCCGAAATCCCTATTCCTGTGTCGGTTACTTTTAAAGTTAAATCTACTTTGTCAGTAGATCGTTTTTCATGCGATACGAGTATTGAAACAGAGCCTGCCTCAGTGAATTTAAAGGCGTTATTGATAAGGTTTATTAATACTTGTCTAAGTCTTAATTCGTCTAATTCTAAGTGCTTTGGGAGCTCAGGAGATATAGAGACATTAAACCTTAAGTTTTTGTCTTTGGCCTTAATTTCAAACATGCTTGCAACTTCTTCTACCAATGATCTAATTGCAATTTCTTCTGTCCTTATTTCGGTTTTACCAGCTTCAATTTTCGAAATGTCAAGAATGTCGTTTATAATACCTAACAAGGTCTTTCCGCTCGATTGAATAGAGTTTAAATAGTTGAGGTTGGAAGGTTTTTTTATTTGTTGACTTAAAATTTCTGAGAATCCAATAATGGCATTCATTGGTGTTCTAATCTCATGGCTCATATTAGCCAAGAATGTACTTTTAGCTTTGTTAGCTTCCTCCGCTTTTATTTTTGCGCTTTCAATATTCAACTGCATTTCTTTTTGTGAAGATATATCCATTTGAAATCCGATAAAACGTTGGCATTTACCTTCTTCATTTTTTTCAACAACCTCACCAACATCTCTAATCCAAACATAGTGACCGTCTTTATGAAGCATTCTAAATTCAATGTCGTACTTATGGGTTGCATTGCCTTCAAAATGTGGCTCTAATGCAGAGTTTACCCAATCTACATCATCAGGGTGTAACTTTGTAGACCACGCATCTAAGCATGTTACTTTGTAGTTGGAAGGGTATCCAAGCATGGTAACAAAGGTTTCATTAGTATACAGTTCATCGGTTAAAGGGCGATAGTCCCAAGACCCAATATTGGCTGCATTTGTAGCAGAGTTGATTTGATCATAAGAACGTCTAAGTTTCGACTCTAATTCTTTGTTGTCTGTAACATCATATAGGGATACTAAAGAGGTTTCTTCATCAAGGAAATTACCTCTAATTATAGAGGTTTTAGCCCAAAATTCTTTTTTGTTTTTAACAGTGACAAATTCAATTTCTCGATTGTCAACTTTGTTTTCCTTGTCTAGTAATTTTATGGCTTCTCCTAGTGCGTTTTTGTCTTTGTAGAGATTTAGATCGTCTGCTTTTAAATCTACAGTACTTTCTATTTCAAGCATCTCTTTTATGGTGTCATTAATAAAGAGAGGGCTTTTGGTTTTTCTATTAAAGATGGCAACACCAATAGGTATTGAGTTAAGGATTTGTGATAGATTTTCCTGTAAACGCTTAATAGCTTTTTCCTTTGTTTTTAATTCTGTGACATCCCAGATAATTCCATTGGCGGTAATTGGTATGCCTTCTGAGTTATAAATGACTTCTCCAGATTTTGAAATATGGGTGTATTCTCCATCTTGTTTTAAAATTCTATAAGCTAAATTGTACTTTGATTTTTTGTTTTTTAGTACGCTACCAAATACCTCTTCAACCATTTTAGCATCTTCAGGGTGAACAATTTTTAGATACTCATCTTTACTGTATCTTGATTGCGGGCCTTCTGGTTTGAAAATGCCTAAACAGTCTGCTTGAAAGCTTATGGTTTTAGTAGGTACATCATAAGTCCATGTTCCCATGTTTGCCGATTGAAGCGTGAAGTCTAAATAATCTTTAGCTTCTTTAAGATTGACCATGTTTTGGTGAGCTTCATACTTTTTCCAAACATAATCCATTAATAGTTTTAATTGATTTTGGTCTGTCTCGTTATAAGGCTTTAATTTATTTGCTACACCAGCAACGGCAACAATTTTTCCTTGGGAGAATACAGGTATGCTTAAAAAGCGATGAATTTGGAAATGATTGTCAGGTGTGCCTTTGGCTTTAGGATGATTTTTACTGTAATCATTCACTAAAATAGGTTTACGCTGCCTAACAACTTCTCCCCATAAACCGGCTTCGTCAAGGTTTTCGGTCATGGTTTGCCTCGAAAATGAAGTGTCATGCATGACTCCGTCAGAAAGATTACTTAAGGTAAATGTCTTTTTATCCTCATCATACATCATAATATACCCTATTCCGCTTTCTGTAATATCTACTGCGCGTTCTTGAGCAAAATTTAAAAAGGCAGAAATATCGTTAATAGAATACGATGACACTTGCATTAACTTTTCAATGCGTTCACTGTTTTTTCTTATTTCCGTTTCGTTGAGAATGATTTCTGTAATGTCTCTTGAAATACCGATAAGGCCAATGGTTTCGCCTTTGGAATTTATAACAGGATTTTTAGCAACTTCGTATACCGCCTTCAAATCGCCATATTCATCAAATAGTTTTTCTTGATTATACGATGCCTGGTTTGTTGCAAATACATTTTCATCGTTATCTATAAAAGTTTTGGCTAAATCTGATGAGTAGAGGTCATGATCGGTTTTTCCAATAAAGTCTTCTTCTTTGCAATTAGTGAATTCAAGAGTTTGCCTGCTCGCTAATGTATACTTACCTGATAGGTCTTTTGCAAAAACAGATCCTGGTATAGATTGGACTAATGTTTTTAAATAATTATGTTTTTCTTGAATGTCTTTTTCGGTTTTTAAACGTGCCGAAATATTTGAAAGAACTTCTGCAAATACTTTTAGTAGATTGATTTCCCAGTCTAAGAATTGATGAGTGTTACTCATAAAATTATACTCAATAAACCCACGTAATTGTTTGTCTCTAAAATAGGGCACGCTTAATAAACTTTTTATCTTGTTTTCTTTGACATAGTTTAGAATAGGTTCATCAAACCTTGAGCATGTATCATGTATTATGAAATGTTCTCCATTTTCATGATTTTGGTGTATTTCCTCCGAGAATGTGCAGGGGAGTATAAAGGCTGAAGAGCTATTGTTTTTTACGATGCTCGATGTCCATTCTGTTAATGGCGTGCATTTTTCATTTTTACCGTGATATTCATAAATACGTGCTTTGTCAGCCTTAATAAATTGAGCAATTTGTTTAAGGGCTGAGAAAACAGCATCATCTACCTCCTCAATTGGGCAGTTAATATATTGTGATGATATTTTGGTGAGAATTTGGCTTAATTCCTTTTGGTGATTGATTTTAGTTTCTTGTTCTTTTAAATCGGTGATGTCCTCTATCACACCAAGAACACTAAGTACTTTGCCGTTGTCATCAAACTCAAAAGGTAAATGCGTCTCTTTAATCCAGAGATACTTTCCGTTTTTATGTTTAGTTCTAAGGGTTAAGCTTCTTGTTTCTGGAGTTTCTCTAATTAGCTTTACATGTTGTAAAAACTTATCGCGATCTTCAGGATGAATTTTGCTTAATTCATCATCAGTAGCATTGTGTTTTAAGTCTTCAAAACTGTAGCCTAAAATTTCTGTAGTTCTTTGGCTTAAAAACGTATAACCATCATGAACGTTAAATACTGAAAGTCCGTTAGGTATTAAATTTATGATGTTATCAGAAAATTGTTTTTCCTTGGCTATTTTGGACAAAAGATTTTGGGTGTTTGTAATGTCTTGAGAGACACCATACATATACAATCTTTTTCCAGAACTATCTTTAATAATTTCGGCCTTTGATTTAATCCAAATAACCTTGCCGTCGGTTGGTCTTTTAAATTTATAAGTGGCTTTGAATACTGATTTGTTTTGGGCGGCTTTAAATGCTCTAAATGTTTGTTTTGCAAGTTGCCTGTCGGCTTTAAGCATTTGAAAGTAGTACTCTTTTAAAAGATGGTTGTCTTTTTTGCTAATAAGGCCCTTTAATTCTAAAATTTTATCTGAAGGGGCATAAATTTTTGGGTGTGAAAAATCAAATTGCCAAAAGCCAGATTCAGTCAGAGATAAAGCGTTTCTTGATAGTTTGCTAATTCGCTCTAATTCCTGCTCATTAGTTTTTATGGCAATTGTTCTTTTTTCAACTAATTTTTCAAGGTTTTTGTTTTGTAATTTAAGTTGTTGTTTTGATTCTTTAATCTTTTTAGATTGCTTTTTAACCTTGTCTTTTAACATACCAGTCCAAAAAATGAAACCAAGAACAGTAATACTTAATATTGTTAAAATAGTGAGTATTTGATATAGTCCCTTGTGATTGGCTTGTGAGAAATATTCATGAGAGAATAGCGCGAGTTTTTCATTTGAAATCTGTGAAATTCCTTTATTTAAAATACTAGCTAAAACCCAATTTTCTGAATTAAGAGCAAATCGAAATTGTTGTTTGTCAATACCAGTTGGAGCGACCATATTCACATTAGAAAACTGGTGATGTCTTATAATATATTCCCCCGTAATATTTAACCCGATGTAGGCTTCTATAGATCCTGTATTAACATGTTTTAAGGCTTTTATACGTGAGGTATATTCTTTAAATTCTATAAGGGGATAAGCTTTAATCAGTTTGTTTTTTATTCCTAATTCTTTAGATATCGCAACAGTTTTACCATAAAGGTCCTCCATGTTGTGTGTAAAGGAGTTTTTAGGGTTGGCAAATACAACCAAGGAGCTAGAAATGTAGGAGTTGGTGGCACCCAAATTTTGTTCTAAAATAGGTTTGTCATCAAAAATTGGATAAAAATCGATGCAAGTATTGTTTTTTAATTTTTCAAAGACCTCTTTTTCAGAATCTGCATGAATGTAGTTTATTTCTAAATTATAGGTTTCAGCTATAAAGTTTAAGACTTCAGTGGTGATTCCGCTGGCTTCTTTGTCCCACATTAAGTATGGTTGATTGCCTTTTACATAACAATTTATTTTTGAATGTTTTTTTAGCCAATCTTTTTCTATGTCGGTTAAAACCGTATTTGTTTTGGTATGCTTAGAAAATGAAATCCATTTGGAATTCATAAACCTTTTGCGCTCTGGGCTTAATGAAGCTAAGGCTTTGTCAATTATGGAATTTAAGGGTGATAGGCCTTTTCGTGAACCGATGCTTATTTTCATTCCCGAAACACCTTTTAATTGCGCTCCTATTTCTACATCATTTATGCCTTTTTTTGTGATTTGATGATGTAGTACAATTCTATTATCAAGGTAGGTGTCAATGTCTCCACTTCGCAATGCATCTATCCCTAATTCGATATTGTTGTAATAAGTAACATTAATATCCCGGTAATTTTCTTTAAGATATTTTGATATAAATCCATCCTTAATAACCCCAACCTTAAGGTTTTCGGAGTTAGAAATACTTCGTTTAATATTTTCGCCTCTTCTAAATAGGTAAACGGACTCAGAGTAAAAATAGGGTTCAGAAAAGTGTAAATAAGCCTTCCTTTCATCAACAGGATGCATGGATGCCGATACATCTAATTCTCCCTTTTTTAATCCATTTAAAACATCCGACCAGTTTTCGAAAGGGGAAGTTTCAAATTTTATACCTGTTACTTTTGAGATATGTGAAATGTATTCTTTGGCTAATCCTGTAAACCCGTTGTCAATGTCGTTGTATTCAAACGGATTCCAATTATGATCATAACCTAACTTTAATGTTGGGTTGTTTTTTATGAACTCCTGCTCTTCAGGAGTGAAATCAAGCTGACCAATGGCTTGATTTGAGTAGATATAGATAAAAATTAGGCACGCTAATTTCGCAATAGAATTGTGAAATTTCATTGTTTTTTAGGTTTGGGGCTAATAAAAAAGGTGAGTGAAGTGCTAATCTTTTATGATCGCTACAAAATTAATGATTTTGAACATTTTTTTTGAGGTTTACGACATAATTAGAAATGCCTTTTAGATTTAAGATATTCTTTAAGCCTCTTTTAGGGATTTTTTTAAATTCTCAATAAAAGATAAAATTTTTAACTGTTTTGTTGAAGAGGTGACAGCAATATTTTGCTGTAATAGCCGATGAAAAGCAAGAAAAAAGGGTGTAAAACCAAAAAAACCTTAAAGCATCTATTTCTAAATGTTTAAGGCTTTTTAGTGGTGGTGCCTCCAGGAATCGAACCAGGGACACAAGGATTTTCAGTCCTTTGCTCTACCAACTGAGCTAAGGCACCAATTGCGTAATTGCGGTTGCAAAGATAATCTCTTTTTGTAATCTGCCAAAAGAAAATTTATAAAAATTCGTTTTGTAAATTTACAATCTTAAAATTTCATATGAATTTAATTATAGATGTTGGTAATTCCTTAGTGAAAATCGCTGTTTTTCAGGAGGGTAAATTGAAAGTTAAGGATGCTTTTAAGCTTGAAAGTTTTTTAGAATTTTTTCAAACTTTTTTTGAAGTGCATGGCAATTTTGATAAATGTATCGTGTCTTCGGTAGGAAAACTAACCGATTTGCAATTAAATAGCATTAAGGAAAAGGTTGAGGTGTTTGAGTTGAACTCTAAAACGCCCTTACCTTTTAAAAATTTATATAGTACTCCAAATACACTAGGGATAGATAGATTAGCTTTGGTTAGTGCCTTAGTTAACCAATACCCAAATACTAATGCACTTGTTATTGATGCCGGTACCTGTGTGACTTTTGATTTTTTAACAGCCCAAAACACCTACTTGGGTGGTGCTATTTCACCAGGTTTGAGATTGCGATATCAAGCCTTGAATAATTTTACAGCTAATTTACCGTTACTTGAAACCAAACGGCCAAACGGCTTGATAGGAAACTCTACTTCAGAAGCCATTCATTCTGGTGTGGTGTTAGGATTGGTTAATGAATTGGAAGGTGTTATTTCTAAATATCAAGAAAAATACTCAGATTTAACAGTTATTTTAACAGGAGGCGATGCCGATTTCTTGTCAAAGCAATTTAAAAATGGCATATTTGCCAATTCTAATTTTTTATTAGAGGGCTTAAACTATATTTTAGAATTTAATTCAAACTAATGATAAAAAAACTTGTAATAGTTTTAATTACCATTCTTGCTGTCCAAGTACATGCGCAAGATAGAACTTCGTCCCCATATTCTTTTTATGGTATTGGTAGCTTGAAGTTTAAGGGTACAGTTGAAAATAGAAGTATGGGTGGTATTAGCATGTATACAGATAGTATCCATGTTAACTTGCAGAACCCAGCAAGTACTGTAAGTCCAAATTTAAAAATGTTTCAAGGAGAAAGTAGGCCTATTAAGTTTGCCGTTGGAGGAACGTATTCAAGTGTTACTTTAAAAGGAGATGGCAGTAGTGATAAAGCAAGCACTACTACATTTGATTATTTTGCAATGACAATACCTATGGGTAAATTTGGTATGACCTTTGGTTTGGTACCATACACAGCGGTAGGATACAAGTTGGAGTCTATACAAGATGAAGTCTTAACCAATAGGTTTAGAGGAGAAGGAGGATTAAATAAGGTGTTTTTTGACCTTGGATATCAAATTACAAACGAGTTAAGTTTTGGGGTTGATGTGGCTTATAATTTTGGAAACATTCAAAATGCTGCAATCGAATACGTTTACGGTGATGACGGTGAGTTAGTGCAATATCAAACAAGAGAAGATAATAGATCAGATTTAAGTGGATTAAGCGTTAACTTAGGTTTGGCCTATACAAAGCTTTTAAACAGAAAACTACAGTTAAAAACTGGTGCTACTTATAGCCCTAAAAGTGATATCAGATCTAAAAACACACGTTCATTCTCAACGATTATAATTAATGAATTTTCAGGACAAGAATTTGTTGTGAATACCATCGACGCCGATTTAGTTGCTGATGGTTTACATGAAACAGATTTAACTTTGCCGTCTTCAGTATCTTTAGGAGTTGGATTAGGCCGTCCAAAACAATGGTTTGTTGGAGCTGAGTATACAAGACAATATACTAGCCAGTTTGGGAATCCTGTTGTTGATATCGACAATTCAAACTTTATTGATGGTTCTGTAATGTCCCTTGGAGGATTTATTATTCCTGATTACGATAGTTTTGGTAACTACTGGAAACGAGTAACATATAGAGCTGGTGTTCGATTTGAAAATACTGGATTAGAAATTAATAATGAAAAGATAGACGAGTTTGGCATATCTTTTGGAGCTGGATTACCGATAGGCGGATTGTTTTCTAACGCAAATATTGGGTTTGAATTTGGAAACAGAGGTACAACTAACGAAAATTTAATTAAAGAGAACTTTTTTAACTTTCAAATTGGCTTATCTTTGAATGATAGATGGTTCCAGAAAAGGAAATATGATTAATAAATTACAAATATTTAAAACTAAGACGATGAAATCTAAAATTGCCATTATAGTTTTTGCCCTGTTTATGTGCGTTAATACAAGTTTTGCTCAGCAGGATGAAGAGTGTATGACTAATTTAACCATATTTAATGATGCGGTAAAAAGCAAGAAGTATGACCAAGCTTATGAGCCTTGGATGAAAGTGAGAAATAAATGTCCTAAGTTTAATATTGCAATTTATGCATACGGTGAGAAAATTTTAAAGCACAAAATTAAAAACTCTACTGGAGCAGAGCAAGTTGCATTTATCAATGATTTATTGAAATTATGGGAAGATAGAGCAGAGTATTACCCAAGTAAAACTAAAAAGGGTGAATACATGGCTAAAGCTTGCCAGTTAATGTATGACAATAGAAAAGCTATAGGTAAAAGTAAAGCAGAATTATACGAGTGTTTTGATGTGGCTTACAAAGCTGATACAGCTACGTTTACAAACCCAAAAAGTTTGTACACATATTTTTCTTTATTAGTTGATATCTTCAATGACGGAAAAGCAGAAATACAAGATGTATTTAATAAATATGATGATGTTTCTGAAAAGTTAGATTCTGAAGTTAAAAATTACTCTCAAAAGCTTAATAAATTAATCGAGAAGGAAGAAGCTGGTACAGCTTTAACCTCTAAAGAGAGCAAGTATAAAAAATCATACAACAGTTATTTATCTGCTTATGATAAGGTAGCTGGTAGTATTGACAGTAAACTTGGAAAATTAGCTAACTGTGAGAATTTAATTCCACTTTATGAAAAAGACTTCGAAGAGTTTAAAAACGATGGTGTTTGGTTAAAAAGAGCTGTAACACGTATGGCTAATAAAGACTGTACAGATTCGCCATTATACATTAAATTGGTAAAAGCTTATGATGAAGCTGCACCATCTGCAGATACGAAGTACTATGTGGGTACTTTATTAGACAAAGAAGGGAAAAGCAGCGAAGCTATTAAATATTATAATCAGTCAATTGATTTAGAGACTGATAGCTATCAAAAAGCGAAGTTGCTAAGACGAATTGGGTTGAAACTTAAGGCAAGAAAAAGTTATTCTCAAGCGAGAACTTACTTTAGAAGAGCTCTTAAAGAAAATCCATCAATGGGAGAGAATCACTTATCTATTGCGGCAATGTATGCTGCAAGTGCAAACTCATGTGGGGATACAACATTTAATAAAAGAGCCGTATATTGGTTAGCAGCACAAGAGGCCAGAAAAGCTGGAAGAGTGAATGCTAAATTCAAAAAGTCTGCTGCACAATCTGCAACAAGTTATGAAGCTAAAGCACCAAGTAGAAGTGATATTTTCTCTGCAGGTAATTCTGGAGCTAAAATCACTATTGGGTGTTGGATTAACGGAAGTGTAACAGTGCCTAGCCTTTAATGAAAGGAAAGACATTACATAATATTATATTCATGGTCGCAGCATTTGCTGTGACCATGTTTTTTTCATGCCAAGACAACTACAATGAAGTTGAGAAAATTGGTGTTTCGGCTAATGAGCCCATGGGTATTGCAAAAGAGGTTAACTTGAAGTACACAGATTCAGGAGTGATGGTTGCAAACTTATTAAGCCCAAAAATGTTAGATTTTTCAAATAGACCATTTGCATTTACCGAGTTTCCTGAAGGCATACATTTATCTCTGTTTGATGAGGAAGGTCGTAAAAGTGTTGTGATATCAGATTATGCCATCGTGTATGATCCAACGGGTTTAATAGATTTGCAAGGCAATGTGATATTAGCAACTTATTCTAATGATAGTGTATTTGCAGACCAAATGTATTACGACCAGAAATTAGAATGGTTGTTTACAGATCAGCCTTGGGAGTTTAGATCACAAGGTGATATCTCTAAAGGCACGAATTTCGACTCTGATAATAAATTTAATCAAAAGCAGTTTCTTGATTTAGGCGGAACCTATAATTTGGATGAATAATTGCTTATCTTTACCCTCTAACGAATAACTTCAATAAAATGAGGATAATTAAATTTATTCAATTTGCATATTTAGCATTTGCTGCACTATTTTTTTACGACGGAATTTCAAAGTGGAATGAGGAAGGATACGGAGCTTTAATCTCACTTTTTTTAGGAGCCCTTGCACTTTTTATGTTTTTCTTCAGAAGAAATTTCAGGAAGAAAATGGAAGATAAAAACAAGTAGTTTTTATTGTGGTTGAAGACATCATTATAATTGTATCCTTAATACTGTCGGCATTTTTCTCAGGAATGGAAATTGCCTATGTGTCTTCAAATAAAATTCACATCGAAATTCAAAAGCAACAAGGAGACCTGCTCTCTAAGTTATTGGCTAAACTCACAGCCAAGCCATCCCGATTTATTGCAACCATGTTAATTGGTAATAATATTTCGTTAGTGGTTTACGCATTTTTAATGGGTGAAAAACTCATGAGGTGGTTTGCAGAAGTATTACCTTCCTCAAATCCCATTATTCAGGCTCTGTTAACAGATTTTAGCCTGTTATCTCAAACCATTATTTCTACTGTCATTATATTGATTACAGCAGAGTTTTTACCAAAAGTATTTTTTCAGATTTATGCCAATAAGCTACTAAAAGTGTTTTCGGTTCCAGCGTATTTCTTCTACGTTTTGTTTTGGCCCATAAGTACGTTTGTGATTTGGTTGTCAGATACCATATTAAGCAAGGTGTTTAAAGGGCAGTCTGAAGATGTGCAATTGGCTCTTACAAAGGTAGATTTGGGGCATTACATTTCGGAGCAAATGGAATCTGTTGAAAATAGGGAAGAGGTTGATAGTGAGATTCAAATATTTCAAAATGCCTTAGAGTTTTCAGATGTAAAAGCACGCGATGTCATGGTGCCAAGGACCGAAATTATTGGTATTAATATTAGTGAGAGTGTTAGTAATCTGAATAAAATGTTTACCGATACAGGATGTTCAAAAATAATCGTTTATAAATCTACTGTTGATGATGTTTTGGGCTATGTGCATTCTTTCGATTTGTTTAAAAATCCAAAATCCATAAAATCAATTATGTCTCCTGTAGAGCTGGTGCCTGAAACTATGCTTGTAAAGGATATTTTAAATGTGTTAACCAAAAAGCGCAAAAGTATTGCAGTGGTCATTGATGAATATGGCGGAACCTCTGGAATAATGACTGTGGAGGATATTGTTGAAGAGTTGTTTGGAGAAATAGAGGATGAGCATGATAGTGTTGATCTTATTGAGGAACAATTAGAAGGTAATATATTCAAGTTTTCAGCACGTCTTGAAGTTGATTATATCAATGAATCTTATAAGCTGGCATTGCCAGAAGATGAAAGTTATGAAACCTTAGGAGGTTTAATTGTATCGCTTACAGAAGAAATTCCTCAAAAGGGCGACAAAATTGTTGTTGAGAATTATCATTTCACTATTTTAGAAGCATCTACATCTAAAATAGAAGTAGTGAGTCTTATGATTCTGGAAGATTAATTGATTTAATTCCGAATAAAATAGAGGATACTCCTTTTATTATTTAAATGAAATTGGTATTTTCGCCCACTTATATTTACAAAATTATATTATAATAATGGCAGTTTTAAATAAAATTAGACAACGTTCACTTTTCTTAATTCTTATTATTGCATTGGCTTTATTTTCATTCGTATTAGCCGATTTATTTAGAAATAGCGATGCTTTAGCAAATGGTTCTCAGGATACTGTAGCAACTATTAACGGAAAAGACATTAGTAGAGTTGAATTTGTTGGTCAGGTAGAATCAATGCGAAGAAATATGGGGCCTAACGGGTCTGATACTCAAGCAATGAATTCTGTATGGAATAGAGAGGTACGTAAAGCTGTTTTAGAAACAGAATATGAAGCTCTTGGGCTTAGTGTTGAGAAAGATCAAATGAGATCTATAATGGCAGCGAGTTTAGCAAGTAACCCAGAGTTCTTGAATGAAGATGGGATTTTTGATGAAAACAGATTAAATGAGTTTATCGCTAACTTAAAAGCGATACAAGGTTTAGAAGCGCCAAACAATAGAGCACCTTTCGGTAATGGATCTATTTCTTATAGCGATTGGATTAACTACGAAAACTCATTGGCAACAACAGCTATGCAAACAACATATGTAAATATGATTAAAGCTGGAGTTAATGCAACTTTAGGTGAAGCTGAAGCGAACTACATTGTTGAAAACAAAAATGTAGATTTAAAATATGTAAATATTCCTTATTCTTCAATTGCAGATAGTTTAGTTCAAGTTTCTAAAAGTGATATCAACGCATACGTTAAAGCTCACAAATCAGAGTTTGAAGTTGAAGAATCAAGAGATTTTAAATTTGTGTATTTTCAAGAAGTAGCGTCTTTAGAAGATGAAACAAATATCCAAAACGAACTTAAAAAGTTATTAGAGGATAGAGAAGAGTTTAATAATACAACTAAGGCTACAGAGGTCATAAAAGGATTTAATACTACTTCAGATATTGAAGCTTTTGTTAATGCTAACTCTAACGAGAAATTTAACGACAACTTCGTGCCAAAGTCTGCTTTACCAGTGGCTTTTCAAGATACCATCTTTAACTTAGAAGTTAATGGTGTGTTTGGACCTTATAAAGATAACGGTCAATTTAAAATCACGAAGCTAATTGCTGAAAGACAATTGCCAGATTCTGTAAAGATTCGTCACATTTTAATTCCTCACGTTGGAGCAAGAAATATTACACCAGATGTAGTTCAAACTGAAGCACAAGCTAAAGCAACTGCCGATAGTGTATTAACAATTGTAAAATCAAACCGTTCTAAATTCCCAGAATTAGTAACAGCTTTATCTTCTGACCCAGGAAGTGTTGATAATGGTGGTGAGTACGATTTCCATGGCTACGGCACAATGGTAAAACCTTTTAACGACTTTGAATTTGAAAACAAAGTAGGAGATATGGAAGTTGTGAAAACAGACTTCGGTTTCCACGTTATCGAAATTTTAGGTCAAAGAGGTGAAAGTAAATTAGTGAAAGTTGCAACCTTAGCTGAGAAAATTGAACCTTCAGAAGAAACAGTTGATGCTGTGTATTATGATGCGTCTAAATTTGAGTTGGCTATTAAGGATGGTGATTTTGATGAAATTGCCAAAGCCTCTAACTATGTTGTTAGACCAGTAAATAGTGCTAAAGTTTTAGATGAAAATATTCCAACAGTTGGAAGCCAAAGACAAATTGTAAAATGGACTTTCGATAAAGCTACTAAGGTTGGAGACGCTAAGCGTTTTGATGTTCCTGGTGGATTTGTTATCGCTGAGTTAGTAGCTAAGCATGACGCAGGATTAATGTCTGCCGAAGCTGCTTCTGCTGCTGTGTTGCCTAAAATTAGAAACGAAAAGAAAGCAGAAATGATTAGAGCTAAAATAACAGCTACTAACCTTGACGATTTAGCTGCTAATAACAAACAGAGTGTTAGAACATCTTCTGCTGTTAATATGAAAACGCCAACCATTTCTGGAGCTGGTCAAGAACCATTAGTTGTTGGTACAGCATTTGGATTAGCAGAAGGCGCAACTTCAGGATTAATTGATGGTGTTAAAGGTGTTTACATGATTCAAGTAACAAAAATTAATGATGTTACTAATTTAGACAACTACCAAGCTATGGCTAATAGATTAAGTAGAACAAGAACTGGAGCTGCTCAGGGAAAAGTTTTTCAAGCCTTAGAGGATGCTGCAGAGATCGAAGATAATAGAGCTACGTTTTATTAATTAGTAGTTTAAACTAATAAAAAAGCCATCTAAATTAGATGGCTTTTTTTATGCTATAAAATCAAATCTTGATAGGCTATTATGGTGAGATAGCCTTTAGATTGGAAATAGGGTGTTGGGTTGCGCTCTGAAGCCACTAATACAAAATCTCCTCCCCATGCTCCTAAACTCTTAATTTGTCCGTTAAAGTCGTTAAAAAGGGCGTTTTGAATAGGAGTTTGGTTTGTCATCATAGCAATTAAATCTTCATGAGATTTTAATAAGCTTTTAAACGTATCAAAATTTTGGGTGGATATGAGTTGCTCTGTTATTTGATTTAGAGCTTGTATCTCACTTGCTGTTGTTTTGTTAGCGTCCCTATAGGCTTTTATTCCTGTTCTGGAATTTTGTTTCTGATTGAGATGAACAAAGTATAATTTGTTTTTAAACTCAGGATTAAAAGCTACTTGTTGAGTTGTTGGGGAGCCATTAATTAACTCGTATGTAATAGGGAAATCATTTTGAGCGCATGCAATGTCATAGCCGCTTCCGCCAAAAGTAAGTGATAGCAATTGGTACGGATCTACTTCAGCCCATTGTGCTATATTAGAAATTAAGGTAGATGACGTGCCCAAGCCCCAATCTATGGGAAAGTCTAATAGAGTTGCGATGGCGTAACCTTCAGCTTTACTTAGAAAATTTGGGTTTAATTGTTTAGCTTTTGATAAAATTTGAACTAACCTATTTGAAATCTCATCATCAAAACTGAGAGTTTCCAACTCATTTATAGGTATAATGCAATCAAACCATTTTTGGCCTTGATCATCTATACTCGTCCATTCTATAACAGCAGTATCAATGGGTTCTACGATTAAAGATTGACCTACGTTGGTTGGTAAAGCCAATGCCTTAGCGCCATCTAAAACCAAATATTCTCCGGTTATTAAAAGTTTTCCGTTACTATAAAAAGTTTGCAAAGTCTTTAATTATTTAGTTTCTATTCGTAGGGCATTTAATGCTTCATACACTGCGCTATGACTAACTGGGTTGGTTTTGAAATGAGAAATAAGTGTTTCCTTTTCTTTAGTATTGGCTTCAAACTGATTTAAAATATTCATCAAATGCATTTTCATATGCCCTTGTTGTATACCTGTAGTCGTTAATGATCTTAAAGCAGCAAAATTTTGAGCCAAACCTGCTACAGCAACAATTTGCATCAGCTCTTTTGAAGATGGCTGGTGTAATAATTCTAAGCCCAGCTTCACCAAGGGATGTAATCCTGTTAGCCCACCAACGGTTCCTAATGCTAACGGAATTTCAATCCAAAATGTGAATACACCGTCTTTTATTTTGGCATGAGTTAAACTTCGGTATTTTCCTGTTCGTGATGCATAGGCGTGTATGCCAGCTTCAACAGCTCTAAAGTCATTTCCAGTAGCTAATACAACAGCATCAATACCATTCATTATACCCTTATTATGGGTTACAGCTCTAAAAGGTTCAACTTCTGCAATTTTTACCGCTTGAATAAATTTGTTTGCAAACTCTTCTCCAGGAATATTGGGGTTATCACTAAGCTCAGAAACCTTGCAGCTCACCTCTGCACGCACCAAACAATCTGGAACATAATTAGAAAGAATACTCATTACTACTTCAATTGACGAAATCGATTCGTCTTCTGCAGCCAAACGTTTAAGTGTTGTAGCGAATTGCTCCAAACAAGAGTTAATGAAGTTTGCGCCCATGGCATCTAACGTCTCAAAAGTGGCATGTAATTGAAAGTAGTTATCTAAAGCATAAGATTTATCTTTTAGTTCAATATCCAGAATACCACCACCTCTCGCTTCCATATTCTTGGTTATTGGCTTAGCATCTTCAATAAATATTGATTTATTAGTTTGGAAAAATGAATTCAATGTTTCAAAATCACCATCGTACATAAAATGCACATGCCCAATTTTTGTGGTAGAAAGCACTTTGGCTTTAAATCCGCCTTTGTCTTGCCAGAATTTTGCGGCTTTACTTGCGGCAGCAACAACCGAGCTTTCTTCAATAGCCATTGGTATAGTGTAAATCTTGTCATTGATTACAAAATTTGGCGCTACACCCAGTGGTAGATAGTAATTAGTAATGGTGTTTTCAATGAATTCGTCATGCAATTGCTGCAACTTTTCATTGGTGTTCCAATACTGAGTTATGATATTTTTAGCATTTTCTTTATTGTGAAAATACGTCTCAACAATCCAATCAATTTTATTGTTTTTTGACAGTTTAGAAAACCCAGAAATACTTTTGCTCATTCTTTAAAAATTTGATGTAACAAAGATAGTGTTCTTGATAAGAATATTTTCTTACGATTGCCAATATTCGCTATTAAACTGTTAAGAGTAGGGCGTAATTGCATAATTTTTAGTAAACTTGACAACATTTTGTCAAAAATTTACCTTAATGCAATATTTAAAATATTTTGTAGTTGCACTCCTCTTTGCAACCACCTCGTTATCAGCTCAAAACAAAAACATAACTTTAGAAGAAATTTGGTCAGGATCGTTTAGAACAGAACGTTTACAATCACTTCATTCCTTAAAAAATGGTCAGCAGTATGCGGTCTTAAATTTTAATCGAGCTTCTGGGGTATCAACAATAGATATTTTTGATTATAAAACACTTAAAAAAGTTGAGACTATAGTGTCTTCTGGTGATTTGGCATCGGTTCCTAGTTTTAGAGATTATACGTTTAGCGATGACGAATCAAAAGTACTATTGACTGTCGAGAGTCAACCAATTTACCGTAGATCGTCTTTAGGGAAGTTTGTGGTATACGATAGGGCTTCAAAACAAGTGACTTTGGTGTCTGAAGACAAAATTCAAGAACCAACATTTTCTCCTGATGGAACCAAAGTGGCTTATGGTAAATCTAATAACCTTTTTGTATTTGATTTAGCCACTAATAAAACAACTCAGCTTACATTTGATGGGAAGTTTAATGAGATAATTAATGGTATAACCGACTGGGTTTACGAAGAAGAATTTAGTTTTGTTAGAGCATTTGAATGGAATGCTGACGGCACTAAAATTGCATACATAAGATTTGATGAAACTAAGGTGCCAGAATTCTCAATGGACATTTATGGTTCTAAATTATACCAAACACAACAGGTGTTTAAATACCCTAAAGCCGGTGAGGAAAATGCTGTTGTTTCACTTCATGTTTATGATGTAAAGACAAATTCATCAAATGAAGTAAAAGTAAGTAAGAACTATTCAGACTTTTACATTCCGAGAATTAAATGGACCAAGGAAGCCGATTTATTAAGTGCACAATATTTAAACAGACATCAAAACGAATTAGACTTATGGATTATTGATGCCAGTTCTAATTCAACTCAATTGGTGTTAGAAGAAAAAGATGCTGCCTATGTTGACGTGACTTTTGATCTTACATTTTTAAATGACAATAGCTTTATTTGGACTAGTGAGTTGAGCGGATTTAATCATATTTTTCACTATGACATTACTGGAAAATTAATCAATCAAATTACTAAAGGAAACTGGGAAGTCACTAATTATTACGGTTACGAGCCTAAATCTAAAACTATTTATTACCAATCTGTAGAAAACGGATCTATAAATAGAGATGTGTATAGTATCGGACTTTCAGGAAAAAATAAAAAACGTTTAACGACGAGAGAAGGAACAAGTCGAGCGGCTTTTAGTGCCGATTTTTCATATTTTATTAATACATTTTCAAGCGCAACAACGCCACCAGAATACACCTTAAACAGTGCAAAAACTGGTAAAATGATTAAGAGCATAAAGGATAATGATAAACTTGCTCAAAAATTATTGGATTATAAAACCTCTAAAAAAGAGTTTAGCACAATCAATGTTAATGGAAACGATTTGAATATGTGGATGATCAAACCCTCTAATTTCGATTCAAATAAAAAATATCCATTGTTTATGACTCAATATTCTGGTCCAGGTTCACAAAGTGTATCTAATTCTTGGAATGGGTCTAACGATTATTGGTATCAACATTTAGCTCAAGAAGGCTATGTTGTAGTATGTATTGATGGTCGTGGTACTGGTTTTAAAGGTGCAGAGTTTAAAAAGGTTACTCAAAAAGAATTGGGGAAATACGAATTAGAAGATCAAATTCAAGCTGCAAAACAATTAGGAGAATTAGCGTATATTGATGCGGATAAAATTGGAATCTGGGGTTGGAGCTTTGGTGGATTTATGAGTAGTAATGCGCTTTTTAAAGGAAATGATGTGTTTTCAATGGCTATTGCTGTTGCTCCTGTGACGAGCTGGAGGTATTATGATACGGTTTACACCGAAAGATATATGACCACACCACAAGAAAATCCGTCAGGTTATGATGAGAATTCTCCAATAAATCATGTCAATAAATTAAAAGGAGACTTTTTATTAGTACATGGTTCGGCAGATGATAATGTGCATTTACAAAACACTATGGCAATGGTTGAGGCATTAATTCAGGCAGATAAACAGTTTGAATGGATGATTTACCCAGATGATAATCATGGTATTTACGGTGGTAATACAAGATTGCACCTGTATAAAAAGATGACTAATTTTATTCATGATAAATTAGGCACAGAAAGAGAGGCTGTTCAAGCCAATGAAAAGGAAGAAGTGAAAATTAAAGGATAAACTAACTAACTTAATTAATATATGTCAACAGCAGTAAAACAAGAGGAATTTTTTGGGCACCCAAAAGGGTTATTTGTGTTATTTTTTACAGAAATGTGGGAACGTTTTTCCTATTATGGAATGCGCGCAATTTTGGTATTGTATTTAGTAGCACAAACAGATACTTCAAATGCTGGTTTAGGTTGGACCAACGTTGAGGCATTATCACTTTACGGATGGTATACCATGTTGGTATATGTAGCTTCTATTCCTGGAGGTTGGATTGCAGATAAGTTTTTAGGGCAGAAAAAATCGGTTTTATACGGTGGTATTTTATTGGTTGCAGGACATAGCGTATTGGCCATTGAGCAAATGTGGGCCTTTTATAGTGGTCTTGGTTTAATCATTGCCGGAGTAGGAATGTTAAAACCAAATATTTCTACCATGGTAGGAGGATTGTATAAGCAAGGTGATATTAGAAGAGATAAAGGGTTTACAATTTTTTATATCGGAATTAATGTAGGTGCATTTTTATCGAGTTTAATTGTAGGTTATGTCGGTGAGGTTCATGGATGGCATTACGGATTTGGTCTAGCGGGTATTGGTATGGCATTGGGTTTAATCCAATATGTTATAGGTCAAAAACATTTGGCATCTGTTGGAGGGTTTTTAGGTGAATCTAAAGATGAAGCAGACAAGGAATTAATGAATAAACCACTAACCAAAATTGAAAAAGATAGAGTAGTAGTATTATTTATTTCATTTTTATTGGTAATCGTGTTCTGGGGGGCATTTGAGCAAGCTGGTGGTTTAATGAATATTTATGCAATGGAAAACACGAACAGAATGTTGTTAGGTTGGGAAGTTCCAGCATCTTGGTTCCAATCGTTAAATGCAATGTTTATTATCCTTTTAGGGACTTCTGTTGCTGGTTTTTGGGCAAGTAGAAAATTAAAAGGAAAAGTTTCTACCTCTCTTTATAAAATGATCATTGGTTTGATAATAATGGGAACAGGTTTCTTCTTTATGTCAGCAGCTTCTACTCAATTTGAAAGTACTGGTTCTTCTGCTATGTACTGGTTAGTATTAGCATATTTATTTCATACTGTTGGAGAGCTTTGTATTTCTCCTGTAGCATTGTCTTATATTACAAAATTAGCTCCTGTAAAATATGCATCTTTAATGATGGGTGTGTATTTTGCCATGACTGGTTTCGGAAATAAATTAGCAGGACTTTTAGGGGAATCTGCTTCGGAATTAGGAGAATTTAAAATCTTTACAGGAATAGCAATATTCTGCGTGATTTTCGGTGTTCTTGTATTGTCTCTTCGAGGTAGGTTAGAACGCTTAACACATGGTGCAGAGGACAACGAAGGAACAATAAACGAAGAAGCTGAAGGCTTTGAATTAGCTGACAATTAATAGTTACCATTTATTAAGTCAGAAATTTAAATTACAAAACTTTTATATTTTATGAATACTGATATTCAGAACCTTTTTAAGGACAAGGTACTTGGTCATCCTGCGGGCCTATTTGTTTTATTTTTTACAGAAATGTGGGAACGATTTTCGTTCTATGGAATGCGAGTTCTATTAGTGAACTTCTTGACTATGGCGGCAGTTGGTTCAAACCCAGGATGGGGATGGTCTGCTGAAAACGCTACGGCCTTGTTTGGTACTTATGCCATGTTATTATATATCACTCCAATTGTTGGAGGGGTAATAGCAGATAAAATTACGGGTTACCGTTGGGCCGTTATAATTGGGTCTATTATTATGGCTTTAGGACACGCGTCTATGGCATTAGAAACCGAGTTTTCTCTCTATTTAGGATTGGCCTTGTTAGTTATTGGTACAGGGTTTTTTAAACCAAACATTACGTCTATTATTTCAGAAATGTACAAGGAGAATCCTGAGAAAAAAGATGGTGCCTATACCATTTTCTACATGGGAGTAAATGCCGGTGCATTCTTCGGGATGATGCTTTGTGGTTATTTAGCTGAAAAAGTAGGATGGGCTTACGGATTTGGTTTAGCCGGAATCTTTATGTTGTTAGGAACATTACAGTTTGCGTTCTCCGGAAAATTATTCGGACAAATTGGAGCTAAGCCTTCAAAAGAATACGAAGTAGAGTTGCCTCAAGATATTAACGAAAAACATGCCGTAGATAGATCTGAAGAAAAAGACGTTGAAAAAGAAAATCCATTTACAGTTTTAGATAAAGTTTTAATCGTAATATCGGCCGTTATTGGTTTAGGATATGCTATTAACGATCCAATGTCTAAAATTGCAGGAATAGATATGTTTTCTGCTTTTGAAATGGCTGGTTTAGACGGTCAATATGTTGCTGTATTGGTCGCGTTGGCATTGTTTTTATACCTTGTTATAGGTAGAATAATGAGATATACCGTAGTTGTAAGGGATAGAATGTTTGCATTTATCATTTTTGCATTTTTCACGGTTTTCTTTTGGATGTGTTTTGAACAAGGGGCATCATCATTAGTATTGTTTGCAAGAGATAATGTAGACAGAGTATTAACCGGAGATTCTGCCTTAATATTTAATGTGATTAATTCATTATTAACGGTTATTCCATTACTAATTATTACTTATGTTCTTTATGTGTTATGGAATAAAACGTATAGTAAAATTCCATTGTCAAATGTTGTTCTTGTAGTGTGCTTTGCCTTAATGTGGGGTATTGTAATTTGGATGCTTAACAGAGAATTTGCTGCTGATACATCTGAGATTACAGTGTCATGGTTTAGTATTTTAAATTCATTCTTTATCATTGTGTTTGCTTCTATGTTCTCAAAATGGTGGGAGTCTAAGTACAACCCGACTGCAGCAAATAAATATGCCTTTGGTTTAATTATCATGGCTATTGGATTTGGCTTACTTGCATTTGGATCTTACGGCATTCACGAGGGTGTGAAAGTAAGTATGATGTGGTTAATATTTGCCTATTTATTCCATACCCTTGGAGAGCTTTGCTTATCTCCTGTAGGTCTTTCATATGTTAGTAAATTAGTACCAGCACGAATGATTGCCTTAATGTTTGGTATGTGGTACTTGGCTATTGCTATTGGTAATAAATTGGCTGCAGTATTAGGTGGGCAAATTGAGAATATTACCAAAGAATACAGTTTATCTACCTTCTTTTTAATATTCACGATTGTTCCTGTAATTGCCGGACTTGTAATTATGGCTCTTAATCCAGCCTTAAAGAAATTAATGCACGGTGTAAAATAACGGTAAATAGTAAGGGTTTATCCCTGAAATTACTGAGGCTTAAAAGATTTTAGTAAGTTTAAAGTATTAATTCGAACAAATACTATTATGAAAAAGATAATAACATTAGTGCTGTTTGCTGTATTTGTAAATAGTTATGCGCAACAAAATACGATCAATTGGGTGACTCTTGATGAGGCTATTAAATTGCAAGCTAAATCACCAAAGAAAATAATGATGGATGTTTACACCAATTGGTGCGGTCCATGTAAGATGTTAGATAAAAACACCTTTCATAATCCTGACGTTGTAGATTATGTCAATAAAAACTTCTATGCTGTAAAGTTTAATGCAGAAGGGAATGATGTAATTAACTTTAAGGGTAACACATTTTCAAATTCGGGTTATGACCCGGCGTTGGCAAATAGAAGAAATAGTGCCCATGAGTTTACAAGCTTTTTGAAGGTTAGAGCCTATCCAACAATTGTGTTTTTTGATGAAAACTTAGATGTTATTGCGCCTGTAAGAGGCTATCAAAAGCCACAACAGTTAGAATTATATTTAAAATTATTTAACTCAGATGATTATCAAAGTATGAGTACGCAAGAAGATTTTAATGCGTATTACAATTCTTTTACACCAACATTTAGAGGTAAATAACTAATTAATAGTTTAAAATAAATGCTCCCTTTTCATAAGTGTTATGAAAAGGGACTTTTTTTTGCTTGCAACTTAATTCCCAGCGCTCTACAAAGCTTTTGTAGTTGCTTCCGTCAGATATAATAAGCTTGGGTTTAAATTGAGTTAATAGTCGGTTTAAACTAATTTTAGGACTGTGCCTTAAAAGTATGATGTCAGGTTGTAAACCTTTGAAGTTATATATGGCCAAAGAGTCAATTACTAAAAGGTGTTGAGTTCCTAATTTATAAATGGGTTGAATGTCTTGTTCACATATATTACTAATCCCGTTTGAGATTTTATAGTCGTAGTAATTATTTTCACCCAAAAGTTCGGGATGGTTTGAATGACTTAATTGTAGATTGTAATTGTTTTTTAGTCCTAAAATAGAGGATTTGTACTTGTGAAAAATGACAAATTCTTGCTTCTGGTTTTGATTCAGCTCGTAAATCCAGATCAGTTGGCAAGAAATGATACAAATGCCTATTAATCGTAAGTTCGAAATAGATTTTGAAGTGATAGCGTGATATATAGAAAATATTAAACCGTAAAGTCCGATGGTTTGAATCGGTGTTAGGTAGAGGTCTTTAATGATAAATGCTTCAAACTCGGAAACCCAGGTTACAAATTGATTTAACCAGGAAATTATAGTCGAATAGATTTCAGCTATTGGGGGTGACAATAAATTGCATAACGCTAATCCAATGGTAAATATTCCTAAACCTAATATTAGCCCTAAAACAGGTATAATAACCAAATTTGAAAGAAAGAATAGTCCAGGAAACTGATGGAAATATAATATTGAAATGGGAGCAACACCTGCTTGAGCTGCAAATGAAACGGCAAAAATACGCCAGGGATATCTTATAATTAAATACTTTGGACGCCATAGTGAGTTAATTAGAGGATAGATTGTTAATATCGAGATTACAGCTAAATAACTCATTTGAAATCCGATATCAAATAGTGCTAATGGTTTGAAAAGCAATAACAATATTGCAGAAATGGCTAATGTGTTAAAAGTTTCGGAGGTTTTCTGAAAAAGATGGGCAAAGCTGAGCAATGAAAACATGAGTACAGCTCTTGTTACAGAAGCAGAGAAACCGGCGATAAGTGCAAACCCCCATAATCCCAAGCTTGTTATAATTGCTATTAGTAATGGGCCATGTTTAAGTCGTTTAAGAGGTGATAAAAGCCTTAACAGTAATAAGGTAATGATTCCAACATGTAAACCTGAAACCGCTAAAATATGAACGGCTCCCGCTTTTGAGTAGGATTTATAAAGTTGGGGGTCTATGTCCTGCCTTTGACCTAATAGCAAAGCTGAAATTATAGATAGCTCTTTTTCTTGGATCCCCGTTTTTTTAAGTGACAATACTATTTTTGATCTCAGGTTGTTGGCCATACCTGTAAATGATGGTTCCATTGGTTTTAGTGAGGAAATGGAGGTAGAGTCAGCAAATAATTGATGAGATATGTAATTGCGTTTTAAATAGGCTTTGTAGTTAAACTGGTTTGGATTAGATGGTGGGTTAATAGAATCTATTGATGTTATTACAAGATACAGTTGATCGGGAATGAGAAAATTTGTAGCGCTATCTTTCTGTTGATTTAGTAGCATGCTACCAGTGCATTTTTGAGAGTTAACGCCCAAAATATCAACGACATATTTCTCGTTAAAAGAGTTTGGCTTAAGTCGTTTTTGTACTTTAAACTGAATTGAATAAGTTTTAGAGAATTCACTTACTAAAGAAGTGTAGTGTTTTGGGCTCAAAACCGGATTATGAATTATCACCAGCCATACACCTAAGCAAACCAGCCATAAATAGCTCGTAATATTAAATATCGGGCTTTTATAACTGCCTTTTTTTATAAAGAAAGTTGTTGCTACCAGTAGGCTCAATGAAGCAAAACCGGTTGTAACTATAGTAATAGAACATTGAAAATTGTATCCAATTAAAATGCCTAAACATAGTAGTAAACAAAACTTGATACTAAAAAACTGAAGTAGCCTCACAAAACGTAAGTTACTAAAATTCAGTCAATTCTATAAGATTCTTCTTGCTTGTGTAAATGTGTTTTTCCAATAACGCTCTGCTAATGAAGATGTGATGACTCCTGACGATGTGGTGGAATGTACAAATTGAATATAGCCTACCCGCGTTTCTGTAACCAAACCTACATGATTAATTACATTTTTATTTTTGTTGGTTTTGAAAAATAATAAATCACCAGGTTTTACATTTGAAAGCTTGATAGTTTCTCCCTGCATTGACATGGCCTTTGATGTTCTTGGTATAGAAACACCATTAGAGGCAAACGCAGTGTAAATTAATCCAGAGCAATCCATTCCCTTTTTGGTGGTACCTCCATATTTGTATTTAGTACCTTCAAATTCGAGAGCTTTATCAATAATTTTATTTGTTTTTACCGGAATTGAAACAGCTGTTTTAGTCTGAGTTTTAGTGCTGTTGTGATGTTGTTTTTTAGATTTACAACTGCTAAAGATTAAAACAAAAATTAAGAGTAGGTAGTAGGTGTTTTTCATTGAAGCAATCTAAGCTATTGTTTTAAATATTTGTACATTAATTCTGCAGTTTTTTGACTTGCACCTTGTCCTCCCAATTTAGCTTCTAAATCATAATAGTCAGAAAACAATTGTTCGCGATGTTTTTCATCTAAAATTAAATCTAACTCCTTTTTCAGGTGTTTAGGAGTGAATGTAGTTTGAATAAGTTCGGTTACTACTTTTCGATCCATAATTAGGTTCACCAGTGAAATAAATTTTAGTTTAATTACCAGTTTCCCAATTCGGTAAGAGATATAACTACTCTTATAGCAAACAACCTGCGGAATTTTAAACAATGCCGTTTCTAGGGTTGCCGTTCCTGAGGTAACAAGAGCAGCAAATGATAAGCTCAGTAAATCGTAGGTTTCATTACTTACAAAAGCAACATTTGGTGTGGTAATAAAAGATTGGTAAAAATTATAATCCTGACTCGGCGCTCCTGCAATAACAAATTGGTAATTAGGGTATTTGTCTACAACGCTAAGCATAACGTCAAGCATTTTTCTAATTTCTTGTTTTCTACTCCCAGGTAGTAAGGCAATAATCGGTTTGTCTGATAAACCGTGTTTTCTTCTAAATTTAAACTCACTGACTTGAGACCTGTTTGAAATGGCGTCAATTAGCGGGTGTCCGACAAAATCGACCTTATAATTATGTTTGTCTTCATAAAATGATTTTTCAAAAGGTAAAATCACAAACATATGATCTACATCCCTTTTAATATCATGAATTCTGTTTTCTTTCCATGCCCATATTTGAGGAGAAATGTAATAATGTGTTTTATATCCTAATGGCTTTGCCCATTTTGCAATACGTAAATTAAAACCAGGGTAATCTATGAACAGTAGTACATCAGGTTTAAATTGAGTAATGTCTTTTTTACAAAAGCTTAGGTTTTTGGTAATGGTTCTGAGATTCATAAGTACTTCTACAAACCCCATAAAGGCTAAGTCTCTGTAATGTTTAACCATGGTTCCTCCAACACTGGCCATTAAATCGCCTCCCCAAAATCTAAACTCGGCATTCACATCTACCCGCTGCAAAGCACGCATTAGGTTAGACCCATGTAGGTCTCCTGAAGCCTCGCCTGCTATGATATAATACTTCATTAGTAACTGGATTTAATAGCAAAGGTAAACAAAGCAATAATTACGGTAATAAGTAAAACGCCTTGAGCTCTTTTATCCTGATTCTTCTTTAGGAACACAAAAAAGGCAATGAGGTTAAGTAATGCGCCAAGACTTACCAATTTTCCGAAAAACCCCTCAGCCAATGCTTGTTTGATTGTTGCTCCATAATCATCGGTCTCGCCAAAAATTTGAATTGAAAAAATTAATCCAAATGAGTTAGCAATTAACCCCACAACGCAACCAATTAAAAGTTCTTTTTTATTATTCATTTAAATCCCATGTATTTAAAGTTTGAATGCAATGGTGAGCTGTTAAATCAAATTGAACAGGAACTAAAGAAACATAACCGTTTTCTAAGGCCCATTCGTCTGTGTCTTCTCCGCCATCTAAATTCACAAAGTTTCCGGAAAGCCAATAATACTCTCTTCCCATTGGGTTTGTGCGTTTGTCAAATTTCTCTTTCCAATTGGCTTTGGCCTGTCTACATATTTTAATGCCTTTAATCTCTTCCGAGTTTAAATTGGGGAAGTTCACATTTAAAATTACACCAGTTGCTAAACCATTTTTCAAAACCTGTTTTGTAATTGTAGATACATAGGTTTTTGTAGCTTCAAAATTAGCACCCCAACTATAATCCAATAACGAAAAACCAATGGCAGGAATGCCTTCAACACCCGCTTCAATTGCTGCACTCATCGTTCCAGAATAAATTACATTTATAGAAGAGTTTGAGCCGTGATTAATCCCAGAAACGCACAAATCTGGCTTTCTGTCTAAAATTTCGTTTACTGCAATTTTAACACAATCGGCAGGTGTACCGCTACAGCTGTATTCAATCTGAGGGCCATCATCTATAGTTAAACGTTCTAAGTGTAGCGTTGAGTCAATGGTAATAGCATGCCCCATGCCACTTTGTGGGCTGTCGGGAGCAACTACCACTACATCACCAATGGTGTTCATTACCTGAATTAAATTTCTAATACCTGGTGCGGTAATTCCGTCGTCATTAGTAACTAAAATTAAAGGGCGTTTAGACATGATTTTCAGCAATTTTTTAGGGTACTAAATTAATCAAAATCTCTGTGATGTCCCATTTTATTGGGTTTAACAAAAAATTAGTAGCATTTGGGTGATATGGCACGGTTTTTTCTTTTATTTTAGTGAAAAATAATCGATGCCAATATATAGAATTATGAAAAGGAACTACAAGGTATTGCTTGTGGTGATGCTTCTTGCTTTCGCCTCTTGCAGTTTTACGACTAAAACATTCGATGATCCAGATAAAGACAAATTATTAATTCAATTGATTAGCTATGTGCTTGAACAAGGGCATTTTGATCCTAAGGAAGTTAATGATGATTTTTCTGAAAATGTTTATGAAGATTATTTAACTCAACTTGATCCATTTAAACGGTATTTCTACCAGTCGGATATTGATGATTTCGAGGCTTATAAAACGCAAATAGACGATCAATTAAAGTCGTATGATATTACCTTTTTTAATCTTACGCATGAAAGGCTTTTAAAACGTATTGCTGAATCAAAGGAAGTCTATAATGAAGTCTTGGCACAGCCTTTTGACTTTGATTTAGAAGAAACGTTTTATGCTGATTATGATGAATTGCCATATGCTACGAACAGAAAGGAAATGAAAGAACGTTGGAGAAAACAACTTAAATTTTCTACTATAGCAAACTTTGATGATGCCCTTGCGCAGCAAGATTTAGACGAAGAAAAGAAAACTGAATCCGAAATAGAAATAGATGCACGTGAAGCAACTTTAAAATCTTTAGACGAGTTATATGTGTATATCGACGATCGTCAGCGTAAAGATTGGTTTGGAGTTTATATCAACGCTATTGTTGAAGAATTTGATCCGCATACATTTTATTTTGCACCAGAAGACAAGGATAGATTTGATGTTGCCATGTCAGGTAATTTTGAAGGAATTGGGGCGCGTCTTCAAAAGAAAATGGATGCTATTATTGTAAACGAAATTATTAGTGGTGGTCCAGCTTGGAGACAAAGAGAATTAGAAGTTGGTGATGCTATTTTAAAAGTGAAACAACAGGATGAAGAAGAGCCTGTGAATATAGTTGGCATGCGCTTAGATGATGCCATCAAATTTATAAAAGGCCCTAAAGGAACTCAGGTGACCCTCACCCTTAAAAAGGTTGATGGAACTATTGAAGATGTGACAATTACAAGAGATATCGTAGAGTTGGAAGAAACCTATGCTAAGTCTTCTGTAGTTAAGAAAGATGAAAGAACTTACGGAGTAATTAATTTACCCAAGTTTTATGTTGATTTTGAAGATTATAATAAAAGAAACGCCGCATCAGATATAAAGAAGGAAATTGAGCGATTGAAAGAGGAAAATGTTGAAGGATTAGTTTTAGATTTAAGAAATAACGGAGGTGGATCTTTGCAAACTGTTGTTGATATGGCAGGATTGTTTATTAAAGAAGGGCCTGTAGTACAAGTAAGATCTACTGGAGAACCAAAAGAGGTGTTAAAAGATAGAGATGAATCTATTATTTGGGACGGGCCTTTGGTGATTTTAGTGAATGAATTATCAGCTTCTGCATCAGAGATTTTAGCTGCAGCAATGCAAGATTATAAAAGGGCTATTGTAATTGGTAGTAAGCAAACTTACGGTAAAGGTACAGTTCAAAATGTATTAGATTTAAATCGCATGGTTAGAAACAATTCACAAGGAGATATGGGAGCCTTAAAGTTCACAACTCAAAAATTTTACAGAATTGATGGTGGATCTACCCAATTAGAAGGTGTGAAGAGTGATGTTGTCGTACCAGACAGATACAGTTATATTGATATCGGAGAAAAGGATCAAGAAAATCCGTTGCCTTGGGATCAAATTGAAGCTGTAGATTATACCGTTTGGGAAAACTATTATGACTACGATGCTACTATCGAAAAAAGTAAAACTCGTATGGCAAATAATGAGCAATTAAAAATGATTGATGCTAATGCTAAATGGGTAAAACAGATTAGAGATAAGGATACTTATTCATTAAATTACGAGGCTTATAAAAAGGAAATTGAACTAAATGAAGAAGAAGCAAAACGTTTCTCAGAGCTGTCGGAGTACACCTCTAATTTAACATTTCAGTCGCTTCCTTATGAGCAAAAGTTAATGGCTCAGGATTCAATATTGAAACAGAAAAGAGAAAGATGGCACGAAAGTTTGTCACAGGATGTATATATAGATGAGGCACTTAATGTGTTGAATGATTTAAAAATGACTTACGGCATTAAGCAAAAAGTAGCAAGTTCTGTAAAAAATTAGTATGTCTAAAAAACATCAATCTTTAACGAGATTAGCGCTCCAAAAGTTTAAAAAAAACGTTTGGGGCGTTTTAAGTTTAGTGGTAATTGCATTGGTTGGTTTTATTGCCGTGTTTGCTTATGTGTTGGCACCTGATAATTCGCAGAATGCTAACCAAATGCATATTTCTATACATTCACAATCCCCAGGATTTAAAGTGTTGATGCTTGAGTTGCCTAATAAGTCAACATCAGGCCAATCGCTGGTTTCTCAACTGTTTTTCGGAGTTAATAATAATGTGACAGAAATTCCAATTTCAAACTTTAGAGCAGATGGAGATACATTGTATTATTCAGAGTTCGTTCCAGAAGGCATTACTGGTCAGGAAAAGGAATTACACATTGCAGGGTATTCTAAGTTGCAATATGAGGCTTTGGTTAAAGAGCATACGTTTTTATTCGGAACCGATAAATATGGTCGAGACTTATTAAGTCGAGTTTTAGTTGGTTCTCGAATTTCATTTTTTATTGGCTTCATTGCCGTGTTTATTTCCCTAGTGATAGGAATATTTATGGGCAGTATAGCAGGGTATTTTGGTGGCAAAGTTGATGCCTTAATTATGTGGTTTATAAATGTGACCTGGTCAATTCCAACATTACTATTGGTGATTGCCATCACCTTAGCATTAGGAAAAGGGTTTTGGCAAGTATTTATTGCAGTAGGGTTGACAATGTGGGTTGAAGTAGCAAGGGTTGTTAGAGGACAGGTAATGGGGGTGAAAGAGTTACAATATGTGACAGCGGCAAGAGCCTTAGGTTATACCGATTTTAGGATTATTGTTAACCACGTATTGCCAAATATTATGGCCCCAGTAATTGTAATTTCTGCAGCAAATTTCGCGGCAGCAATTTTAATTGAAAGTGGATTGAGCTTTTTAGGAATAGGAGCCCAGCCGCCTATGGCAAGTTGGGGTGCAATGATAAAAGATCATTACAATTATATAATCCTTGGAAAGCCGTATTTAGCCTTAATACCGGGGGCTTGTATAATGATTCTTGTTATGGCTTTTATGCTTATGGGTAACGCTTTGAGAGATGCGTTAGATGTGAAAAATTAAAGGAGAATTTACGCTTTTAAATTTTCAACCTCTTCAATGGTGTCGTCAATATATGCTAAGACTTCATCTCTACCAATATGCTTACTTGAAGATGTTACAAAATAATTTGGCATGTCTTCCCAAAACTGAAGCATTTCGTTTTTGTAGTCTTCGACATGAGTTTCTATGGCTTTGGGTTTTAATTTGTCGGCCTTGGTGAAAATAATGGAAAACGGTAATCCACTTTCTCCTAACCATTGCATAAACTCCAAGTCAATTGGCTGTGGTTTATGTCTTATATCTACTAAAACAAAGGCCGAAACCAATTGTTGCCTTTTTTCAAAGTAGTCTGTTATAAATTTTTGAAATTTTTGCTTTGCCTTTTTAGAAACTTTTGCATAACCGTAACCAGGAAGATCAACTAAATACCAATTGGTGTTTATTAAAAAGTGATTAATCAACTGGGTTTTACCAGGTCGACCTGAGGTTTTTGCTAAGTTTTTATGGTTTGTTAGCATGTTGATCAATGAAGATTTCCCAACATTACTACGTCCTATAAATGCAAATTCTGGCAATTTATCTTTAGGGCATTTTGCCACTTCAGAATTGCTCATTACAAATTTTGCTGTTTTAATTTGCATGTAAAAGGTGTTAGATTAAAAATTCCTTGCGCGAAGCCAGTTGTCCATGATTTTATTGAATTCCTCAGGGTGCTCCATCATTGCAGCATGTCCACATTTGTCAATCCAATATAAGTCAGAATCAGGTAAAAGTGTATTAAACTCTTTAGCAACATCTGGTGGGGTAACATTGTCATTTTTTCCCCAAATAATACATGTAGGTGTGTACATATGAGGAAGGTCTTTTGCCATGTTGTGTCTAATCGCACTTTTAGCAATGGCTAAAGTTTTTATTAATTTATTTCTGTCGTTTACAGAAGCGTAAACTTCATCTACAATTTCTTTAGTAGCAACTTCTGGGTCGTAAAAAACATCTTGAGCTTTCTTTTTAATAACTTCGTAATCAGATCGCTTTGTGTAACCACTACCCATTGCACTTTCATAAAGTCCAGAACTACCAGTTATAATTAGAGCTTTGACAACTGCAGGATATTGTTTAGTATGGTATAATCCAATATGACCACCTAATGAATTTCCAAGAAGGATAACATTATCAAGACCTTTGTATTCAATAAACTCATTAAGGTACTTTGCAAATCTTTTGACATTAGTCTTTAGTAAAGACATGGTGTAAATCGGTAGCTCAGGTATGATTACTTTATAGCCTTTCGGACTAAAATAATCAACAACCGAATCAAAATTACTAAGACCTCCCATTAAGCCGTGGAGGACAATTATAGGTTGACCTTCGCCAACTTCAATATAGCTATAGTTACTCTCTTTTTTTAGGGTATACGCCATTAATTAATACTTCTTTTACTACAGGCAAATATAGTTAAATCATTCCTATTTACGTTGTTTTTAATTTTTGTTCATGTGAATTGTTTGTTAATAAAAAAGATGAAAATGGAGATAAGAGAATTCTGTTGTAAAATTCAAGACCCTATTTGTTTGAAAGTTTTTAAATCGTTTGAAGCACTGGGATTGGGGCGTTTTGGGTAAAACTTATCAACAAAAGTGGTAAAAAGTGGTATAATGTGGTGAATTTTTCAATATATTTGAAAATAACTGTATAATTTTTTTATCACTTCTTGTGAACTCATTAATAGGAACATACGAATGTAAGGTCGATGCCAAAGGGCGATTGATGATGCCTGCTGCGTTCAAAAAGCAGTTGTCTCCTGTATTGCAAGATGGTTTTGTGATTAAGAGGGCTGTATTTCAGCCTTGCCTGGAGTTATATCCTATGGAAGAGTACCAAAAGCTAATGACGCAGGTGAATAAATTAAACCGGTTTAAAAAGAAAAACAATGACTTTATTCGTCGCTTTAATGCTGGTGTAAAAACAGTAGAAGTAGATGGAAATGGTCGATTGTTAATCCCTAAGGATTTAGTTCAGTTTTCAGGAATTTCGAAAAACATTGTGTTGACGGCTTCTGTTGGAATCATTGAAATTTGGGATAAGGAGAAGTATGAAGTGGCTATTGATGATGCAGCAGTTGATTTTGCTGATTTAGCTGAAGAAGTAATGGGACAAGAGTTTGAAGAAGATGGAATATCATAATCCAGTTTTACTAAAAGAAACGGTTGATGGTTTAAATATTAAACCTGACGGAGTGTATGTAGATGTGACCTTTGGTGGTGGCGGCCATAGTAGAGAAATATTAAGTAGGTTAGGTGAGAATGGAAAACTGTATTCCTTTGATCAGGATAAAGATGCGCTTGAAAATGCCATTGATGACGATCGCTTCACTTTAATTAATGAAAATTTTAGATATGTAAAGCGCTTTTTGCGCTTTTATGGAGTGAAATCGGTAGATGGTGTTCTAGCAGATTTTGGAGTGTCTTCGCATCAATTTGATGTTGCGGAACGTGGGTTTTCCACACGTTTTGAAGCAGATTTAGATATGAGAATGAATCGCGAGGACAATTTATCAGCCTATAATGTTGTTAATGATTATGAGGAGGAGCAATTGCGAGATGTGTTATTGCAATATGGAGAGTTGAGACAAGCACCGGCTATGGCGCGAGCAATTGTTGAGGCGAGACAACAAGATGTGATTAAAACCAGCGATCAGCTTAAATCTGTATTAAAGCGATTCTTGCAACATAAAAAAGAGAATAAAGTACTGGCGCAAATTTACCAAGCTATTAGAATTGAAGTGAATCAAGAAATTGAAGTATTGAAAGAGCTTCTGCTACAAACACCTGAAATATTGGTGCAAGGTGGAAGGTTGAGCTTTATTTCATATCACTCCCTAGAAGATAGACTCGTAAAACGATTTATAAGAAATGGGATTTTTGAAGGTGAGCCCGAGCGTGATGTGTTTGGGAATTTTGATGTGCCTTTGAAAAAAGTAGGAAAGCTAATTGTACCTACTGCTGAAGAAATTAGATCAAATAACAGGGCGAGAAGTGCGAAGCTAAGAGTGGCAGAGAAACTGTAAGAATAAGTATTGTGGTTAAAAAAGGAATATATAGCATATTAAAAGGGAAGTTTCTTGTTAGTGATGATTCTTTCAAGAATTGGAGGATTTTACTATTCATTTCTTTTTTGGCGTTTGTAATGATTGCGAGTTCACATAGTGCAGATACCAAAGTTCATGAAATAGCAAGAATGTCTAATGAAGTAAAAGAATTGAGGTCGGCCTTCGTTGATGGAAGATCAAGATTAATGCGATTGAAAATGGAATCGTCAATAGTACAAAAAGTGGCAGACAAAGGGATCAAACCATCCTTAAATCCGCCTCAAAAAATAAAAGTTAAACCAACTACTAAAAACTAAGAAGCAAATTGGCTGGTGTTGAAAAAAACATATTAAACCGATTGTATTTTGTTGCAGGATGTATGTTCGTCTTTGCATTGGCTGTGGTTTTTAAATTGGTGAGCATTCAAGTTGTTCAAGGAGATAAATACCGAGCTAAAGCAGAAGAGTCTACTATTGATAGGGTGGTAATCCCTGCTAATAGAGGTAATGTGTACTCAGCAGACGGAAGTCTGTTGGCGACATCTGTGCCTAAGTATGATATTAGATTTGATGCGGTGACGCCATCTACTAAAACATTTGAAAAATATGTAAAGGCGTTTAGTGATTCCTTATCAAATTACAATGGGAAAAGTGTTGCTGCAAATGAAAAGAACCTTAGAAAAGCCAGAAAAAACAAAAACAGATATTATTTAATAGCCAGAGACATTGGTTACTCCGAATATTTGAGATTTCGGAGTTTTCCAATGTTGAGTTTAGGTGCTTTTAAAGGCGGTCTGATTGTAGAGCAAACGACTAAAAGAGAACACCCAATGGGTGGGATTGCCCAACGTACTATTGGCTATGAGCGACAAGATGCAGATGGTAATTATACAAGACCAGGATTAGACGGTGCTTATGGTATCAAGTATTTAAGAGGTACAGATGGTAGTAGGCTGAAGCAAAAAATTGGAAAAGGCCGCTGGAAACCAATAGCAGATTATAATGAGGTGGAGCCTAAAGATGGTTATGATGTGTATACAACTATTGATGTAAATATTCAAGATATTGCCCATCATGCTTTATTAGAGCAGTTAGAAAAATACAAGGCCGATCATGGTTGTGTGGTCGTGATGGAAACCAAATCTGGTGAGATAAAAGCAATTTCAAACCTTGGTAGAAATAAAAACGGACATTATTACGAACGACTTAATTATGCGGTAGGAGAATCTCATGAGCCTGGTTCTACATTTAAACTAATGGCAGTAACTGCAGCTTTAGAAGATAAGGTGATTGATACCAGTGATGTCGTAGATACCAAAAAAGGCGTGTTATCATTTTATGGTAAAAAAGTGAGAGATTCACGAAGAGGTGGTTACGGAAAAATTTCAATTTCTAAGGCTTTTGAAGTGTCTTCAAATACAGGCATTGTAACTGCTATTGATCAGCACTATAGAAAAAATCCAAAGCAATTTGTAGATCGCTTATACGCTATGAATCTTAACCAATTGTTGGATATTCCAATTATAGGGGAGGGAAAACCATTTATTCCGCATCCAGATAATAAAAAGAGTTGGAGTGGAATTGCTTTACAATGGATGGCGTATGGTTATGGTGTGTCTTTTACACCATTACAAACCTTGACTTTTTACAATGCAATAGCTAATGAAGGTGTAATGGTTAAGCCTCAATTTTTAAAGGAAGTAAAAAGTTTTGATGAGGTTGTTGTCCCATTTAAAAAAGAAGTGATAAATCCTCAAATATGTTCTAAAGAAACTGTTGCTAAGGTTAAAAAATTACTTCAAAATGTAGTTGAAAAACCTCATGGTACGGGACATGGTTTGTATTCCAAAAGTTTTTCTATGGCAGGAAAAACAGGAACCTGTCAAAAGGATTATGTGAATAAAGAAAAGCTTAACTACATCTCTTCGTTTGCAGGCTTTTTTCCAGCCGAATCGCCAAAGTATTCGTGTATTGTGGTTATTCACGAACCAGATAAAACAGTAGGGTACTACGGTGCAGATGTGTCTGGACCAGTGTTTAAGAAAATAGCTCAAAAAATATTTACTGATAACCCAATGGTAGATACCATTGAAAAGTTGGAGGTTGTAGATGAAAATGTAGAATCACGGTTTAATAAATATTTTGAATTGGCTGAGAAACATATCACAATAATGCCAAATGTTGTCGGTTTACCTGCAATGGACGCTGTTGCTTTACTTGAGAATATGGGGTTAAAGGTGAAAATGAATCAGGTTGGTAAGATTAAAAAGCAATCGATAAAGCGAGGCGATAAAGTGAGGAGAAATCAAGAGGTGATTTTAGAAATATAATGGCAGTATTAAAAGACATATTATATAAGGTTAATATTGATACAGTTGTAGGAGATACGGCTGTAACTGTTAATTCAATTCATTTTGATTCACGTCAAATAAAATCAAACGATGTGTTTGTTGCTATAACTGGTACTCTTGTTGATGGTCATAATTTTATTGAAAAGGCTATTGATTTAGGTGCTACTGTTGTGGTTTGCGAAGTTATGCCGGAGCTGTTAATTGATACGGTAACTTATATAAAAGTAGAAAGCTCTAATGTGGCCTTGGCTTTTATGGCTGCTAATTATTACAATAACCCATCGGCTAATTTAAACCTTATTGGTGTTACAGGAACTAATGGTAAAACAACCATTGCATCCTTATTGTATCAAATGTTTAAAAATGCTGGGTATAAAGTAGGTTTGCTTTCTACTGTTAAAATAATGGTGGATAATCAAGAATATAAAGCAACGCATACTACGCCAGACTCTTTAACTATAAACAGGTATTTGGCCTTGATGAACGAGGAAGGTGTCGAGTATTGTTTTATGGAGGTGAGTTCTCATGGCATACATCAGAGTAGGACAGAAGGCTTGCATTTTAAAGGTGGGATTTTTACTAATCTATCTCATGATCATTTAGATTACCATGAAACATTTGCGGAGTATAGAGATGTGAAAAAGAAATTTTTCGATAATCTTCCAAAATCAGCATTTGCCATATCAAATATTGATGATAAAAATGGAGCGGTTATGCTTCAGAATACGAAGGCTAAAAAACACACTTATGCTTTGAAGTCTTATGCAGATTATAGAGCTCAAGTTTTAGAAAACCAATTCGGTGGTCTTTTACTTAAAGTTAATGATAACGAGGTGTGGTCAAAATTAATTGGTCATTTCAATGCTTATAATATTTTGGCAATCTATGCTACGGCCGAATTATTAGGTCTTGAGCCTGTTGAAAATTTAAAGCTTATTTCACAATTAGAAAGTGTAAGTGGCCGATTTCAATATCTTATTTCAGATCAAAAGATAACTGCAATTATAGATTATGCACATACTCCTGATGCTTTAAAAAATGTATTAGAAACGATAAATAGTATTCGCACTAAAAATGAAACACTAATAACTGTCGTAGGATGTGGTGGGGATCGAGATGTGACAAAAAGGCCAAAGATGGGGCATATTGCTTCGGCTTTAAGTACTAAAGTCATTTTTACAAGTGATAATCCAAGATCTGAAGATCCACAGGCTATTATCGAACAAATAGAAGCTGGCGTAGAGCCACAAAACTTTAAAAAAGTAATGTCTGTTGCTGATCGAAAGCAAGCTATTAAAGTGGCTTGTCAAATGGCACAACCATCCGATATTATTTTGGTAGCAGGAAAAGGTCATGAAACGTACCAAGAGATAAATGGTGAGCGATTTGATTTTGATGATTTTAAAATAGTAAACGAATCTTTAATACAATTGGAGAAATAATATGTTATACTATCTATTCGAATATTTAGAACAACAATACCAGTTTCCTGGGGCATCTTTATTTGGTTTTATAACCTTTAGAGCGGCGGCGGCAATAATATTGTCTTTACTTATTTCTACAATTTTTGGGAAACGTATCATTAATTTTCTTCGTCGTCAACAGGTGGGAGAAACCATTAGAGATTTAGGTTTAGAAGGGCAAGTAGAAAAAGCTGGAACACCTACAATGGGTGGAATCATTATAATCCTGGCTACACTTATTCCAGTTTTGTTATTGGCTAAACTTCATAATATTTACATTATTCTTCTAATAATCACTACGCTTTGGATGGGGGTAATTGGATTCTTAGATGATTATATCAAAAAGTTTAAAAACGATAAGGAAGGTTTAAAAGGAAGGTTTAAAGTTTTAGGTCAAGTAGGTTTGGGAATTATTGTTGGGACTACGCTTTATATGCATCCTGAGGTTACTATTAAAGAAAAAATAGATGCACCTCAAGAGGTGGTGATGGCGCAAGGTGTTTCGGCTCAATTCCAAGCTGAAGCAAAATCAACAAAAACAACTATCCCTTTTGTAAAACATAATGAATTTGATTACGCCGATTTGATTACTTGGATAAATCCTGAATGGGGTAAATATGCGTGGATTGTTTTTATTCCTATAGTGATTTTCATTATTACAGCGGTGTCAAACGGTGCTAATTTAACCGACGGTATTGATGGCTTAGCAGCCGGTACCTCCGCAATTATTGTAATTACACTCGCCATTTTTGCATGGGTCTCGGGTAATATAATATTCTCCGATTACTTGAATATAATGTATATCCCAAGAGTTGAAGAGTTGACAATTTATATCGCGGCATTTGTAGGTGCTTTGGTTGGGTTTTTATGGTATAACACTTATCCGGCACAAGTATTTATGGGAGATACGGGTAGTCTTACTATCGGTGGGATAATTGCTGTGATTGCCATTGCAGTGAGAAAAGAATGGTTGATTCCTCTTTTATGCGGAATCTTTTTAGCAGAAAATTTATCGGTTGTACTTCAGGTGGGGTACTTTAAATATACCAAGAAGAAATTTGGTGAAGGTCGTCGCATGTTTAAAATGGCGCCTTTGCATCATCATTTTCAAAAATTAGGATATCACGAAAGTAAAATTGTAACTCGATTTTGGATTGTCGGAATCTTGTTGGCAATTATCACAATTGTGACCTTGAAAATTAGATAATGAATTTGAATAGCATTGAGAAATGAAAGAAGCTAATTCAAAACAACGAATAGTGATTTTAGGAGCTGGTGAAAGCGGTGTTGGTACCGCCTTGCTTGCTCAAAAAAAAGGATACGACGTTTTTGTAACCGATAAGGGTCAAGTAAAACAGAAGTATCAAGACGTTCTTAACCGTAATGAGATTGAATGGGAGTCTGGAAAACATACGGAGTCTAAGGTTTTAAATGCTCAGCTTGTCATGAAGAGTCCAGGAATTCCTGATGCTGTTCCTATTGTAAGAGCATTGAAAGCTAAGGGTATTCCTTTAATTTCTGAAATTGAATTTGCTTCAAAATTCACAAATGCAACCATAGTTGGTATTACCGGTAGTAACGGTAAAACTACTACGGCAAGTTTAACTGAGCATATTTTAAAACAGGAATTAAATGTTGGGTTGGCTGGTAATATAGGAGATAGTTTTGCAAAACAAGTATTGGAGCACGACTATGATAACTATGTGTTAGAGATAAGTAGTTTCCAATTGGATGGCTGTTTTGAGTTTAACCCACACATTGCTGTGATAACCAATATTACTCCAGATCATTTAGATCGCTATGATTACAAGTTTGATAATTATATAGCTTCTAAATTTAGGATAGCACAATGTCAATCGGCTTCAGATTATTTGATTTATGATGGAGATGATCCTGTGATTACATCTTATTTAAAATCGAATAGCATTCAATCAAAATTATTGCCGTTTTCACTTAAAAACGAAGTTGAAAATGGCGCTTATTATAAAGACAATACAATAACAATAACAATAGATAATATCAAAACAACCATGCCTACAACCAATTTAGCCTTAGAAGGGAAACACAATGTAAAAAATGCGATGGCGGCTTCAACCGTGGCACAATTACTTAAGATAAGAAAACAAACAATTAGAGAGAGTTTAGAAAATTTTCAAGGGGTTGAGCACAGGTTAGAGGAAGTGTTAACCATAAATAAGGTGCAATACATTAATGATTCAAAAGCAACTAATGTAAACGCAACTTACTTTGCCTTAGAAAGTATGTCAGCTCCAACGGTATGGATTGTTGGAGGTCAAGATAAGGGCAATAACTATGAAGAGTTGTTTCCATTCGTTAATGAAAAAGTTAAGGCTATTATCTGTTTAGGGGTTGATAACGAAAAGTTGCTGAAAACCTTTGGTAATATGGTTGATATTATTGTTGAAACTCAATTTATGAGCGAAGCAGCGAAAATCGCTTATAAAATTGCGGAGGCAGGAGATAATGTATTGTTATCACCAGCATGTGCGAGTTTTGATTTGTTTGAAAGTTATGAAGATAGAGGTCGTCAATTTAAGGATGCTGTAAGGCAGTTATAATAAAGTTTAAATGAAACATTTGTTTAATAATATAAAAGGGGATCGCGGCATATGGTCAATAGTGGCCTTGTTAGCGTTGTTTTCTTTTTTGCCTGTTTATAGTGCGGCCAGTAACCTGGCGTATATAGGTGGGTCGGGAAATACCTTTGCCTTTTTTGTTAAGCATTTAGTGCATTTATCACTTGGTTTTGGGATAATGTATTTTATACATAAAATCCCTTACAATTATTTTCGGGGGCTTTCTATGATTCTAGTGCCTGTAGTCGTGGTCTTGTTGCTTATAACCCTTTTACAGGGTACTACAATGGGAGGTGCTAATGCCAGTCGATGGATTAAAATTCCTATTATAAATATGTCCTTCCAAACGTCTACGTTTGCAGCTGTTGTATTACTTGTTTTTGTGGCAAGGTATTTATCTAAGATTGAAGGACAACAAATTACATTTAAAAGTACAATTTTACCACTTTGGGTGCCTGTATTTACAATTTTGGTCTTAATTTTGCCCGCTAATTTTTCGACAACTGCCATCATTTTTACAATGGTAGTAGTGGTGAGTTTTATAGGGGGATATCCAATTAAATACTTGGGTGTAATTCTTGGGGCTGGTTTACTGAGTTTAATGTTGTTTGTTTTGGTTGCAAAAGCATTTCCAGAAGCTATGCCAAATCGTGTAGATACTTGGATGAGTAGAATTGAAAACTTCTCCAATGGAGAAGATACGGTTGAGGATTATCAAATTGAAAAAGCAAAAATTGCAATTGCATCTGGTGGAATAAAAGGTGTAGGGCCAGGAAAGAGTGTTCAGAAAAACTTCTTACCTCAGTCGTCATCAGATTTTATTTTTGCAATTATTATTGAAGAGTACGGCTTGGTGGGCGGACTTATAATTCTATTAATGTATGCATTGTTATTGTTTAGAATTGTAATAGTTTCTCAAAAGGCCGATTCAACATTTGGAAAATTGTTAGTGCTTGCTGTTGGTTTGCCAATAGTGTTTCAGGCACTTATAAATATGGCGGTTGCAGTAGAGTTATTTCCTGTTACTGGTCAAACATTACCACTTATTAGTAGTGGAGGGACGTCTATTTGGATGACCTGTTTGGCAGTTGGGATTGTGCTAAGTGTAAGTGCCAAACGAGAAGAGATTAAAGAACAAGAAGAACGAGGAGAACATCCTCTTGATATATTGAGTGAAACCTTATAAATGAGTGGATATAAAGTTATAATATCTGGAGGCGGAACTGGAGGGCATATTTACCCTGCTATCGCCATTGCTAATGAGATAAAATCTCGTTACCCAGATACGCAATTTTTATTTGTAGGAGCGAAAGATCGCATGGAGATGGAGAAGGTGCCAGAAGCTGGTTATGAAATTGAAGGGCTTTGGATTTCTGGTTTACAACGAGAGTTGACCATGAAAAATCTAATGTTCCCTGTGAAATTGGTGAGCAGTCTTGCAAAAGCATCAAAGATAATTAGGCAATTTAAGCCTGATATTGCTATTGGTACCGGAGGGTATGCGAGTGGCGCATTATTGTATATGGCGGCATCAAAGGGGATTCCAACTTTAATTCAAGAACAGAATTCATTTCCGGGGATTACCAATAAGTTATTAGCTAAAAAGGCTGATAAAATTTGTGTGGCCTATGATAATTTAGAACGTTTTTTTCCGAAGGAAAAACTCATAAAAACAGGAAATCCAATTAGGCAAGATATAAGCAGCATTGGAGATAAAGCCGTTGCTGCCAAAGATCATTTTGGTCTAAAACACGGTAAGCATACATTGCTGATTTTGGGCGGAAGTTTAGGGGCAAGACGAATTAATGAATTGATTGAAACTGAGCTTGAATTTTTTGAAACTCAAAATGTTCAAATTATATGGCAGTGCGGGAAGTTATATTTCGATGATTATAAAAGATATAATAAGCTTGATTTTGTTCAGGTGTTTCCATATTTAAATACAATGGATTTAGCTTATGCAGCAGCAGATATTATTATCTCCAGAGCAGGAGCGAGTTCGGTGTCAGAATTATGTGTGGTAGGAAAACCAGTAATGTTCATTCCGTCACCAAACGTAGCAGAGGATCATCAAACTAAAAATGCGATGGCGGTGGTTGATAAGGATGCGGCCATTTTGATTAAAGAATCAGATTTAGATATCGATTTCCAAAACAAATTTGAACAATTGGTGAAGTCCAGTGAAAAGCAAGTAGAGTTAGGACAGAATATTAAAAAATTAGCATTAGCAAACGCAACCAAAGACATTGTAGATGAGGTTGAACAATTGCTAAAATAAAATGGATATAAATCGTATACATAACATTTATTTTGTGGGCATCGGCGGAATTGGGATGAGTGCTTTGGCGCGCTATTTTATTTCGGCCAATAAACATGTTGCGGGATACGATAAAACACCAACTAAAATCACATCAGATTTAGTGGAGTTAGGTGTAGAAATTCATTTTGAAGATGACATTAAGCAAATCCATTCAAGATTTCTCAACGCAAAGGAAACCCTGGTTGTTTACACGCCAGCAATCCCTCAGAATCATCTGGAACTCAATTATTTTAAAACTCGAGGTTTTGAAATTATGAAACGTTCAGAGGTTCTTGGTTTGATAACCAAGGGTACCTATTGCTTGGCTGTGGCTGGAACACACGGTAAAACGACCACCACAAGTATTTTAGGTCATTTGCTCAATGTGTGTGATGTGTCTGTAACGGCATTTTTAGGTGGTATAACAGAAAATTACAATTCCAATATCATTTTAAATGGTCAGGATGTAACCGTGGTTGAGGCAGATGAGTTTGATAGATCGTTTTTGACGCTTTCACCAGATTTGGCTGCAATTACTTCTATGGATGCAGATCATTTAGATATCTATGGCGAATCTAAAGCTTTAGAAGATTCGTTTGTAGAATTTACACAACGCATAAAGCCTAACGGAAAACTGTTTGTAAAATCAGGATTACCATTAAAAGGAATAACATACGGAATAGAAGATGGCTCCGATTATGAAGCCATAAACGTAACTATAAACAATGGCGCTTATCAATTTGATGTGAACACACCAAATGGAGTGCTTAAAGATTTTAAATTTGACCTACCAGGTAGACATAATTTGTCGAATGCATTAATAGCCTTGGCGATGGCTGTGGAGTATGGTTGCCCTCACCAGCAGCTCGCCAAAGCTTTAGCATCTTACAAAGGTGTGAAAAGACGATTTACCTACCATTTAAAATCGGAATCAAAAATTTACATAGATGATTATGCACATCATCCAACAGAAATTGAAGCGGTGCATCAAGCCGTAAGAGAGTGTTACCCTGAGGATAAAATAATGGCAGTGTTTCAGCCGCATTTATTCTCAAGAACTCAAGATTTTGTTGATGATTTTGCGCATAGTTTAGCCTTGTTTGATGAGCTTGTATTATTAGATATTTACCCTGCTCGAGAATTACCCATTCCTGGTGTGACTTCGTCATGGTTATTTGATAAAATCAAGTCTAATCACAAACAGTTAGGGATAAAAGATAATTTACCAGAATATGTTAAAACTTCAGAAGCAAGAGTGATTTTAACACTGGGTGCTGGGGATATTGGTATGGAAGTAGAACGTGTAAAAGCAGCCTTATTATGAACGTAAATTTTCAAAATATAGGTCTTGCATTTGTGCTCTTAGCTACTGGTGGTTTATTGGCGTTTTCTTCGGTGAAAAATAGCAAAAGAAACCTGGAAGATTTAAATGTTGAATTTGTTGGTGAAGACAACTTGTTCATTCAGCAGGAGACTGTTAGTAAATTGTTAATACAAAATTATGAAGCGGTTACAAATGTGCCTAAAGATATTATAGATTTGAATGGATTAGAATCTGCCCTAAATTCAAATCCTATGATAAAGGAAGCGCAGGTGTATTTGTCTGTAGATGGTGTGCTTACCGCTCAAGTTAGACAAAAGACGCCTGTTGCGCGTGTACAAACAAATGCCGCCTACTACATAGACGATCAAGGTTCGTTTATGCCGTTGTCAAAAAATTATACAGCAAGAGTGCCTTTAGTAACTGGTGCAATTGATAAAAATAATTTGGAGGAAGCGTATGTTTTGGCAAAAAAAATAGAATCTGATGCGTTCTTAAAAGCTCACGTTGTTGAGATCCATCAAAAAGAGAATAACACATTCAATCTTAGATTTAGAGATTACAGTTTTGTAATTCAATTGGGGACATTGAGTGTATTAGATAAAAAAATAAACAACCTTAAAGCCTTTTATCAAAAAGCATTAAAAGATAAAAGTCTTAGCCGTTACAGTACGGTGAATTTGGCTTATGATAGCCAAGTAATCTGTACGAAAAAGTAAACTATGGAACATAACAGAATTTCAGTAGGATTAGATATTGGTACGACCAAAATCGTTGCCATGATTGGCCAAAAAAATGAATACGGGAAAGTTGAGATTTTAGGTATTGGAAAATCTAAAAGTTTAGGAGTGCACAGGGGAGTAGTGAGTAATATAACGCAAACTATTCAGTCTATTCAGCAAGCTGTTCAGGAAGCAGAGGCAGAATCAGGACTTTCTATTGAAAAGGTAACGGTTGGAATTGCGGGACAACACATCAGAAGTATTCAACATAGTGATTATATCACCAGAGAGAATTCAGACGAGGTGATTAGTGAACATGATATTGATATGTTGATTAATCAGGTTCATAAATTGGTGATGTTGCCAGGTGAAGAAATTATTCATGTATTGCCACAAGAATATAAAATTGATGGACAAGCAGAAATCAAAGAGCCTATCGGGATGTATGGTGGACGTTTGGAAGCGAGCTTTCATGTGGTTGTAGGGCAAATATCTTCAATTAGAAATATTGGACGTTGTGTTCAAAATTCGGGATTGGAGCTTGATAGTATAACCTTAGAGCCATTGGCATCGGCCGATTCGGTTTTAAGTCAAGAAGAAAAAGAAGCTGGAGTAGCACTTATCGATATAGGTGGTGGTACTACAGATTTAGCCATTTTTAAAGATGGTATTATTAGACATACTGCAGTAATACCTTTCGGGGGAAATGTAATTACTGAAGATATAAAAGGCGGTTGTTCAATTATTGAAAAACAAGCCGAACTCTTAAAAGTGAAATTCGGTTCTACTTGGCCGGGTGAGAATAAGGATAATGAAATAGTGTCAATTCCGGGACTTCGTGGTAGAGAACCGAAAGAAATCACACTTAAAAATTTATCAAAAATTATTCATGCTCGTGTAAAGGAGATTATCGAACAGGTTTTTGTAGAGATTAAAAACTATGATCATGGGGATCAGAAAAACAAACTAATTGCTGGTATTGTATTAACAGGTGGTGGTAGCCAGTTAAAACATTTAAAGCAATTGGTAGAGTATATTACAGGTATGGATACCAGAATTGGTTATCCTAACGAACATCTTGCTGGGGAAAGTGATGATGAGATTGCAAGCCCGTTATATGCTACTGCTGTTGGTTTGGTGATGGATGGGCTTAAACGTATGGAACGTCAAGTTGAAGAAGAAATGCCAGAGGTCGAAGAAACAGAGGGTGTTTCTGAAATCGAGGATTCTGAAACCGAAACTACTGAAGTGCCAGAGCCGCCTAAAAAGCCAACTAAAAACTTCTTACAATCGTTTTCAGATCGATTAAAAGATTTTTTAGATAACGCAGAATAGAATACAATTTAAGGAAGAGATTAAACAAATAATTACCAATAAACTAAAACATTTATGAGCAACAATAATGTACTTGGGAATATTGAATTTGATTTACCAAAACACCGTTCTAACGTCATCAAGGTCATTGGTGTAGGTGGAGGCGGTAGTAATGCTATCAATCACATGTTTCAACAAGGGATAAAAGGAGTGGATTTTGTAATCTGTAATACAGATTCTCAAGCACTTCAAAATAGTGGAGTACCGAATAAAATTCAGTTGGGGGTTAACCTTACCGAAGGTTTAGGTGCTGGAGCTAATCCAGATGTTGGTGAAGAGGCCGCAAGAGAAAGTCATGAAGACATTTTACGCATGTTAGACGCCAATACTAAAATGGTGTTTATTACTGCTGGAATGGGTGGTGGTACCGGTACTGGTGCTGCACCAGTAATTGCTCAAATGGCAAAAGAAATGGATATCCTTACTGTTGGTGTTGTGACTATGCCTTTTCAGTTTGAAGGTAAAACCAGAAATGAACAAGCGCAACGCGGCATTGAGAAATTACGTGAGCATGTAGATTCTTTAGTCGTTATAAATAATAACAAACTTCGTGAAGTTTATGGTAACCTTGGTTTTAAAGCAGGGTTCTCAAAAGCAGACGAGGTGTTATCTACGGCATCAAGAGGTATTGCAGAAGTTATAACAACGCACTACACTCAAAATATTGATTTACGTGATGCTAAAACAGTGTTGAGTAATAGTGGTACTGCAATTATGGGGTCTGCTACAGCTTCTGGGCAATCAAGAGCGCCTGAGGCCATTATGAAAGCCTTAGATTCCCCACTACTTAATGATAATAAAATTACAGGTGCTAAAAACGTATTGTTGCTTATCGTTTCAGGAACCGAAGAAATTACTTTAGATGAGATTGGTGAAATAAATGACCATATCCAAACTGAAGCAGGTAACAGTGCAAATATTATAATGGGTGTTGGTGAAGATGAGAGTCTTCAAGAGTCAATTTCTGTTACGATTATTGCTACTGGATTTGATATAGATCAACAACATGAAATTTCAAATTTAGAAGCAAAGAAAGTTGTTCATGCTTTAGAAGAAGATAAATCAAATGATAAGGAGAAATCTGTTGCGGCTCCAGCTATAATCAGGCCTGATATTATTCTTGAAAAGGAACCAGAACAACCAGAGGTTATTCGTCATACTTTAGAGTTTGAGGAGGCTGAAACAGTTGAAGCAGAAGAGGTAAACGAAACTCCAGAATTGGATTTGGTGCCCACTACCGATTTCCTTAAAGAATTAAACGTGGTTTGTGAGGAAGTCTTGGGAGTTGCGCCAGTAAACGAAGACGACTTTGTAATCACATCGGCTCAACCTGAGGTTGCTCCTGTAGAAGAGGAATCTAAAGAGGAAGAGCAAATTACTTTAAGTTTTGATTTGCCAATAACGCCAAAGACAGAGCCTAAAAAGGAAGAAGAGCCTGCGTCTGAAAAAGTGATGTTTACTTTAGAAGAAGAGGTTAGAGATATAAAAGTTAATGATGCTGTTGAGGTAATTCCGGTAACAGAAGTGAATTCTCAAGGCGTGAAGCGTTATGCCTTAGATGATTTTGATATCGAAGAGCCTACTAAAAAAGAGGTAAAAGAGATTTTACTTGAAGACGAAGAGATTGTTTTTGAAAAGAAACAAGTGATTTCTGAAGTAGAAACTGAGCCTATTGAAGAGGAAATAGATCCTTTAAACAGTCCAATTTCCGAATTATTAAAAAGTAGAGCCAACGAGCGTCGCCGAAAAATGAAGGATTTTAATTATAAATTCAATTCGGCTAAAATAGATGAAATAGAAAAAGAACCTGCTTATAAGAGACAAGGTGTGAATTTGGAAGATGCTCAGCATTCTTCTGATACTACTACTTCAAGGTTGTCCGTCGGTACAGATGATAATAACGACGTACAATTAAGAAGTAACAATTCATTTTTACACGACAACGTAGATTAATAGCAAAATTTTAGTTTAGTGTTTCACACTTTAGTCAAACCCGGAATGTTATGCGTAACATTTCGGGTTTTCTTTTTATCTTCGCACAAATTAAAGGAATAATGGGTTTACAACAAGATGTAATGGCAGCTATGAAAGCGGCTATGAAAGATAAAAATCAAATGGCGTTACAAGCCTTAAGAGCTATAAAATCTGAATTATTATTAGCACAAACTTCAGGGACTGGAGATGCGCTTTCAGAGGCTGATGAAATTAAAATTTTATCAAAATTAGTAAAGCAACGTAAAGATAGTGCTGCTATTTTTTCAGAGCAAAACAGAGAAGATTTGGCCGAACCAGAATTGGCGCAGGCAGAAGTAATCAGTCAGTTTTTGCCAGCGCAATTATCTGAGGCAGATATAGAAGCCGCAGTTGTAAAAGTAATTGCAGATACTGGAGCTCAAGGCATGAAAGATATGGGTAAGGTAATGGGGATTGTGAGTCAGCAATTGGCTGGTCAAGCAGATGGTAAAACCATTTCTTCAATTGTAAAGCAAAAATTAGCATAATACAGGCAATGGCCGCGTAGTTCAACTGAATAGAATATCAGATTTCGGCTCTGAGGGTTGGGGGTTTGAATCCCTCCGCGGTCACGAATGCATAGAAAAAGCAAGCTCTAAAAAGCTTGCTTTTTTAGTTGCATGCTTTTTCTATGTTCAAAGCGGAGCTTTGAGGGATGCCCGCAGGGAATCCATTCGTGATTGGCTTGAATCGGAGTTTTCTTTTTCTATGTTCAAAGCGGAGCTTTGAGGGATGCCCTCAGGGAATCCATTCGTGATTGATTTGAATTGGAGTTTTCTTTTTCAATGTTCAAAGCGGAGCTTTGAGGGATGCCCGCAGGGAATCCATTCGTGATTGGCATGAATCGGCGTTTTCTTTTTCTATGTTCAAAGCGGAGCTTTGAGGGTTGCCCGCAGGGAATCCATTCGTGATTGATTTGAATCGGCGTTTTCTTTTTCCATGATCAAAGCGGAGCTTTGAGGGATGCCCTCAGGGAATCCATTCGTGACTGCCTTGACTTGGTATTCATTTTTGTCAAAATACCATAGTATTAGTTGTGATTTTTGTCCAGAATAAAACAATCCGTGGTTTAAGAGCTATTCAACTTACTGAAGTTTAACTATGTGGGATTTTACTATTATATTGAGTTTAATTTCCTTTTGTATTAAAGTTAATAGTTATAGTTTCGGTGCTAATATCCCCAGTTATGCATGAAATTACCCCACTATTATCTCGCTGCATTTTTACCATTTTTATTAGTACTTTTAATATTAAATCTTGGCTCTGGAAAAGCATTTGTCATTTCGTTGTTATGCTATTATGTGTATAGAATGTGTTTGGATTACTATAAGTTAAAAACCAACGGAATTGTAAGCAAGAAGGATTTGTGGCAGTTTATAATCCCAATATGGACCTATTTTCATTTTAGGAATTTATATTTCAAGTAAAAAGATTGGACGGTCTTTTTAAATAAACACATAACGTATTAATGCTATTTTACTGTGTGCCAGACGGGTTGGTTTTATCTTTCTTTTTGTGCTTAATTTCTTTCAATTCCTGAAATATCCTATTACTTTTGGTGCGTTCAAAAAAGGAAATAATATTATGAAAGAAAGAGCTCAAGAAGGGTTTTTAAACAAATTGATATTTAGCTCGATTGGGGGCTTTGTGTTGTCATTCGCATTACTTTACTTCGATTCCACAACAGCAGATTCTGGCGTTCTTTATAGTGAGGTTACAAATAGTAGGTTTTTGTTTCAATTTATGCTGATGGTTTTAATAGCCCCTGTAGCAGAGGAGTTAGCTTTTAGGGCACCATTAATTTCTAAATCAAAAATAATTAGCTGGATAGTTCTTCTAATTTCTGTAGTTTATATTCTGGTTACAGGTATTAATGAAAGTCTTGGTTCTTTGTTTTTGTTAATTTGGGGGATTTTAATTCTATTGAATAGTTATAATTCAACATTGGTCAATGAAAAAGCTTTGGTCCTTAGTTCAATTATTGTTTTTGCGCTTCTACATTTAGATTTTTCTCTATCCTTGCTTGACGTCACTAAATTTATTTTCATGTTAGCAAGTGGTGCTTTATTGACATGGGTTGCTCTAAAGTATAATCTTAAAAGTGCGATAATTGTACATTCTATGTATAATTTTGGAGTTATGATGATTTTCTATTATGGCTTGCAGTTTTCAATAAACCCACAAGTGCAGTCAAAATGTGTAGAAGGCCAAGGTATTTGTATTGAATGGCAGGAGAAACCGTATTTTGATTCATTTGATTCCTCTGTCACTTATTCTAATAAATTCAACTTAAAGGCAAATAATGCAACGATAAAATTAATTCTTGACAATTTGGTGATTTCAGATGGGCAAAAGGATGAATACATTATTCTTCATGATTCATATTCAAAGTTTGATGTATTTATAACAAATAACAATAACGACCCATTAAATCGAGACACGATTCTAAATATGCTTGAAGAAGCGGAGTTAATCCAGAGAATTAGAAAAAGTTAAACTGAAGCAATGGTCAAATAGTTGTGCATAACATTACTATATTTATTATGGAAATACCGTATAATTGTATACCCTTTTTTTTAGCCACTTTCTTATTCCAAAGAAAACAAATTAAGTAAGTGGTTAAGTAGATCTGATAAACATATTGAGATTGAATTGGTAATTGCTATCACTTACACAGTTATAGCATATGGAATGAGGACTTTGCTTTACATTGATAAATAGATAATAACATCAAATCTAAATATCTTGATTAAATTTACTGATATGAAAAAAATATGTTTATCAATTTTACTTGTTTTACTCTCACATAATTTGATTGCTCAAGTTTCTGTTGTATCATTATTAGATTTTGGTAATATTGATAATTTGGATGGAAAATACCTTAAGGATTTTACCAATGAATTAGACAAATATGTGGGTACTTGGATGGTATCAATTGAAGGAAATGTTTTAACCGTTGATTTAAAGAAGATTGAACAAAAGTATAATGGACATTGGTATGAAGATGTAATTGTGGGAGAATATAAGTATGTGGAAAATGGATTAGTAGTATGTGATTATTTGTATAGATTAAATGCGCCTGAAGTTTTGGACTCTCAGCACTATATGGAAGGCAATTATATAATCTCACGTGGGCAACAAATTCCATGTGATGATTGCGATCGTGCAGAATTAAGGCTAAACGGCTTTTTCTATGATCCTGAATTAATAGATTATATCTCATTTGGATTTATTCTTAGGTTTAGGCAGGTTTTAGGATCAGAACAATTAGAACTTACTATTTTTGATAATGAAACAATTGTTTTGCCTTACGAAAACGCATCAACAGATCCAAGTATTCCGTTGGGGACTTACGTTTTGGAGAAACAGAATTAAACCAATAGCCGTTGTTGTCTCCAATGATTCCTGATGTTTGCCTTATTATCCCCATCATAAAATGAGCGGAACAGAATTTAGGTAAGGGATAATTGAAATGTAAATATCTACGGTTTACGATACTTTTATATAATATCGTTTTGAGCGATTTATTCTAACCTATTAAAATTCAGAATTCTATTGGTTTTAAGTTTAATTTATAGAAGTTTTGTTTCTCAAAATAGTATATTTACCCCGCCTTTGAGTCTTTATTCTTTCTGTTGATTTCATAGAAGAGATTATTGGTTTTTAATGGCATGGAGAAGGAATAATGATAAAGTCAGAATCAAAACTTAGGAGTGTATTAAAAAGTCTCTCGTGGCGCTGTATTGCTATTGTAGATACTATTTTGGTGGTGCTTATTTTAAGTTGTTTGTTTGGTGAATGCAGCCTTGAACAAGCCTTTTCGATTGCCCTTTTAGAATTCGGTTTTAAGTTTGTGGTGTATTATTTTCACGAACGCATTTGGCAAAGAATAGATTCAAGTCACAGGGCCGCAAAATTACACACCTTGTACAAAACCATATCTTGGCGAGTTGTGGCGACTATTATGACAGTAATTATTGCCGGATCGATTTTAGAGGATGCAAATGGTTTAGCTTTAGCAATTGCGTTAACAGAAGTGGTGACTAAGACCTTATTTTATTATATTCACGAAAGATTATGGCTAACCTTGCCGTTAGGTAGAATCCGAAAATTGTTTTATGAAAGAAGACATAGCAAAAAACATCATAGCTCATAATTATGTAGTCACAAAAAGTGATAGACAAAGCCTTAAAAAGCATAGGCCTTTATTGCTGTGGTTTACAGGTTTGTCGGGTTCTGGGAAATCTACAATTGCCAATAAAGTAGAACAACTTTTAGCGGCAAAAAACATTCATACGTACACCTTAGACGGCGATAATGTGAGGAAAGGTCTGAATAACAACCTGTCTTTTTCTCCTGAAGACCGTACAGAAAATATTAGACGTGTAGCAGAAACAGCAAACTTAATGGTTGATGCGGGTCTTGTAGTTTTGGCGGCCTTTGTCTCCCCTTACATTAAGGATCGCGCCGAAATTAGACGCATTGTTGGTGATGAAAATATGGTAGAAGTTTATGTGAATACCTCCCTTGGAGAGTGCATGAAAAGGGATGTGAAAGGCTTATATCAAAAAGCATTAAAAGGCGAAATAAAAAACATGACAGGTTTATCTGCGCCCTATGAGGCTCCTGTAAATCCTGAAATAGAAATACATACAGAGCAGCAGTCGGTTGAAGATGCAGCTCAACAAATATTAGATTATATACAACCTAAATTAGATCAAAATATATGAGTAACTATATGATTAATCACTTAAGGGAACTGGAGTCAGAAGCCATTTTTGTGATTAGAGAAATTGCAGTTCAGTTTGAAAATCCTGTGCTACTTTTTTCTGGTGGGAAGGATTCCATATTAATGACACATTTGGCAAAGAAAGCATTTTATCCTGCGCGCATACCATTTCCGTTGGTGCATATTGACACAGGGCATAACTTTCCAGAAACTATTGCCTTTAGAGACCAATTGGTTGAAGATTTAGGCGTTAAACTTATTGTAGGTTCTGTGCAAGAAGCTATTGATGATGGTCGAGTTAGGGAAGAGACAGGCGTAAATGCCTCTCGTAATTCACTTCAAATTGTAACCCTTTTAGATGCTCTTGAAAAATATAAAGTAGATGCTGCTTTAGGTGGTGCGCGTCGTGATGAAGAAAAGGCAAGAGCAAAAGAGCGTTTCTTTTCACATCGTGATGAGTTTGGACAATGGGACCCAAAAAATCAACGTCCAGAATTATGGAACTTATTTAACGGAAGAAAACATAACGGAGAGCACTTTAGAGTATTTCCAATCTCAAATTGGACCGAAATGGACGTTTGGGAATATATTAAAATGGAGGACATTGCGTTACCATCTTTGTATTTCTCTCATAAACGCGAGTGTGTTATTAGAGATGGTGTGATTTTAGCAAAATCTGAATACATTACCTTAAAGGAAAATGAAGAGGTTGTAGAAAAGGTGGTGCGTTACCGTACCTGTGGTGACATGCCAATTACTGGTGCAGTTGAGTCTGAAGCCGATACTTTAGATAAAATTATTGAAGAAATAGCAACCACCAGAACTACAGAAAGAGGAACTCGAGCTGATGATAAGAGAGGTGAAACCGCCATGGAAGATCGTAAAAAAGCAGGTTACTTTTAATCAATCAATAGTTTACAAAAAATGAATACTCAAAATACAGAATTATTACGTTTTACTACTGCAGGTAGTGTAGATGATGGAAAAAGTACTTTAATAGGGCGTTTGCTATACGATAGTAAATCAATTTTCCAAGATCAATTAGATGCCGTTGAGCAGTCCAGTAAGAAAAAGGGATTTGACTATGTCGATTTGTCTTTGGTCACTGACGGATTAAAATCTGAAAGAGAACAAGGCATTACTATTGATGTGGCCTACCGATATTTCGCAACTCCAAAACGTAAATTTATAATTGCAGATACTCCTGGTCATATTCAATATACCAGAAATATGGTAACTGGAGCTTCAACAGCAAACCTTGCCATCATTTTAATTGATGCCAGAAAAGGAATGTTAGAGCAAACGCATAGACATGCCTTTATTGCATCTTTATTGAGAATTCCTCATGCCATTGTTTGTGTGAACAAAATGGACTTGGTAGAATACAGTCAAGAGGTGTTTGAAAATATTGTGAGCGAGTTTAATGCCTTCTCTTCAAAATTAGATATTAAAGATGTACAATTTGTACCTATTTCAGCCTTAGAAGGAGATAATGTTGTAAACCGTTCAGAAAACATGGCATGGTATGAAGGTAGTACCTTAATGTATCACTTAGAGCATGTGCATATTTCGAGTGATTACAATCATATAGATTGCCGTTTTCCAGTACAATCTGTAATTCGTCCGCATACTTTAGAGCACCAAGATTATAGAGGTTATGCAGGTCGTGTTGACGGAGGTGTGTTTAAACCAGGAGACAAGGTAAAAGTTTTGCCTTCTGGTTTTTCTTCTACCATAAAAGATATTCAATTAAATGGCGATGCCATTAAAGAGGCTTTTGCTCCAATGTCGGTGACAATGACCCTTGAAGATGAGATTGATGTGAGCCGAGGCGGAATGATTGTTAGAGAAAACAATGTGCCAGAAATCACCCAAGATTTAGAAGTGTTAGTGACTTGGATGCACGAACGACCATTAAGAAACCGCACCAAAATTGTGATTAAACATACCACAAATGAGTGCATGGCAATGGTTAAGGACATTAAATACAAGGTAGATATTAATACCCTTCATAGAATTGAAGGTGTTGATGCTATCGAGATGAATGATATTGCAAGAATTTCAATCAGGAGTTCACAGCCATTATTTATCGATCCATATAGTAGAAACCGACAAACGGGAAGTTTAATTATTATCGACGAGCAAACCAATGAAACTATTGGGGCCGGAATGATATTAAATAAATAATATGAAAAACTTTTCTTCAAATACACGAATTGCAATTCAAGCAGCTATAGAAGCTGGTAGAACCATTCTTGAAATTTACCATTCTGAAAATTTTAATGTCGAGATGAAAGGCGATGATTCACCCCTGACTCGTGCAGATGTGGCAGCGCATCATATCATTAAGGATATTCTGGAAGGCACTAATATTCCATTATTGTCTGAAGAAGGGAAATCAATCCATTTTGACACCCGAAAGGATTGGAAGCAACTTTGGATTGTAGATCCTATTGATGGCACCAAAGAATTTATAAAACGCAATGGTGAGTTTACAGTAAATATTGCACTAATTGAACATCAAATTCCTGTAATAGGCGTGATTTTCACACCTGTTTTAGGAGAATTATATATTTCTGAAAAAGGAGTTGGAGCCTTTAAAATAAAGGTAGACATTGAGAACTTTGATTTAGAATCAAGTCTTGAAGCAGCTCAAGTATTACCATTAGAACGAGAAGATAAAAGGTTTACTGTAGTGGCAAGTCGTTCGCATATGTCACCTGAAACTGAAGCTTATGTGCAAGAGATGCGAGAATTACATGGCGAAGTGAATTTAATTTCAAAGGGAAGTTCACTTAAACTATGTATGGTTGCAGAAGGCAAGGCCGATTGTTACCCGCGTTTTGCGCCAACTATGGAATGGGACACAGCGGCAGGACAGGCCATTTGCATGTATGCCGGTTTTGAAGTTATAGATTGGGAAACAAAAGCCCAAATGATATATAATAGACCTGAGTTATTGAACAATTGGTTTTTGGTAAAATAAAAAAGGGATGAGTACGATTAAAAATATTTGTTGCATTGGTGCAGGCTATGTGGGAGGTCCTACAATGTCTGTTATTGCACAGAAAAATCCGAATATTAATGTAACTGTTGTCGATTTAAATACACAACGTATTGCAGATTGGAATGATTCCGATTTAAATAATCTGCCGATTTATGAGCCAGGATTGGATGCTGTTGTTGGTGAAGCACGTGGTAGAAACTTGTTTTTCTCAACAGATGTAGATCAGGCTATTGCGGATGCCGAAATGATTTTTATTTCGGTAAATACACCTACCAAAACCTATGGTTCAGGTAAGGGGATGGCAGCCGACTTGAAATATGTAGAGTTATGTGCGCGTCAAATTGCAAAAATTGCCACTACCGATAAAATTGTAGTGGAGAAATCTACCCTGCCTGTAAAAACAGCACAGGCGATTAAAAGTATTCTGGAAAATACAGGAAATGGTGTGAATTTTCAGATTTTATCCAATCCAGAATTTTTAGCCGAAGGAACCGCAATGACCGATTTAGAATCACCTGACCGTGTTTTAATTGGAGGAGACCAAACAAAAGAAGGTCAACAAGCCATTCAAAAATTAGTGGATGTATATGCCGCTTGGGTAGCTCCAGAACGCATATTAACAACAAACATCTGGTCTTCTGAGTTGTCTAAGCTTACAGCAAATGCCTTTTTAGCGCAACGTGTGTCTTCCATCAATGCCATGTCAGAGCTTTGTGAGGCAACTGGTGCAGATGTAAACGAGGTGTCTAAAGCTATTGGGATGGATTCACGAATTGGTCCAAAGTTTCTAAAGGCATCAGTCGGATTTGGAGGTTCATGTTTTCAGAAAGATATATTAAACTTGGTGTATATTTCTAAATCTTTAGGCTTGGAAACTGTGGCCCAATATTGGGAACAAGTTATTATTATGAATGCGCATCAACGTTCACGTTTTGCAAAAAACATAGTAAAGACATTGTATAATACGGTATCTGGAAAAAAGATAGCGTTTTTAGGTTGGGCGTTTAAAAAGGACACCAATGATACAAGAGAATCGGCAGCAATCTATGTCGCTGATCAACTCATCGATGAACAGGCCGAAATTCATGTGTTTGACCCAAAGGTCAAGGCATCTCAAATGTATTCGGATTTAGGTTATTTACAATCGCGTTCTGAAGCAGAAAATAGTGCGGCTCTAACCGTTGAAAACGATCCTTACACTGCTGTAAAAGGCGCTCATGCTATTGCCGTGTTAACCGAATGGGATGAATTTAATACTTACGATTGGCAGACAATCTATGATAATATGAACAAGCCCGCATTTGTTTTTGATGGTAGAAACATTCTTGATGCTGATAAATTAGCCAAAATAGGTTTCCAATATCAAGCTGTGGGGAAATAAGTTGTAAATTAGAAATAGTTTCAAATAGAATTTTGAATGTAATAAATGAAAGTTAAAACAATATTAATAACGGGAGGTGCTGGATTTATTGGGTCGCATGTGGTAAGACACTTTGTTAACTCTTATAAGCAATACCACATCGTAAATTTAGATGTTTTGACCTATGCAGGTAATCTCGAAAACCTTAAGGATATAGAAGATGCTAAAAATTACACCTTTGTTCATGGAGATATATCAGACGACAGTTTTATTAATGCTTTATTTCAAGAGTTCCAGTTTGAAGCTGTGATCCATTTAGCTGCAGAATCACATGTAGATCGTTCCATTTCAGAGCCTTTGTTGTTTGCGAAAACAAATATCATGGGGACTTTAAACCTGTTAAATGCATTCAAGGAATTGTGGGTAGATGATTGGACTGGAAAACGATTTTATCATATTAGTACCGACGAGGTTTATGGAACCCTAGGAGAAACAGGATTGTTTACAGAATCAACCGCTTATGACCCTAATTCCCCGTATTCGGCATCAAAAGCCAGTTCCGATCATTTTGTGAGGGCCTATGGTGAAACTTATGGATTGCCTTATGTCATTTCAAATTGCTCCAATAATTATGGTGGATTTCAGTTTCCAGAAAAACTAATTCCATTGTGTATTAATAATATTGTGCATCATAAACCATTACCTATTTATGGTGACGGGAAGTATACCCGAGATTGGTTATATGTGATTGATCACGCTTTAGCTATCGATAAAATTTTTCATGACGGTAAAAACAATGCAACCTATAATGTGGGAGGTAATAATGAATGGACCAATATCGATTTGGTGAAGTTGCTTTGTGAGATTATGGATGTGAAATTAAATCGAGCTAAGGGAGAAAGTCAAAAACTTATTCAATTTGTAAAAGATAGACCAGGTCATGATTTAAGATATGCCATTGATGCTTCAAAAATTATGTCAGAATTAAAATGGCAACCTTCGGTGACCTTTAAGGAAGGGCTGATGAAAACTGTAGAATGGTATTTGTCCAATGCAGAATGGTTAGAAAGTGTAACTTCGGGTAACTATCAAAACTACTACAAAACCCAATATCAAGAATAGTTATGAAAGGAATAGTATTAGCAGGAGGCTCGGGAACGCGCTTATACCCTATAACAAAAGGCGTTTCTAAACAGCTTTTGCCTATTTACGATAAACCTATGATTTACTATCCAATATCTGTATTGATGTTGGCAGGTATTCGTGATATTTTAATTATTTCTACACCTAAAGATTTACCATTATTTAAAGAATTATTGGGGGATGGTTCAAATTTAGGTTTGAGCTTCTCCTATAAAGAACAACCAAAACCAGAAGGCTTAGCCCAGGCATTTATATTGGGCGAAGAGTTTATTGGTAATGACGATGTCTGTATGGTGTTAGGTGATAATATTTTTTATGGTCATGGCTTCACAGGGCTTTTACAGTCGTCGGTTTCAAATTTAAAATCAGACGGAAAGGCGAGGGTTTTTGGATATTATGTTCAGGATCCTGAGCGCTATGGTGTGGTTGAATTTAATGATTTAAACCAAGTGGTTAGTATTGAAGAAAAACCGAAATCCCCAAAGAGTAATTATGCAGTTGTAGGTTTGTATTTCTATCCCAATGCTGTGATTCAAGTCGCTAAAGGTATAAAGCCTTCCGAAAGGGGAGAGTTAGAAATTACAGATGTAAATGAAGCCTTTATGAAGCAAGACAAATTAAATGTTGAAGTTATGGGGAGAGGGTTTGCTTGGTTAGATACTGGTACACATACATCGCTTTTAGAAGCTTCAAATTTTATTCAAACTATTGAGAATAGACAGGGTTTAAAAGTAGCCTGTTTAGAAGAAATAGCTTATGATTTGGGGTATATTAAAAAGGAGGAGTTGTTGCAATTAGCAGAGCCTTTAAAAGGAAATGATTACGGAAAGTATTTGATTAATAGAGTAAAAGCGTAATTGGAATGGATTTTATAAGAACAGCTATTCCAGATGTAATTTGTATTCAACCAAAGGTATATGGGGATCATCGTGGTTATTTTTCTGAAACGTTCCGAAAAGATTATTTTGAAGCTTTTATAGGAACATCAATTGATTTTTGTCAAGACAATGAGTCTAAATCTGCTTATGGAGTGCTACGAGGCTTACATTATCAAATCCCGCCCTTTGCACAGTCTAAATTAGTAAGGGTCATAAAAGGAAGCGTTCTGGATGTTGTTGTGGATCTTAGAAAAGATTCTGAAACTTTTGGGAAACATGTAGCCATAGAATTAACTGAAGAAAATAAAAAACAGTTATTTGTGCCTCGCGGATTTGCTCACGGATTCGTGGTGTTAAGCGATGAGGTAATTTTTAGCTATAAAACAGATAATTACTATAATGCTGATGCCGAGCGCGGAATTGCATTTAATGACCCTGCGTTGAATATTGATTGGAAATTAGATTTAGAGGCTTTAAAATTGTCTGATAAGGACAAAGCACTATCGCTCTTATCTGAAGCTGAAGTGTTCACTAAATCAGAATTTTGTAATGGATAAAATTTGGGTGACTGGAGGTTCGGGACAATTGGGGCGATCAATAAAAGATGCTGTTGGTGAGAATGCTGATTTTGTGTTTACTGATTCTAAAACGGTGAATTTAACAGATCACGCTGCAGTTAGGGCTTTTGTGTGTCAACATAATATAAAATCAATTATTAATTGTGCAGCATATACTGCAGTCGATGATGCCGAAGATGTTCCAGAATCTGCTTTTGCTGTGAATCATTTAGCGGTAAAAAACCTAGCAGAACTTTCTAAAGAATTTGGTTTAAAGCTTATTCATATGTCCACCGACTATGTTTTTGATGGCGAAGGGAATGTGCCCTATAAATCGTCTGATAGGACAAACCCCATTAACGTATATGGGAATTCTAAAAGAGAAGGTGAAAAAGCTATAGTTGAAATTGCACCTCCAAATACCATTATAATAAGGACAGCCTGGGTCTATTCAAAATATGGTAAAAACTTTGTAAATACCATGTTGCGATTGGCAGAAAACAATACCCAATTAAAAGTTGTTAACGATCAATTTGGTGCTCCCACTTCAGCAAGGAGCATTGCAAAGGTAGTGTTAGAAATCTTACCTCAATTACATAATTCCAAGCCCGAAATATTTCATTATACCAATGCTGGCATATGTACTTGGTTTGATTTTTCAAAAGAGATTTTTAAAATTAAAGGACTTGATATTGCTGTCATTCCGGTGTCATCAGAACAATTTGTGACTAAAGCGAAACGCCCTAAATATAGCGTGCTATGTAACAGTAAAATATCTAATGCCTTTGGTGTCGTATCACCCGAATGGCAACAGGAACTTAAAGATTATTTGTCTTAAAATTTCCAATTCTAACGTCATTCCTAACTTGCACGTCCTCAACTGGATTGGGGAACTGGGAATCTCACGAATGCCATAAAAGTCTTATTCTTGGTGCCTACTCATGATTTGTTGCCCTTTAGTTTTTATTTAAAACATCCTTAAATTGAAAACAGTATTTGTTATGAACCTTAGCACTATAACATTTCGTAAAAATTTATTTAAAAGTCCACTAAAAAATTACTTAAATTTACCACGCTTCTTTTGGGGTGTATAACCTTTGAAAAAAGTTGATTTATAAAATATTAGAATGAGTAAAAAAGTAGCATTTATAACTGGGGTGACGGGGCAAGATGGGGCCTATTTAAGTGAGTTTTTATTGAAAAAGGGCTATGAGGTGCATGGTTTGAAACGACGTTCATCTTTGTTTAATACAGATCGTATTGATCATATATATCAAGATCCACATATCGAAAACCGTAATTTCTTTTTGCACTATGGTGATATGACCGATAGTACAAACCTTATCCGTTTGATTCAAGAAATTCAGCCAGATGAGATTTATAATTTGGCAGCCATGAGTCATGTTCAAGTGTCTTTTGAAGTGCCTGAATATACAGGGAACGCAGATGGTTTAGGGACCTTACGTATTTTAGATGCAGTACGGTTATTAGGTTTAGAGAAAAAAACACGTATTTATCAGGCTTCTACTTCCGAGTTGTATGGTAAAGTGCAAGAAGTGCCTCAATCCGAAACAACACCGTTTTACCCAAGAAGTCCGTATGCAGTTGCAAAAATGTATGCGTATTGGATTACTGTAAATTATAGAGAGGCGTATAATATGTATGCCTGTAATGGGATTTTATTCAATCACGAATCACCTGTTCGTGGGGAAACCTTTGTAACGCGAAAAATTACTAGGGCAGCATCAAAAATTGCCTTAGGCCTACAAGATAAATTCTATTTAGGGAATTTGGATGCCGAACGTGATTGGGGACATGCCAAAGATTATGTGCGAATGATGTGGATGATCTTACAAGCAGATGAAGCAGAAGACTGGGTAATTGCTACGGGAAAAACGACTAAGGTTAGAGAATTTGTACGTATGGCATTTGCTGAGGTTGGCATAACTTTAGAGTTTAAAGGCGAGGGTGTTGAAGAAAAAGCCTTTGTTGTGGCCTGTGATAACCCAGAATTTCAAATAGAAATAGGTAAAGAAGTATTGGCAGTAGATCCAAAGTACTTTAGACCAACAGAGGTCGAATTGTTAATTGGTGATGCAACCAAGGCGAATACAAAATTAGGTTGGACCCCAGAATACCAATTACAAGGTTTGGTGGCAGATATGATGCAAAGCGATGTGAAATTGATGCAGAAGGATCAATATCTTAAAGATGGCGGTTACCGTATCAATAACTATTTTGAATAGGAGATAGTATCATGGAAAAATCAACTAAAATATATATTGCAGGGCATCGTGGTATGGTCGGTTCTGCTATTTGGAGAGCGCTAACAGCAAAGGGATATACTAACCTTATAGGAAAGCGTTCATCCGACTTAGATTTAAGAGATCAAAAGGCGGTATTTAAGTTCGTTACAGATGAGCAACCTGAGGTTATAATTGATGCAGCAGCAAGAGTTGGTGGGATTTTGGCTAACAACGATTATCCGTACCAGTTTTTGATGGAAAACCTTCAAATTCAGAATAATTTGATTGATGCCGCTCAGCAGTTAAATGTCAAGAAGTTTGTGTTTTTAGGCAGCTCATGTATTTATCCAAAATTAGCGGAGCAACCGTTACATGAAGAAGCTTTGTTAACAGGCCCATTAGAGCCAACAAACGAATGGTATGCTATAGCAAAAATTGCAGGTGTCAAGGCTTGTCAAGCCATCCGTAAACAATTCGGAAAAGATTTTGTGAGTTTAATGCCTACCAATTTATACGGTCCTTTTGATAATTTCGATTTAGAAACCTCTCATGTGTTACCGGCAATGTTGAGAAAGTTTCATGAAGCGAAGCAAAATAATAATGCTGAAGTAACCCTTTGGGGAAGCGGTACTCCAATGCGTGAGTTTTTGCATGTGGATGATATGGCAAATGCAGTGGTTTATGCGCTAGAAAACAAATTGGAAGAACATTTATATAATGTAGGGACCGGAACCGATGTGACGATAAAACAACTGGCAGAAACCATTCAGAACGTTGTGGGACACACAGGTGAAATTATCTGGGATTCAAGTAAGCCCGATGGTACACCTCGTAAACTTATGGATAGCGGAAAACTAAATGCCATGGGTTGGACTGCTAAAACCGACTTAGATTCAGGTATTGCTTCTACATATCAGTGGTTTTTAGAACATCAAGATAGTTTTAAAACAGTTAAAATGTAATTCGAAATCGCATTTCGAATAGTATTATAAAAACCCTGAGTGATCGTCACTTGGGGTTTTTCCGTTTTCTCCACACATTACATCATTCCCAACTCCAAACGTCATTCCCAACTTCAATCGTCATTCCCGACTTGCATGTCCTCAACTGGATTGGGGAACTGGGAATCTCTTTAATTTATTCTAATTTTCCCGATTAAAAACCATATAGCTCCATGAAATACATGATTTGGTCAAAACACCCAATTTTAGAGCTGCATTTTGAAGCAAATTCATCCAAATTCTAAAAAAGTCTCAAACTATTTTTTAACACACTAATAACCAGCGCCTTGCAGATGTGTTAATTTTTAAAATATTCGTAGGATATCCTTTAATATTGAGTAGTTTTGTTGCTCGAATTTTGAGCCCCAAAATGTTAGACACCTTAATTACCTCTAAAACGCGTTTGCGACTCCTTTTTACATTGTTTGTTGACCCAAACAATGAAGGCTATTTGCGTGGTTTTGCCAATGATTTTGGCGACTCTACAAATGCCATTCGTAAGGAGTTAAACCGTTTGTATGAGGCGCAATACCTAGTGAAATTTGATAAGGGCAACCGTGTGTATTACAAAGCGAATACACAGCATGTTCTATATCAAGATTTACAAAGATTGCTAATTACTGTTCAAAACAATGAAGGGACAAAATCAAACCAATTGTAACACTTATTATTAACCAAAATCAAATTAAAAACGATTAACCAAATGAAACAATTTATCCTACTTTTTGCATTGCTTTTAACAGCGCCAATGGCATTTGCACAATTAGATTTCAATCCTGCAACCATCGAAATTAGTGCTGGTGTGCCTTTAATCACAAAGCCAAATGAAGGTTTAGCAAGATCAAACTATGCAACCTTTAGTAATTTTTCTGGTGGATTGCGTTATATGTTTAACACAAATTATGGATTAAAAGGAAACTATACCTATACAAATTTTTCAGATAAGGACAATTCTGAGTTTGGAAATGAACACCACCGTGTGTCTCTAGAAGGTGTTGCACAATTAGGAAACTTATTAAACTTTCACCATAGTTTTAGACGCCACTGGGGATTATTAGCACATGCCGGTTTAGGAATGACATGGGCATCACCAGAGCAAATTACAGAATACGAGCGTATCGGGAATTTAATTTTTGGTTTAACACCAGAATTCAAAATATCAGAGCAGTTTAGCATTATTGGTGACGCCTCTTATATCGTAAACATGAGTCAAAACTTTGGTTACGATGGGACACCTGTAGTTTCAGGTTCTGATCATGTGACAGGATCGTATTTCCAAATGAATATTGGTGTACAATGGCATTTCGGAAACAAAAAAACTGCAGCAGACTGGCATTAAGCTAATCTTTTGTAGACATAAATATAAATAAAACAATTACTTATGTGTGGAATCGTAGGATATATGGGGTTTAGACCAGCAGCAGCAGTGGTGTTAAATGGCTTACAGCGTTTAGAGTATCGCGGCTATGATAGTGCTGGTTTGGCTTTGTTTGAAGATGGTAAGTTGGAATTATACAAAACTCAAGGGAAGGTGGCCGATTTAAGGCAATTGTCCAGTTTTGATACGACGACACAAACTATAGGGATAGGCCATACAAGATGGGCTACTCATGGCGTGCCTTCGGATTCTAATGCGCATCCACACAAAAGTAATTCTGGAGAACTGCTGCTTATTCATAATGGGATTATTGAAAATTATGATGCACTCAAACAGCTACTGATAAGTAAAGGCTATGTCTTTCATTCGGATACCGATACAGAGGTATTGGTTAACCTTATTGAAGATGTTCAAAAAAGCCATAATTACAAATTAGGAAAGGCGGTTCAAGTGGCATTGGGTCAAGTAATAGGCGCTTATGCAATTACAGTTTTGGACATTAAAAAGCCTAACGAATTAGTGGTTGCAAAATTAGGTAGCCCCTTAGCTATAGGTGTTGGAGAAAACGAATATTTTATTGCCAGTGATGCCTCTCCTTTTGTGGAGTTTACAAAACAAGCTATTTATTTAAAAGATCATCAAATGGCGATTTTACGTCGTGAAAAGCCTATTGTACTAAGAAGCTTAAAGGATGATAATAAAGCCGATTATTACCTCCAAGAGCTCAGTTTAGATTTGGAGCAAATTGAAAAAGGAGGGTATGACCATTTCATGCTTAAAGAAATTTATGAGCAAGCTCACGCCATAAAAGACACCTATAGAGGTCGGCTTTTAGGAGAAGAAAGCTTGATTAAAATGGCTGGTATAGAAGAGCATTTAGAAAAGTTTTTAAATGCCAAGCGCATTATTATCGTAGCCTGCGGTACATCTTGGCATGCAGGTTTAGTAGCAGAATATATTTTAGAAGATTTGGTACGAATTCCTGTTGAGGTGGAGTATGCATCAGAGTTTAAATACCGCAACCCAATCATTACAGAGCGCGATGTGGTGATTGCCATATCCCAATCTGGTGAAACTGCCGATACCTTGGCAGCTATTAATTTGGCTAAGGAACACGGCGCCTTTGTATTTGGGGTATGTAATGTTGTAGGGTCAACAATATCAAGAGCCACTCATGCAGGTGCTTATACGCATGCTGGCCCAGAAATAGGAGTCGCATCTACCAAAGCCTTTACCACTCAAATTACAGTTTTAACTCTTATGGCATTGCGTTTAGCTCAGGCTAAAGGAAGTATCTCAAAAGAGGAGTTCAAATCAATTATAGCGGAGTTAGAATTAATGCCTCAAAAAGTAGAGGTGGCATTACTACAAAATAAAACGACCTTAGAAATAGCCAAGCGGTACCAAACTGCGACCAACTGTCTTTATTTAGGTAGAGGTGTTAATTTTCCAGTGGCCTTAGAGGGCGCATTAAAATTAAAAGAGATATCCTATATTCATGCAGAAGGCTATCCAGCTGCAGAAATGAAGCATGGTCCTATTGCACTTATAGATGAAAATATGCCAGTAATTGTGGTGGCTATTAATAAAGGACATTACGATAAGGTGGTAAGTAATATTCAAGAAATAAAATCACGTAAAGGTAAAATAATTGCAGTGGTAACCGAAGGAGACCAAACCGTAAAAGCATTGGCCGATCATGTGATTGAGATACCAGAAACTTTGGAGTGTTTAAGCCCATTGCTAACGACAATACCTTTACAATTGCTGTCCTATCATATGGCAGTGATCTTAAATAAAAATGTAGACCAGCCAAGAAATTTGGCCAAGTCTGTAACAGTGGAATAATTATGAAAAAGGTATTAATTGTTTTCGGAACCCGACCTGAAGCCATTAAAATGGCGCCACTAGTCAAAGCCTTTCAAAAGGATACGACTGCATTTGAAACTAAGGTTTGTGTAACAGCACAACATAGGGAGATGTTGGACCAAGTATTAGAGTTTTTTAGTATTGTGCCTGACTTCGATTTAAACTTGATGTCTCCAGGCCAATCCTTATACGGTCTGACAGCTAAAATTATTACAGCCATGCAGCCTGTTTTAGAGGGGTTTAAGCCGGATTATGTCTTTGTTCATGGCGACACCACAACGACTATGGCAGGGAGTATTGCATCTTTTTATAGTGGAGCAAAAGTATGCCATGTAGAAGCGGGTTTACGTACCCATAACAAATGGTCTCCCTTTCCTGAAGAGATCAATAGGCAAATTGCGGGGCGTGTTAGTGATTTTCACTTTGCACCCACTACGACATCAGAAGCCAATTTATTAAAGGAAAATGTAAAGGAAAACACGATTTTAGTGACGGGCAATACTGTGATTGATGCCTTGTTAGAAAGTGTAGTACGTGTAAATGAAAATCCAAGTGCTTTAATTCAAGACTTGTCTAAACAATTTGGAGAGAAAGATTTAATATTAGTAACGGGACATAGACGTGAAAACCACGGTGCTGGTTTTGAGCGTATCTGTGAAGCCTTAAAACAAATCGCTTTAGACGACACCAACCGATTAATTGTGTATCCCGTACACTTAAATCCAAAGGTGCAAGAACCAGTAAATCGCATTTTAGGAGAGGTTGAAAATGTAATGCTGATTGATCCTATGGCATACCAAGATTTTATTTGGCTTATGAATCGTGCCAAACTTATCATTACTGATAGTGGAGGGGTTCAAGAGGAAGCACCCAGTTTAGGAAAACCGGTATTGGTGATGCGTGATACCACGGAGCGTCCAGAGGCCGTAGATGCAGGTACCGTAATTTTAGTCGGAACAGATACGAAAAAAATAGTAAAGGAAACCTTGAATTTACTAACGAATAAAGAACGATTTAATGCTATGAGTCAATTGCACAATCCTTATGGTGATGGGAAAACCTGTGCAAGAATTGTAGATTTTATATCGAAATTAAAATAATTTATTAATGTCATTCTCAGCTTGGCTGGGAATCTTTAGAATATTGAAATGAAAGAGAGCCCAGAAGTTGTTATGATAGGATTAGGCTATATCGGATTGCCTACTGCCGCTTTAATCGCATCAAATAAGGTAAGCGTTCATGGGGTAGATATTAATCCTCAAGTCGTTGATACCATTAATCGTGGTGAAATTCATATTGTAGAACCAGAATTGGATGTCGCGGTAGCCAATGCGGTTAAAGAAGGCTATTTAAAAGCTGCGACTCAAGCGGTTGTGGCAAACACCTATCTCATTGTGGTACCTACGCCTTTTAAAGGTAAAAATGAACCAGATATCTCATTTGTGGAAGCGGCAACAAGAGGGATTTTGCCTCTGTTAAAAGCGGGTGATTTGTATATTATCGAATCGACCTCACCAATAGGCACCACCGAAAAAATGATGGGCCTCATTTATAGAGAACGTCCAGAGCTTAAAGATCAACTGCATATTGCCTATTGCCCTGAGCGTGTATTGCCAGGTAATGTGATGCATGAGTTAGTACATAATGATCGTGTGATTGGTGGTGTAAATAAAGCATCAACTCAAAAGGCACTATCGTTTTACGCCAAACATGTGCAAGGTCAGTTACACCCAACCAATGCCAGAACAGCAGAGATGTGCAAATTGGTAGAGAATTCATCTCGTGATGTTCAAATTGCATTTGCTAACGAGTTGTCATTAATCTGTGACAAGGCAGACATCAATGTTTGGGAACTCATTAATTTAGCGAATAAACACCCTCGTGTTAATATATTGCAACCAGGTTGCGGCGTAGGTGGCCATTGTATTGCTGTGGATCCCTATTTTATAGTATCCGATTACCCTATGGAATCCAAAATTATTGGTGCTGCACGAGAAATAAACAATTACAAATCCTTTTGGTGTGCAGAAAAAATACAAAATGCCAAATTGCAATTTGAATTGAAGCATGGGCGTAAACCCAAAACAGCCTTACTTGGGCTGGCCTTTAAACCTAATATTGATGATCTACGGGAGTCTCCCGCTAAATATATTGTGCAAAAGGTATTACAAAATGCCAATAATGAAGAGCACTTAATAGTAGAGCCAAATATTACGGAACACCATGTATTTAAATTAACCGATTATCAAACGGCGATTGAAAAGGCGGACATTATTGCCATTTTAGTTGGGCATGAGGAGTTTAAAGAATTAAGAATTAACGAACACAAAATTGTTTTAGATTTTTGTGGTATTACAAAATAAGAATGCAAAATCATAAAATTACTGTTATAGGTTTAGGGTATGTAGGATTGCCATTGGCTGTTGAATTTGCCAAGAAATATCCAACAGTTGGCTTTGATATAAATAAAGAACGTGTTTCGGAACTGAACCAAGGAAAAGATTTGACATTGGAGGTTCAAGATCAGGATTTAATTAAAGTCTTGTTGAATAATCAAGAAAGAGATGCAAGGCATATGGGGCTTTATCCAACTACAAATGTGGGAGATATAGCAGATTCCAATGTATATATCATTACGGTGCCTACACCAACCGATAAAAACAAAAGACCTGTACTGACACCCTTAATTAAAGCCTCCGAAACGGTAGCTAAGGTGTTAAAAACAGGGGATATTGTCATCTATGAAAGCACCGTTTATCCTGGAGTGACTGAAGACGAATGTGTGCCAGTATTAGAACGAACTAGTGGTTTGAAATTTAATGAAGATTTTACTGTGGGCTACTCCCCTGAACGGATCAACCCTGGAGATAAAGAACGTACAGTAACCAAAATATTAAAAGTGACTTCAGGTTCTACCCCAGAAGCTGCAAATCAAATCGATGATTTGTATAAATCTGTAATTACAGCGGGGACTCATTTGGCACCAACGATTAAGGTCGCTGAAGCAGCAAAGGTCATTGAGAATTCTCAAAGGGATATCAATATTGCATTTGTTAATGAATTAGCTAAGATTTTTAATTTGTTAGATATTAATACCAGTGATGTGCTTGAAGCTGCTGGTACCAAATGGAATTTCTTACCATTCAAACCAGGGCTTGTTGGCGGACATTGCATTGGTGTTGATCCTTATTATTTAGCGCAAAAGGCTCAAGAAGTGGGCTATCACCCAGAGATTATCCTTGCAGGAAGACGAATGAACGACTCCATGGGCGCACATGTAGCCAATGAAGTTGTGAAACTCATGGTAAAACGAGATTTAAAAGTTAATAAATCTAAGATATTAGTTCTCGGTGTGACGTTTAAAGAAAACTGCCCAGATGTGCGAAATACTAAAGTCGTAGATGTTATTTCAGAATTAGAAGATTTTGGAGCTGATGTTACAGTCCATGATCCTTGGGCCAATCCAGATGAAGTTAAACATGAGTATGGCTACGAGTGTCATCCCGCACTTGATGCCGGATCTCATAATGGTATTGAACAATTAAAATTCGATGCCATAGTACTAACCGTAGCTCACACCGAATTTAAGGCACTTGATTTAGAAAAGTTGAAGCATGAAAAAACGGTAGTTTACGATGTAAAAGGTGTTTTAGGAACTTTAGCAGATGCTAAATTATAATATTAGATTTTTATGAATCCAACTGATAAAATAAAAGGAAAAGTAATTTTAGTCACGGGGGGAGCAGGTTTTATCGGTTCTAACCTATGTGAGTTTTTATTGCAATCGGGAGCAGAAGTACGCTGTTTAGATAATTTTGCGACTGGCCATAGGCATAATATAGAACCTTTTCTAAATAATGAGAGGTTTACATTTTTAGAAGGTGATATCAGAAATTTAGAAACCTGTCAAAAAGCATGTCAAGGTGTTGATTTTGTGTTGCATCAGGCGGCCCTTGGTTCCGTCCCACGCTCAATAGAAGATCCAATAACATCCAATGATGTTAATGTATCAGGATTTTTAAATATGTTAGTGGCTGCTCGTGATCAAAAGGTAAAACGTTTTGTATACGCTGCTAGTAGTTCAACATACGGAGATTCTGAAAATCTACCTAAAGTTGAAGAGATTATAGGAAAACCATTATCGCCTTATGCAATTACAAAATATGTAAATGAATTATACGCCGATAACTTTAAACGCACCTATAATTTGGATACTGTTGGCTTACGTTATTTTAATGTATTTGGGAGAAGGCAAGACCCTAATGGTGCTTATGCAGCAGTAATACCATTATTTGTAAAACAATTGATGAATCATGAGTCACCAGTAATAAACGGAGATGGGACGTATTCAAGGGATTTTACCTATATCGATAATGTGATTCAAATGAATGTATTGGCAATCACAACGGATAAAGAAGAAGCTTTAAATCAAGTTTATAATACGGCTGTTGGTGACAGAACAACCTTAGTTGAGCTAGTAAATCATTTAAAGAATAGCTTATCTAAATACGATGCTAAAATTGCAGATGTAGAAATAATTCATGGCCCTAACCGAAAAGGAGATATTCCACATTCTCTAGCGTCTATTGAAAAAGCACAAGGGTATTTAGCATATGAGCCTTCTCATAAAATTATGGATGGGATAAATGAAGCTGTAGATTGGTATTTTAATTATTTACTAAAAAATGAATAATCTTACATTTGGGTTTTTCAAAAAGTACTTTAAAAAAGGATTTGTTAGAAATGTTCTAATTACTTCTTCTGGAGTTTTTTTCGGATTTATAGTGAATTTTGCTATACAACCATTTATTACAAGAATTTATTCTGCGGAAATGATTGGAACAGTAGCACTTCTAGTATCTTTTGTCGGGCTGTTAAATATCTCCTCATCATTTAGTTATGATATGGCAATTATGAGAGCCGATTCTGTTGAAGAGGCATCTAAACTGACCCTTATTTCATTATGTATATTAATTTTATTTAGTTCAATTGTCTCGATTATTTTAGGTACTAGTTTTGATTCGTTATTCGGACGAACTAAATATAACGTGTTGAATGATTTAATAATATTCATCCCAATTTTTTTGTTGATGAAGGGACTAATAAAGATTACTCAAAATCTTTTGATAAGAACAGGGGATTTTAAAAATCATTCAGTTTCTGATGCATTGAAAACGACATCGCCTGCTATGTTAAAGATTATTTTCGGGAAGGTTTTAAGTCCAACAACATTTCTTTTATTAATTTCTACACTAATAGGGAGTCTGTTAAATGGTATATTTCTATTGAACTCTTTGATAAAACAGAAAATTAAATTCAGTTTTACAGGTGTTCTTGATATTTTAAAGAAGTACAGAAAATATCCAATGATTTTCAATTGGAATAATTTACTAAATAGTTTAGCACAACAGAGTACCATTTTACTTTTAGGGTTCTATTATGATATTTCTCAAATAGGGTATTACTCATTAGCTATGAGTGTTATTCTAATGCCGATTGGATTTATGTCGAATTCAATTTTTAAAGTTTACCTCCCAAATATCACAACAAAGTATAAGAATGGCCTCGATCTAATGGGAGATTTTAGGAAGTTAATGATTGTGCAATTATTAATTGGTGCGATTTTGTTTATTACACTATTTGTTTTGGCACCCTTTCTTTTTGAATTTGTTTTTGGAAAAGAGTGGCGTCAATCTGGAATTTTTGTTAGGTTATTAACACCTTGGATGTTTATGATGTTTCTTAATAAACCTTCAAATGCAATAATTCAGCTTCATGAGAAATTCAAATTTTTATCAATTTACAACGTAATTATTCTAATTTTAAGAGTTTGTGCGATATTTTTAGGCTTTATTATTTATAACGATATTTTGTGGAGTATTGGTTTGTTTTCATTGGTTGGTTTTTTATGTAATTTCTATTTTATTATATACTCAATTAAGATAATTCGCTAGATCAAATTATGATGAATTTTAATAACAATGAAATAAATATTTCAATAGCAGGTGATATTGCACCAATTGGAATTAATGAGTTTTTATTTTCAAGTGGAGATAAAGATACTATACTAAACGGCTTAAAAATTTCTTCAGATTATTTAATTGCGAATTTAGAATGTCCATTGACAGAATCTCAAAAAAGAATTTCAAAATCTGGGCCAAATATTAAAGCTCGTCCAACGACAATAAATGGGATGAAAAATATCGGTGTTGATTGTGTGAATTTGGCGAACAATCATATTCTCGATTTTGATAGTATTGGGCTTAATGATACTCTAAATTTATTAGAAGAAGCGAATATTGAATCTTTTGGCGCTGGAAAGAACTCATTAAAAGCAAATTCAATTAAAGTAATTGAAATAAAAGGAATTAAAATTGGTTTATACGGGGTTTGTGAACAAGAATGGAGTTGTGCTACTGAAGATAGGCCTGGAGCAAATTCTATTGATCCAATTAGTTTTTTAAATATAAAAGATGAGGTTCAATATGATTTTCTTATTGTGATGATTCATGGAGGGAGAGAACATTATCCATATCCTACTCCAAATTTACAAAAAACAGCAAGATTTTTTTCTGATTATGGTGCAAGTGCAGTTGTTTGTCAACACACGCATATAACAGGCTGCATTGAGGAGTATAATGGGGTTCCAATATTTTATGGTCAAGGTAATTTCATTTTTTCAAATCGTGATAACTTATCGGATGATTGGAATTTGGGGTATGTTATCCAATTTAGGATTTCGAAAAAAAAATTTGATTGGAAGATTCAACCTTTTGAACAAAATCGGGAAAAAGGAGGAGTCCAACCTTTAAAAAAGGAAAAGGAAATTCAATATTTGAAAAATTTAGATAAACGATCAATTCAAGTGGATAACCCTAAGTATGTATCGGAAAAGTGGAATTCTTACTGCAAATCACAAGAATACATTTATAGAAGACAATTGTCTGGTTTAAATAAGAGGTTCTATTATTTGATAACGAAGTTTGGATTGGAACGCTATTTTTTTCAAAAAAATAGTGTTAAAAATCAACTAAATCTTATTAGATGTGAAACACATCATGAAATTTTAACAAATATATTATCTGATGATTAGTAATTTGTTTTTTGGGAGAATTAAAAATACCCTTTACTAATATATTGTCTATGCATGTTAACATGAGTTATTCGTCTAAGATAAATTATTTATTTATTCTTCTCTCAATTGTTTGGTTGCCTTTGCAATCGACAATTTTAATGATTGATGGTCAGGGTCGAAGTATTTTGTTTTTAGCTTTAGTTACACTTAGCACAAATTTATACTCGAAAACCTTTTTGAAATTGATAAAAAGAAAACCAATTATAATATGGATTGTATGGTGTGTCTTTGGGATAGTAAATTTATTTATTGTAGGTTATAACATTAAGACTCCTTTTATTTTACATATTTTTTTTAATTTTCTATTGCCTCTTTTGGTTATGGCAATAGTTTCTCTAGAGTACATAAGAAACAAAATTGGTTTGTTGAAATTATTGCGATTTTCATTTGCAATATATTTGGTTTTGGTACTAATAGTGATTTATACTTCGTCAAGCGGTATAGAGAGGGTCGGAGGTGCCCTAGGTAACCAAGCCCCATTAAACGTTATTTTTCTTGCTTTTGTTGTATTTGTTTTAGAATCGCATAAGCGATTTAATTACAAGTATATACCTTTTATTTTAACGGCAGTATTATTTGTGGTTTTGTCATACGCAACAAGAAAAGCTCTAATTGCTTTAATCATAATGGGGATATTTTATTACATATCTAAGTTGCGGTTTTCAGTCTGGAAAATTTTACAAGCCATAGTAATATCTGTGTTTTCATATTTGTTATTCATCTTTATACTTGACAAAACTGTTATCGGTGAAAGACTACTTAATACTCAAGAGGAAGGAATTAAGAACAACGATTCGGGTATTGAAATGTTGAGTTTTCTGGGAGATAGAGCTTTTTTTTACATAGAAGGTTATAAAATATTTAAAGAAAACCCTATAACTGGGATTGGATTTGGAAACTTTTCATCACATCTTTCTTTTGGGCAAAGAATTCACTCGGAATATATAGTACAATTATGTGAAGGAGGGCTAATAGGTTCTACATTATTTATAATGTTTAATTACTGGCTTTTGAAAAATTTAATATTGAGAATGAATGACAAGAATGCGTTTGTTTTTCTGGGAGGTCTAATGTCAATATTATTTATCAACTTCAGTGCATGGACATATAGCTTCAATCAATATTTTGTTTGCTATGGTGTAGTAATTGGGTATTGTTTAACTACAAATCCTAGAAGAAATAAAAAACTAATAAAATGAAAGTAGCAATTCACTATGAACCTCTAAATGGTATATCTATGAGGCTTAAAAGATATGAGAAGATATTAAAATATAATAATTTTACGGCAGTATTTGTTAGTTCGTCTTCTCAGAATTTTATTAATCAATTAGAAGGTATAGACGCCTTAATTTGGTATGTAGGCCTTGCGGATGTGAGTAAGCAACCGTATTTTAATTGGATAAATGTGTTGGAAAATGATTTAGGAATAAATTGTTTTCCATCTTCAAATGCCACTTGGAGCTTTGATAATAAATTAAGGCAAATACATCAAATGACAGCTTCAGGAATACCATTTGTCAAAAGTAGAGTTCTTTATCAAAAAGAAGAAGCAATAAAGTTGACGAATCTAATTAATTACCCAATAATCTTTAAGTTGTCAGCAGGGGCAGGTTCATTCAATGTGATAAAAGTGAATAATAAAAAGACCTTAATAAATTATGTGAATTTGATGTTTGGAAAAGGGGTGCTTCCGAATAAGCTTCAACATTCATTGGGTTATAGCTTTAGAAAGGAGTTTTTGTCTAAATTAGTTAAATTAAGGGCCAAATTTTTAGGGCGACAAATAGATTATAGAGACTTAATCCCTGATTGGAATAAACAATCCAACTATTTATTAATACAAGAATTTCTACCTAATAATGAATTTGATACTCGTGTAACTACCATAGGGAATCGCGCATTTGCTTTTAGAAGATTTAACAGAAAAGGAGATTTTAGGTCATCTGGGAGTGGCATTATTGATTACAATGCCAAGGCTATTGATTTGGATTGTGTAAAACTTGCTCTTGAAATTTCTAAGAAAATGAATTTTGAATCTATGGCATATGATTTCCTTTATAATAAAGAAGGAAATCCTGTAATCTGTGAATATAGTTATGGTTATAATGATGAAGCTATTTATAATTGTAGTGGATATTGGACGGAAGATTTGAAGTTTGTCATGGGGAATTTTTGGCCACAATTTCTACAATTAAAGGACCTTTTAAAATTAGAGGATTTAAAACAACCTGAAAGTTTATGAGAATAGGATTTGTTATTGGTCAAACATATGCTGGAGGTATGGAAAGACAGTTAGCATATTTATGTTATTCATTGGCACAAAGAGGTCATGAGGTTTTTGTTTATACCGTTTCTGGAAATAATAGGACACCCGGTCGTGAAAAGGTCGATATTTCAGACAAAATTATTTACCCTTTGTATTTTACGAAGTATACGAAATATTTTTCGACTTTTTATTTCAAATTATTGATTCAGAAACATTCTCCTGATCTCCTTGTTGCTTTTCAAGTCGGATCAATAGAGTTGTGTAAAAAGATGTTAGGTTTAAATTCTTTTAAATTTAAAATTGTAGGTAATTTAAGAGGAATAAAATTTTCAGTTGATAGAGAATTAGCCATTAGATATATGAATGCTTGTAAGGAAATTGATGGGATTATTTGTAATTCTAAGTCAGGATATGATTTAGCAAAACAGCATTTAAATATCAATGATAATTCCGTTTTGATAAGAATTCCAAATATTGTTACGTTAGGTAAATCTGATCAATCAATTGTAGTTAAGAGATGGAAAATTTTATTTGCTGGATCTCTTAAAGATGTTAAAGACCCCTTAACATTTATTAAAGGAATAATGGAAGTGCTGAAAACGAATAGAAACGTTGAAGTGACAATAGCGGGTGGAGGCTATTTGGAAGAAAAAATGAAGAAAATTGTTGCTGATGTTGGAATGCAAAAATATTTTAACTTTCTGGGTTTTGTAAAACCAGAGAATGTTCCGTATTCAAGTTCTCATATTGTTATATCGTCGTCTTTACGAGAAGCATCTAGTAATTCAATTTTAGAAGGATTAGCTCATGGCTGCTTAGTTATTGGTACAGATACGGGAGGTACTACGGAGTTGTTAAAAGGAACTCCATACGGGAAACTATTTCCTGTTGGAGATTATTTAATGCTTTCTAAACACATTATTGAATTTATGAATCTTAATCCTATTCAACTTTCAAATGCCAGAAACATGGCAAAAGATTATATCAATGGGCATCATAATATAAATGATGTAACAAATGAATATGAAAAACTCCTTAAAGAAATTTTAAATGAAGAATAGAAAATATTTTACGGTTTTTACACCAACATATAATAGAGCATATTGTCTGCCAAGAGTTTATGAAAGCCTTTGTGAACAGAGTTTTACAGATTTTGAATGGCTCGTAATTGATGATGGTTCGACAGATAATACTTCTTCGTTAATTGACAAGTATAAAAAGGAATCTAGTTTTTCAATTATTTACGAAAAAGTCTCAAATAGAGGGAAGCATAAGGTGAAGAATATAGCGGTAGATTTGGCTTCCGGTATGTTTTTTATCACCTTAGATAGTGACGATTGGTTTGAGCCGAATACTTTGGAAAGAATGAAGTTTCACTGGGAAAATATACCACAAAAAGATAGAGACAGTTTTTCTGGAGTAGCGGGATTAACCCAATTTTCTGGTAATAATTTAACAGGAAAAACAGGGGAAATTAATGGGATAAAAAATCCTCAAGATATTATTGATACAGATATGATTTCGATACGTACAAAGTATAAAGTAAGAGGAGAGAAGTGCGGAGTTCATTTAACGGAGGTGATGAAGAAGTTTAAGTCTCCAGAATTTGAAGATGAAAAGTTTTGTCCTGAGGCAATTATATGGCGTCGGATTGCTAAATCTGGATTAAAAGTTAGATATGTAAATGAAATATATCGTAATGCAGAAATTCAAGAAGGAGGCCTTAGTGATCCAAAAAAAATGTTAAGTAGATTGGTAAATAACTCAAAAGGGCTTACAATTCGATATAACGAAGAAATGGTTATAATGGACTCTATTTTTGATAAATTAAAAGCTTCTATAAATTATGTTCGCTGTTCTTTGCACTCTAAATATTCTATAAATAAAATTTATAAAAACTCAGTAAATAAATTTTTGACAAGTAT
>MPDE01000015.1 GCA_001874335.1 Bacteroidetes bacterium MedPE-SWsnd-G2
GACAAGAGAACTCATAAACTACCTCAAATATTTTTCGTTAGAATTAAAAAGACTATGGATTTTGAAACTGATATTCAAAGTGAATTAGAATTAGTGAAATTTTTATATAATAATGAAATTGTTTTCTTAGATGGAAAACCTAATGAAAAAAAGGTATTCGCTTATTTAGATTTCCTCAAAAAATTGAGAGAGCAAAACGATATCAATCAAAATTAGAATCAATAAAAAACAAGTGCTAACACCGCATATAATTAATCCCACCCCATTATATAACAACAACACCTATACGCAATGCCCTGCGGACACTGCGCATAGCCAAACCATTGTGCCTCATTAAGAAAGACAAAGCGAAATGGAAATTGGACGAAATTATAGATTCAAAAGGAAGAAAAGCAATTGAAAATCTATATTTTGATCAATGGTTAAAAAAGAAATAAAAAACGACACACAACACTATGAAAAAAATAATTTTTGCAGTATTAATTTCTTTACTAAGTTTTAATGCTTCTGCTCAATTCGTTGCAACCATGGAGGTAAAAGAGCCTATTGAAGGAATTTGTAATGCAAAAGAAGTGTATGCTTTATTTCCAATGCTTGACGGTCAAGAAGAAGCTATTTGCCCCATATCTAAAGAGGAAATATTAAATCGATTAAATTCTGAAGTTCAATTTCTAAAGGACAATCCTAAATTTAATGGAAAGGGAATGATTGGATTAGTGATTAATTGCAAAGGAGAAGTTGTGCAATGCGAGATGGATAATAAAACAAAAAGCGCCGAACTTGATAAGCAAATTGAAGCTGTATTTAATTCTTTGGGAGATTGGCTTGCTGGTAAATTAAATGGTAAAACTGTTGACAGTTCAAAACTATATAGCTTCAAAATTAAAAAAGGAAAAATATTGTTTGAATAAAACAGAACACGCTTAATCGTACAAATCATATACATACCGTTGTGTGCAAGTAGAAAAGTTAAAATGAAATTTAGATACGCAAGACATACCAATGATCTAAAGTCAATAGTCGATTTCTATACTAAAATTATAGGATTGGAAAAACTTGGCGGGTTTGAAAATCACTCGAACTATAATGGTGTATTCATTGGATTGCCAAATTTAGATTGGCATATAGAGTTTACAGAATCAATAGACAAAGCAAACCATAAGCCTGATGATGATTTAATCGTATTCTATCTTGACTCCACCTCAGAGCTTAGAACAATAACTAAAATTGCTGAGGAATTTGGGGTTCTTCCAGTAAAATCCAAAAACCCTTATTGGCAATTAAATGGTATTGAGCTAAAAGATCCAGATGGTTTTGGAGTTGTATTGACAGTAAAACAAGAATAAAACCTTTCCAATCCGCTAAAACGAAAATGAAAGATAAGTTAGATTATATAACAAGACAATTATCAAGAGCTAAGAAAAAACGGTTTGAACATTATGTTATTAATCGAATATGGCATCTACTTGATGATTTATCTATTAAATTTATTACTCAACAATATGTTGTTAGACCTGGCGGACGCGCCTTAACAGATATGTTTTTTCCACAGTTTGACTTACATATTGAAGTAGATGAACCTTATCACCTGAATCAAATTGAACAAGATAAATTAAGAGAAGCAGATATTATAAATTCAACTGGGCACACTGTCGAAAGAGTGGATACTTCAAAAGGAATAGAATTTTTAAATGACAGAATTAATGAAATTATACATTTAATAAAAAAGAAAAAAAATGTATCAGATTTTAAACCTTGGAATATTGAAGAAGAACAAACTCCACAGACCTATATTGATTTAGGATACATTGACATAAATAATGATGTTGCTTTCAATTATTCTTATTTAGCCTGTAATTGTTTTGGTCATGATTATAAAGGGTTTCAAAAAGGAGGAACTATTCACCCAAATCAAGAGAAAACAGTTTTATGGTTTCCAAAACTTTACCCAAATAAAGAATGGAGAAATATAATCTCTGATGATGATAATATCATTACCGAAATTTGTAACGATACAAATAAATTACAAAATCATATAACTGAAAGTTTGAATAATGGTTATTATAATAGAATAATTTTTGCTCGTGTTAAAAGTTCATTGGGAGACATTATGTATCGATTTAAAGGTGAATATTTACTTGATATTAATGAATCAAACACTACAAACGGTTTAAAATGGAAAAGAATAAAAACAAGAGTCAAAACATACAAAACAACAAGCTAACATTGGTTATAATTAATACGGATTTTGGTGCTTAACCAAAAGATAAGCACAATGCTGTGCTTATTTTGTTGTTTGACACTTATTTTGAGAAAAAATGAAACGATTAACAAAATTCATAGAACACAATATTTCAGGAAAAAAGGTTTTGGTACTTTTTATCTTGACCAACCTTGTTTACTCCTTTATGCTGACTGTTACAATTCCAAAAACAATGGAATTCTCTAACGGAATGAAATTATTGGATATGATGCCCACAGGATATGATTTGAATTATGTAAGTGAGTTATTCACTTCGCTTGGAGAACAAGGACGTTTCACATATCTAACCAAGCAAATACCTGTTGATATGATTTACCCACTACTATTCGCTCTTTCTTACAGTTTGCTTCTGGGATATTTCTTGAAAAAACTGAACAAATTAAATGCCCCATATAGCTATCTCTGCCTAATACCTGTAGTTGCCGGAATTGCAGATTATTTAGAAAATATAGGTATTATCACAATGCTTAAAAACTATCCAGATTTGAAAGAGACTGTAGTTTATGCAACTAATCTTTTTTCAGTAATAAAAAGTACTTCAACAAGTATATTTTTTATTGTACTAATACTAGTCTTAATAACGCTTGCAATTAAAGTTTTAAAGAGAAAAACAAGGGCTAACACCGTATAAATATTAATCCCACCCCATTATATAACAACAACAAAATGAATCCTACACAATTCGACCTAATAAAATTTAAATCCGATTTATCTAAACTTCGAGTATTGCTTATTCTAATCACAGCTATAAATTTGGCATATATGATTGTGGTTTTTGGTAACGCAAAATTATGGCTTGAACTTTATATAAAATACAATGCCCTATGGATACTTATTGCATTACAAATTATGGTTGCCGCCATTTTTATTTGGTTTAATTGGGTTAGAATGCCTCTTAAAAAAGAAGCCAAAATCAGCAATACTTTTATGTTACTCTTTTTAGGGATATTCGGGATGTGGCTGTGGTTTCCAAATAAAGCCGATTTAAAAACCCTATCTAAAAAAATAAACCACTAACCTATTGATAAACACAAGAATAGTTTTAAATTTGACGACTGTAAAAAAACACCCATAGGTTTTATGAGTTACAGAACGTATGAATTGCTCATCGCAAAACCATAACCTAAACGTAGTAAACACTTATAACCAAATATTACACATGAAAACAATGAAATTATTTTGCGGACTTTTAATCGGACTTTTAGTTTTCACATCTTGCTCAAGTGATGACGATGCAAGCGCGAGTGAAGAATTACTTATTGGTACTTGGAAACCGGTAAAAGAAGTTGATGTATGCTCTACTGGAAATGAAGAAATTTATATCCTTGATGACTGCGAACAAACCGGAAGAATTACATTTGCTTCAAGTGGCACATTGAGTATTTTAGAGTACCTTTTAATCAATGATATTTGTGAAGAAGATTTTAATGCCATGGGAACATGGGTATTAAATGGTGACAACTTAACAGTTACTATAGAAGGCGATACCATAACCCCAACATTTCTTGAAGTTTACGATAACTTTTTACGTATCGGATACCATGATGTAGATCCAAATAACCCTTGTGATGGCGATAACTTACCCTCTCACTACTATACAGAGTACGTAAGAGTAAATTAAGATTTTACACCAGGATGTAAACCTAACAAAGGCTTGAATTTCTCAACAAAGAGTTCAAGCCTTTTTTTATGTTCATAGCCTGTTTTACTTACATACCAGATTTAACAGGTGTAGCCGTTGTACTCATGTCTCGAACACAAATATACTTCCCATCTCGTTTTTCGAAGTAAGACATATAATTTCCGTTATCCGTTTGGGTTCCAGAAGCATTAAATTCGGTCCAGGAACCGATCTCAACAACTGTATTACCTTCAGCAAATAAATCTACAATCTTATAGACATTATAAGTTCCAGTAGTGTCATTTGCGATATCCTTTGCAATATTATTTCTAATTGCAGTTCTACCTGAAAGGGGTTGCTTGTTCTGCCCATAACTAATGGCATCTTCACTGTAATACGCAGCAACGGCATCGGCATCTTTTGCTTGCTGCCCAGCAGCGTAAGCATCTTCCATGGCTTGAATTTCTGCTTTAACTTTTGCCATATCAACGGCTACTTCTTTTTCTACTGTTGTACAAGCTGAAAAAAATAAAGCCATTAATACTAAAAACCCAAATAAACTAATGTTGTTTTTCATAATAGTAAACTATTGTATTGGTTAAGTCTTTAAGATACAACTAATAAATAGAGCCAACACAATTAACTTATTTATATGCAATCAAATAACACAAAACCAAGTCGCCTAAAATTAAAATTTGTTACTTTATACAAACCTAAAAAAGGATTTAGCAAGTTGTTTAAAAAACACCAATGATTAAACTATTTAGAAAACTTAGGCAAAACCTCTTGATAGAAAACAAATTCAAGAAATATATTATTTATGCTATTGGAGAAATTATTCTGGTTGTAATTGGAATTTTAATTGCAGTTTCCATAAATAATTGGAAGCAATCTAATGACCTTAAGGCACTAGAGTTAAACATGTATGGTGACCTCTTGCGAGAGCTCCAAACAGATTTAGGAGAAATTCAAGGCAATCGTACTTATAATAAAACCTATTTATTTCGATACAATCAGGCCTGTGATATCATTCTAAACGATAGTCTAAGACAAAAGACAGACACCCTAGCAATTATAGCGACAGAACTCACTAATTTTTCAGATTTCAAAAATGAGGAATCGGCTTATAGCAAATTGGCGACCGCAGGACAATTAGAGCTAATTACCAATAAAGAAATTTTAATGCGCTTACAAAACTTAGGGATTGATTATAATTACATTAATAGATTGGAGAAAAATCAAGAACAATTTATGTACACGATCATACCTAAAATCTCCGAGTACTTGAGAATTAAACCGTTTCAAGTCATGAAGCCCGAGCAGTTATACGGGTACAAATTTCACAACGATATTGAGATTATAATTAAAATTGGGTTAGAAAAAGATGAGCTGTATGAGCAAACCGAGAAAGATTTAAACGGATTAATTTCTCTTTTAGAAAAAGAATTGAGTACAAATAATTGATTATAAAAGAGAGTGTTTTTTCCTTTTTAACCTTTACCATATCCAAGCCAACTCACCATTAACTGGTTAAAAACAAAAACAATAAAAATTATTAAAAAGACATACGAAAACTTGACAAGCTTATGTTTTAAAGTTGTTTTTGGAAGAGCATCAAAATGAGTTAAAATTTTAAAGGCTCTTATAACTTTTACTTTATTCATCCAAAGCATTACAAGAAGCAGTATGAGATAAATAATGGCACTCGCTAAGGCTCCATATTCATCAAGAAAAAATATATCAAAAACAATCACATTAACCATTATTGGAATTAAAACAAAAGCTCCTATTAGTTTCGTTTTATTAAAGAGCAACATTAGGGCTCCAATAATTTCACCAAGCCCTATAAATAACATATAACCATAGGAGCGTCCCATAAAAACCCATGCCAAATCAAAATTAGATAGTTGTGTAACAGACAAGGATTCTATTTCTGACGGCATTGCTTCTGGCATATAGAATTGGGCCCCTATTACTTTTGCCAAACCATAAGCAAACAGAAAAAAGAAGACATATAATCGGCAAACAACTTCAATGATCTCTTTATAATTCACATTTTTCATAGCTCTGTTCTTTAAAATACCCCCGATACGAGCAGCGACGTATCTGTAATATTTTTATTAGACCTTATTTTTTAGTACATGGTTACAGGCTTTATAAGTATTTTTACAGCGCCTTAACACCAGAAGTCAGACCTATCGAAAAACAAGGGCAATACTGGACGATTAGCTATTAGGAAATGAATATCGATTCTCAAGACATACACCAAAATAATTTCTGGGGCGTTTGCCCACAGTGTAAGGGCCGAGGAACCCTCAGAGGTCGCTTGAGTAAAAAGGCGCGATTACAGTATAAAACCGAAGTTGAAAAGCACAAACAATCAAATGCAGACGGCCCCATACCTCAACGACCGAAAGCTCAAATTAAACCTTGTAAAGACTGTAGTGGTAGCGGACTAAGCTTGGCAACAGCTTTTCCGAAAGCAGATCCTAATTCCTTTCCGCATATTGCAATAATTGGCGCCGGCATTGGTGGTGTGGCCTTGGCCGTAGCTTGTTTACATAGAGGTATTCCGTTTACACTTTATGAACGCGACCAAAGTTTTGACCAACGCTCACAAGGCTACGGACTCACTTTACAACAAGCCAGTAAAGCGATAAAAGGTTTTGGTTTATCACATCTAAAAGACGGTATAGTCTCTAGCAAACACATTGTGCATACCACAGATGGAAAGGTTATTGGAGAATGGGGAATGAGAAAATGGGTAACTTCAAATCAAAATATTGCTCCAAAACGAAGCAATTTACATATCGCTAGGCAAGCCTTGAGACTATCGCTTTTAAATCAGTTAAAAGACGATGAGCGCCTTAAATGGGGTCACCAGCTTATGGACTATAAAAAGGAAGATCATGGCGTAAACCTTAATTTTAAGGTCAACGGAAATATAACCAAAACTAAAGCCGATTTGCTGGTTGGCGCCGATGGAATACGAAGCGCTGTAAGACAACAATTAATTGGTGAAAAGCTTACACCACTAAGGTATTTAGATTGCATGGTGATTTTAGGTATTTGCAATTTAGAAGATATTAAAACAGAGCAACGCGAGCTGCTCGATTCGGCTACTGTATTTCAAACGGCCAACGGTAAGGAACGTATTTACATGATGCCATTTGATAAACAAAAGGTCATGTGGCAACTCAGTTTTCCCATGTCTGAAGCAGATGCGAAATCACTGAGTAAAAAAGGAAGTCAGGCTTTAAAAACCGAAGCGTATAATCGTACGCCTTGGCACGAACCCATTCCCCAAATTATTGAAGCATCTTCAGAGCATTTCATATCGGGCTACCCTGTTTACGATCGTACACTAATTAAAGCGTCCCATTTTGACAAGGAATTACCGGTTACGCTAATTGGTGATGCTGCCCATCCTATGAGCCCCTTTAAGGGTCAGGGTGCAAACCAAGCGTTGTTAGATGCCTTATCCCTGGCACGAACAATTTATAGTGAATGCCGCCGAACACCTTGGAAGACATCTCCTGTATTATCACAAATTTTAGAAAGCTATCAATCCGAAATGTTAGGTCGCAGTGCACAAAAAGTTAAAGACTCTGCTGAGGCTGCAAACTTTCTACATTCTGATATTGTACTTCAAGAACAAAATGCACCCCGAGGCACGGGATTAAAAAAACTATAGCAAAGTAAATTTTCTTACAATAATTAGAAATAATTCCTATATTTGAGCCATCGTATTCACAACTTTTTGTGGTTACGATTTTCCTAATAATTTTCAATTTAATTACTAACTCAAAACAATTTTACAAATGACCCCTATTAAATTTTTTACACTCACTTTTCTAGCCTCTTTTATATTCGCATTTACATCTTGTAGCAGTGATGACGATTCATGTAACGAAACACTTTGGTACGCTGATAATGATTCTGATGGTTTTGGGAACGCCAATGACTTTATTTCGTCTTGCGATCAGCCTGAAAATTATGTTGCCAACTCAACAGACATCAACGACAACAATGCAAACCTTAATCCTAACACTGTTTGGCAAGGGGAAAAAATTACATTTTCAAAATCTAATAACGCCGATTGGACTTTAGAAGCCAACCAAGATAGAATAACTAATAACGTTTGGATTACCAGAGCTAACAATCAAGGAATTTTTAACATCGCAACGGAAACCAATTATACAGATTTTTCAAGTCCGTCAGATACCGAATGGGCGCTTGGGACAACTTCAAGTATTGAAGGTTTAACATTTCAGAATTGGGAAGATACCAGTGGAAGCACACCTCCAAATTTGGTAGATCAAGACATGGTGGTACATTTAATTAGTGACAACATTTATATCGATATTAAATTTACATCTTGGCAATCTGGTGGTCAAGGTGGAGGATTTAGTTACGAACGTTCTTCATCAAATTAATTACAAAACAGCCATTTTGGTTTACACCTAAATGGCTGTTTATCTCCTTTTTTAGCTATTAATTATTTTAAATTTCAAGTCCTAAAAAATGAACTTGTACACCTATTGCAAATCTTGTAAAAACAATATTAAGATTAACTCCCAAGCGCCTACTCGCCCCGAGTTGCAAATGGAAATGGGAGATACCTTTAAAGTTAATTGTAAACATTGTGATAAATGGGACAAAGCGCATATCAATGATGTCAAAGCAGAACAAAGCAAGCACATTTTATTATTAGGTCTAATTTTAGGAGTTATTTTTACCCTATTTATTTGGACCTACTACAGTAGTTTAGCACTTGTGAGTTTTATAATTCCGTTACTTGTTTGGAAACAACAGCTTATGGCCGTAAAAGCATTTAATGGCTATATGATTAAAAGAAAAATTTCCTAAATTATACCAACTAAAACAGAGACCCATGAGATCAATAAAATCTACTTTAAGCATCCTTTTTGGCTTTTGCCTTTTAATAAGCTGCACCTTAGAATTAGATTATAGCCTACCAAAGGATGAAAAGATTCATCCCAATTTATTAGGAAAATGGCATAACGAAAGTATTCCTGATGAGTATATGAAAGTGATGAAGACCGATGATTACACCTATAAATTCATTCTTCATAATACAGAAGAAACTACTGAACTCTTTGGCTTTTCTAAAACGATCAATGGTCAACATTTTATCACACTAACGCATGAGGTTGATGGCAAACAAGTGTATTCCTTCTATCACCTAAAAATTACTGGCGACCAACTGGTCTCTCAGGAAATTAATAACGAGTTGCCAAAAGACGACATTAATTCACAGGCAGATGTAGTGAATTACTTTAAAACCAATATGTCGCGCCCCGATTTTTACAAAGCACATTTTAAGCTCTCACGAGTACAATAAGACATCAACAAAATACTAAAATGTTTACATCATTTGTTTAAAGGGCTTCTGCCCTTTTTTTTTGCGCCATATTGCAACAGTTTCAAAATTGTGTGCCATCTTTCTACCAAAGCTTAAAAATGGCATAAATCAGCCATTATCATCTTAATTTTCCGGAACAAACAAATACAAACACCACTCAAACAAAAAATTAAGTAGCTTATTTTCAGATGCTTACATAGCCAAGTGCGTGTCTAAAAAAAATCAAATTAATTGCTTTCTTTATTTGGAATAAATAAAAATAACTAATTATATTTGCACTCTATTTGAAATGAATCTAAATAAAAATAATACATGAAAAAGATAATATTCAGCTTAGTCGTTCTTGGAAGTATGATCACTTCTTGTTCAAGTGATGATGATAACATTAACCAAGATCCGCAAGTTGTTGCTCCAGCTACCTACAACTTTACAAGAAACGGAAACTCTACAGTAAGTTTTAGTGGTCAATCCACACGTATTGCAATGTCTCAAGAGTTAGCATCTGCTATTTCGGACAACACAAAAACAGAAGCTCAATTAGATGCTATGTTTGCACACGTTGAAGGTCAAAACGACTTTTCTGATGCAGACTTAAATGCTTCAGGAAAAAATGTAAGAAGTAAGACTGCTGCGTCTTACGATTATTACTCTGCAAACTCTACAGATGCCAATGCTATTAAAGCCGATTTCGATGGTTGGTTGGCTTCACAAGTAGCAGATGTCTTCCCAAATTGGGGAGCTACTGCAACTGCTGGTAACGCAGGTCAATTACAAGAAATTGGTGGTGGATCAACACGTTATGTCAATGCACAAGGATTAGAATTAAACCAAGCCTTTGCTAAAGCATTAATCGGTGGATTAATGACCGACCAAATAGTAAACAACTATTTAAGTCCGTCTGTTTTAGATGAAGCAGATAACAGAATAAATAACGATAACGATGTGTTAGAAGATGGTAAAGATTATACCACTATGGAACACAAATGGGATGAAGCTTACGGCTACTTATATGGTGCCGAAGAAAACCCAGATACGCCAGTTTTAGGAGCCGATAATTTCTTAAACAAATATTTATCTCGAGTAGATAATGACGACGATTTTGCAGGAATTGCAGATGACATTTACAACGCCTTTAAATTAGGTAGAGCGGCAATCGTTGAAAAAAATTATACAGTACGTGACCAACAAGCCGAAATTATTAAGGACAAAATATCTTTAATAATTGGTGTGAGAGCTGTGCATTACTTACAAGCTGGTAAAGCAGATTTAGGTATGGATAATGCAAGTGCATTTCACGGTTTATCAGAAGGATACGGATTTATTTACAGCTTACAATTTACACGTGTAGCAAACACAAACGCGCCTTACTTTTCTAAAACTCAGGTTGATGCTTACTTAGCACAACTTATGACAGGAAACGGATTTTGGGATGTTAGTGACGACACATTAGACCAAATGTCTGATGAAATTGCTACCGAATTTGGCTTTACAAAAGAGCAGGCTGCGAACTAAACCACTGTTTAAAAACAAATTAGACAACAAAAGTGGTTACGGATTTATTTTATAACCGTGACTACTTTTGTAGCTTTGCAAACAAATTAACACTAATAGGTATAGAGAAATGATTAAGAGAATTTTAGTTTTAATAGTAGCGCTTTCGTTTGTAGTTTCATGCTCTGAAAGTGATGACTCTGGAGGAGGATCAACAGATAATTTTGATAGAGGAGCCATGCTCACCTTTCTCGCTGACAACATCATTATACCGGCTTATCAAGATTTAGACAGTAAGCTGTTAACTTTAGAGTTATCTGCATTTGAATTTAGTGCTGCTCCAAACCAAACGAACCTTGATATTTTACGTGCCGATTGGTTAGATGCTTATATCACTTGGCAACATGTAGAAATGTTTAATATCGGTAAAGCTGAAGAAACGCTGTATCATTTTCAAATGAATATTTACCCTGCAAACACCTCTGATATTGAAAACAACGTCGCTTCAGGGACTGCAGATCTCACACATCCAAATAACAATGATGCTGTAGGTTTTCCTGCTTTAGATTACTTAATTTACGGTTTAGGAGATACAGACCAGGCTATTCTTGACACCTATACTACACATCCTGATGCACCAAAATACCACGCTCATTTAAATGCTTTGGCCATGCAAATGAGAAGTATTACGCAAACGGTTTTAAACGACTGGACCACTTCGTACAGAAGCGAGTTTATTGGAAGCACCGCTAATACGGCTACAAGTGCAACAAACAAATTAGTAAATGACTACATCTATTATTTTGAAAAAGGACTTAGAGCGAATAAAATTGGAATTCCTGCCGGAAACTTTTCGGTAATCCCATTGCCTGAAACGGTTGAAGCATTATACAGTAAAGAAGCATCTAAGGTTTTAGCACAAGAAGCCCTTACTGCTGCAATAGATGTGTTTAACGGTAAAGCGTATAACAGCACAACTACCGGAATTAGCTATAGCTCATACCTCTCTTTTTTAAATCGTGATGATTTGGTGACTGCAATTAACGATCAGTTTCAAGAGTCTGAAGATAAAATGGAGTTGCTAAGCGATAGTTTTTACGATCAAGTCAACGCCGACAACACAAAAATGACTCAAACCTACGACGCGCTCCAAGCCGCTGTAGTATTACTAAAAGTAGACATGCTCCAAGCCTTTAATATTAGTGTGGACTATATTGACGGAGACGGAGATTAAATTATAAACTAAAATTAGGTTGCTCGTAAAAAGGCAACCTTTTTTATACCATGACATTCAATATAAAGTCCTATTTACAGCAAACCACCAGTGTTGCCCCACTTGTCCTTTTTAGAATAGGTTTTGGAGTAATGATGCTCATGAGTATCATTAGGTTTTGGGCTAAAGGTTGGATAGAAACCATTTATATTGAACCTGATTTTCATTTTTCGTACTACGGTTTTGAATGGGTAAAACCTTTGGGCGACTATACCTATTGGTTGTTTATAATTTGTGGTATTGCCGCTTTTATGGTTGCCATTGGCTACAAATATAGATTGGCCATAATCACCTTCTTTTTAAGTTTTACTTATATCGAGTTGATGGATAAAACCACCTATCTCAATCACTACTACTTTATTAGCTTGGTGAGTTTTATGATGATCTTCTTGCCGGCAAATATTAACTTTTCGGTAGATGCTTTTCTTAAAAAAACAAGTTTTAAAAGCATTCCGAAATGGAATATAGATACCATTAAACTCATGCTTTCTATCGTCTATTTTTACGCTGGTATCGCCAAACTCAATTCCGATTGGATGTGCAGAGCCATGCCCTTAAAAATATGGTTGCCTTCTAAATACGATTTGCCTTTTATAGGCGAAACCTTAATGCAGCAAAACTGGTTTCATTACGCTATGAGTTGGTCAGGAATGCTATATGATATTGCCATTCCCTTTTTACTGTTGAATAAAAAAACACGCTGGTTTGCGTTTAGCATGGTGGTATTCTTCCACATATTCACTCGCATATTGTTTCCTATTGGCATGTTCCCATACATTATGATAGTAGGCGCGCTCATCTTTTTTGACCCTAAACTCCATCAAAAAGTAATTCGCGTTTTAAGAACCGGAATCAACAGCCTATTTCACATCAAACAGAAACTTATTTCAAAAGAAACCTACAGCCTAAAATTTAAGACGCAAACCCAACTGCTATTTGGGGTGTTTTTCACCTTGCAATTACTCATTCCGTTTAGACACCTACTTTATCCCAACGAGTTGTTTTGGACTGAGGAAGGATTTCGCTTCTCTTGGCGTGTGATGCTGATCGAAAAAATGGGCTATGCCACCTTTAAAATTGTTGATGGTGAAACCGGTACATTTTTCTACGTCGACAATCAAGATTTTTTAACACCATTCCAAGAAAAACAAATGAGTTTTCAGCCGGATTTCATCTTAGAGTACGCACATTATTTAGGCGATCATTTTAAAAATCAAGGCCATAAGAACGTACAAGTTTTTGTAGAAAGTTATGTGGCATTAAACGGCCGATTAAGCCAACCGTTTACTGATAAAACGGTAAATTTGTACCAAGAAAAAGAATCATTTAAACCCAAACATTGGATAGCTCCATTTCACGATGACATCAAAGGATTTTAAAAGTTTAATTATAGGGTTTCTTTTTACATTAACCCTAGTAGCTCAAAACAAAGTTTCTGGCGTAGTCACTGCATCAGACACGAATTCACCAATTGCTAATGTTGAGATTTTTGACAAGGCCAGTGGTAAACTTACTGAAACAAATGCCAATGGTTATTTTGAATTTATTACCGATAAATCAGAATTTATAATCATATTCTTTTCGTATAATTTCAAGGTCAACGAGCAACAACTAAGCGTGACTCAAAATGTGGTTTTAAATACCACTTTAGACCCCTTGACAGAAACACTGTCTGAGGTTGAAATTCACACGAGAACAGCAAAAACTTTCGAATTAAAACGCTTAAAGGATGTTGAAGAAACCGCCATCTACGCGGGTAAAAAAACAGAGGTTGTTTTGGTGGATCAATCCATGGCGAATTTGGCATCAAATAATGCCAGACAAATATACAGTCAGGTTGTAGGACTTAATATTTATCAAAATGACGATGCGGGATTACAATTAAATATTGGAGGTCGAGGTCTTGACCCTAACCGTACGGCTAATTTTAATACCCGTCAAAACGGTTATGACATTAGTGCTGATGTTTTGGGCTACCCAGAAAGTTACTATTCTCCTGCTGCCGAAGGCTTAAAAGAAATTCAGGTGATTAGAGGTGCGGCTTCTTTACAATACGGAACGCAATTTGGTGGGCTGGTTAATTTTGTGATGAAAACGCCTAACCCAGACAAACCTTTTGAAATTATAACGAGAAACACTGTTGGAAGCAACGGGCTTTACACCAATTTTACAAGCATTGGCGGTACAGAAAAAAAGTGGAGTTATTACGCCTTTTTCAACTATAAAAAAGGCGATGGATTCCGTCCAAATTCAGAATTTGAATCAAAAAATGCTTATGCTCATATTGGATACGAGTTTAACGAAAAAAGCAAACTTACGGGAGAGGTTACTTACCTCACCTATTTGGCGCAACAGGCTGGAGGCTTAAACGATGCCATGTTTGCAGAAGATCCGTTTCAAAGTAATAGATCCCGAAACTGGTTTCAAGTAGATTGGTTGTTATATAACTTAAAGTTTGCTCATAAATTTTCAGAACACACCAACTTTACCTTTAATGCTTTCGGATTAAACGCCTCGAGAGATGCCCTTGGGTTTAGAACCAATCGTGTAGATCAAATTGATGTTATGGGCGAACGCGATTTGATTAAAGGCGACTTTAATAATTTTGGGTTTGAAGCACGTTTATTACATACGTATCAATTAGGAAAGCAAAAATCTACCTTTTTAATCGGATCTAAATTTTACAAAGCAAATAATACAGGAGAACAAGGCCCAGGTTCTAACGGCAGTGATCCTAATTTCGATTTTCAATATGACGATTATCCGTATTATCAAAACCAATCGAGTTACACCTACCCTAACCTTAATTTAGCCTTGTTTGGGGAAAACATTTTTTACCTGAATAAAAACTTATCAATCACACCTGGTTTTAGATTAGAGCATATTAAAACTGAAAGTGACGGCTTTTACAAAAACATAAATTTAGATGGGGCAGGAAATCCTATTTTAATCGAAACCATTTTCGATCAAGAAGTGAAAAAAAGAACCTTCGTGCTCTTAGGTTTAGGTGCAAGTTGGAAGCCATCAAAAAGTCTTGAGCTGTACGGAAACATTTCACAAAACTACCGCTCGGTTACCTTTTCAGACATTAGTATTGCAAATCCGGCCTTTGCAATTAGCCCAGATATTGACGATGAAAAAGGCTTCACTACAGATGTTGGGATTCGTGGCGATTTCAAACATATTGTATCTTATGACGTTGGTTTGTTTAGCCTCTTTTACCAAGATAGAATTGGCCTATTACAAAAAGTACAATCTGACGGAAGTGTAAAAAGTGAACGAGGAAATGTTGGTGATGCCGCCATGTACGGTTTAGAATCTTTAATTGATGTAAACCTAAACAAGCTATTAATCAAGGATAACGATTATACCTTTAACGTCTTTTTAAACACCTCTATCATTGATTCGCAATACACCTCCTCAGAAGAAAGTGGCATTGAAGGTAACAAGGTAGAATTTGTGCCAAACTTCAACTTTAAAACGGGCTTAAAATTTGGATATAAAAACATTATAGGAAGCTTTCAGTACTCTTATTTATCGCAGCAATATACAGATGCGACAAACGCCGTTGAAAGTAATTTAAGTGGCGTAATTGGTGAAATTCCTGCTTACGATGTGTTGGATGCCTCGGTGTCGTATACCTATAAGTTTATGAAATTAGAAGCAGGTGTCAACAACTTATTAGACAACCATTATTTTACAAGACGCGCAACTGGTTATCCAGGCCCTGGAATCATTACATCTCCAGACCGAAACTACTACGCGACCTTACAGTTAAAATTTTAAGGGCACAGCCCTAATACCACAATAAGCTTTTAGGCTTTAAAACGGACTTTTCAGTTTCATTTTAAAGCCTTTTTTATGTCAATAAATTCAGGCAAAAACCTAATTATTTTATTACATTCGACCGCATAAAAAAAACCTATAATGGAACCTACCCAGTTTGAAGAATTTGACAAAGCCCCTCTAAACATCGACACCAATCGGTTAATATACTCTCTAATAATACATCCAAAAGCTACTTTACAATATATTCTTGAAAAGTGTCCTTCAAAATATGTGTTTCCTCTGCTTTTAATTGGTGGAATTGCCAATGTGTTTCAACAGGCTAGTGAAAACGGAAAGGGGGATCATAGCTCCTTAGAGGTTATAGTTATAAGCTCAATTATAGCAGGAGCAATTTTTGGGTGGATTGGCTATTTTATTTTCGCTTGGGCGTTAAGCGTTACTGGAAAATGGATGGGTGGAAAAGCCAATTTTGAAGAGTTTAAAACGGTGCTTGCTTGGGCACAAATACCTTCCATTTTTTACCTCATTTTAATCGTACCACAAATCTTAATATTTGGTCTGGATCTTTTCAAAACCGAATTTTCACAAGAGTCAGAAGTAAAAGATATTATCATTTTAGGTTTTGCCTTAATTGAACTAGGCCTGGGCCTTTGGTCTTTAGTAATATCTGTTATTGGTATTAAAATCATTCAAGGATTTAATACAGTAAAAGCCATTGTAAACCTTATAATGCCATTTTTAACTTTCATTGGACTAATAGCCTTTTTAGTGTTTCTATTCACCAGTTTTTAATCGCAGGATGACTATATAGAAGCGCATTGAAGTGGTGTTGAAGGCCATCTGAAATAATAGTCACTTAAATGTACAGTATAAATATTCTGCACTTGATTAATTGACCAATGCTATCATCTCAAAGTATCGACTTTACAATGAGAAAAGTCTTCAGGAAAAGGATGGCCCTCCCTACTCTGCTACCGCACGAATCCTTTCGTGTGGTTCATTCTTTCAGTCATAAGTTTCAAACACAACCACATCATCCAACACACCCTTTTCCCCAGCATAATCCATTGCACTGCTGTACACATAATCCTCTGCCCTAAATACCAATCCGGCCTCTACTGGATTGTTATGGATATAATTTATTTTTTCTTTGATGACTTTATTGCTCCATAACTCAATAGGCTTATTATCGTGTCTCCAAAATTGATAATGTTTTACGTTTGATACTGTTTTAGCTGCCTTTTCAAATTCAGCTAATAAAAATTCTTTTCTGCTCTCCTGAATGTTTTCTCTTATAGCTTTAACAACTGCTTTACTTGTAAAACGTTTAAAATCTCCCAGTATCAATTCTGGTTTTTCTCCATTTATACTTCTAAATACCAAGTGAACATGATTGGTCATGATACACCAAGCTATAATTTCCATACCCTTATTTTGTTGGCAAAATGTTAAACTCTCTAATAAGATATTCTTATATGTATTACGCGTAAATACATCCAGCCATCCCACTACAGCAAAACTCACAAAATATAAGCCTTCTGGATTATGAAACTTATAATTTCTACTCATTCTTAGAATATAATAAAAAATGAGAGAGCGAGAGTTTTAAAATTATGATTTATAAGATGTATTGCGAATAAAACAAAAGCAATACTTTAATTTTTAATTATAGCTTTATAGTTCTTGATTTAGTATTACCACACGAAAGGATTCGTGCGGTAGCGGGGGAACAGATTTGCAAAAAGCAATTCAAATAATCTAATAAAAAAATATGGATACCAAAACAATTGATAAATACTTGAATCTGTTTTCCAAACTTAATCGAGGATATACTAAAGGTTTGGGTAAAGCACCACATAAACCTATTTTGTTAATTTCTATAATAGAATTAATCAGAAAAAAGGAAATTTCTTCAAATAGAATATTTATTACTACAAACTTAGTATTAACCTTTAAAAATAACTGGGATAAATTAGTAGTAACAAATCATTCTCAAAATTTCGCATTACCCTTTTTCCACATGAGGAGTGAGCCTTTTTGGAATTTAGTTACAAAATTTGGGATGGAATTAAATTTAACCAACTCACGCAGTATTAAGAGTTTTAAAAACTTAAATGAGAATATTTCTTTTGCAGAAATTGATAAAGATTTGTTCTTTATTTTATCCAATCAAAAATTATCAAATTCTCTTTTAAGTTTACTATTAAATAAATATTTCCCTGCATCACATTCCAATTATTTTTTAAATTATGACAATTCAATAGAAAGGGAGATTGAAAATCAGATTTTAAACGAAAACCCTACGGAGTACCGTAATAACTTAAATGAATTAAAATCAAAATTAGACAACAATAGTTTTGAAGAAGAACTATTTATTCGTGGTGGATTATTTAAAAAAACAATTCCAAAAATTTATAATTATTCATGTTGCATTTCTGGATGGCGTATTGAATCAACTACAAATTCTCAAATGGTTGATGCTTGCCATATAATACCATTTAGTATTTCAAAAGATGACACAATTCCTAATGGAATATCACTTTCTCCGAACCTGCACAGAGCTTTTGACAGAGGATTAATTACCATAAATAAGGATTACATTGTAAGGGTTTCTCCAACAATTACAAATCCATCTAATAATGACTTACATTGTTTTGAGGGGAAACAAATACTGCTTCCTTCCAATGCTAAATGGTACCCTTCCGTTGATAGTCTATTTTGGCATAATAAAGAAATTTACAAATTATAAGGCCAATATAAATCACAAAAAAAGCCTTTCAATTTCTTGAAAGGCTTTCTAATTGAAAGTGGTCCCACTTGGGCTCGAACCAAGGACCACCTGATTATGAGTCAGGTGCTCTAACCAACTGAGCTATGGGACCCAATTAGGCTGCAATATTACTACTTATTTTAAAACTTGGCAAGAAAATTTAACTCTTTATCTCTTGGCACAACTCGATTAAAACCCCGTTGGTAGCCTTAGGGTGTAGAAAAGCAATACGCTTATTATCAGCCCCTTTTTTGGGTGCTGTGTGTATCATTTTAAATCCTTTTTCGGTAAGTCTGGCAATCTCTGCTTCTATATCGTCAACCTCAAATGCAATATGATGAATCCCCTCCCCTTTCTTTTCAATAAACTTTGCTATTGGGCTGTCTGGATTGGTGGCTTCTAAAAGTTCTATTTTGTTAGGTCCTACTTGAAAAAATGAGGTACTCACCCCTTCACTTTCTACCGTTTCCATTTTATAGGATTCCTCGCCAAATAAGTCGGCAAAAAGGGCGTTTGACGCTTGTATATCCTTAACCGCAATACCTATATGTTCTATTTTTTTCATTTCTATTTGCTATTATAAACGTGCTTTACACAAATTATTAAGTCCAAAAATAAGATAATCCTCAAATATGCTATATTTTTGTACCATGGAAAGTAACAGACAAAAAAAGATAGGTGGCATTTTGCAGAAGGATTTGGTTGAAGTGCTTCAAGGTGCCGCTACAAGTGGTGGATTAAAAGGAATTATTATTTCGGTAAGTAAAGTAAAGGTAACTTCAGATTTATCTATTGCTAAAGTTTACCTCAGCATATTCCCAAATAAAGAAGCGCAGAATCTTTTAGACGGAATTCAATCTAACACCCCACTTATTAGACACGAATTGTCTCAGCGTACCAAGCATCAGTTAAGACGTATGCCGCATTTAGAATTTTTTATTGATGACTCTTTAGAATATATTGATCAAATTGATCGTTCTTTAAAAGGTGAAGACAACCCTATTGCAGATCCAGATCTTCTTGAAAAACGTAAAAAATCTTAATTGAATTTTGCCCTATACATAGCCAAGCGATATCTTATTTCGAAAAGTAAAAATAATGCCATAAACATCATGACCATTATTGCTTCGGCTGGTATAATCATTGCCTCCGCAGCACTTTTTATAGTATTATCGGGCTTCGGTGGCTTAAAAGAATTTAGTCTCGCATACACCTCTTTTGTAGATCCCGATTTAAAAATCACACCTGCAATAGGAAAATCGTTTGTAGTTGATCAAGACCAACAACAAGCCCTGAAAGCTATTGATGGTGTAACCGATTTTTCTAAAATTATAGAAGAGCATATTATTATCACCTTTGATAATAAAAACGTACTCGCCACTTTTAAAGGTGTGGATGCGAATTATAACAAGCTCACCAAGATTGACACCACAGTTGCCATGGGTAATTGGATGCGTCCTGATACCGATCAAGTAGTTGTTGGGTGGGGTATTTCTAATAACCTATCGTTAGGGGTTTTAGATTTTGCCAGAAGTTTGAAAATTTATGTACCTAAACCTGGTACAGGCCAGCCCTCTTCTATGAAAAGTGCTTTAAGCTCATTAAATGTTTTTAATGTTGGGGTGTTTCAAATTAATGAAGAATTAGACAATAGCTATATTTATGGCAATTTAGATACCGCCAGGTATTTATTAAACTACAACAGCAATCAGTTTTCGGCTTTAGAATTAAAACTTGATGAGACTGCAGATGAAGCCTTTGTAAAAGCTCAAATTTCTGAAGTATTTAATCATGAGGTTATCATCAAAAATCGCATGGAATTAAATGATGCCCTTTACAAAATGCTCAACACCGAAAACCTTGCGGTTTATCTCATATTTACACTGGTAATTGTCATTGCGCTCTTTAATGTCATTGGCGCCTTAATCATGATGATTTTAGACAAAAAAGACGCTTTAATTACCTTATACAATCTGGGAACACCAATTAAAAGTTTAAAACGTATCTTTTTATTACAGGGCAGTTTGCTTACGCTAATTGGCGGCTGTATTGGTTTGGGTATCGGACTAATTTTAGTCTTTTTACAACAGCAATTTGACTTGGTAATGCTTACACCGTCCTTGCCTTATCCTGTAGTTTTAAACCCTGTAAATATTGTAATTGTATTACTTACAATTACTGTTTTAGGGTTATTGGCTTCAAAATTAGCCTCCAGTAGAATTTCTAAAGAGCTTATTAAAACGGCTTAAAAATTAAGCAAACTCGTAACCTTTAAAGGTACGCTCAACCTCATCAAAAGCATCAAACACCGATTTTGAATCGTCACTTGTTACCATTTTCATTCGGTAAGGTTTAAAGTCTTTAATCCCTTTAAAGTAATTGGTATAATGTCTGCGTGTTTCGAAAACGCCTAATTTTTCACCCTTCCAATCAATTGCCATTTGCAAGTGTCTTCTGGCGGCTTCTACACGTTCTTCTAAAGTAATAGGCGCTAAGTGCTCACCTGTTTCAAAGAAGTGTTTTACCTGCTTAAAAAACCAAGGGTTCCCAATACTTGCGCGTCCTATCATACAACCATCTAACCCAAATTCATCACGCATTTTCATGGCTTTTTCGGGAGAATCTACATCGCCATTTCCAAATACAGGAATGTGCATTCTCGGGTTGTTTTTTACAGCGGCAATAGGATGCCAATCGGCTTCGCCCTTATACATCTGTGCTCGCGTACGACCGTGAATAGAAATGGCTTTACAACCCACATCTTGCAAACGCTCGGCCACCTCAACAATTTTAATAGACTCATGGTCCCAACCTAATCTGGTTTTAACCGTTACAGGTAAACTGCTTCGTTTTACCATAGCTTCGGTAAGCGACACCATAAGGTCAATATCTTTTAAGATTCCGGCACCGGCACCTTTAGAAACGACCTTTTTTACAGGACATCCAAAATTAATATCAATAATATCAGGGTTAGAACGCTCAACAATATCAATAGTTTGCAGCATACTATCTAAATTGGCTCCGAAAATTTGAATCCCTACGGGGCGTTCCTTTTCATAAATGTCCAATTTCATAGTGCTTTTTGCAGCATCTCTAATTAAGCCTTCACTCGATATAAATTCAGTAAACACCACATCGGCACCTTGTTCCTTGCACAAAGCTCTAAATGGGGGATCACTAACATCTTCCATTGGCGCTAAAAGCAACGGAAAATCAGGAAGTTCTATGTGGTCTATTTTTACCAAATCAAAAAAATTAAGGTTGCAAAAGTACTTAAAATCAAAGCTTCAAACTAAAATTTAATAGTCGCATTAACATTTTTATCACCGCGTTTAACGGTTACTTGAGTCGAATCGCCTTTATCAAATACCGATAAGGCTTTCATATACGAGGTCATGTCTACTACGGCACTATCACCCAATTGAATCACAATATCACCTTTTTCAAGTCCGGCTTTTTGAGCAGGCTTTTCTTCACTAATACCATCAATACGCATGCCTTCGCCATCATATAAATAATCAGGAATAACGCCTAAGCCAACTCTAAATCGAGGCGTGTCTTCGCTTTCATTTTTAGTTTTTCTAAATGCTAATTTTCTATTGTCATTAAGCTCTGATACGATGCTAAAAATAAAGTCTGAAATGTCTGCCATACCTTGATAGTTTAACTTTTCAAAATCATCGGCAGGCTTGTGATAATCTTCATGTTGCCCAGTGAAAAAATGCAATACAGGAACTTCGATATTATAAAATGATGTATGGTCTGACGGTCCAACTCCAGATTCTTTTTCTACCAATTTAAACTTGGTATTAGAAGCCGATAAGGTATGTTTCCAGAATGGTGTTGTTCCCACACCATAAACAGCAAGTGTGCTGTCTGGTTTTAATCTACCCACCATATCCATATTAATCATATAGTTGATTTTCTCCTGAGGGACCGTTGGGTTTTTAGTAAAATAATTAGATCCTAACAAGCCCATTTCCTCTCCAGAAAATGCAATAAACATATAATTATTATTGGTGTTTTGTCCCTTTAACTTCGATGCCAAATTAAGCATAACCGCTACTCCACTGGCGTTGTCATCAGCGCCATTATGGATTTCGGTTTCACCACGATGCAATGAACCTTCACTACCGTATCCCAAATGGTCGTAATGTGCACCAATAACTATAGTGTGCTCGGCCTTATTATCGATAAAACCAATAACATTTGTACCGGTAATGCTTCCGTCTTCATTAACTACAGTATATTCAACCTCAGCATGCGGATCTGTTTTTGGTTTAAAATTAAACGCTTGGAAATAATTGGAAGTTCCTTTGGGCGCAATTCCTAAGTCCTCAAAACGCTCTGCAATATAATTGGCAGCCAGAGCTTCACCTTTTGTACCTGTTTCCCGACCTTGTAGGTCATCACTTGCTAAATAGGTAACATCTTCTTTAAGTTTATTTTCTGGCTTTTGGTTTTGTTGACAAGACAGTAATCCGGTTAAAAAAATTAAGGCAAGGATAAATTTCATAAGTTATATCGTTAGTTTTGTACAAAATTAATACAATTTAATATTATGAAACGAATTGGTTTGTTATTAATAGCACTGGCTATTGTATCGTGCAAAAACGACACTAAAAAACCAGAGCATCAATCCACACAAAAAGAGAAAACTCAAAAAGAAACAACGTCTGAAACCACAGAGTCTAACAGTTTAATTTATCCTGAAGAAACGCATTTTAAATCGTTACGTCAAGTTACCTTCGGCGGCGATAATGCTGAAGCTTACTGGAGTTTTGATGATAAGCAACTGGTGTTTCAATCTAACAACAAAAACTGGGGCGTAAATTGCGATCAAATGTTTTTAATGCATGTTGATGATAGTTTTGAAAACACAACACCACCAATGTTAAGTACAGGATTAGGTCGTACAACCTGTGCATATTTTTTACCAGACAACAAACATATAATTTATGCTTCAACACATTTAGGAGATAAGGAATGCCCTGAAGATCCGCTTCGTAAAAACGGAAAATATGTATGGCCAATTTATGATACTTACGACATTTTTGTGGCCGATTTAGAAGGTAATATTGTAAACCAATTAACCCATGAAAAAGGGTATGATGCTGAGCCTACAGTATCTCCTAAAGGTGATAAAATTGTGTTCACTTCTACGCGTACTGGCGATTTAGAATTATATACCATGAACATTGATGGTAGTGACGTAAAACAAATTACACACGAGTTAGGTTATGACGGTGGTGCGTTTTTCTCTCCTGATGGAACAAAATTAATTTTCAGATCATCAAGACCTAAAACTGAAGCCGAAATTAAAGCGTACAAAGACTTATTAGCTCAAGGATTAGTGCAACCTACAGAAATGGAATTATACATTTGTAATGCCGACGGAAGTGACTTAAAACAACTTACTAACTTGGGTAATGCCAACTGGAGTCCGTTCTTCCACCCTTCTGGTGAAAAAATACTATTCTCTTCTAACTTTGAAGCAGAACGCGGATTTCCTTTCAACTTATATATGATTGATATTGATGGTAAAAATTTAAAACGTGTGACGCACGGTGAAACTTTCGATGCCTTTCCAGTATTTTCAAATGATGGAAGCAAGTTAATATTCTCTTCTAACAGAAATAATGGTGGTGGTAGAGATACCAACTTATTTATTGCCGAGTGGCAAGATTAAAGATCTTTTAAGCGGTCTCTTTCCTTCTGGGATTTAGACCGTTTATTTGTTTTTAGGTTTGTATTCCCAAACTTATACCTAAACCCGAATTTTATATACCTGGCATCCAACTCTATTTTGTTGGTAATATCCTGATTTAAATACAGTGATTTTGTAGTGAAATCTTGAGCATTGAACACATCGCTTACAGATAAAGATAATACCGCTTTATTTTTGAAAATAGATTTGGCTATAGACACTTCAGAAATTAAACGCTCATCAACCAATTGCAATCCTTGCACGTTTTTAGAAATATAGGTACACGTGAAATTAGCCGTTAAGCTATGATCTTTTAAAAACGAAAAATCATTACTAATTACACTATAGTTTGACCATTGGTCTATGGCAATTGTTTCGCCATCAAAAACCCCCTCATCCTTGGCATTATATAAGGACGTTACAAAATACACCGACCAGTTTTTAGTCAGGGTGAAATAAGTAATAAAATCTAAACCAAACTCTGTAGTTTGCTCCAAGTTAAAAGGAGAATAGGCAACTATATTTGCATCATTGTCCTGTCGTGGTAATTCAAAAATATTATCCTTATACGTTTTATAATACGCCTCAATGGTATACATGCCTTTAATGGTCGTTCCTAAGGTTGTATGATCGATTATAATAGGTTCTAAATTAGGGTTTCCTGTGACTACAGTGTTGTCATTGATATAAAATCTAAACGGATTTAAATTTTGAAAATCAGGCCTGATAATACTGCGTTTATAATTAGCGTAAATGCTAAAATTATCAGACGCATCATGATTTACAAGCACGGTAGGGAACACATTAAAATAATCCCAACGTCTTTCTCCTCCGTTTGAAGCGCTACCATATAAATTAGTGTTTTCCAATCTTAATCCTGTCGCTATATTCCATTTACTCCATTGCTTTTCAAAATTGGCGTAAGCAGAGAGTATGTCTTCATCATAATTAAACTCGTTAGAATTATTCACGTTTAAAATCGGAGTATTACTCACGACGTCATATTGCAAGGCATAACTTTTAGTATCAATTTCAGAAAACTTAATTCCGAAGTCCAACTCTGCATCATCCTTAATAGGTAATACATAATCTGCAGCCGCAATAATTATTTTAGTGTTTTGATTGGCTTCGCTTTCAAACGCTGTATCCAAATTGGTATTATCTGGGAAAAAATAGGTGCTACCTACCGTTTGATTTCTTAAATAATCGAAGGTTGTAAAATGTGCATTGACACTTAAAACTTCGCCTTGTTTTTTAAATTTATGTACAAACTCTATATCGGCACCAATATTATGCTTATCGTCTCTTGATAAGTTGTTGGCGTCAAAATTGTATAGTAGCGTTCTGTTGGCATCATACACCTTAGTATAATTATTGATATTATACTTAAAATAAGGAGTCCAAAGCACATTTGAAGCTAACCTCAAGGTGTTATTTTCGTTTAGAAGTAAATCTAAGTTTAAATCGATATTGTGGTTTTGAGTCCAAGTGTTTCTATTGATATCTGTTTCCCAAATTTCATCGATGGCATTAGAAGAATCAAAATAGTTAATGCGCTCTTCATTTGATTTGTCTATTTTATTTTGAGAATAACTATAGCCAATATAGAAATTAAGCTTATCGGTTTTAAAATAGTTATTTATTCCAGCATTATACCTCGGAAAAACACCTTGAGTAAAATTACCGTAAACATTTCCTCGGTAACCTGTGACCAAGTTTTTGCTCATTACAATATTCAAAACCGTACCGCTAGCGGCATCATACTTAGCTGAAGGGTTTGTAATTACTTCAACACTTTTTACTGCATTGGCCGAGGTGCCTTCTAATAACTGTACCAACTCCGTTGGAGACAAATAAACCTTTCTACCATTGATATAAACCGTTGGTGTCGAGTTTTTAATCGTAATCTTGTCATTTATCACTAAAATTCCAGGTGTGCTTTTAAGCACCTGCATCATGCTACCTTCACTTAAAGACGTATTCTCAATTTCAAAAACAATACGATCAGCCTCTTTGGTAACCGATGGTCTTCTTGAAAAGATACTCACCTCTTCTAAACTTTGAATATCATCTTCTAAAAGTACCCGACCAATATCTAAATCGCCAGTAACATTAACATCTATTAAGGCGTCCTTAAATCCTACATACGAGATTTTAAGAATGTATTTGTTATTTGAAATATTTAAAAGTTCAAATTCTCCATTTTCAAGAGAGGATGTGCCTTTTACAATTGTGGAATCTGAAGCTCTTAAAAGCAAAACATTTGCAAAACTTACAGCGGTGTTTTTTGAGTCATAAATCGCCCCGTTCACCCTAAAATCTTGAGACACAAGAATTAAGGGCATCCATAAAAAACATAATAAAGTAAGATATTTTTGGGGCATTAAAAAACTAAATCAATTTGGGTGGTTAATATAAATAAAAACTTACAATTGGTTTCATAAATATTAAGAAATGTTAATCTTTTCTAAAAATAAATATGAACCAATGCCTTTAAAATTGTGTATCTGCTTAAAAATATAATCATTATAATTAGTTTATATTTGCAGCTTCAAACATTGTTTGTATTACTATATGAAAAACATTAGAAACTTCTGCATAATTGCACATATTGATCATGGTAAAAGTACTTTAGCCGATCGCCTTTTAGATTATACCGGATCTGTTACTGATAGAGAGAAGCAAAATCAGCTTTTAGACAGTATGGATTTAGAGCGTGAACGTGGTATTACTATTAAATCACATGCTATCCAAATGGAATATCCTTTTGAGGGCGAAGATTATGTTCTTAACCTAATTGATACACCGGGCCATGTTGATTTTTCGTATGAAGTTTCAAGATCTATTGCGGCCTGTGAAGGAGCGTTACTTATTGTAGATGCTGCTCAAAGTATCCAGGCGCAAACCATCTCTAATCTTTACTTGGCTTTAGAAAATGATTTAGAAATCATTCCTGTGCTTAATAAGGTTGATTTACCAAGTGCTAACCCAGAAGAGGTTACAGATGATATCGTTGATCTATTAGGTTGTGATCCTTCAGAGGTCATTCACGCTAGTGGAAAAACAGGTTTTGGAGTTGATAAAATATTAGAAGCAATTATAAATCGTGTTCCTGCGCCTAAAGGGGATCCAGAAGCACCATTACAAGCTTTAATTTTTGACTCGGTTTACAATACTTTTAGAGGAATAGAAACTTACTTTAGAGTGTTTAATGGCGAAATTAAAAAAGGTCAAAAAATTAAATTCGTCGCTACAGATAAAGAATATTTTGCTGATGAAGTAGGTACCTTAAAACTAAATCAGGTGCCTAAGAAAAGTGTTAAAGCTGGAGATGTTGGCTATTTAATTACTGGAATTAAAACAGCTAAAGAAGTTAAGGTTGGGGATACCATTACAGATTTTGCTAACCCTACTACAAATATCGTTGAAGGTTTTGAAGATGTAAAACCTATGGTTTTTGCTGGTATCTACCCTGTAGACACAGAAGACTATGAAGAGCTTAGAAGCTCGATGGAAAAGCTTCAACTAAATGATGCTTCTTTAGTCTTTCAACCAGAGAGTTCTGCAGCCTTAGGATTTGGATTTAGATGTGGATTCTTAGGAATGTTGCACATGGAAATTATCCAAGAACGATTAGAGCGTGAGTTTGATATGACTGTAATTACTACAGTACCCAATGTATCTTACCATGCCTACACTAATAAAAACCCTGACGAGGTATTTATTGTAAATAACCCTTCAGATTTACCAGAACCAACAACAATTAACCGTGTAGAAGAACCTTTTATTAAGGCTACTATAATTACAAAAGCAGATTTTGTTGGAAATGTAATGTCGTTATGTATTGAAAAGCGAGGAATGATTATAAATCAAACTTACTTGACTACAGAACGTGTTGAATTAAACTTTGAAATGCCTTTGGCTGAAATTGTATTTGATTTTTACGATCGCTTAAAAACGGTTTCCAAAGGTTATGCCTCTTTCGATTATTCACCAATTGGTATGAAGGTTTCAAAGTTAGTGCGTTTAGACATCCTTTTAAATGGTCAAACTGTTGATGCGCTATCTGCATTAATTCATACAGACAATGCTCATAACATTGGTAAAAAAATGTGTGAGAAATTAAAAGAATTAATCCCAAGACAACAATTTGATATTCCTGTTCAAGCTGCAATTGGAGCAAAAATTGTATCTCGTGAAACAATAAAAGCCTTAAGAAAAGATGTTACCGCAAAATGTTATGGTGGTGATATCTCTCGTAAAAGAAAACTGTTAGAGAAACAGAAAAAAGGTAAGAAACGTATGCGTCAAGTTGGTAACGTAGAAATACCACAACAGGCATTTATGGCTGTACTGAAGCTAAACGATTAATAAAAAAAGCCCGAAGAAAAATCTTCGGGCTTTTTTATATGGAAACTAATAATTAGTTACAATTCACTCCTGCTGCTTCGAAAGCTTGAATAAAAGCTTCAAAAGACTGTCCCTGTAAATCAATTGTCTCTTCTACTCCTTCTACTGTTGCCGTAACAGTACCATCACCATTATCACAATACTCAGTTTCTAATACAACTCCAAGAAAATCAAATCCACAAGTTGCACAAGGATTTACATCAGCTGCATCATCATCAGATGAACAAGATGTAAAAGAAATTGCTGCTAATACAGCCATTGAAAGCATAAATTTTTTCATAATAAATATAATTGTTAATTGATAAGAGGGGCAAATATAGAATTAATTCCCATACTTCGTAAGAAACTACGTAATAAAAAAATAAAATCATTTTAACCTCAATAATTTATAATATCTCAATTATAGTATTAAAACGCTTTTCCGAGATAAACAAGCTGACTGCCTTTTAAGACGACGTCTACGTTTTCGTTTGAAGAAGGGATGATGTGTAATTCACCTTTAGGGTCTTTAATAAATAATGGAATACGATGTTTATCTGAGTTTGTTTTGGCTATCAAACTTAAATATTCTGACTTATTTGAAACATAAATTTCATTGATATACGGAAATTCTTCAGTTAGTTTAATTAGCGAATTATAATCATCAGAATAACTAAATAATCCCTCTTTTGGGTTGTTACGGTCTTGCATTTCTCCTTTAGATACCAACCTAAACGAGCCATTCTCTCCAAATTGCTCTCCAAACTTATTAATGGCATAAGCATTTATTTCGGGGTTGGCAGTTAAAGCCATTAAATATCCAACATCATTTAACTCAATATCATCCAAAATTGAATCTGAATAAATATTAGTGTTGATGGCAAATAAGTCTTCCTTTTCGGCTTGTTTTATATTCTCTAAATTACTATCCACTAGAACAACATGTCTATTATTCTCTGTCAAATATTTAGCCAATAACCTCGAAACCTGGGAGGCTCCAACGATAAGAATACCTTCTGATTTGTAAAGAAAAACACCAACCAATTTTGCAAAGTACCGCGCTGTAGTTGCGTTTAATAAAACCGTTCCTAACACTATCATAAACACCAAAGGAGTAATATATTCGGCCCCTTCTACTCCTAAGACAATTAGTTTGCTACCAAATAATGAAGCGATTCCTGCGGCAACGATACCTCTTGGTCCAACCCAGCTAATAAATACCTTTTCATTCACATTTAAAGTAGATTTATGAGCACTCATAAAAACTGCTATGGGGCGAATTACAAAAACTACAATTGCGAATAAAATTAAGGTGTTCCAATTGGCAAGAAGCAGTAAATCTTCAATGTTAATATTGGCAGAAAGCAAAATAAATAAGATCGATATCAATAATACACTTAAAGATTCTTTAAAGTTTAATAGCTCTTTCAAGTTTTCAACTTTACTGTTTCCAACGACCATACCCATAACCACAACGGCCAATAATCCCGATTCATGAGCAAACACCTCGGACATTACAAATACTAATAACACTACCGATAGAGAGACCACATTTAATAAATAATGAGGAATGAGCTTTTTGTTAATGGCTAGTATCAATGCATGAGCAAACGTAAACCCAAATGTCGATCCAAATAGAACAATTTTTCCAAATTCAATAAGAGCTGTTTTTGTGAATGCTCCTCCTCCACCAACAGAAATAAATTCGAAAACCAATACTGCCACTAAGGCTCCTATGGGATCAATTAAAATTCCTTCCCACTTTAATACCGTCGATACATCTTTCTTTAAAGGTATATTTCTAAGTATGGGGTTTATAACCGTTGGACCCGTAACTATTATTAAAGCAGAAAATAGAAATGACAATTTCCAATCTAAATAAAACACATAATGCACAGCAATTGCCGCTAAAATAAAGGTCACTAATGCACCTACCGAAATTAGCTTAGTTATCACAGAACCTACATTTTTAATTTCCTTTAGTTTAAGCGTTAAGCCTCCTTCAAACAGAATTATACTAATAGCAATAGACACAAAATAAAACAAACCATCACCAGGGAACAAACCTTTTTCACCATTCCAAATTGGTTCAATCCATTTGCTCCCATCATCAGACAAAAACTCGGCTGCAATTGGCCCGACCAATAATCCTATTAAAATTAAAGGTAAAATTGCAGGGATTTTAAATCGCCATGCTACCCATTGTGCTAAAATGCCAAGAATAATGATTCCTGCTAGTTCTACCATTGTTATTTTTTTAGTTAAAATACTAAAATAAAAAAGATTAGATTTTGAATATTTAAATGCTATCAATAAAATTTTGGTCTTATTAAAAAAATGGTATCTTTCAAACCAAACTTCAAATCAACCCCTTGAAACTGAAACCCTTTAAAACTATAGGAATTGGAGCCACCTTTTCTCCTAACCTTGAGGCTAATTTATACGAAGCTTCAAGACTTGCGATGTTGTTTGATAGCAAATTGATTTTAATTCATGTTGGTGAATCTTCAGACGATAAAAAAGTTAAGTTTCAATCTATTTTACAACCGTTTATTGAAAAAGGTCTTGATTATGACATCGTCTTTAAACCCGGTAAACCTGTAGATGTAATTTTATCTATTACGAGCTCGTATAACATAGATTTACTTTTAATTGGTGCCCTTAAGCGTGAAAATTTTGTGAAGTTTTATTTGGGTTCAATTGCCCGTCAAATAACGCGAAAAGCCCTTTGTTCAGTTCTATTATTAACCCATTCTTCAGTAGATAACAAACCTTGTAAACACATTGTGGTTAACGGGCTTAAAGATCCAAAAACTAAAGAAACCATTTGTTTGTCTTTTTATATGGCAACCAATTTTAAAGCAAAAAAGATGACTATTGTTGAAGAAATAGCTCAACAAGAGGTGGCGGTTTCTGTTGAAGATGATAAATCATTAAGACGTGCCAATATTAATAAAGAACGAATCAAGCTTAGAGAAGACTCGAGGGTGAAAAAATTAATAGAAGATATTGATGAACAATACACATCGTCTGTCAATTATAATATCCAACCCATTTTTGGAAAAAGAGGATATTCTATAGGTCATTATGCCGAAGTTGTAAGAGCAGATTTATTAATTATGAATGCACCAGATAAAACCAGCTTTTTAGACCGGTTGTTTCCTCATGATATAGAACACATTTTAACCGAATTACCAACCGATGTTTTAATTGTACGATGAGTCCTAAAAAAAACAACCTTGCACTTTTCGTAAAGCAAATGCCGAAAAATATATTTTCAGGATTTGTAGTTAGTCTTATAGCATTACCTTTAGGTTTAGGACTTGCTATGGCAAGTGAAGCACCACCAATTTCTGGAGTTATTACCGCAATTATTGGCGGTATAATTGTTTCCTTTTTAGGAGGTAGTAATGTCACTATTTCTGGACCAGGAAATGGGCTGGTCGGCGTGCTTTTAGCAGCAATTTTAACCCTTGGTTTAAACGATGCCTACGCAGCCATTATCTGCTCTGGTATTTTACTAATTATTTTAGGTTTCTTGCGACTTGGTATTTTAGCCGATTTCTTTCCATCCTCGGCCATACAAGGTATGCTGGCCGCCATTGGACTCATAATTTTAGGAAAACAATTTCATATTATGCTTGGTAATAAGATTTCAAGACCAAGTAATATTGATTATTTATTAGAAATCCCTAATACCATTATTCAAGCCTTTAGCTACGAGAACTCAGGATTTACTTATGCTGCAATTGCAGGTGTCTTAAGTTTGGCTATTATGATATTTTACCCAAAGATTAGAAACAAATACCTACAGTTAATACCAGCTCCAATGTGGATTGTAATATTATCCATAGCCTTTAGTTATTATTACGAATTGGTACTTAAATTACCTAATCCTATTGACGCCAAATACATGCTTTCTGGCATTCCTGAAGCCGCTCAAATCATAACAGAAATTCCGTCAATTAGCTTTGGTAAAATTGGTCTTCCTGTATTTTGGAGTAGTGTTATTTCACTTACCTTAATAGCGAGTATAGAATCTCTTTTAAGTATTAAGGCTGTAGATAAGTTAGATCCTGAGCGCAGACGATCTAATGTAAATAAAGATATTAAAGCCTTGGGATTAGCTACAATTGGAAGTGGATTTTTAGGCGGATTGAATGTAGTAACGGTAATTGCGCGAAGTTCGGTAAACGTAAATAACGGCGGTACAAATAGATCGGCTAACTTTTTCCATGCCTTTTTCTTAGTACTTTTCATTGTATTATTTAGCACCCAACTCACAAGAATACCATTACCGGCATTAATGGCAATATTAGTGTTTACAGGTTATAAACTGGCATCGCCTGATATGGTGAAAAAGATTTTTTACATTGGTAAAGAACAGGTTATAATTTTCTTAATTACGCTAATTACAACCTTAAATGTTGGTTTAATTTCTGGAATTTCTATTGGCGTTTTTACCACATTTATCATTCACGTAATGGTTAATAAGAGCTTTTCTTTCTTTTTTAGAAATTGGTTAAAACCAAATGTGTTAATGTTTAAAGAGGAGCATGAAGCGAATAACTACTATGTAAGTGTTAAGCATTTTTGTAGTTTTTTAAACTACTATAAACTCAAACAAAAATTAGATTCTATTCCTGAAAATGAAGAGGTCATCGTCGATTTCTCCTTCTGTGAATTTGTGGACCATACCGTGATGGAAAACCTACACAATTACCAAGAGTTATTCGCTAAAAATGGCGGTTCTTTTGAAATAGTAGGCTTAGATATGCACGAAACAGATTCTAAGCATCCGTTTGCCTTAAGACGTATTCTCCCTGTTCCAACATTTTTTGAAAATAACCTCACCAAAAGGCAAACCCTTATTGGAGAAATTGCAGAGAACCTCGACTTAAATTATAATGCCAAAAAGAATAAAGACATCCTGTTTTTAAATGAGTTTTTATTCTTTAAAACCCGTCAAGCCAATCATATTTACAATGAGGTTTCTGGTAGTGACCACTCATTCAATCTTTTTGATATTGAGTTTTCTGAAGGTGAATTTATTGCAAAAGAAGTGGTAAGAACCACCATGCTTGAAATTAAATTAAATCAAGATGCGCCGTCGTTTACATTGGATAAAGAAGGATTTTTAGAACGTGTTTATGCTTTTGCGGGATATGACGACATTCAGATAAAAAATCAGACAGAATTTAGTAAAAACTTCTATTTAATGGGTGAGGATAAAGAAGCTATTACTCACTTCTTTACCGATAATCTTGTAAATTTCTTTGAGAGTAACCCTTATTATCATATTGATTCTAACGGAAAAAGCATACTTATCTTCCAAAAAGAACGTCTAGCAAGTATAAAAGAGCTAAAAGGATTATTAGACTTTGGTAAACGACTTCAGTCAACAATTAATGAATAAAAGTTAGCTTACATTCACAATAATTTCTTAAGAAACTTAGCAATTAGCGCGCATTTTATTACTTTGCAACGCTTATGAAATTATATCCAATAAATTCAGGGAATTTTAAGTTAGATGGTGGAGCAATGTTTGGAGTTGTTCCTAAATCTCTTTGGCAAAAAACCAATCCAGCAGATGCAAATAACATGATTGATATTGCGTCGCGATGCCTGCTTATTGAAGATGGAAATCGGTTAATTTTAATCGATAATGGAATGGGAGATAAGCAAAATGAAAAGTTTTTTGGGTATTATTACCAATGGGGTGATGACACTTTAGACAAGTCGCTTAAAGCCCATGGATTTCATCGAGATGACATTACAGATGTCTTTTTAACACATCTTCATTTTGATCATTGTGGTGGAAGCATCCAGTGGAACAAGGATAGAACAGGATACGAGCCTGCATTTAAAAATGCGCACTTTTGGAGTAACGAAAACCATTGGAACTGGGCAACTCAGCCTAATAGACGCGAACGCGCTTCTTTCTTAAAAGAAAACATACTTCCAATGCAGGAATCTGGGCAATTAAAATTTACCCAATTACCTACCGAAGCCATTCTAAAAAATTCACAATTAGGTTTTGATATCTTTTTTGCCAACGGTCATACCGAAAAGCAAATGATACCAATCATTAATTACAATGGGCAGAAAATTGCATTCATGGCCGATTTATTGCCAACAGCAGGACATTTACCTCTGCCGTTTGTAATGGGTTATGATACAAGACCCTTGTTAACATTAGACGAAAAAGAAATTTTTCTTAATAAAGCAGCAGATGAAAACATGCTGTTATTCCTTGAGCATGACGCTCACAATCAAATTATTACAGTTCAACATACAGAAAAAGGCGTGCGTCTAAAAGATGTACATACTTGTTCTGAAATATTTAATTAAAGTAAACTACATGAGAATTTTAAAACCATTATTTGTTTCTGCAATTACTGCATCTATGCTTTACAGTTGTGGAGGCTCTGAAATTATTTCTACACCTATTGAAAATGTAGATACAACCCCTTTAAAAGTAACAGAATTAACAGAAAGTGAAAAACACAACTGGGGTCACCTAGATTTAGTTACAGATACTATTCCTGGAATGAGTGTTGATAAAGCTTATGCCGAAATAGTAAAAAATAAAAAAGGAACAAAGGTAATTGTTGCTGTTATCGATTCAGGTATTGATATTGATCACGAAGATTTAGATGGTGTAATCTGGACGAATACAGATGAAAAACCTAACAATGGTATTGACGATGATAACAATGGTTATATTGATGATGTACACGGATGGAATTTCCTTGGTGAAGGCTATGACGAACAATTAGAATTTGTTAGAATTTTAGCTTCTGGAGATTCAAGTTTACCAGGATATGCAGATGCTGAAGCAGAATACTCTAAAGACTACACAGAAAAAACAAACTTAAAAGCAAGATACGACCAAATTTATCAACAACTATTAGCGTCTGATAAAGCAATTAGTGCGTATTTAAAGAAAGAAGAATACACTAAAGAAGAGGTTGAAGCGATCACTACTGATGATGCCGGTTTAAACAATAACGTTGCTTTTATTAAGCAGATTTATGGTTTTGGTTTAGGAAGTGTTTCTGATGCTAAAAAAGAGCTTAAAGGTGGTTTAGATTACTTTAGCGAATCTTTAAACTTCAATTTAAACAAAGATTTTAACGGACGTAAAACAGGAGATAATGTAAACGATTTAGCAGATGTTGGATATGGTGACGGTAATGTAAAGCCTGTTAAAAAATCTGAAAGTCATGGTACTCACGTTGCTGGTATTATTGCTGCTGAACGTAACAATGGTTTAGGTGCTAATGGAGTCGCTAACAATGTTGAGATTATGTCTATTCGTGCAGTGCCAAATGGTGATGAGTACGATAAAGATATCGCTTTAGCAATTCGTTATGCTGTTGATAATGGTGCGAAAGTAATTAATGGTTCTTTTGGAAAATACTACTCAACGCATAGTGACTGGGTAAGAGATGCTATTGCTTATGCAGGTGCAAACGATGTTGTATTTGTAAATGCTGCAGGTAACGAAGGATTAGATTTAGATCAAAAAGCTTGTTATCCAAATGACCAAGTTAACAACGGTCCTGAAGTATCAGAAACCTTTATTACTGTTGGAGCTTTAGATCCGTCTTACGGTTCAAAAATGGTAGCTGGATTCTCTAACTACGGAACAATAAATGTTGATGTGTTTGCTCCAGGTGGAAAAGTTTATTCTACAACTCCAGAAAACGAATACGATACTAAAGGTGGTACTTCTATGGCTGCTCCTGGTGTTGCTGGAATCGTAGCTTTAGTACGTTCTCAATATCCTGATTTAACTGCTGTTCAAGTCAAACAAATTATTTTAGACTCAGGTTTACCTTTAAATACTAAAGTAATTGTTGGAGGAGATGCAGAAGACGTTAGAACGTTTACAGGTTTATCTAAATCTGGTAAAATTGCAAATGCTTATAACGCTTTAATAATGGCACAACAAATGTCTAAAAGCAAATCATAATTAACCCATTAAATTAAACCTCGACACTTTATCATGTCGAGGTTTTTTTATACTTACAACTATGAAATTTAAAAACTTAAAAGCACTTTGTTTAAGTGTATTTTGCGCCATTGGAAGCGTAAATGCCCAAGATTCTAATTCTGGGTATTGGCAACAACATGTTGATTACAAAATGGAAATCAATATGGATGTTGAAAACTACACCTATACTGGAACTCAAAACCTAGTTTATACTAATAACTCACCAGACGCCTTAGATAAAGTATTTTATCATTTATTTTTCAATGCCTTTCAACCTGGCAGTGAAATGGATGTGCGTTCAAGAACCATTGCTGATCCAGACAAAAGAGTAGGCGACCGAATTAGTAAATTAGAACCAAACGAAATAGGTTTTATTAAAGTTAATAGCCTTACTCAAAACGGTAAAGCAGTTGTTTTTGAAACTGTAGGAACCGTTTTAGAAGTGCAATTAAACTCGCCAATTCAACCGGGTGAAAAGGTAACTTTTGACATGGCGTTTGATGCGCAAGTGCCAGTACAAATTAGACGTTCGGGAAGAGATAATAAAGAAGGCGTAGCACTTTCAATGACACAATGGTATCCTAAATTAGCAGAATATGATTTTGAAGGATGGCACGCCGATCCCTACATTGGTAGAGAATTTCATGGTGTTTGGGGTAACTTTGATGTGAAATTAACAATTGATAAAGATTACGTAGTTGGAGGTACAGGATACCTACAAAATCCAAATCAAATTGGGCACGGGTACGAAACTGAAAAAGTAAAAAAAGCAAAAGGTAAAACTCTAACTTGGCACTTCACAGCGCCTAACGTTCATGATTTTACTTGGGCCGCAGATCCAGAATACATCCATGACACTTACAAAATGGAAAATGGACCTGATTTACATTTTTTCTATAAAAACGATGTGGATAACCTTGAATACTGGAAAACGCTTCAACCTAAAACAGCTGATTTGATGAACTATTTCAGCACGCATGTAGGTCCTTATCCTTACAAACAATACTCTGTTATCCAAGGTGGTGATGGTGGTATGGAATATGCTATGTGTACTTTAATCACTGGTAACAGAAAATTAGGAAGTTTAATTGGTGTAACTGCACACGAATTAGCACACACTTGGTTCCAATTTTTATTAGCTACAAACGAGTCTAAACACGAATGGATGGACGAAGGGTTTACAAGCTATATTAGTAATCGTGCTATGAATGAAATTATGGAGGAAGGTAAAGCCAATCCAGCTTCAGGTTCTTATAGAGGTTATAACTATTTAGCGTCTTCTGGTAAAGAACAACCTTTATCTACGCATGCCGATAGATACGAGTTTAACCAAGCTTATGGCATTGCTGCTTATAGCAAAGGAGAAGTGTTTTTAGCTCAATTAGGTTATATCATTGGTGAAGAAAACTTAGCAAATGCGATCAAAAAATACTTTGCTGATTTTAGTTTTAAACATCCAAGACCAATAGATATCATTCGCTCTGCAGAGAAAGTATCTGGATTAGAATTAGATTGGTATTTAATAGATTGGACACAAACTACAAATACTATTGATTATGCTGTAGAAAGTATATCAGCAAAAACAGTGACTTTAAAACGAGAAGGTTTAATGCCAATGCCTTTAGATGTTTTAGTTACTTACAAAGATGGTTCGACAGAAAACTTTAATATTCCGTTACAAATTATGCGTGGTGAAAAACCAACGACTGCAACAATCATAAAAGATTGGGCGTGGGCATATCCAACTTACAGCTTTGAAACTACTAAAGATATTCAATCGGTTGAAATTGATCCATTACATTTAATGGCCGATATCAACAAAACAAATAACAAAGCGCAAGCCAACTAACAAAGGCTAACTTTTAAATTTTAATAAAGTCTTATCAATTGATAAGGCTTTATTTTTTTATAACTACGCTTAGTAATTTTTATTTTTGTACACTTACATGTCATATGAAATCAAATTTTCCTAAATCTGAGAAATTAAAAAGTAAAACCCAGATCGAACACTTATTTAGTTCGGGACAATCTGTAATTGCTTATCCGTTAAGGTTGGTGTTTCTCGAATTACCAGATAGTACAACTCACAAAACCGGGGTTTCTGTAAGCAAACGAAATTTTAAAACTGCGGTATCCAGAAACCGAATAAAACGTTTATTACGAGAATCTTACCGATTAAACAAAGCCTCGTTTTTTAACAACATTAGTACTCCATATGCGTTTATGATTTTGTACATTGGAAAAGAGGATACTACTTTAGAAGAAATTGATCTTAAAATGAAGCAAGTATTTAAGAAATTTTCAAAAAAAATTAGGGCTTAACACTCATGAAAAAGAAAGTTATAAAACGAATTTTAATTCCAGTATTTGCAGTATCTATTTTACTGACAACTACTGCTTTTAAAAGCGATTTTTTTGAAATCGCAAAACAAATAGAAATATTCACAACCCTTTTTAAGGAACTTAACATGAATTATGTTGACGAAACAAATCCTGGTGATTTGATGGATACAGCTATAAAAAACATGTTAGATGATCTTGATCCTTACACACGTTTTATGAACGAACAAGATGTTGAGGCTGCAAGAATTAATAATACAGGTGATTATTCAGGTATAGGGGCGAGTGTACTTACCCAAAAAGATAAACTGGTTATCATTGAGCCTTTTAAAGATTATCCTGCAGACAAGGCAGGTTTAAAGGCTGGTGATGAAATTATCAAGGTCGATAATGTTTTGGTTTCAGATTTTAAAGATGATGCCGGAAGTTTGCTTCAAGGAGCAGCTGGAAGCGAAGTAAATGTGACCTATTTAAGACAGGGAAAAACATTAACTGCTGCCATAAAAAGAGAATCGGTAGAAATTCATGCCGTACCACATTTCTCAATGATAAATGAAAACACAGGTTATATTGTATTACGAAAATTTACAAACAAAGCATCTTCAGAAACTATTAAAGCTGTAAATACGCTTAAACGTGAAGGCGCAAAACAACTTATTTTAGACCTAAGAGGAAATCCTGGTGGATTACTAAATGAAGCCGTAAATATTACAAATATTTTCGTGCCAAGAAATCAATTGGTGGTAACCACAAAATCAAAGGTTAAAAAATACAACAAAACCTACTATACCCAAAAAGAACCTATTGATACCGAAATTCCATTAGTTGTTTTAATAGATGGCGGCAGTGCATCGGCAAGTGAAATTGTTTCTGGGGCTTTACAAGATTTAGACCGTGCAATTGTTATTGGTTCACGCAGTTTTGGAAAAGGTCTTGTACAACGACCAAAACAATTAACCTATGGTACCCAAATGAAAATTACTATTTCCAGGTATTATACACCATCTGGAAGATGTATTCAAGCTTTAGATTATTGGAATAGGGATGAAGATGGCAAAGCAACAAGAGTTTCAAAAGAAAACTATACAGCATTTACAACCAAAAATGGACGTACCGTATACGACGGTGGAGGTATAGCACCGGATATTGCATTAGCAAGTTCAAAAAATAGCCCGATTACTAAAGCTATTGTCAATGAAAACTTGGTGTTTAATTATGCCACTAATTATTATTACAATCATAGCCTTGATAATCTTGATTCATTTAAATTTTCGGCTTCAGATTTTTCAAATTTTAAAAGTTATTTAAAGCAAAGTAATTTTCAATTTGAAACCAAAACCGAAAAGGCTTTAAATGATGCATTACAAATTGCTAAGGATGAAGAATTAGAAGGTGTTATTTCTTCTAATTACCAATCGCTATTAAGTACTATAGAACGTCATAAATCTGATGCTATAGACGCCAATAAATCGCAATTATCTTCTTTAATTTCTGACGAAATAATAAAGCGATACTTTTATAGGGAAGGATTGTATACCTATTACATTAAAAACAATGCTGAAATACAAAAAAGCTTAGAATTGTTAAATAATCCCTCAGAATATAAGCGTATTTTAAATTAATTTTTTTGCATTTTATCCGCTGCAATTCTATTAAAGAAAAAAATAAATTATATTTAAATCTCTTTTAACACTATCCATGAATAAGTATTTGATTATACTCCTCTTATTTACGCAATTTCTTTTTGCTCAAAAAGAAATAACGCACGAGGTATATTTTGAAACGGACAAGTATGAAGTACCTACTACTGAGCACAATAGATTGTTACTTTTTTTATCAGAAATAGAATCTATGGATATTGAAAAAATATCTATTTATGGATTTTGTGATGATAGAGGTAGTGATAACTACAATTTAATTCTATCTCAGGATAGGGCAAATTCTATAAAAACAATATTTTCTAACAACGAGTTTGATGAATCTATAATTACAAATGTAGATGGTAAGGGCGAAATTTTACTAAAATTAGTTCATGAAAATAATCTTCAAAAAATAAGAGGGTTAAATAGAAAAGTAGAAATTATTGTTACGCAGGTTTATCCTCCAAAACCAGTTGTTGTTGAAGTACCAAAAGAAACAACTTCAGAAAAATTAAAAGGGGATATAAAATCAGGAGATACCATTTTATTAGATAATATTTTATTCAAAACTGGATATAGTTATTTATCCGATGGTTCTTTTAAAACCCTTGAAAATATTGCGAAGGTATTGGTAGAACGAAAAGACGTTTATTTTACAATTCAAGGACATGTATGTTGCACTCAAAACAGTCGAGATGCTATTGATAGAAAAACAAAAAAACGTAATTTATCATTAGCCAGAGCCAAATATATTTACGACTATTTAGTAAAAAAAGGTGTTGATCCTAAGCGTATGAAATATGTAGGGATGCGTCGAAAATTTCCGTTAGGAGGTGATCCTAAATTTGATAGACGTGTAGAAATATTAGTGACTTACGTTTCAGAAAATAAATAGTTGATTAGCGAGATCTAATCATACCAATATGAGGAATCCCATCTTCAAGATAACCTTCACCAACCTCAAAAAATTCTAAATTATTATAAAAACGCTTCAAATATACTTGAGCCGAAATTTTAATTTTTGAAGTATTATAAGTGTTTTTAATGGCTTTTATGGAGGCATTCATTATGTCATATCCATAACCATGGGTTCTTTCATTTTTGTCCACAACCACTCGACCAATACTGGAATATTCAAAATAATAGCCAGGTTCAAAGATTCTGGTGTACGCTACAAGTTTGTTATTTTTATAACCAATAACATGAAGAGCATCCTTATCTTTTCCATCCATATCTTGATACACACAATCTTGCTCTACCACAAATACTTCGCTTCGTAATTGCAAAATCTGATAGAGTTCCTCGATAGACAAGGCATCAAATGGTTTGACTTCAATTTTTATCATATAATAAGTTTAAATCAGTCTTGTACAATTACATTTTTAGAATCTTCCTTATTAAATTCAGGTTGAATATTAACATGGTTAATACCAAAATTTTCTAACAATAGACTTTCAATTTTCTTTAAAATACTATCAAATTCGGTTAAAGATATATTACTATTTACATCTAAATGAGCTTCTAAATGTATTTCGTCATCATTCAAACTCCAGATATGAACATGATGTAATTTTTTTACCTGTTCAATTTTATTAACCTGTCTCACAACATCCTTTACATTAATAAAATCTGGTGTGAATAACATTAACATACGCGTAGATTTTACTAAAAGCATCCAACCTACAACTACCAAATACAAAGCAATTAACAAGGTTAAAACACTATCTACCCAAAATATTTGCCAAAACTCCATTAAAATCCCTCCTAACAACACGGCTACACTTGCCATCATATCTGTAAGGAGATGTAAATAAGCCGATTTAATATTAATGTTATTATCAGATTCAGATTTAAGCAGAAGTACACTAAATCCATTTCCTAAAATAGCAACAATAGATAGCCAAATAACCAAATTAGAATCTATTGTTTGCGGATTTTTAAAGCGATCTATAGCTTCAAAAATAAGAAGAACTGCAACGATTATTAAACTCGCTGCATTAATAAATGCAGCGAGTATTTCGGCTCTTTTATAACCAAATGTTTTGTTTACTGATGCTTTTTGGCGCGATAAAATTGAAGCAATGTAACTCACTATAAGAGATAACACATCCGAAAAATTATGGACCGCATCACTTAATAAAGATAAACTCCCAGACAATAATCCACCAATAACTTGAGCTACTGTAATGACTACATTTAGTAAAATTGTAATCAGTAAGTTTTTCTCGTTTTTAGTTTTATGATGATGACTGTGAGAATGAGACATTTAATTTATTACACTGGTATTTTATCTATTCGACCTTGGTGTCTACCGCCTTCAAATGGCGTATCAAAAAACGTATCTACCATTTCTATAGCTTGTTGTAAAGCTGTAAAACGAGCTGGTATACTTAATACGTTTGCATTATTATGTTGTCTTGCTAAAGCTGTAATTTCTTTAGTCCAACATAAAGCAGAACGAACGCTTTGATGTTTATTTGCAGTCATATTTGCACCGTTACCGCTTCCGCAGATAATAATACCAAAATCTGAAGCTTTAGATTCTACATCTGTAGCTACAGGATGTACAAAATCTGGATAATCTACACTATCATTAGAATCTGTTCCATAGTTTTTAATAGTAAAACCTTTGTTTTCTAAATGCGCTACAATAGCATTTTTATAGTCGGTTCCGGCGTGATCGTTACCAATTGAAATTTTCATAAGTATGTGTTGTTATTAATTAGTACAAAGGTACAAAATGAGAAAGTCTTTAGCAGAAAACTATAAGCTTACCTCATTAAATAATTGAAATATTGACGTTGTTAACAAGCCATCAAAAGCTATTAATAAAATGTTAATATCTATTTACTCAATTCTGAAAAATAAATTTCGTTATTCCAATAAATTTTTCCAACAAGAATTGAAATCTCTTAACCAAAAATCTTAGCACTTTTTTTTGGAAAAGTTTTAAAGGTCAAATTTTAGGATATCCACATCAAATTTCAAAATCATTATTAAAAATAGAGTCCTAAAATGTATTGTTAACAACTGTTAATAAACTCTTAAAATATATTAAAAATAAGCAAGTTACATTTTTAATAACTGTTAATTACCTTGCGATAAACTGATAATTACAAAGCATACAAACAAAATCCAAAAAAGTTATACCCCTTATTAACACCCTATAATAAACACTATTATTTTTT
>MPDE01000016.1 GCA_001874335.1 Bacteroidetes bacterium MedPE-SWsnd-G2
GTTACTGGTACAACCGTAGTTGAGTATCCAGCTCCAGGATTAGCACATTGTGTAAGTGTAGATATAGCATATCCGTCAAGGTCAGCATCTAAATACCAAACCGTATCCGGGTTAATGTTAGCATCAGTATCATCACAGTCTGTTACTGGTAGAACTGAAGTTGAGTACCCAGCTCCAGGATTAGCGCATTGAGTCAGTGTTGACGCAGCATATCCATCAAGATCGGCATCTAAGTACCATACAGTATTTACATTGATATTTACATCTGAATCATCACAGTCGTTTACTGGTATTACTGTTGTAGAATATCCAGCGCCAGGGTTAGCACATTGTGTAAGTGTTGAAATACCAAAACCATCGTTATCGGCATCTAAATACCAGACTGTATCTGGGTTGATATTAATATTTGAATCGTTACAATCTAAGTTGTTGGTCACAAAATTGACAGGTTGAGAACATGCTTGAACAGAGTTTCCTGCATCTCCATAACCATCATTATCAGAATCTGCGTAATAAGTGGTTGTTAATCCTTCATCTATTGAACCATCACAGTTATTATCAATACCATCACAGATTTCAATTGCAGCAGGATTAACGTTAACATTAGTATCATCACAATCGGAATTGTCTAAAACATAGCCTGCAGGTTGAGACGCTGCATCCATTGAATCTAAAGGATCTCCATAAGAGTCATTGTCAAAATCATGGTAATATGTTGTTAACGCGACTGTTGCTGTTAGGTTTATGTCGTCAACAGCCATGTCTCCTTGCCATCCTGTACCAGTTAGGCCGTAAAATCTTAATTTTAAAGTTTGTCCATCATAAATAGATAAATCTACGTTCTCAGTAGTCCAAGTAGCTCCTGCAGAGCCATGTTGTTCTCCTGAAACAGTAAAAATATCGGTATATGTTGCCCCGTCATCTATAGAAGCTTGTAGGGTTAATGCTCCCATATTTCCTCCAAACATGTGATAGTCAAATGATAGATTTGCATTTTCGTAACCCAAAAGTTCAAAACAAGGGCTGACTAAATAGGCTTTTTTAGTAGGGTAATTAGGGTCTGAAGATTCAGTATAAATATATATGTTTCCTTCAGAAGCAGAACTCGGTCCAGTATTATTAGATGGGGTGCCATTACTATCTCTTGTCCAATTAAAATCACTATCAGAATCATTTGTCCAATCTCCAAAATCTGATTCAAAACCTTCAGAATAAGGAAATGAGTTTATTGCGGCTCCAGTACAAGGTACAGTTGCTGTTGTGGTAAATAGACCTGAAGTTGAATAAGCAGATGTATTAGTAGTACACCTTGTACTAACTTGAAATTCATAATCTGTAGTGGCTGTTAAACCAGAAATGTCATATGTGTTTACTGCTATATCAGTAACTTCAGTCCATGTTGAAGTTCCAACTTCTCTATATCTAATATCATAGGTTGCAGATGGAATATGATCCCAGTCGATTGTTGCAGATGTAACAGAAACAAAAGAAGTAGTTAATCCTGTAGGTACATCTGTAACACAAGGAATATTCACTGCAACAACTTTAAAATCATCAAAAGTAAAACCAAGAAAATCGGCATTGTAATACGAATCTTCTCTGTTCGTACTATCTGTATTAAAATTAAATCTGATGTATACTGTAGATTGGTTGTAAAAAGCTGAGTTATTAGAAATGTCTATAACAATTTCTTCCATATGCCATTTGTCTTGCATATCACCGTCATAAAGCGGTTCATCATCAGGTTGAAATTGTCTGTCTGAAGTTCCTTTTCCAGAATAAGTATTATTGGCGTCTGGAGCTCCGGCTTTTGTTAGAGTTCCACAAAGTGGGGTCCATGACGAGCCGTTTGTAGATGCTTCAATTTGTACATAATCAAAACTTCTTTCTAAATCCCATTTTCCGTAAAACTGAATTAATGAAGCTGTATTACTGCTTAAATCTAAGGTTGTATTTAGTTCTAATGTTTTTGATTCATTGTTAGAATAAGAACCACCATTTGTAGTTGAGATTGCTGTTGTTCCAGAATAGGCATCTGATGTCGTATACCAGGTACCACCAGAACTTGTCCAATTGGTTAAGTTATCGGTGTCAGGGTTATCAACGATTTCTACCGTAGGAGCAAAAGCTTTTGTGATATTTGCTTCATATAAAACATTGTCTGAAGAATAATCGTTCGTTAAAGTAACTTTAAACTCAATGATATCGTTAGCTACTACAGATGGATCTAAGGTATAAGGAATAGATATTTCAGACTGCTCTAAAACATTTAGACCAGATATTATAACCGGAGAGCCTACTGTAGCCACGTTAGAAACGGGAGTAATAGTAACGGTAAAGTCACCAGCTGTCTGACCTAAACGTTCAACTGCAAAGTCTAAATTTCCCGATAATGAAGATAAATCATTTTGATTCAAATCATATAGTTTGGCATATTTACCTGAGAAGTAAGCTGCCAGGAAATTCATTCTCATAGCACGTTTAGCAATTGGAAGGAAGTTTGACGGTGAAGGCCAAAACCCACCATAACTACCCCCAGTACCTTCAGACGATAAGCCATTTTCAGGGGTCCAAGCCATTGTGTTTTTGCCTGAACCTGTTCCTGTTGGAGTGCCGTTTGCAGATGTTCCTGCTGGTCCACCTAACATCCAATCATTCATATTACCACTATTTAGTGAACTAATAGAGGTACTTGGTCCATGAGCATATCTGTTGTACTTGGTCATTTCGTGATTGTACATAGAATATTCATCAGGCCTCGGATTTGTAATGTTAGTTCCTGCATAGGCATGTAACATTGCGTTTTTATAAGAGTGATGGTTTAAGGCTAATGGAAAATCATGCAAAAGGAAAAAGTCCCGCATAATTTGTGTTTCATTTTCAGAAAACTGACCAGACCCCATATATGTTCCATTACATGGGTCGGCAGAAGAACCACCGTTACCCCAGTAGTAAGCTGAGTTTCTGTTTAAGTCAATTCCGTCGCTATAACCACCGCAACCATCTGTAACATTCATGTTTTTACGTTGTCCACCACCACCATTTGGTGCTACGGTTTGGTTATAAACAAAACCATCCGGGTTAAAAACCGGAATGAAATATAAGGCTTGATTATTTACTAAATTTTGAATGGCTTGATCTGTTGCGTAATTCTCTAATAAATACCACATAAAGTAAAGTTGATTCATTACTGTTGCAGATTCTCTAGAGTGAATTAAGGATTGATAAAGCGTTTCAGGCTCTCCTGATTCATCAACATCTGGATTATCAGAAATACGTACATAAAAAACTGTACGTCCTTCGATTGTTGTTTGATTGGTTGGTGACGCGTCTGTTTTAGCAGATATCAAGTTAGGATATTGAGCACGCATATCATCTAATTCTTGTAAAACCATGTCATAGGTTAAACAGCCTCCAAATGTATTTGTGACCGAATTTGGGTTAAGGTTCCAATTTGTTGGAACTGCCCAGTCTATTTCGTCACATTCATTATATTGACCTGTGTTGTTTATGAGTTCGTCAACACTATAAGATCGTTGAACAAGAGAAAGTGCTTTTTCTTGTTCTAATTCTCTTTTTGCTTTTGGAAGGTCGCGTTTGGCGCGCTCTGAATAGAATAGGGTAAGGTCTTCAATGAGAACATTAAATGTAATGCCTCTTGCCTTGATTCTTTCAATTTCATCTTCTGTAAGTTCAAGTTTTAATTCGTTGTTAGTTAAAACAGCTCCACATGTTAAATCGATTCCTTCGTCATCTAGGATGTGAATGATGCGATCATTAACATTGGAGATACCAATTCTTTTTTGGAGCAGCTGAGCATGTCCAAAATGAACTACTAGCAAAAACATGCTAAGTAGGAGGGTTAGTTTCTTCATGATAAGTGTTAATTAGTAATTTTGGTTGTGCTAATATAATTACTTTTTTGTAAAAACATCCATGAAATGTAAAAAAAACCGACGAAATGCATGGTTTTGTCAAATTTGCACCTAAATTTTCTCACTTTTATCTGTGAAATTATCTGTTTTGTAAAGTGGAAATAGTTGATTATCTGTTGGTTGTGAATTGCTGTACGTATGTATAGTTAATTTGTTTCTAAAGCTTGAAAATTTTTATTGAGAAGCCTTTTTATTTGCTTGTTTAACTAGGTTGTATGAGTTTTAATTCTGTAAATTGTAAGAATAATCGTTTAACGGTAAGTGATATTACGATGCAATTATTAGGTGCTTTACCTAAATTTGTGGTTTTGTAGTTAAAGGAGGCTTTTAGCTACTGATAATCAGCTATTTATTTTTTATATTTATGAAAACGAAATCTTTAAATATGAAAATAATTGTAGTTTGTCTTTTGTTAATTTTCCAAATAGGTACAATAGAAGCACAGGAAGTTTTAAAGTTTGAAATTCTTCATAAATCAAAATCTTTAGGAACTTTAACCGCTACCAAAGTTCCAGACGGCGACAAAGAGGTTTATACTGTTACATCAGATATCACAAAATCTGTTTTAACCATTAAGACACTTGATTTTGACATGTATGTTGAGTTTAAGGAAGGTCAGTTGGTTAAAAGCGATTATAAGTTACACGTTAATGGTAAGCTGAAAAAGAGTTCAAATCTACTATGGCAAAATAATATGTACTCAAGAACTATTAATGGGAAACAAGAAGACTCTTATAAAGACCCAATTCTTTTTACATCAACTCGTTTATTGTTTGAGCATCCTAATGGTGCGGATCATACTTTTTCTGAATCAAAATTAATACGTCGTCCTTTATTTTATGATAATAATAAGGTGATGATAGGAAAATCGGCTAAAAACACGGATACCGAATACAGTTATATCAATAATGTATTGCAAGAAATATTTATTGATGATTTTATAGATTTTAAAATGGTACCAATAAATAATTAGAAGTAGAGCGTAAGGGAGTTTAGAAAAAGATCTATAAGCTTCTGGTCGCTTTCTATGTATTCGTTATTTAAAAGCATGGTCACAACGAGAATACCTTCGTCTTTCTGGCCATAGGTTGCTACAGTATAAGATTCTGTTTCGCCTTTATAAGTTAAGGTTGCGGTTGTTCCTGTAATGGTTTGCCCAGATTTTAATTTAGAAGAGAAATCGTCTTTTTCAATGCTATACCCGTAATTTACGCTTTCTTTAGTAAGTTCGTTAAGCATCAATTCTGTTAATAGAGAAGGGTTGAAGCTGCTATATTTTTGAACCATAAATCCACTGCCATTAGCATTTAGCAAGGCGCATTGTTCGATGCCATCGCCCAAGTCACTATTTGATACTGATAGATTGTTGTTGTAATTAAAACTTATCATCTCATCTTGATAAGTAAGTACATCAGGTTGAATTAATTTTATATCAGTATTCTTTTTATTTAGAATAGTTGCTGTTTTGCTTTCATTTAAATTAATAGGAATTGTGTCATTTCCAATTACAATCATAAAGTTTGAGTTCTCTTGAGAAAAGGTATTAACACTTAAAAATAGTAGAGCTATGAGTTGAACTTTTACAAAGGTAGATTGGAACATGGCATTTGTTTAAATGTTAATAATTGTAAAATTAATTATTCAGCTGAAATAAAGAAATGTATTACAAGTTTTTTGCAACATTTTTCACACGTTCAATCGCATCATTTTTAGAAAGTGATAGTCTAATTATTGCATTGGCTGTGCACACCAAATCATGAGGTACACCTCCATCTAAGGCCAAAATATCTCCTTTTTTTAAATGATACACTTCATTATTAACGCCAAAATTAATCTCTCCTTCAAACAATTCAACAACAATCGGGTACGGCGTTTTGTGTTCCTTCATTATAGAATTTGTAGACATTACAATTTTAAGTTCTTTGGTGTTGTCAGTTTCAAAAAGTAAAGAAACTACTGGTTTATCTTGATTGAATTCTGATCCGGTTAAAAGAGAAGAAGTTTTCATAGCATTATTGTTCGTTGAATTTTACGCTTTAAGGTACAAAATACAATGAAGTCTAATGGATTGGGAACGTGACAATTAATTTAAAAGTTGTGATATTAGTGAAACGGAGAAAATAGTAAGCATAAACCAACCTATAAACCCTTGCAGAATTGCTAAATAACGAGGGAATCCTTTTATTGGGATTTCTCCAAACCCTAAAGTTGTAAAGGTGTTTATAGAAAGCATTATAGCGTTAATTATTTTAATAAACAGATCGTAAATAACAGTTGTGAGAAAAGCAGAAATTAATAATGCCGATTTCCAAAAACGCTTTTTCTTTGGTAGCTCTTCCCATGTGCCTTGCATAATATCAAATTGTTCTAGAAAATTTGAGGATATTAAGGTTTTAGAAATTGACCATTTGTAAAGGGGTAAGGCTGTTTTCGAAAAGAACTTAGGAACTTTACCTTCGGTCGATTCAACAAGGTGTTTGTAATTTTCATAGTCTTTGAGGTTTTCTTTCTGGTCTTCTAAGTAAACTTCATGAATACCAGCTCTTTTGTTCATGTATTTTAAGAAAAACTGATACCGGTTTAAAATTCTGTTTTTTCCATTTGCTTCCCATGAATTGGGAAAGAAAAGATAAATTAATGCAAAGAAGAATATAACATACATTGAGACGATAATGGCCTGTGCGGGTTCAGTACCATACGCAGAAAAGAGCTTTAAAAATTGATTCACTTTCCATGTGAAATACGTTTTAAAAGTAGGTTCAATGTCATACAAATAGGCTAATCTTTGAGTTTCTAAATCTTTTATGGCTATGTAAACTTGGTTTGCGGATTCGGTATTATGGTTGGTCTTATATCTGTTATATAACATACCCAACATCTTGGTTTCGTCTTTGTACGCTCTTGGGGCTTTGATTCTATAATTGGTTATGTATTTATTTATGTGTTTTGGACTATAATATTGTTGCCAATAATCTTCAGTATTTTTGGTTTTTACATTTGAAGAAAATTCGAACGAATAGCTAAATGTGTTAATTATGTTTGATTTTATTTGCTCCCATTCAAAGCTTAAATTGTCATGACTGAAAATAATATCAGCAAAAACCGTTTCTTCAAAATTGTTATTACTCACTTCGTAAAACTGACTTATTGAGTTGGGATGAGCTTTTAAACTTAGTATTTGAGCATCCAAAGTATTGTCTCTCATCCAGAAAACTAAATTCTCCAAGGCTAATATAGATACGATACCGGGGCCTTTAAAGTCACATTTTTCAATGGCTAATTGTATAATATTTGAAGTGGTAATTTGAGAATGTCTGTTAAACGGATTCTTTGCTTCAGGGTAAATGATTGAATTTGAAAAACTGATTTGTAAATTTCTTTCTTTTAAATCAGAAGGGTTTAATGCCGAATGACATATTAGCCCTTTTTTAAAAACGCATTGGTCAAATTTGCTCATAGAATTATGGTCACCCTTTAAAAAACTTTTACTTGATATGAGGTTATTATTACTGGTGTAATTTAATTGCCTATGAAACGTACAGTTGATAAAATCAACAAGTATGGTATTATTGAGAAAAACTGGTTTTTTAAAGCTGATAAGGTAAAGCCCTGCTAATTCAGATCGGTTTTTGTCGGCAAATTGAACATTATCAAGTTTTAGGGTTTTGTCAACAATTATACTGTCTTTTCTTGTGAATTTGTATGATTTAGAATCAAAAGTGTTTGAAAGTATCTGATATTGAAAGTCAATATCGGTTAGGTTGTTATAGGTAACTAAAGTGTTTGATAGTTGAAAAACAGAATCGGTTTCTTGTTCGATCAATTCAAAAAACTGATGATATGAAATTGTGTTGAGAATTGTTGTTTGTGATTGGCACACAAACGAAATCATAACTAACAGAATTGATAGATATCTCATTTTGGTTGGCGTTAAATAAAGCCATAACAAGTTTCTACAAAACTGTAATTGTGATTAAAAGGGTAGTGGGACTAATTGATACGCTTTATTAAAGATAGTAATTAATTAATGAGGCCACTAATTATAATATTCTGACTTGGTTAGTTGTTTTTTACCATATGGCAAAACGTAAAATTCTGTATGGTGTCAAAAGGTGTTTTGTGATCTAAGGTTTTTGAGTGTTTTAAATCAAATTGTTCAGAAAATAATTCAGAAAGGGAAGATTCAGAATATTGAGAAATTTCTAATCCGCTACATTTTAAAGGTCCCTTTTTTGAGAAAGTTCCAATTACTAAATTCTTGTCTGCTGCTGTGTTTACAAGTTGCTTGTATTGCGCAATGTCTGCTTTATCGGTTAGGAAATGAAACACCGCACGATCATACCAAAATTGATAGGTTGTATCTGGTTTGAACTCTAAAATATCACTAGTAATCCAGGTTACATTTTCTGCTTTATGGTCCAATCGTTTTTTTGCTCGATTTATAGCGGCTTCAGAAATATCTAAAACCGTGATGTTAGTGTATCCCATTTCTAAAAGGTGGTCCACTAATAGGCTATCTCCACCACCAATATCAATTATATTATCCGATTTAGAAATATTTGATTGTTCTAGAAATGTAAGCGCTTCATTTGGTTTGTCTTGGGTCCAGCTAACTTGGTTAGGTGATTTTGTGGTATAGATGTTTTCCCAATGCGATTTGTTTGCGGTAGCCATAAGTAAAATTATTAGGGATTGTAAATTTACAATATTTGCTAAGCTTTGCTAATCAAAATGCCTTATTATTTAAATTAATAAAGGAGGTTTTATAAAATGTTTTTAGGCAATATTTTTCGAGTCCAAGTTTTAAAACGTTTCATTTTAGTAACCTGTTTATCAGGGTTGAAATCTTTAGTTGTTTCCCAGGAGTTTTCTGGTAAAAACTCTTCTTCCATCAGTAATAACATAGTTTTGGCAACATTTTCAGAATCGAATATGGTAAGACATTCTGTGTTTAAATTTGCGCTTCTTGGGTCTAAATTAAACGTGCCAATAACTACAGTTTTATTGTCTATTACCATAGATTTTGCATGTAAACCAAAAATAGGAGTGAAATCAATTTTTTGTTGAATTGCTCCTGACATAATGTGTTTTCTTATTTGTGCATCAGGTTTATATTCAAATATTTTTACTCCCGTTTCTAATAATTTTACTCTGTCACTTTGGTAGCCACTAAAAGCTTCGATATTATCTGTTGAGGCTAAACTATTGGTTAGAATTCTAACTTCTACACCTCGGTTAGTTGCTGCTTGAAACAAATTTCTACTAAGTTCTGAAGTCACTAAATACGGACTTTGAATTTCAATGGTTGATTGTGCTTCATTTACCAGTTTTATTAACGTGCTTGTCGTTAATCCGCCTCCGCTCATACCGCCAGTGCCATCGTTTTTACCGGGTATATCAGATATGAAATTTACAGTGTCTAACCATTCAATTTTATTTGACTCCAACAAGGATTGGAAATACAATGGATAGTTTTCTACTTTTTGACGTACTTGAGGCCAAAAATTATCGGCATTACAGGCGTAGTTGTTTAAGGCGTTGAATGTATTTTCATTTGAGATAATTTCTTCCTCTTTACTTAGACTTATAACAGGTACACTGAGGTCGTGAGCCCAGAATTCATCAAACGAATTAGAAACAGATTTACTAGCTTTACCAAGTAATAGAACATCACGATCTCTAAAGTTGTAATCGTGATCATAGTCAAAATATTCATCAGCTATATTTCTTCCACCTGTAATCACAATTTTGTCATCTACAATAAAGGTTTTGTTGTGCATACGTTGGTTAGAATCTCTAAAATCTGTAGCGAGATTAGACAGTTTGTTAAAAATATTCTTTCCTAGGTTAATACCTGGATTATAAATTTTGATTGAAATATTTGGATGAGTGTCTAGTGTTAAAACTTCTTGTAAACTGGCGTCAACCATTATATCATCTACCAGAATTCTAATTTTTAAACCGCGATCAGCCGCTTTTACTAAAAAATCACAGGCAATCAATCCTACATTATCAGTGGAAAAAATAAAATACTGAATGTCAATAGTTTTTTGAGCATGTTTAGTAAACCATGCTCTACTAATCATCGAATTACCACCATCTTCCATAACATAAACACCTGTTTTATGTTTTAAAAGACTGTCTATTGGTTTTAAAACCGTATCCATTTGATTGATGAAGTTTGTGTCATTACAATCAATAGCATCAACTAACGCTATTGTGTTTTCTACTTTGTTTTCTTCTTTGCAGGAACTTAACACAATTATGCTTATGCAGGATATATAGAAGAGAAATGTGCGCATGATTTTAGTTGATTGAATTTTATATTAAAAAGGATTATAGTTTATTATTTAATCCTCCAGAATTTCCTCTGGGGCAATTTGCAAAATATATTCCTTTTCTGTGTCATAATTATCTAAGCAAATATTGTCAGGGTCGTATTCATCGTCTGACGAACTTAATTCGGTAGGAGGGAAGATGGTTACAAACACCTTAAATTGAAAAACACCATTTGTTTGTGGTATGCCGTGTAGAATTAAATCTCTTCCGTCATAATAGTAATTTAATCCTAACGGCAAATCGCCTTCTAATTCAAAAACATACCCGTAGTCATCATCATGAGTGTCGTTTTCAATTTCGGCTACAATCAATTGATAGTAGTCTTGGTTTACGGTGCCATTTTGTAAAAGGTCTGTTTGTAGATTAGGCCTTGCTGGCCAAAAGATACAGTCGTCAAGTATTTCTTGACAACCATAGAAGCTTACTAGCGATACAATCGCTAACAATAATAATTTAGGTTTCATGGGTGTTAGGTATAGTTAATTTATAATGTTTTTAATATCATATTAATTAATGTTAGAGAGAGGTTGTTAAATTTTTGTTTGCTATTAGGTGAAGTGAATGTACAAAAAATATTACAGATTAGTAGGTTTTAAGTTTCGGTTGGTGAAGTCCTGGTTGATTTTAAAAAGAGGAGTAACAAAAAAAGCAACCATTTGGTTGCTTTTAATTTATTGTTTGAAATTGATGATTAATTATTTTCTGCGAATAAAAGCGCATAAAATTTATCTAAGTCTGGAAGAATAACGATTCTTGTTCTTCTGTTTTTTGCTCTTCCTTCTTCCGTGTCGTTTTGATAAAGTGGTCGAGAATCTCCCCTACCAGCCGCTATTAATTGGCTTGGGTCTACATCATGTTTGTTTACAAGATTGTTGATTACCGACATTGAACGTTCTACACTTAAGTGAAGGTTGTCTTTTAATGCAGATCCAGCCTTTACTTTTTTGTTATCTGTATGTCCTTCAACAACTACTTCAATAGCAGGTTCAGAATTAATTAGTTCTGCTAAGTTACCAAGAAACTCGTTTGCTTTTGGATCTAATCTGTAGCTACCAAATTTGTATAATAAATTATCTGCAATAGTAATCATAACTACCGTACCGTCTATGTTTATGTTAAATCCATCACTATCAGCATTCATTGCTTCAGCTTTTTTGTGCAGATTATGAGAAAGGATAACATTAATAGAATCGTTTGCATTTTCAGCATTCGCCAATTCGGCCGGATCTACGTTAGCTAACATTTCTTTCATTCTTTTTTTATCATTTTCTGATAGCACTACGTTACCGTATGGTTTTAAATTTTCATTGTTCTCACTTTGTAACATTGCAATTTTACTATTGTAACGATCTATTCTTGCTTGAACAACATCTTTTTCGGCTTGAAGTTCATCTCTTTCCGATTTTAGTTGATCTCTTTCTACTGTTGTTGCATTATACTGTTCTTCTAGGGCAACGTAATCCTTTTTAGATACACAAGATGTAAATACAAGTGTTAACATGATTAGGATTGTGGTAAGTTGTTTTGACATTTCTATTGTTTTAAGGTTTGTTTTCTTAATACAAAGATACTGTAGCTTAACAAGTTGAGGTTTAGGGTTATCCGTAAATAAAAATAATAGGTGTTTTCCCTATTTTGTTTTTGAAGGTTTAAAATTTTTGAATCGAAAGAAACCAAAATCTATAGATTTAGTAGGATTTTTCAAATTATTGTGTAAATTCGGACACTACTAATAATCTAACAACTACAAAAATGAAACAACTCTCCGCTATCTGTGTTTTTATCTTTTTATTTTTCCAATCAACAAGTGCTCAAAATGGAAGTGCGTTACATTTTGATGGTACAAATGATGAAGTAAACTGTGGGAACGGAACAGAAGTACAAGTCTCTGGAACAACAATTACTTTAGAAGCTGTTGTGAAAATCCATGCATTTGAAACAAATGTTTGGGAAGGAAACATTATAAACAAGGAGCAAGGTGGACCTGGTACTGATTATGGATATATGTTGAGGGTAGGAGCGAATGGTACAGTTAATTTTAATTTGGGTAGTGGTAGTTGGAATGAGGTTAATACCCCTGCAAACACCTTAAGTTTGGATACTTGGTATCACTTGGCAGCAACCTTTGATGGGACTGACATGAAGATTTTTGTTGATGGTGTTGAAATTGTGAGCCAATCTGTTAATGGGTTATTCATAGGAAACTCGTCTTCAAATCTTGTTATAGGTAATTGGGCCAACGGTACGGGAAGAAATATCAACGCTACGATTGATGAAATTAGAATTTGGGATATTGCCAGGACAGAAACTGAATTATTGAATTCAAGTGCTTCATCTTTAGAATTGCCTCAAACTGGCTTAAGGGTTTATTACAAGTTTAATCAAGGAATGGCAAATGAAGATAATGCTGCTGAAAATACCCTAACGGATGAATTAGGAGCTGTTACAGGTGATTTATTAAATTTTGCTTTGAGTGGAACAGAATCAAACTGGGTTGGTGATAGCGCATTGTCGTTAACTGAAGCAACCTTAAACTCAATTTTGATGTATCCAAACCCTGTAAATGAAACCTTATTTCTTCAAGGCTTAACTGAAAATGACACCTATGAAATAATTTCAATCGATGGAAAACTGATACTAGAAGGGACAATTAAATTTGATTCTGGTATAACAGTGAAACACTTGAATAAAGGAATATATTTATTAAAAATAGGTGATGCGTTTGTTCAACGCTTCATTAAAAGTTAGACATTTATTAACTGTGATTAAATGTTTATTTTAGTTTTGGGCCACTTCGTGTGGCCTTTTTTTATGGCATTAAATTTTATAAAGTTTCTGTTTGATGTACTCAAACCCTAGTCTCAATTTAGAATAGACAAAGGCATTTGTTTTGGTGTAATAAAACGCAATAAAGCAAACTGTAGAAAGGAAGATAATTGCCCCAAAAACGGCTTGCCAAGGGATGAGGGTTTTACCGATTAAAGTGTTAAGTCCTAATCCAGTGAAGCTTCCGTAAATAATTATAAAATGTATGACGTAAATGGATAGAGTCTTTTGTCCGATTTTAAGAAAAAGGGTGTGTTTGATGAAATTTTCGATTAAATAAAAGAAGCTAAAAATAACAAGTACATTACCTAATCTTATGAATAGGTAATTATAATTAGCAACATCTTTTAGTAATGATAAATTAAAGACGTTTGATGCAGAAACTAAGATTGAAGATGAGTACTTTATAAGTATTATTCCTGATAATAAAAAGGAAATAATTACAATGTCTTTAAATCTATTTTTATTGATGAATCTATAAAAAATCGTGGCAATAAATGAGCCAAAAGCAATATATCCAAACCAAGGAATAATTGTAAAAATAGAGCCATTTGATTTAGTGAAGTAATTGGCAATAAAAAGAGGTGTATTTGGTAATTGTAGCCCACGGTATAAGGGTTCTGTAAGAAATATTGTAAAGCCAATGCACATCATTATTAATGAGAATATTAAAGTTTTTCTCATAACCAATTGATAAATGGCTACTACAGTAATTAAGGAGACTCCAATGCATTGTAAAACATCAATGACCAGAACGTAATTATTAAACTTTCCTGCAAGCCATAGAAATATAGGTGCTCTCAGTGCATAACCAATTAGTATAAGCATGCCACCTCTGGTTAGTCCTTTTTTGATTCTAACTTTTACAGTTCCTTTTTTCTTAGAGGTGATGAGTAAGTATGTAAAAATAAGTCCGGATATAGTGAAAAAAGTAGGAGCAGTTATACCTCTAAAGTACTGCCAAGTACTAAAATATATGTTTGTTGTATCCCTAAATTCAGGCGCTAAAAGGGTGTCAATGAAATGACCTTGAAGCATCATTAAAATAGCAAATGCTCTAACGGCATCGATAAAATAGAGTCGGTTGGCACTCAAGATTTAAATGATTTTATGCTGTAAAATTACTATTTAATATGAAATGGTGGTCTGAAAGTAGATTGAATTAAATAAGATTAAAAAAAAGCCATAGTCTCCACTATGGCTTTTCGCGCTAGCATAAATAAATTTATTAGCACTCCAAAACATTGGCAATGCAAAAAATTGATTGAAATGCACCTCGCCAATTAACACTTACTCAAATGTAAGAATAAATGTTAAACTATTTATAATTAAATGTAGGGTTTATCACAGTGTGTCTTGTTATTGTTGAGTTACAAGGATTTATGAAAGTTAAAATTTTGTTAAAATTATTTGTAAGGATTTATGTCGGAATTGATATTTTGCTTATCTATTGTGTTAAGTATTTATGTATTAACTTTTTAAAATAAATAGATAAGCATTGGTTATAATTTTTCATTCATCCTTAAACAGTGGTGTCATTTACTTTTTTAGAACCTAAACTTGGGTTTGTTCTTGGGTGGCGTGGAAATTTGAACCTCTTTTAACTCCAATGTTTCTTGCTTAACGTTTTTATACTCATTGTTGGTTTTATGGATTAACATGTAAAGTTTATCATAAGCACAATCAAGGTATTTAGTTCGTATGGTGACATGTTTGAGTGTTTTTGAGTTTTCAGAGGTGTAATTTATTCCTATGTTTTTTTTAATAAAACTGTATCGACCTCTTTTAATATAATAAATAGATTCTATGTTGTTCCATTCTATTAAGCTTAAGTGGGGTTTGTTAGGTTTTAAATTTAGTCCAATTTCATTTATTATAAGTGCTGGTTTTCTTGTAAATAATCTACTTGTGTTCATGTAAATAAAATAAGAAAAAAAAAGGCTTACAAATACAAAACTAATTGGTTTGTCCATTGACGAAACAAATTGTGCGATTATAATACTAATTAAAAGTAGTAGATTAATAGAAATAGAAAACAAAAGTTTTGGTGTGCTATATTCTATTATTTTGTTTTTATTTATGTTAGACATACTTGAATCTTTTTTAATAAGGAGTTGTTAAATGATATGGGCCATTTTTGTGTTTGACTATTGAAATTCGGCTAAAAATAAAATTTCCAAAAGATCTGAATTATTGAGAATGTAGTATAAGGCTTAGCTATCTTGTTTATTATTGGATTGATATTTAAGATTGCTTATTAGGGAAATAATTGAAACACCAAAGGTGAAATAACCAGAACATTTTACTAAAAACCCGAATAATCCTATTATACCACCATCCCCTCTTGGAGCATTAGAAATTATTGATTCTCCCATTAGAATGATTAGGAATCCGATAATAGTAAAAATTAAAGCGATTAGAATTTTTGTTTTATTCTTTTTAGATTTGGCCTCTTGTGGCGTTAGATCTTTTTTATTTGGAGTCATAATTAATTTTAAATTTGTTGGTTAGCTATGTTGGTTAAGTTTGTTTATTAGCCGAATTAATAAATAGGGGGGTTAGGAATTTGGACCATTAATGATATGTTTTTCCGATTTATGAAATATCATAACAATTGCTCCTGTTACTCCTCCTATTATAGACCCAAAAAGAGTGCCATAAACGTAATCACCGGTATTGAAATGGTCACCGTCATCTGCATCTTGGTCTAAGGTTAGTATACCTAAGAATGTAAAGAGCCCACCAATAGCCAACCCCTTTACTATATTATGTCCAGCAGAGGTTTTTGTTTTAAGGTATCCAATTTTATTCAACGGAATTTTAAAAATGCCATCTGAATCTTTCAAATTCAATTGGTCATTACTAAAATAAGCGAATTCTCCCTTAGCAATTTTATGACCATCTAGATCGAAAACACGTACAAATGTATTGTTCTTTATATCTGGTAGTTGGGCTTGTATAAATGAAGTTGACAATAGTATTAATAATAGGGTTATTATTTTCATGGTTTAAATTTTATTTAAGTGGTTTTAATTATAGCATAATGGCTAACATTTAACTGTAGGAGTAAGTTCACAGTAGAAAACTGGAAAAATGAGAATGTCTAAATTGTGTTTTGAAGTCAGTTGAAATTATTGAGCGCAGTCAGAGTAGTTTAGAATATGCTTGGCAAAATCTCTCCACTTTGGTTTTGGAAATTCTTCTAATAGTTTTGAGCAATTTTCGAACCAGTTATTAAAATTTTCTTCGTAATTTTTTTTATGCAATTTTATCATCTCACCAGAATTATAGGTAACATAGTATGATTTGGCGATACCTCCAGTTACTTTTATTCCTCCGTAGTTTAAAGAGCTCGTTTCACTTGCATAAGGATTAAAATACACTTTAACTTTATTACAAAACGAAGGATTTAATAGTTGCATGAGTAAAATCTTGTTTTTCTTTTTAATTTTAATAGTACCCAGTTCAAAATAAGCGTAACCATTACTAAATAGATCTTGATTCAATTTTTGATTATTCCATCTATCAGCATTTTGAGTAAAATCAAATGCTTTTAGAGTTTTATCATAACCGCTTGGTGGCAAATACATGTTTTTAACTTCTTCAGGCTGTAATTCATGTACTTCGCCATTACTTTCAATTAGGGTAATGGATTCAATCATTCCTTTTTTTCTGTCTATATCGTCAATAGTACCTTCTAATTTGGTTCCATTTGTTAATTCTATGTAAGCTGTCTTTTCATGAGAAAAAGAGCTTGATGGCGTGATGAATTGTTGTGCGTGTATGTTGTTGCTTACGTTAACCGTAAGGAATAATATAAGGATAGTAAGTTTCATTGTTTTTATTTTATGTTAATTATTTAAAAGGGAATCGTAGGAACAATGAGGATTGAAAACTGTTTGGTGACTTCATGAAAAAATGAAGTGAATTTAAATTTTGGTATAGGTATATCAAACAGAATTATAAATTCTCAATTGCAGAAGGAAGGATTAAAAAGCTAATTACTCCTTTTTCGGAATCAAGTCAAGTGAACGAAGTTTTGAAACTTCTGAGTAAACCTTGAAGTATTTTGAGTATTGTTTGCAACTGTGTTCTGTTATAGTAAGCAATAAAAACGGGTAGATTTACTTCATTCAATTTGACTGGGTAATTAAATATACGAATTTATTTACAGTCATGTAGGTTTATAATTATGTAATTTTGACTTTGACTATTATTTCTTCGTTAGGAGGCCTATCTTTTTGATGTCAAAAATGTGTAGAATATACTTATAAAGATTAACAAAAAAACGGTTTAGTGTACACTAAACCGTTTTTAATCTTGTAGCGAGAACGAGATTTGAACTCGTGACCTCTGGGTTGTGAAAATTCTTACAAAAATAAATAAAATATTGATTTTCAGTGTTTTAAAATTTCTGAAATAATATTTTGTGTTCAAAAAGTGTGTTCAGTTTGTGTTCACTTTTTGGTTAAAAATAATGATATTTAAAGGTAATGAATTTGAAATTACATCAAAGAAATTTTATTTGTTTTTTAATTTCTTCTGTTCCAAAATTTTGAAGACGACCATCGAGTTTCCATTGCATAATATTTCGATTTTATTTTCAGGTAATCGCTATATATATTTTCAAGATCTGTTTGATATAGGTCTTTTGTTTCCTCATTCAATAGGAGATTATTAATAATGTGCTTGGAAGCATATATAGCAGAACTAATCGAGAATCCAAGGCCCATAGAAGATATGGGATCAAATGAAGCTGCAGCGTCTCCAACTGCTATATAGCGATCAATATTTCTTGAATCAGAGATATGGGTTTGAGCGTTTCTAACCCAAATTTTGCTATTTATAGGTTGTTTTAAATGGAATAAACTTTTTATATGCTCGGTTTGTGTTAGTTGTTTCGTCCAATTGTCATTTTGATGAATTTTTAAGTCTGAGATGATATCGGAATCTGTAAATAAGGTAAGAACAGCTTTTTTATTTGGTAGGCACGCAGTATACCACCAACCGTTTTCTACAGATTCAATAGTTTGATCAAATGTTGTTGATGGCAGATTTACAAACATCCCGACTCCCATTAGGCTATCAAGTTTATTACAAGCAGCTCCCACTTTTTTGTTTATAGAACCGGATCTTCCAGACGCATCAACTAAATATTTGGCATTTATAGTAAACTTTCCGAAATTCGGATGTATAAGTAATACATCCCAACTTTTATTATTTAATTGTGTTATTGCAAGACATTTTGTTTTGGGGTAAATTATAGCTCCTTGGTTAGATGCAGCTTCAATTAATCTGAAATCAAAATTTTCTCTATTCATTTGTAATGTTGGCTCATCAGCTGAAAATATCGAGTTTATAGTGCTTACCGAATTACTGCCCCAATACGATTTACTTGCATGTGAAGGTGAGAAGGTTCCTTTTTTAAAATCTGTTTTATTTAATTTTAAATACGAAAGCAAATCGAAAATGCTTGAGGAGACCTGTTCACCAACTCTGGTTGTGCTGAAATCTGAATGCTCTATTAAAGTTACTTCAATGTTTGAATAGTGAAGTATACTTAAGGCGGTGGAGGCTCCACTTGGGCCTCCACCTATTATAAGTACATCTGTAAATTGAGATTGATTTGGCATTAGCGTCGCATTCTTGTTCCAGAACGTGGTGTTCCTAGTCCCTCACTACTAACACTAATCTTTTTGAAAATTCTTTTTTCTAGAAAAGAAACCAGTTTTTCAGCCCTTTCATTTTTGACTTTTATACGGTTTAGATCATCTTCAATGAAAAATACAGGTATGGTAGTTTCATTATCAGCACCATTTCCACTTACTTGACCCACGCCATACTCAACAAACGAAAACAATTCATTTGTCCTTTCCGTTTCTGTAAAATAAGGGAATCCCTTGTCTTGAGAATTTATATTTCTAATAAATGCCATGGCTGACCAATGTTCTACCATTTGAACAAAACTGTTTATTCCTCTTGCATAATTCATTTGTTGTCCTGCTGGTAAATGAGATTGCATTTGGCCTTCAAGCGTAGTTTCACCTGTTATGACATCCCAAGGACTTTGTGGCGGCCACCAATACGAATAGTAAGTAGGAGGGAGTGGTGAATTAACAGGAGCTTTGTTTATTAATTGGTTGTCTGTGTATGTAGTTTTAGACTCTCTCCAAACATCTGTTGTATTTTGGACTTGTTGTGTTACTCTAACATCCTTGTTAAAATCAGGATTTGTGAAGTTAACAGGCTGTACCGTACATTGGAAAAAATCTGCCTGCCAAGGACAAGCCATTCTTTTAGTTAAATCTCCTGGTTCACATCCTCCGCCTTCACATTCATCTCTCGAAGGGGTTAATCCCGAAGTATTGTAACCTCCAATTCCTTTTTGATCAGCTATTATGTATGGAGCTGAGTATATATTATGATTTTGAATACTCCATGTGACCTCTATACCTGGGCACATTGGCAAACCAACACAATTGCCAACACTGGCTTGGTCTTCAGTTGATACTGAAAAATCTTGATAGTTTGGATTGTTTTCAAAATTTCCTTTAGCCCATTGTTGTAACATAAAATATTGAGTGTCATTAAGTGCTAAAAACTTGACTATATTTTCATTACTAACAGAGTTGCTTCCTGAGTTCATTGGCATCATAGGAAAGGAATTGTCTCCATTTGTTTTGAATAACTGGGATTGCGATTGATTAGTTGAAGACTCGGTTTTGATATCTGGACGTCTAAAGTAAGAGAAATAGTTTTCTCGATTACTTTTGTTCTTTTCACTTGGATCTGAAAAGTCGAATGAAAAAGAACTAAATGCCATCATAGATTGAACATTTGCTACCCATTGATAACCAGAAAAACGTTTAATAATTGGTAATATGTCTCTTTGATAGTTAACCAGGTATGAAGAGTTGAAAGTTCCATTTGAACACATTTCAGGTACAAGATTAAAAGCAGTCACACCAACATCAAACATGCTATCACTTAATGTAGAAATATTTACAATTTCTGGAGCAAAATCTGGAGAACCAACAATAACCCATGCATTAATAGTTACCGGTGGAGTGCCATCGTTAAATGTAACCGTGCAGTATACTGGTCCGTCAGAAATATCGTCGTGCCAAGTGTCAGATCCTCCATAACTTGTTAAAGGTTCATTTCCTCCAGCATTACCATACCCACCTAAAACAACCAATCGACCTTCCGAATCAGTTTTTAAATCACCTAAAGTCGTAATTGGTGTTCCAGATGAGACTTGATCAGGTGGATATTGAGCTGGATAACCAGTAGGTACATTGGTTTTATCAAAACCTATACTGCGATTTGGTCCTCCTATAGACCTTGGTCCAGGGTCTATAATTAGGGTCTGTCTTTCATTTTCTCCCGTTTTAGTAGCATTTCTAAATGGTACTTTTTGATTTGAATAACTGTTTTGTTCTCCATATAACAAGTTGCCATCTAGTTCACTGTATTGGTACCAAGCAGCTTTTTTGTTTGCTAGATGAACATTCCAAACCATGGATGCTACATTAGGTGAGTTGCAGGTAATTTCTATTCCTTGAGCATTTAAGACTTTAAACTGTTGACCTTGTCTTCTAACTTGACTTTCATCATCCTTAAAGTTTATTATGGGGCCAAGTTTATTGCCGTTGGCATCGGCCTCATAGGGTAGTCCTCCAATTTCATCAGGTGATAAACAAAATTGTTTTGTGCTATTTCCTAACCTTGCAACCCCAATCGAAGGGGAGATTCTTAATTGTGTGTTCATATTCCATAAAATTTTGATTAATTCTAACTTTTATAATAGCTATCAAATTTTTAGGGAAAATGTAATAGGATATTTCGTATAGCAATATAAGAAAAATATCAAACTAACTGATAGTGAGTTTGTTGTTTCTGTTGTTTTGAGGTGTTATTTAGGATTTATGAAATTAATTAAGGTTTAGTTATCCTATTGAAATTAGAATTTGTTATTCAATTATTGAATTGATTCTTTTTTTAGTACTAATCACTCTAAATATAGGCTGTTGTCTACTATAAGAGTTGAGAATTAAATATTGGTTTTCCTCGATTGTTTACTATTTGCACTAGGTGGTTGTAACTTAGTGTATTAGGTTTTTTTATTTGTTAAAAATTTCTTTATCATAGAAAAACCTTACAAAGTTAAATAATAAATACCTAAATTTATAACCTTCTATTTTATCAATTGGACACTCCTATTTTTGATTGTTACAATGCAAAATAATTATGAACAAAAAATCTTTATCAGAAAGAGATATTTGCACCAAATTTATTAATCCTGCTCTTGAAAAAGCTGGTTGGGATATGCGTACTCAAGTTCGTGAAGAAGTATCATTTACGGATGGTAGAATTATAGTGCAAGGAAAGCTATATACAAGAGGAAAGAGTAAAAGGGCAGATTATATCCTCTATTACAAACCTAATATTCCTATTGCAATAATTGAAGCAAAGGATAATAAACATAAAGTTGGTGATGGAATGCAGCAAGCATTGGAATATTCTGAAATATTACAAATTCCGTTTGTATTCACTTCTAATGGAGATTCATTTGTATTTCATGACAAGACAAAAACTTCTGGAAATATTGAAAAAGAAATTAGCTTGGATAGTTTTCCTTCAACTGAAGAGTTATGGGGAAAATATAGTCAAAGTAATGAACTGAGTATACCTGAAATTCAAGAAGTTGTTACTCAAGATTATTTTGTTGATGATAGTGGAATGTCTCCACGTTATTATCAACAAAATGCAGTAAACCGAACGATAGAAGCTATTGCAAAAGGTCAAAATCGTATTATTTTGGTAATGGCTACTGGAACAGGAAAGACATATACGGCATTCAATATAATCTGGCGTCTTTGGAAAAATGGTTTTAAAAAGCGCATCCTCTTTTTGGCAGATAGAAATGCTTTATTAACACAAACCAGAAATGGGGATTTCTCACCTTTTGGTAATGATATTATGCATATCATTAAAAACAGAAAAATAGATAAGTCTTATCAAATTTATTTTGCATTGTACCAAGGGTTAACAGGTACTGATGAATCTAAAAATGCATATAAAGAGTTTAGTAGAAACTTCTTTGATTTAGTAGTGATTGACGAATGTCATCGTGGTTCAGCTTCAGAAGCTTCTGCATGGCGAGAAATATTAGACTATTTTGATTCTGCCACTCAAATTGGTCTTACAGCAACTCCAAAAGAAACTAAAGATGTTTCTAACATGGCATATTTTGGTGACCCAGTATATACGTATTCTCTAAAACAAGGTATTGAAGATGGGTTTTTAGCGCCATACAAAGTTGTACGCATTTCAATGAATGTAGATGAGGGTTGGAGACCAACGGCTGGATTAATTGATAAATATGGTAATGAAGTCCAAGACAGAATCTATAATTTAAAAGATTATGATAGAAATTTGGTTATAGATGAACGTACTACAGAAGTCGCAAAAAAAATAACCGAATATTTAAAAGCAACAGACCGTTTTGCAAAAACAATAGTGTTTTGTACCGATATAGACCATGCCAATCGAATGCGTCAAGCTTTAATTAATGAGAATGCAGATTTGGTCGCCAAACATTGGAATTACTGTGTTAAAATCACTGGTGATGACGAGGTGGGTAAGCAAGAACTTGACAATTTTACAGATGTAGAAGAGCGATTCCCTGTAATAGCCACTACTTCCAAAATGCTTACTACTGGTATTGATACCAAAATGGTGAAGTTTATAGTGCTTGAAGCTAATATTGGATCTATGACAGAGTTTAAACAAATTGTTGGTCGTGGGACACGCATTAGGGAAGCAGATGGGAAAGTATACTTTACGTTAATGGACTTTCGAAAAGCAACCAATTTGTTTGCTGATCCTGATTTTGATGGTGATCCAGTTCAAATATATGAACCTGAAGAAGGTGAATCTATTTTACCTCCTAATACCGATGATGATTTAACAGACAATATAAATCCAATTGAAGATGATTTTGAAGGACTTACTTCACCTAGTATACCTAATGTTGATATTGATGAAGAAGAACAAGAAGTGAGAAAATATTATGTGAATAATATTAATGTAAAAGTAATTAATGAACGTGTACAGTATTATGGAAAAGATGGAAAACTTATAACAGAATCGCTTAAGGATTACACAAAGTCAAACATCACTAAGGAATTTAGATCTTTAGATGATTTTATTCAAAAATGGCAAACCACAGATAGTAAAGAAGAGTTGTTAACAGAATTAGCTGAGCATGGTGTGCTTTTAGAAGCCTTAAAGGAGGAGGTAGGTCAAGATTTAGACCCTTTCGATTTAATTTGCCACGTTGCATATGATCAACCTCCACTAACCAGAAAGGAACGTGCTAAAAATGTGCGTAAACGTAACTACTTCGGTAATTACAGTGAAATGGCACAAAAGGTATTACAAAGCTTATTAGATAAATATGAACAGGAAGGTGTGTTGTCAATAGAAAAGGGTTCTATTCTTAAAGTAAAACCATTAAACGAAATGGGATCACCAGTTGAGTTAGTTCGAGCTTTTGGAAAACGTAAAGATTTCGAGCAAGCCATTAAAGAATTAGAAAATGAAATTTATAATATTGCATAATTGAATTTACTAACTAAAATACTGCAACCTGAAGGCAGACGTCTTGAATTTAAAGAAGAAATTCCAACTAATGCCGAATTAGCAAAAACCATAGTTTCTTTTGCTAATGATGCTGGAGGCGAATTATATATTGGTATAAAGAATCAACCAAGAGAAGTTTCGGGTTTGCAACATGACCAATTAGATACTATCGAAAATCGAATTAGTAATATCGTAAATGACCAATGTACACCAACTGTTTTACCGGAAATTACTTTTATTAAAGATAATGGTAAGTATGTAATTAGAGTTTATATACATAAAGGAAGTAAACCACCATATTTTATTACTTCAAAAGGAAAAGAAAAAGGAACCTTTACTAGGGTTGGTTCTTCTAATAGATTAGCTTCTTTTGAAATTATTCAGGAATTAGAAAGACAAGGGCAGAATATTTCTTTTGATTCTGTATTATTTTTTAATAAAAATCACGAAGATTTAAGTCTTGATAATTTTAAAAGCTTTTTTAAAGAAAAAACGAAAGAAGACGTAACAGTTGAGGTTTTAAAAAAATTAGAACTTATAAAACAAGAACAAGGTCAATTGTTGCCTACTAACGCCTTAGTGTTATTATCTGATGATAAAATACGTACTCAAATTTTTCCTAATGCTAAAGTAGAGTGTGCTAGATTTAAAGGAATTATTCCTGGAACTTTTATTGATCAAAAAACTATTGATACAGGTATTGCTTTTCAAGCAGAACAAGCCTATCAATTTATATTACGTCATATTTCACAAGGCACAGAAGATTATAAAGGTGTTTATAGAAACGACCGTTGGGAATATCCCATTATAGCGATACGAGAAGTTATTAGAAATGCCATAATTCATAGAGATTATTCGCTTACAGGAAAAGATATTAAAATTGCCATTTTTGATGATAAATTGGAAATAACTAGTCCAGGAAAATTATTACCTACTGTAGATTTTAATGAGATGGATGCAGGTCAATCTGATGTGAGAAATAAAGTGCTTGCACCTGTTTTTAAGCGCTTAGGTATTATTGAACAATGGGGAAACGGATTGCAGTTAATAGCAGATGATTTAAAAGAATACCCAGAGATAGAGCTTACATGGAAAGAACCTGGTGTCGCTTTTAGAGTTTCATTTATTAAGACAAATTACAAGCAACAGTTAGAGTCTCAGCAGGAGTTGCAGCAGGAGTTGCAGCAGGAGTTGCAGCAGGAGTTGCAGCAGGAGTTACAGCAGGAGTTGCAGCAGGAGTCTTTGTTTACTAAAGTTCTACATATTGTAGAAGCAAATACAAGTGCTACCAAAGATATAGCAGTTGCTTTGGGCCAAAAAAGTATTTCGGGCCAATTATATCAAATTATTAATCAACTTAGAGAATTGAATTTAATTGCTTGGACCATTCCTGAAACACCAAAAAGTTCTAAACAACAATATAAAATAACAAACAGAGGAATTGTATTTCTTAAACTATTAAAAGATAAAAAAGCTTAATGAGCAACATAACAACCAACATAAAAGGCATTCGCGATATCATGCGAAAAGACACAGGAGTAGATGGAGATGCACAACGTATCTCGCAAATGGTCTGGATGCTCTTTATGAAAATATTTGCCGATAAGGAAGAAGAATGGGAGATCACCATAGACGATTACGAGAGCCCTATTCCAGAACATCTAAAATGGAGCAACTGGGCAGAAGATGACGAAGGCTTAACTGGTGATGCCTTAATGGACTTTATCAATAACGAGTTGTTCCCAACTCTAAAGGATTTGGACATTACTATAAGTCCTCAAGCTAAAATCATACGTTCGGTATTTGAGGATACCTACAACTACATGAAAAACGGAACCCTGTTCCGACAAGTGATTAACGAGATAGATAAGATTGATTTCAACAGTTCAACCGACCGACATCTGTTTAACGACATTTACGAAACCATATTAAAAGAACTGCAATCAGCTGGTAGTGCTGGTGAATATTACACACCAAGAGCTGTTACCCAGTTTATGGTGGATATCATTAATCCGCAATTGGGCGAAACCGTACTGGATCCAGCTTGTGGTACAGGAGGCTTTTTAACCTGTACCATAGATCATATGCGCAATCAGGTAAAAACACCTAAAGACAGAGATGTATTGCAGAGAGCCATTAGAGGGATTGAGAAAAAACCCTTACCGCATTTATTGTGTACCACCAATCTCATGGTGCATGGATTTGATTTACCAGCCGTAAACCGAGGCAACTATTTAAACAAACCCTATGCCGATTGGGGAAGTTCAGACAAAGTAGATGTTATTCTCACCAATCCGCCTTTTGGAGGTGTAGAGGAAGATGGCACCGAAACAAATTTCCCAAGTAAGTTTAGAACTAAAGAAACGGCGGACTTGTTCCTCGCTTTGATTATAAAACTCTTAAAATCTAATGGGCGTTCTGCGGTGGTCTTACCAGATGGCACCTTGTTTGGCGAAGGTGTAAAAACCAGACTCAAACAAGAATTATTGGAGCGTTGCAATCTGCATACCATAGTGCGTTTACCCAATGGTGTGTTTAACCCATACACAGGCATTAAAACCAATCTGTTGTTTTTTGAAAAAGGCACACCAACTAAAAACGTCTGGTATTTTGAACATCCTTATCCCGAAGGTGTAAAAAGCTATAACAAGACCAAACCCATAAATATTAAGGAGTTTGATTTAGAAAAGAAATGGTGGAATAACCGCGAAGAAAATAAACATGCATGGAAGGTTTCTGTGGAAGACATCAAAGCCCGAAACTACAATCTGGACATTAAAAATCCACATCAAGAAGTTGATGATTTAGGGACACCTAATGAAATTCTACAGCAATACCAGCAAACCGAAAGCAAGATTTTAACCATTCAAGAAGAGATTGTGAACCTATTAACCGAAGCCCTAAAATAGATGATATACAACGAAGTAACAAAGAAGTATTTAATCAATTTTATTGAAAAGATTGAGGAAAAGTTAGAAACAGAAAGAGGCATAAAACTCAAAAGTCTTGAGAAATTTAAAAACTATTTGCAAGATAATTCTAATAGGTTAGAGTTGATAGGTAAACTATCTATTGATTTCAATTTGGTTTATCATAGAAAAGATGGTACAAAAATTTCAAATACAGAAAGTCTTTTAATAGAATCTTCTGGATTTCAAATTATCAATCATTATTCTGAAAACTTTTTTGGTGAGGGATATTATAACCATGATGATAGATTTTATAATGAAAAAGAACCTAATGACAGTTTTGAAGATTGTTTAGAAAATTCTTTGGATAACATTAACAGAATAACTGTTAGTGAGAAGGCTTTAATTCAAGTAGATGCGAGTAGGTTTGGACTGAAAACAAAAAGAGTAAAAGCTATTGTTTAATAATACTAATCACAACTAAGAATTGACTTTACTTAATAATTTTAATACCCTTACCAAGCATCCACAAAATGCAGAAGAATTAAAAGGCTTAATTCTGCAATTGGCGATACAAGGCAAACTAACTGAAAACTGGCGACAAGAACACCCGAATGTTGAATCGGCTTCTGAATTATTAGAACGAATTAAAGCCAAAAAACAACTTTTAGTTGAACAAAAGAAAATACGGATTGAAAAGCCAAAGAAGGAGTTTATGAAGGAGAGTTTTCAATTCGAAATTCCGGATACTTGGGTAGCAAGAAATATAACGGAATTTTACAGTACTATTGGTAGTAGAGTAAATCAGGTTAAATCTAAAAACTATTTAGAAAGCGGAAAATTTCCAGTTGTTTCTCAAGGAAAAAGGCTAATTGAAGGCTATTATAATGAGGAAAGTAAACTTTTAAAATTAGAAAAACCTGTTATTGTATTTGGTGACCACACGAAAATTGTAAAATACATTGACTTCGATTTTATAATCGGAGCAGATGGGACTAAAATCCTACAAACATTTGAAGGTGTTGACACTTCTTATTTCTTTATGCATTGTTCTTTTTATGATTTATCTGACAAGGGCTATGCAAGACACTACAGTTTATTAAAACAGCAAGCCTTTTCTCTTCCACCACTCGATGAACAAAAAGCCATTGTTGCCATAGTCAATGAATTGTTTAAAGAAGTAGAGCAATTAGAAGGCCTTACCAAAACCAGAATACAACTTAAAGAAGACTTTGTCACCTCGGCATTACAACGCTTAACCGAAACAGACAATGTTAACCAAGAATGGCAATTTTTACAAACTCATTTTACAGAGTTCTTTACCGAAAAAGACAACGTTAAGCAATTACGAGATACCATTTTACAATTAGCCATTCAAGGTAAATTAACCACTAAATGGCGTTCTCAAAATCCGTGCACCGAACCAGTTTCAGAACTCTTAAAACGCATCCAAACCGAAAAACAAGAACTCATTGCCCAAAAGAAAATCAAAAAGGAAAAGCCTTTACCACCAATAAAAGACCACGAAAAACCTTATGATTTGCCAGAAGGTTGGGTTTGGTGTAGGTTGACAGAATTAACTAACGTAGGAACAGGTTCAACACCATCCAAAACAAAATCTGAATACTATGGAGGAGATATTCCATGGTACACAAGTTCAGCGACAAATGATGTTTTTGCAAAAGTTCAAGATGTTATGATAACTCAAAAAGCACTTGACGAGACTAATTGTAAAATTTTTCCAGAAGGAACATTAATAATTGCGATGTATGGTCAAGGAAAGACAAGAGGTCAAATAAGCGAAATAGTTGTGCCTGGAGCAACCAATCAAGCTATTGCAGGAATGATGTTCTTTGAGTCGTCAAAAGAAACCAAACAATACCTAAAGTACTTTTTTCAAAAGTTTTACCAAGAGATTAGATTATTGGCAGAAGGTGGAGCACAGCCAAATTTGAACGTTGGTAAAGTAAAGGCAACTTTAATTCCGCTTCCACCACTCGAAGAACAAAAAGCCATCGTCAAGCAAGTCAATATTTTAATGGCCTTATGCGATAATTTAGAAGAACATATAGAACACAGCCAAACCCAAATAGAGCAACTCATGCAAAGTTGTTTGAGGGAGGTTTTTGAGGAAAGAAAGGAGGTTACCAATGAGTGAATGCGCACAAGTTGATAATCTATATAATCAATTACTGAAAACAGAACACCATCATTTTCCGATTTCAGGAAAGGTCAATGTAAGTAACAAGCAGGGGGTATATATCATCTTTAGTTTAAAAGGAGAGGTATTACATGTTGGTAAAACTGCAAGAGGAAAAAATGGCTTAAATCAACGGTTAGGTAATCATCTAAGAAATCAATCCTCATTCTCAAAAAAGTATTTAATAGTTAAAGGAATTGAATTGAGACAACAGGAAAGTTTAAATATATAGAAATAGAAAATCCAAGAATTAGAGCCTTTGTAGAAGCACTAACCATTGGAAAATTATGTCCAGCCCATATTGGGACGGAATCAAAACTGAAATAATATTAAAACATAAAAGAGCAACTCGAAAATAGTTGTTTGCGAGAAGTTTTTTAGTAGAACAATTAATCATATTTAATATGGCGCATCTGGTTACAGATAGAGAATTAAGACACAGTATTGAGGTAACTATTAGTGGTTCAAGGGATTTTTTAGTTGTAGTATCTCCATATATAGATATAGATGAGGATATAAAAAAGGCTTTCTTAAAACTACATAAAGATACTTTGAAAGTTATTGTGTATAGAGTATCCGATAAATCTACAAACCAATCTGGTATAACAGAAGATTCGAGACAATTTCTTAGAGGGTTACCTAATATTGAGTTCGTTTCAGTAAAAAATCTACATGCAAAATTTTTTATGAATGATGATTATACTGTTATAGCTTCAATGAATTTAACTAGTTCATCTAATCACAATTATGAAGTAGGAGTAGAAATTGACAATAAAAAGGATTTTGAAATGGCGAAGGACTGCATAGAGTATCTATTTTATGAAGTGTTGGCTAGTGATGATAGTGATATTAGTAAAGAAAGATTAAAAAACATATTGTCTAAACAACTATTTTCTTTAGTAATTAATCCAAATGAGGTAAAGATAAATGGTGAACAAATTGATGTAAACAAATTCAAATCTATGCATGAGCAATGCAATGTAAAACATGGTTATTGCATCCGTTGCGAATCAACCAACATTGATTTCTATCCAAAAAACCCATTATGTCCAAAATGTTTTACTGAATGGAGTATTTATAGAAATTCGAATTATGAAGAAAAGCATTGTCATTGGTGTGGAGTAGAACATAAAACAACAATAAATAATCCTTTATGCGGTGCATGCTATGAAGTTTATGATTTTGAAATTGAAAGAGAATGGAAAAAAATAAAGAGTAAAGACAAAATAATTAAAAAATTAAAAATGAAGTGAGTATGAGGAGTGCTGAAGAATGCGTTTTAAGGTTTAGGCCTTTGGTCTATAGGCTCAACATTAAAAGCTGTTGAGAAGAAGGTATTTTACAAATGCAAGCTATTATTGGATTTATTTCAATAAGCCCTTGCTTGAGTATTAACTCCAGAAACATCACAAAGATGACTGGGAATACCCTAATAGTTCTGTTGATGTTATTTAATTTCATGGGAAACCTTGTTATTAGTTGCAAAGATACAACAATTATTAACCACCCAACTTGAATTGGGGCGGTGGCTAGGCCTAGTTTAGCCATCGAAAGAGCATGCATTTTTCGGGAGTTTTTAACTCTAAAAGCGATGCCTCGTAGTTGGCTCCTCTGCTCACTTTTATATTATGAAAAAAAAGGACTGGTTTAAATTAAAACGTTATCCACATATTGGTTTTCCTTTGAAATCAAAGGACAGATACTTGTGGATAGAAAACTACGTCACCAATCCAGATGATATCAAGAAACATCCATTTCTTCCATTTATTCATAAGACGTCTAAAAAGAGGAAGTTTAGAAAAGAATATTCAGATATTACAGGAGAAGTAATTAAAGATGCTAAAACTAATAAGGCATTAAGAAATTCTGATATAAAGGACAGAGAGTTGTATTATGCTTCGCACTTGGATTCTTTAATTTATGGTTACTACGCGGAAGAACTATCAAAGAAATATGAAGATAAAATAAAGGAAAATGATTTAGAAGAAGTAGTTCTTGCCTATAGGTCTATTCCAGTTGATTCAGAAAACCCAGATGGTCCAAATAAATGTAATATTGATTTTGCCAATGATGCGTTTAATTACATTAGAGACTATCCAGAAAACGAGTTTTTGGTTATAGCTTTAGATATAAAAGGTTTTTTTGATGAATTAGACCACAAAATTTTAAGAGATATCTGGATTCAACTTTTAAACTCAAAAGATGAAAATCATCAACTCTTACCGCCAGACCACTTCAATGTATACAAAAATATTACAAGATTCACATATGTTGATATTGTAGACATTTTTAACGAATTCCAGAATAAAATATTCATCCAAAAGCGAGATAAGAAGAACAAACTGCTTCCAATAAAAAGAGCACGAGTTTCTAGGATAAAGTTTTTAAAAAATCAAAATGCCATTGCATTTTGTACTAAAAAAGAATTCTTTAAAAAGAAGCATAAACTTGTTCGACAGACAAAACAAACAAAAACAAAGTATGGTGCTAAAGTTGATAAGACATTTGGTATACCACAAGGTTCACCTATAAGTTCGATTCTTGCGAATGCTTATATGCTCAACTTTGATACTACAATACATAACTTTATTAAAGATGTCGGTATTTATAGACGATATTCAGATGACATGGTGGTTGTATGTCCGCTCGATAAGAAAGATGAGATTTTAGCTTTAGTTGCTAAAGAAATTAAGGCAATTAAACTTCAAATACAACATTCGAAAACTCAAGTTTTTCACTTTAGAAGAAAAAGCGGAAAGTTAAAATGCGGTCAAGTTTTTAAGCGAAAAACAAATTGGCATAAGAATTTAATTTATTTAGGTTTTGAGTTTGATGGCGAAACTACACTTCTACGTTCAGCTAGTTTGTCTGCTTTTTACAGAAAAATGAAAAGAACTGTAAAACGTTCAAAGAATTTTGCAAAAAGAGGAAAAAATAAGGGAGAAGTATTCAAAGGTAGAATAATGAAGAAGTTCTCTTACAAAGGGGCTAATAGAAGAAGAAAATGGGTATGGGATGATTCTGTCAAGGGATTTAAAAAATCTGAAGACCATTATGAATGGGGTAATTTTTTGTCTTATTCAAATAAAGCATCAAGGGTAATGACAAATAATAAGATTAAAAAACAAACTAAGGGTTCTTGGAATAAACTAATAAAAGAATTGAAGAAATGATTAAACCCCAAACCATACAAATCTTTTTACCTGATGGATCTCCCACAAGTATAAAGGAAGCTGAGATAACAAATAGGTTAGTAAAGGCAATCCTATTTCCAAGAAGTAAAATTTCAGAAGTAGCAAAAAGAGACCAAGTAAATTTTACAGGTGTGTATTTTTTATTTGGGACTTCTGAAGATGGAGGAAAGCCATTAGTTTACATTGGAGAAGGAGAAGAGTGTTTTAGAAGGATCAAATCACATAATAGAAAAAAAGATTTTTGGTCTCATGCAGTAATTATTACAACCAAAACCGATGAGTTTACCAAAACAGATGGGAAATTTTTAGAACACTATTGTTTAGAAAAGGCTATTGCCGTTGGACGATACTCTATTGCCAATGATACAGGATCTAAGAAGCCATCCTTATCTGAGAGTAGGACATATGATTTGTTAGATACTTTTGAAACTTTAAAATTACTTTTAGCTACATTAGGGTACCCAATATTCGAAGAAAAAAGAAAGGCGAAAAGTTTTAAAGAAGTATTTCATTGCAAAGGTAAAAATGCTGCTGCTAGTGGAGAATTAACTGAAGATGGGTTAGTAGTATATCAAGGAGGCGTATGTAATTTAAAGGAAACCCCAACCGCAGGTAACTGGATTACAGGTATGCGTTCAAAATTAAGAGAAGAGGGCGTTTTAAAAGAAGAAAATGGTGTCTTAGTATTTCAAACAGATCATATTTTCAATTCTCCAAGTGCAGCTGCTGGTACCATATTAGCTCGACGTGCAAATGGTTGGAAAGAATGGAAAGATAATAGTGGAAAGACTTTAGATGAACTAAAAAGAAAGTAAAACCTCAATGAAAAGATCATACTATTCAACTTCAATTACAGAATTTCTAAATGATGATCCATCCAGAATTTTAGGAGAGCTTAATAGAAACCATTCACATGCGCTAGAAGAATCACAACGAAATGCATGGATTGGTCAAATAGCAATTTTAAAAGATCAATTAAAAGGTCTTTCTAGAGGGCAAGTCTATTTTGAGTTTGCCATTCCTCGAATGGGGAAACGTGTGGATGTCATTGTTATTATTGACCATATTGTATTTGTAATTGAATTTAAGGTTGGAGATCAATTATATGGAAGTCATGCAATTGAACAAGTAATTGATTATACCTTAGATTTAAAGAATTTTCAACAAGGAAGTCATGATGCGAAATTGATTCCTGTTGTGGTTTCAACCAAAGCTCCAGAAGTAGAAAACAATCAAAAAGACATTGAAATCTTTTTAACTGCAGCAAAAACAAATGATTCTAATATTAAAGATTATTTGGAGTTTGCCTTAAGTCAGTCTAATGGAACTCATATTAATACTCATGATTGGGAAACTTCAATTTATAAGCCAACTCCAACCATTGTAGAAGCAGCTCAAGCATTGTATAAAGGTCATAATGTAAAAGAAATATCCAGATCAGACTCAGGAGCAATAAACCTATCAAGAACTGCAAAATGTCTGAATGAAATTATCGAGAACTCTAAATCGTTCCAACGAAAGTCAATTTGTTTTGTAACCGGAGTTCCAGGAGCGGGGAAAACGTTGGCTGGATTAAATATTGCTAATGAACGTATGAAATCCGATGAGGATGAACATGCCGTATTTTTATCTGGAAATGGTCCGCTAGTTGACGTTTTACGGGAAGCATTGACAAGAGATGAGGTCATAACTTCAAAAGAAGCAGGTAATACAATGACGAAGGCTCAATCGAGAATTAAAGCTAATTCCTTTATACAGAATATTCATCATTTCAGAGATGACAACTTGATTTCAGAGAAAGCACCTGTAGAAAAAGTGGTCGTTTTTGATGAAGCCCAACGTGCATGGAATGAAAAACAGGCCAGTTATTTCATGAAAACAAAAAAAGGGATTGATGATTTCAATAAATCGGAGCCCGAATTTTTAATTGAAGTAATGAATCGTCATGATGATTGGTGTACAATTGTTTGTTTGATTGGTGGAGGACAAGAAATAAATACTGGAGAAGCTGGTTTACAAGCTTGGATAGAGTCATTAAAGGACCAGTTTTCAGAATGGGATATTCATTATTCAGAATTAATAGAGCAGAACGATTTATATGTAAAAGATAAAGAAGTAAGGCAATGGCTTTCCGCAAATGGTAATGCTAGTAAGGATTTGCATTTAGCCGTTTCCGTTAGGTCCTTTCGTTCAGAACAACTCTCCAATTTTGTGCATGAGTTATTAGAAGTGAATAAAGAATCTGTTAAAGAGCTTTACAGCGATATTAAAAATGATTACCCATTGGTAGTTACTCGAGATATAGATTTTGCTAAAAACTGGCTAAGAGGAATGTCTAGAGGCACAGAGCGTATTGGTTTAGTTGGATCTTCTGGAGCAAGGAGATTGAGGCCCTTTAGTTTGGATGTGAAGAATGAAATTTCACCAGCCAATTGGTTTTTAAATGACAAATACGATATAAGATCTTCTTCATTCTTAGAAGTTGTGGCAACGGAGTATGATATCCAAGGACTTGAAATAGATTGGGTGTGTATGGCATGGGGAGCAGATTTTCATTTAAAGGATGATGCATGGAATTATCAGAGTTTTAAAGGCACTGCTTGGCAGAAAATGAACCAAGAAACGATCCGACAATATTTAAAGAACACCTATCGCGTTTTGCTAACAAGGGCTAGACAAGGAATGGTGATTTTTATTCCTGATGGGTCAGAATTAGATCATACACGTTTGGCAGAGTATTACGATGAAACTTTTAATTATTTCAAGGAAATAGGAATACAAGAACTCAAAGAGAATATGTTTGATGAAGTTCATCATCAAGAACCTCCAAAAAAGGAAGAGAGTAGTTCAACAAAGAAGAAAAAAGTTTTAAAAAAACCACAAACGAAAATTCCTTTTGAGTCTGCAAAAAGTGAAGATACCTCTAAATTAAAAATAGGTAAGTTAGTAAAGCTAAAAATGACTGAATTAATCAAGAATAATCTATTGTCTGAAAGCGAAATTAGAAATCTTCAAAGAGCCGATTATTCAAAGCAGCATTTACATTTGAATTATCCATTTCTAAAAAAAGCACTTCCATCAGATCCAAATAATATTCCCCGATATTGGGCTGGAAAAGTGGATATAAATGGAACTGATTTTTTTATTTGCTCCGAGTGGTATGAAAACCCTAGTAATAATGATAGGCTATTTTTTTTAAAATGGCTCAAAGAAATTAATAATAAGTAAAAGTATTAGTAAAACATATGGCATTTTTCTTGAATAGAGATAAACTAAATGTTTGGATTCCTAAATTAATTAAAGAGGCAGAAAAGGAGGTTGTAATTATTGTTCCTTATATAAAATTGTCAAATAGGATATTGGATGCATTAAATGTGGCAAATGACAAAAATATTCAGATTACAATTGTGTATAGAGAAGATAAAATAGATTTAGCTGAAAAGAACAAATTATTAAGTTTTGGTAACCTAAACTTATTACATCATCCTAATATTCATTGTAAGTGTTTTTATAATGGTGATCTTCTTATAATTGGATCAATGAATTTATATGCATATTCAGAAGAAAATAATCGAGAAATGGGTACTCTTTTCAGCAGGAATGGTATAGAATTTTACGAAAATGAGTATAATAAATATGGACAATTAATTAGTGATCATGACAGAAAAAGAGTGTTTGATGATGCCGTATTTGAAGTAAATGAAATAATAAATGGAGCTACTTCTGAAAAATTAAACCATAATAATGATAAGGAACATTTTAGTATTGATATAATAAAAACTGATGAAGAAAAGGAAATAGATTATTGCGCAGAAATTAACAAATACTTTGAGAACAAAAAATTCAAGCCTATTAATATTAGAGGAAACGTTTGGTATTCAATTTGTCGAAATTACTTTGATAATTTGGATGTGCTTTTCGAAAATAAAAGAGTAACACTAAAGTTTAATATTGATGATAATAAAATAAGAATGATTTATGATAAATGGATGCAATCTTATGATGAATTTGAGTATGAATGGTTTAAGTATTATTGGAAGTATAAAGGAGCAGAAATTTATATATATTTAAACAGAGATTATGACTGGGAGTCCTTATCTGACGAGGAATGTTATAACAAGTTTAGGGATGTGCTTTCTAAAATGATTGACAGATATAGGGTTTACTTTTAAGCACCAAATAGACTTCTTATTTTTTTTATAAATCCTGGTTTTTCAGATTCACTTATAGTAAATTCTTCATTGCAATTTTTTAGTTCTATTATTTTATTGAAACGTTTCGCAACTTTAGATATATTGATAATTGTACTTTGATTAATCTTTTCAAAACCATAGGGTTCTAATATAGTATATAGGTTATCTATTGTAATTCTAAC
>MPDE01000017.1 GCA_001874335.1 Bacteroidetes bacterium MedPE-SWsnd-G2
TATAATAAATTTATAAGATTAAGTAAATCAAACGGCAATTGCTTAGACTCATGGAAAGAGGATTATAAGCTCTTAATAAAAAAAGCTTTGAAAAACACTAATAAGAATGTTTATCTTTCTAAAAACCCGCCTAATACTGGACGTATAAGGGTTTTACTTGACATGTTTCCTAATGCAAAGTTTATACATATTCATAGAAATCCAGTTGAGGTTTTTGCATCTACTCAAAAGTTCTTTTATAAAATGTTGCCTAATTTACAGTTTCAAACTAGTGATTCAGAAAAAATTGATGATGCCATTTTTAGTTTATATAAAAACTTAATGGATGATTATTTTGAGCAAAAACATTTAATTCCAAAAGAAAATTTATTTGAATTTTCTTTCGATCAATTACAGGATAAACCAATAGACGCTTTAAGTGAATTGTATAAGGAATTGAATGTGTCAGGCTTTGATAAAGCGAAACCAAATTTTATAGTATACATAGAAAACAAAAAACATTATAAAAAGAATAAGCATCATATAAAAAAAGAGCATTTAAACAGATTATTAGTGGAATGGGATTTTTATATGAAATCATTTAATTATACAGTTCCAAATACTATTGAAGTTGATGATTTATAAGAAAGAAAGATATATATTTTTAGCACTATTGTTCTTGTGTAATGTTTTAACAATATATGCTCAAGAAAATTGGGTGTTAAATAGCACTGCAGACGGCATTGAAGTTTATACGTCTGAAGGTAATAGCAAGTATAATTCATTTAAAGGCCATATTGTTTTGGAGAGCTCTATTTATTCTTTTGTTGCTTTTTTAAATGATATAGATGAATATAAAAATTGGGGATATAAAACAAAAGAAGTGTCATTACTTAAAAAAGTAAGCGATACGTTTCAAATTTATAGAGTAATTACCAAAGTCTCTTTTCCTTATAAAAATCGTGATGGAGTATATCAAAACAAATTTAAATGGATTTCAAAATCTAATACATTAATTGTTGATATTAAGACCTTAGACACATACATTCCTGAAGATGAGGACTACGTTAGAGTAAGGGGAAGTGGATTTTGGAAGGTTATGGTACTTCCTTCAGGAAAATTAGATATAACTTTTCAAATGCAAATAGACCCTGGAGGTAATATACCTGCTTGGTTAGTAAATATGTTTATAGACACAACTCCATATCATACTTTATTGAATCTTAGAGCGTTTCTTAAAAAAGAAAAGTATCAAAACAAAACATTTAGTTTTATAAAATTATAACTGTATAATGTTATTGTTTCAATTTCTCAACAGTAAATTCATCATCATTTAAATTCTGATCAAATTTAACATCAGTTAATATTATTCTTGTAGAATGCTGAGATTTGATAGTGGTCATAAAAACTTCTTTAGCATACCAATAGTTTTGTTTTTTTTCAAAAGCATAAGTAGCATCTTTACTGTGTCTTTTACTTTTATTATATAACTTCATCTTAATAGGATACTTATAAGTCTTATCTATGTAAATTAAGATTTTTGAATAGTTTGCTCTTTTAATTTTTGGCAACAATTCAAGTAAATATGTATCATCTAAATCAGAATTTAATAATTTAGGAGAATACCTCTCGCTATAGGGTATTCCGCTCATATCTTCATGTGAAAAGTCGGTTCCTGTAAAGGCTTGACTCTTACTAAATAGTGTAATCTTTATTGGGTTCTTGTAAGAAGGCATATAAAGCCACATTATGCCACCTGGTAAGGATAAAGTAGCCATTCCTACCTTATCTTCTGGTTTGGTATAACGATACATTCTTTTGTACATCCCCTTTTGTAGCATTTTGGCTTCTCTAATTTTTTGTTTTCCCGAACTATTAGTCATAATCATTTTAATTGAAGCTTCTTTGTCTTTTGGAGCCGCAATTAATTCATCCATTGTTTGAAGTAATTCCTCAGCATTCTGTCCTATTAAAATTTTTGTATTGCAGAAGAGAAATAATAAAAGAGTACCATATTTTATAAAGTTCATCATTGATTAAATTGATTTTTGTTATTTCTTTTATCTAACAATATTAATATGGCAGGAAGAAATGTTAAAGCACCTAAACCTGAACTAAGCATGCTGATACCTATTAATAATCCAAAATATTGTAAAGGAACCATCTCAGAAAACAGCAAAACTAAAAACCCTGTAGTTACTGAAATAACATTTATGATTATTGCCTTACCGCTAATATTTATAGCGTTTTCTATAGCCCATTCTACTTTACCATTTAATTTCATGCCCTGCTTAAACTGAGAAATAATATGAATTGAATAGTCGATTCCAATTCCAAGAGCAACACTAGCAACTAAAACTGTTGCTATATTCAAAGAGATTCCGGTTAATCCCATAATTCCAAATAAAATAATAATTGAAGCTACAATAGGAACAGATGCAAGAATTCCAAATACCCAAGATCTTAAAAATATACCAACGATTAAAATCATAAAAATAAGTGCAATTACAATGCTTCCCAATTGACTGCGAATTAAGCTTCTGTCCATCGTAATATCAACAAATGGCATTCCAGTTATTTCAATTTGACAAGAAGGTGTTGAGTTGTTTGAAACAAAATCATTCATATATTCTGCAAATATCTTTTTAGAATCATTGTCAGGCGATTTGAATTTAGAAATAATTATTCCTTCCGTTAACTCTTCATTTACCAAACGATTCAATGTTTCGTTACCATCAATTAAAAACCACAACTGTTCTATTTTTTCAATATCATCAGGTATTTCTGGATTTCCTGAAATAGCAAAATTAATTTCAGAAACTAGTGTTGCTACAGACATTGAAGTGTATATGTCGGGGCTCTTTTCCATATACTCCGAGGTCTCAATCATTTTTTTTAAAACTTCTGGACTTTTTACGTTGCCTTTAAAAAGGACAAATACAGGTTTAGTGCCACCAAAGTTGTCAACCATTATGGCTTCAGCTTGTCGAGTAGGGTTATCCTTTTTAAAATATTCTTGTATGTCTACTTTGCGTTCTATAGAAAAAATGCCTACTATGCTAATACAGAGTACAATCACCCAAGTGATGACTATTTTTTTTGAGTGTTTAAATAATACACTGATAATATGTGTTAAAACCTTGTTTAGTACAAACGATTTCTTTTCTGTTTTATAGTTCTTGTTGCTCTTGTAGCTGCCAATAATTTCAATTGTTGCTGGCACAAAAAAGAGAGATAAAAAGCAGGCTATTGCTGTACCTAGTGTAGTAAACATGCCAAATTCTACAATCATTTCTAAATATGCTCCAAAAATGAAAGAAATGAAACCAATACCCGTTGTAATAGATGCCAGCAAAACAGGTACTAAAACCATTGATAGAGCCATGCTTATATTTTTTTTGTCTCCTATTACTTCTTGTTGGTTTATTCTATTTATTACATGTATAGCATAAGAACTTCCTATGGCGAGTAAGATAATTGGAATGTTATTTGAAATCATGGACATTTTGTATTCCAATAAACTCATAATCCCTAAACTCCAAATTATAGAAATGGCAGCTGTTAATAGTGGTAAAACTACGCCTGTGATAGACCTGAAACTTAAGTATAAAATGAGAGCAATTAAAATAAACGCAATAGGTAAAAGAGTGGTTAAATCTTTTCGCATTAAATTAGAAATAGAGGACACTAGCATAGGTGATCCTGTATAATACAATTTTTCAGTTGTTTCAATTTTTTTAGTAATGTCAATCACATTTGCAGCCACCAGAGACACATCTGCATTGTTTTCTAAGGTAAATATGATTAAAGTAGATGTGCCGTCTTCTGAAACGATATTACCTCTATACATTTCATTGGACATTACATCTTTCTTAAGATTTTCAAGATCATTTACATCTTTAGGTAATTCATATTCATCCACAAGAGTACCAACTTCAATGCCATCATCTCCTCCTTTTATTTGAATAATATTGGTAAGGCTGGAAACTGATGAGATACCTTTCATTTCAACCAATGAATCTGTTATTGCTTGAACTTGTTCTAAAACTTTGGTTTGATAAATATTATCAGTTTCTAGGATAACAACGCCCATATTATTCCCTCCAAAATTTTCTGCAATGCTTTTTAATAGCTTTGCATGGGTGTCATCATTAGGCAATGACTGTAAAATATCAGCATTGACTTTTAGGTCTTTTAATTGGCTTCCTAAAAATATAGATAAAGCCAATACAATAACAATAGTAACCCATTTTAAAGAAACTATATTTTTAGCTATATTTTTTGCTTTCAAAATTTATAATGTTATTTCAATGTGTTAATAGCCAGTTATTAATGCTTTTGTTTTTCTTAAGTGCTCAACAAATTAGAGTTGTCTAAATTTAAACAATTAATGGCTGAAATGAAATATATAAACAATTATAGGAAGAAGTTTTACCAAATTTTTGGCACCAAAGCACCTCTGTTTTTCGGGTAGTTTTTAAACTGCTTTTTATACCAATTATGATGACTAATAGCTCTAGGAATTAAATTTGCAGCGGTCCAAACTAAAAAGCTAGTTGCAGGATAATTCCATGCCATAATAGCAAAGCCTAACCACTGTGCTAATTCGCCTAATAAATTAGGGCAAGAGATAAAATCAAATAGAAAACCTCTCGGAATTTTATAATCCAATTCTCCGGGTTTTCTTAAATTAATTAGTTTGTAATCACTAACTTGATTCACAATAAACCCGATAATAAATATGCTTATTCCTAAAACAAACTTCCAATTTAGAAAAGAGCTATCAGTATAGGTTTCTAATGAAGAAAAGAAGTAACCATTTAAACCTGCATTAATAGAATTAAAAATGATTGCAGATAATACAATAATTATTGGCATTTTTTTTCCTTTTGTACGTATTTTAAAAGGAAAAATAAAGGTTCTATTAAAATAATGAAATAACCATAGTAAACTTAGAATGCTGGCATAGCTTGATTGATTTGAACTGATATAAAAATATAATATAATACCAAATGAAGGAAACTCCATAATTATCCACCCTAGTTTATTTGATATTTCTGGCCCCCAACCTTTTCTAACATGCCTTCCGTATGGAGCTTTTACAAACTGCAAGAGCACAAACGTAAAAATGGCAATTATACCCCAAATTAAGCAGATGTAGTTAAATTTTTCTAAAGTCATATTAAAGTTCTTTTTTAAACCAATCTAATAGATCATTAATGGTTTCTGAAGTCGGTCTTATTTGATGGTTAATGTGTTTTATTGCCTTGGATGAATCCATTATTTTGGGCGCTCGTTTAACTGTAATTAAGCTCTCTCTTGTAATGAGCCATTTTACTGGGAAAATTCTCTGATATAGTTTTATAATTGGTAAAGATCTTATTAATAGGCCTATGGGAATACTGTAGTGTTTTTTATGGGGGTTCAATATTTCGGCAATTTGTTTAAAACTAATATAAAATCCCGATGCGAGATAAACCTCACCAGATGCACCAAGTTTAATACTGTTAATAATGGTCTGCGCAACATCTCTTATATCAACCACATTATAGCCACCTTTTATTGTAATAGGCATCGTGTTCAACATCATATCTTTTATTGTTTGCCCAAAATATGATGGTCTATGATCTGGAGGACCTACAATGGAAGTTGGTCGAATTATTATAGCATCTAAACCTTTCTCATTTACATCTCTCAATACCAATTGTTCTGACTGTGCTTTAGTCCAATCATAACAAAAGTCTTTATTTGATTTATAAGGTCTGTTTTCATTGTAAATAGCGTCATTAATAGTTTCTTTCACAGCAGCAGAAGAACTGATGTAAATCAACCTAATCTTCTTGTGTTCGCAAGCTTTTAAAATAGTTTTAGTGCCCTTAACATTAACGCGATAAACTTCTGTTTTATCTTGATTTCCTACAGATATTAAGCTTGCGCAATGTATAATTACGGTTGATTTCTTAATTAATAATTCAATCGAATCAAGATCCGTTATATCCCCTTTAATCCAAGTTAAATTAGGATGCTCAAATTCAGGGATACTATTATTAAATAATGCCGTTACCAAAAAATCGCTTTCCAGTAAGTATTGAATTACACAGTTTCCTAAATGACCTGTTCCTCCTGTAACAGAAATTTGAGTTTGTGGCATCTTTAAATTTTGGTTATGTTTTTCCACTGTTGCATGTAAGTTAATCAAAAATACAATCACATATATTTCCCCAATAAGATGTTAGTAAGCCACAGTTTTTTATAATCAATTATTTTGATAACTGTTTGATTTAAAATGGGATGGGGAACGGCCTGTAGAGGCAGGGAGAAGCTAAGGTCTATAAGAGAATTTAATGTTGGATTATAAGTTCACCCAATATTAGAATTAAGCAACAAAATAGTTGTAGGGTGGCCCTTGTTGTGCGTAGTTATTTTATATCCACCTTTTTCTCTTAATTTGAAATAGTCAAAGCAAGGGCAGTGATGCTCGTTACCATTTGGTTCAATTTTTTTACTGCAATAGTTTATTCATTTTTAATCACCTACAAGGGTTAGCGTTTAATTTGTAAGTTTCATCGCCTTAGTTTTTGGATAGGAAAATGCGAGTATTAAATTAGCACAAAGATCGGTTTTGTGAATGATATGATGTTAAATAATAGTGGTTTAGCGGTAGTTTTTTACTTCTTCAATTTCAATTTTGATTCTTTCATTAACATCAATTTTGGCCTTGGTGAAAGCAAATATTATGGTTCTATATTCTCTAGCATATTGATTTGTTATTGAATCGGCTAAAACGGCTGATTCAAAATAAGGCCCCGTTTCACTAAACTCATTATCTTTTTCTTTATAATTTTTTACCCTTATTAGGTTGATATAGTGTTGATCTAAATTAAACCAGTTAATATAATCGGCATTGAAAGACACTGCTTTTATGCCTTCTTTAGTATAGTAATTTATAGCTCCAGCTTGTCCATAATTGTCACAAAGGATAAGTGTTTGGTCAGGATTGGGCATAGTAATATAGACAGAGTCTACTTTTTTAGCGAGTTCTTGCCATCCCAGCATATCGGCATAATCTTGCGGTAAAGAATGGTCTTTACCATCTTCCCATCTCAGTAATCCTAAATCTTTGTATTTTTTTGAATGTTCAATTATATATTCCGGACTTTTATTGGGAAATGCAATATTAAAAATTGGTATAAATATTAGTACAGGAACTGCTATTGCAATTGGTTGTAGATATTTTTTCCATCCTCGATTTAAAATATTGGCAAGAAATACCGAACCAAATGAAATATAAACAGGATAAAGTCCTATAGCATAATAGTCCTTAGCTTTAAAATATAGAAAAGCGATGAGGGTGAAAAAGAAGGTCCAAAAGAAAGCCGCATATTTCCTAAAAGGTTTGTAAAACAATAGGGCATATAAAGCCGAAATAATAACAAATAATGAACCTATGAAAAACAGTAGTTGTGATTTTATAAACCCGATTCTGTCAACATTTACTAACTGTGTTTCTGATAATTCATTTAAGTGCTGAATAATAGGGAAATTGTTGTTGTATTGCCATAAAAGGTTTGGAGCAATTAAAAACAAGCCAAAAAACATAGCGAGGTATAATTTTTTTTGTGCAAATATTTTGCGTTGTTGTGTTAGCAAAATTGCGGGAATCATGGCAATAAGTAAAAACGCAATGTTGTATTTGTTTAGAAAACCAAGGGCAAATACTATAGCTCCAATAAAAAGCCATTTTGGTTTTCCAGAATTGAAATATTTTATGATTACAAAGTAAAATGTTGTCCAGCTTAAAACGTCAAAAGAATTAGGTTGATATAAGGTGTTGAGTCTTAATAGAGCAGAAAACAACACGCAAGTTGCTCCTAAAATCAAGGCAAAGAGATTTCCTTTGAGTTCTTCAATAGCCTTCCAAACGACCAGAATGGTCAAAGCTCCGTACAATGAGGGAAAGAACTTAACCCAAAAAACCGAATTCCCTAAAAGATAAATAATTTTCGAAGTCCAAGCCGTAAAAGGCGGAACAGATAAATAGCCCCAAGCCAAATGGTGTCCTAAGTCAAGATGAAGATATTCATCTCGTTGCAAATCGTATTCAGGACTTATTAAAGTGTATTGAATTAAAAATTTTAAAACTATAAAACCAACTAAAATTAATGCTTTTTTTGTCATTTAATTATGTCTTAAAATGGGTTGGCTCTAAGTTGTTTACTTGCGCTTAATTGAAAAAAATGTCCAACAGTATTTTCAGTTGTAACGAAAGATAACAAATTGCAATGAATTAAAAATCTGAACTATGAAAACCCGTTTTCACTTACAGTATGTTATGCCTTTTTGTAGTCGGTATTTTTATCAATCTTGGGTATTAAAACGCGACCTTGTTTTTTAGCTTCCGAATCCATAAATCCACCAAGAATAGCTCCTAAAATAATTCCACCATTAATGCCAATCAATAAGAAATATGCCCCTAAAAGGGATTGAAATAAAACACTGATAATTGATCCTAAAACAATTCCAGTGCCAGCTCCAATTGACGTATAATGGCCTTCAGAAACCAAAGCAAGTCTATCTTTTAAGAAGCTCTGAAATTCAGATAGTTTTTGTTTGTAGTACTTTTTTCTATCGTCAGGATTTGTGTTTAAATTAAGAGTGTCTAATTCTGCTTCTATTAATTGAATATGGGTTTGAGTTAAATCTCTATGTTTTAAATCGGATAAAATTGCAATGTACTTATCGTAAATTTTTATTTCATTTTTCTCTACCGAGTCGTTTTTAAAATTCAAAAATACATTCAGAGTTTTATTTATTTTCATGGTATTTATTTATGCCCAACTCAAGCTGTTCTCTAAATTGTTTGGATGTGCTACTAATTTAAATATTTCCGATGAACTAATGGTGAGTATATTATGAAAGTAATTGAATATTAGATATAATAGGGGTGTCTATGTATAATATTTTGTTGAAACACCCCATGATTAATTACTATTTCTAAGTAATTCTATTTGCTTTAAGATTTCATTTGCTTCTTCAACTTTTAAATCACTTAATTTTCTATTGGTCGTAGAAAGTTTGTAAGACTCCTCCAGTAATTTTTTATACTTCTCGTTTAGCTTTTCAGCTTTGGTTTTTTTCTTAAAAAGATTGAACATAATAATTTATTTTAGTGTTGAATACCCGCCATCAACAGATAAAATTTGACCAGTTATCCATGACGCTTTAGGTGATAATAAGAAAGCAGCAGTTTCTGCAATATCTTTTGCTTCTCCCACTTTTTTAAGTGGATTTTTATTAGCCTGTAGACTTGTTTTTTTGGGTGTATTTAAAAATTTATGGGCTAAAGATGTGTTTGTTAATGATGGAGCTACAGCATTAACTCTAATTGTAGGTGCAAATTCGGCAGCCAACGATTTTGTTAATCCTTCTATGGCACCTTTAGACATTGCCACTTGAGAATGAAAATTAAATCCATACTGAACGGCAATGGTTGAGAATAGTACGATAGAGGCATTTTCACTTTGCTTTAATTGAGGTAATAGTTGTTTTATCACTTTTGTAGCTCCCAAAACCTGCAACTTAAAATCGTTGATAAAATCTTCTTCTTTAAAGCGATGAAAAGGTTTTAAGTTAATACTGCCTGGGCAATACACAAGACCATGTATTTCATCAGGAAAATTTGAAGTATCTAAAGCGTCAGTTAAAACATTAAACTTTTGATATTGCACATTTTTTCGATTTGAAACACTATTATTATTGTAAGTTACTATGAGGTTGTTTTTATCACCTTCAAGGCTGTTAACTAATGCTTTTCCGATGCCCGAAGACCCTCCTATAATGATGTGATTTCTCATAATACTACTATCAATATTTTTTTAAATTAATTCAATTTTATCTATTAATAATTTGAAATTTTCATCCGCTTTATTCCCAATCAAAAACACAATTTGTTCTATAGCATTATGAGCAAAATTTTGAGAATTAAGTCGTCTGCCTCTAAATGAGGGATACATGTCTTTTAACTCAATTTCTATGACTTGCCATTCTGTTGTGGTAGAAAATGTTGTGATATAGTAATAATAATTGCTAGTTTTGTTTTTAACTCTTAATTGATATTTTTTACCATCTCCTTTTACTCTAATTTTGATTTTTCTATAATTGGTCACTTCAGTTTTTGGAAACTTATATTGAACAGAAGAAAATCCACCATTATTTGCTATCGATACATGGCCTGAAAACTCGCCATTCCCGTTTGAGTTGAGTCTAAAATTACTGGACGATTTTCCGCCCATCACGACATCATCTACAATTCTCCAATTTGTAATGTTAGACCCTTTGTTAAAATCAAATATGATTTTAGAGTTTATTCCTTGAAATAGGATTAGCATGAATATAAAATAGGTCATCTTGTTTTGTTTAACTAAATACGTGTAAAGTTAAACAAAATATTTTAAAACATTTAATTGGGGATGCTTTAGGCTAAGGTTTTTAGATTTAGCAGCAAAATAGATAGGAGGTAAGACTCTGTTATGGACGGTTTGTTCTATCTAAATTGTTTTGGTTTCATGTTTATACTAGCATTTTTTGCGATGTCTAAAATTCGATTTTGTCTCGTTTCTTTTCTTTTGGCAGACATAATCCAGTACAATAAACTCTTTTTTACCGATTTGCTAAGGCCAGCGAAATATTCTGAAGCACCTTCGTAATTAGTGAATTTTTCTTTCAAATCTTCAGGTATGATAAGCGCCTCGACTTCATCTAAAATGGTCCAAGAACCATTTTCTTTTGCAATTTCAATGCTTTTGAACCCCGCTTCTTTCATCAGACCTTGATCAATTAAGGCTTCTATTTTATTTTTATTTATTCTGGACCAATTACTTTTTGCTTTCCTTTTACAAAAATATTGCTTGTATGTAGTGCTGTCAATAGACCTTTTTGTGCTGTCGATCCAGCCAAAACAAAGCGCTTCATCTACAGATTCACTCCAACTTAAATTATAATTGGGAGATTTTTTCTTGTGAAAAATAAGCCAAACTCCATTATTCTTGTTATGGTTTAATTTGAGCCATTTTCTCCATTCTTTTTTGTCTGAAGGGCAATAGTCTTTGGCATCTTTCATACTACTTATTGGGCTTTTATAATTCTATCCCAAAAGTATTAAATAATTTCCCTTTAGATTTAAGTAATAAGTTTTCTAATTCTATGAGTTTTAGCTTGTTCTCGATGAGTTTAGATTCTCTTGAATTTATTAAAAACAAAGAGCTTTCGCCAATTTCAAATTTTCGTTCTTCACCTTTTAGCAATATAGAATAATCAGACACGATATGATCGGCAATAGTGATTTGATTTTGGTAAGAACCAATTTCTTGTTTCACTGAGTTGATCTTATTTTCTAATGCCACAGAAGTAGCTTTTTTGTCAAAATTGATAGCCTGTAGTTTGTAATCGGTTAATTTTAATTCTGCTCTTTCTTTTCTTAAAAACAATGGAAAGCTCACACTTAAACCAGCTTTATAATTTGCCGTATTAAAGGTGTTTAAGGATTCAGGCGTTTCACTTAAAAAATTGTATTCTAAGTCTATCTGTGGTAGTAAATTGTTTCGTTTTAAGCGCCGTTCAATATTTAATCCCTGATATTTATAATCTAAAGACAATAGTTTTGGATGATTGTCTAATTCTAAATCGATACTATTTATTTTTAAATCATCATCAATATTAGTTTTGATTTCATCATCAGGAATGATATTAGCTTGAACTTCAACAGGAACATCCGCAATCCACAGAAAATTAGATAGTTCTAATGAGGCCTTCATATAATTAAGTTTAGCCTTTTCTAAGTTTAACTTTCTATTGTTAAATGCAATATTGGCTTCGGTAGTGTCAATAGCTGGTTTTTCTCCTAATTCATAACTTCGTTTTACACCCTGTAGTCTTAATTCGGCGTTTTTTACAAATTCTTCATAAACTCTTTTTTCTTGATGTGTTTTTAACCATTTAAAATAAGATTGTGAAGCCTTGTAAAGTATATCATTAACCAAGAGTTGATTGTCTTCATTTGCTTGCTTTTGAAATAACTTTGCCTGTTTTAGGGTGGCCATACGTTCATTAATTAGCAAGCCTTTTGCTACTGAAAATGATACGCCTACATTATACAAGCCATCGTTAGGCACTGTGGCTTCTGGGTTAAGATATGCTCCTGTATTTTGTTCAAAATTTCCTTTTAACTCTACACCATACCAGGTAGGAATCTTAAAAGTAGCATTGAGTTTGTCATAATATTTGGTGTCTTTAAATTTCTTTCGGCCATAATCTACTTCAAATTTAGGATCAAAGGCCCCTCTTGCTTTTAAAAGTTTCGCCTCGCTTTCACCGATTATTAGATTGGCTTGATTTACAATAGGATGATATTTTTTTACATAACCTAAATACTCAGAAAATGATAACACCTCTAAGTCTTGAGCAACTCCCAATTGAGTCATCAAACCACACAGTATGTATAAAATGTGTTTCTTCATTGTTATTATTTTAAGACCGTTTGTGTTGTTTTTGGCTTGTAGAAATTAGGCGGAAACCCGTTTAATTGACGCCATAGTTCATACCAAATTGGGACATCATCTAATAGTGCAATGGTTTTGGCTCCAGAACCTACTCTGATACCGTCAGGCCATTTATGGTCGTCTGAATCGGGTGCAAGTAAAACTCTGTACATACCGTTATTACTAATAAAATTTTCTATTGCCACAACCTTTGCTCCGTATGTTCCGTAAGACACGCTTTCCCAGCCACTAAACACAATAGCCGGCCAACCGTCAAATTGAACTCGTACTTTTTCATCAATATGAATTAATGGTAAGTCAATTGGACGAACAAAAGTTTCTACTGCTAAGTCATAATCTGCGGGCATAATTGTGACCAAGCTTTCACCTTGTTTAAAGGTTTCACCAACGCCGCCTTTTAGGGCTTTATTAATGTATCCGTTTTGTGGAGCAGTTACAAATTGTAGCATGTTTCTCTTGGCATAATTAGAATAGTTGTTTTCTAATTTAGATACTTCAACTTCGGTATTAAATTGTGAAGATTGTGCAGTGTATAAGTTACTTTGTGCTTTGGCAATTTTGTCTGCAAATGTCGCCTTGATACGAGAGAGGTCAATTTGGGCTTCGGTTAACTTGTTTTGTTGAGAAACATATTTTGCCTGAGAAGATTGCAATTTCATTCGCTTTTCTTCTACATCTTTCGTCGCTTTTAGTCCTTCACTTTGCAGTGCAATACTACGGTCGTATTGTGTTTTGGCAATGGATTGATTTGTAGCAGCAGCCTCCAAATCTCTTTCGTTACTTTTTACTTTGAGTTCAGCTTGCTGTAATTTAAGCATCTGCTCTTGTTGTAAAGCCAAAATTTGATTTTGAAGTGCATTTACTTTGTCGCTATAAGCTTGTATAGATTGTGATTTCGATTGAATTTGATCACCTGTTCGTTCTACCAGCTTAGCATCAAAATATTCGCTTTTAATTTCTGATAGTCTTAATATCGTATCTCCCTTTTTTACATAATTACCTTCCTGAATAAACCACTCTTCAATTCGACCAGAAATTTGAGATTGTATGTTTTGCGGTCTTTGATTAGGCTTTAAGGTTGTAACATTACCCTGTCCCGAGATGTTTTGAGTCCAAGGCAAAAACAAAGTGATGAATAGGAGCAACAAGAAAATAAGTGATAGCTTATTGAATTGCTTGTAATACTTTTTATCAGCTACAAGTTTCCCCGATTTATAATCAGATAAGTCTATTTTTTTATTAATTGATTTTTTTGAAATATTTAGCATAATCTAATTCGTTTTAGATAGAATAATTCCTTCTTTTAGGTTGACAACCTTTTTACAATAGGTTTTCCAATATTCATTACTTGTAACCACAACCAGTGCCCAAGGGTTTGTTGGTTGACACAAATAATCAATAATAGCTTTGGTCTCTTGTTCGCTAAATTGATCTAAGGCTTCTTCTAAAATCAGCAATTTAGGTTGCTTTAAAACTGCTCGTGCCAAAACTATTTTTTTAGAAATAGTGTAAGACATTTGCTTGCCTTCGGGATATAATATGGTGTTTAAGCCCTGAGGTAGCTCTTTTAAAAACTTTGAAAGACCAATATTTTTAAGGACCTCAATAATGCTTTCATCGGTAATTGTTTTGTCGCCAAAAGTTAGATTTTCCCTTAGAGTACCTTCAATCGGAAATTCTTCTGAAAGTGATAAACCCAAATTACCCCGATAATGGTTTATGTTTAGACCTGCAATTGAAAGTCCGTTGACATACATGTTTCCTGAGTTAGGACTTATTATTCCCGAAATAATGCGCAATAAACTTGACTTTCCTGAACCACTTTCACCCTGAACAATAATTCGACTATCGGGCTTTATTTGTAATGAAATATGATTTAAAATAGGGTTGGCTTTATTTGAAACACTATAGGATATATTATCTAATTCTATCGCTATTCCTTCTTCATAATTTATTTTCTCTCCTTCCTGTGACTCTAAAGGTTTATCTACAACTAAACCTATTTTTTCAATTGAAGTAAGGATATCATATAAGGTTTCTAATCCTAAAATGAGTTTTTCTATGGATGTAATTACTAATAAGATTATAATTTCTGCGGCAACAAACTGACCAATATTCATTTGTTGATTTAAAACCAAGACTCCCCCAATGATTAAAAGTCCGGCAGTAATAATGGCTTTAAACCCAATCATTTTAATGTATTGCAATTTTATAACACTAAAATGTGACTCTCTTGCATCGAGGTATTTTTCAACCAAAACATCGTTCTTATGTAAAGCTAAACTAGTTTTTCCCGAGGATTTAAAACTCACTATAGAACGGGCTACTTCCTGAATCCAGTGTGCCACTTTATATTTGTGATTAGACTCTTCTAAACTCGTTTTTAATCCTTTTTTGGCAGTATACTGAAACACTAAATAAACCGTACCCATTAATACAATACCAAAAACAATAAAAAGTGGATGGTAAAAGGATAATAGAATAAGAGCAAAAACAATTTGCAATAGGGCAGAGGGTACATCAATAAGCGCCTTAGACAGTCCTTTTTGAATTGTAAGTGTATCGAAAAAGCGATTGGCCAATTCTGGTGGATATTCATTTCTTAAGGCTTCCATTTTAATTTTTGGAAACCGATAACTTAATTCAAATGAAGATTTTACAAAAATGCGTTGCTGTATGGTTTCAATGATACGAAGTTGCATGATGTTTAAAATGCCAACAAAGACAACCCCTATAGTAACTAATACAACTAAAACTATCCATGATGTGGTTATTTGTGCGCCTTGGATAAGGTTTACAATAGCTTGAATACCTAATGGTAGGGATAGGGCAACCAAACCTGAGAAAATGGCATATAAAAAAATTTGCCAAATGTCTTTTCTTTCCAGAGAAAGTAGCCTCAAAAATCGATTCCAAGGTGTTAATTTTTCTTCGCTCATCCTTATGTTATATTTAAAGTTCTAAAAACTAAATCGGTTATAAATTGGGTAGGTGATACATGTTCTTTACAATCTGTAATACTGGGAAAATGGTCTTTTAAAAAATGTTGGTGTAATGCCGTTTTTAAAATTGTACTTGCCAAAGTTGTTGCATACTCATAGTCACCATCAATTTGTAATATCATTTCTTTTAATCGCGTTACTAAACGTTTGTAGATTTTGAAGTAGCCATCTTGGTTTTCTTGGTCTACCTCTTTAGTCAAGAATGATTTTGAATGTTCTTCAATGATAATTCGGTTGAGCACGACCTCATTAATGTGTGTGTATTTCGAATCTTCTTTAATTGTTTTTGTAGTTGTTTCTATGGCTTTTTTTAATTTCTCAACAGGGTTTGTGATACTGTGAGTTTCAATGACCAATTGATACTCTATCCATGACCAATACCAACTTGATAGGTAAATTAAGAGCTTGTGTTTGTTTTCGAAATAGCGATATATAGAGCTTTCATTAGAGCCAATTTCTGCGCCTAATTTTTTGAAAGTAAAAGCATCAAAGCCAATTTTGTCAATGAGAAGAATACTGTTTTCTATGATTCGCCTTCCTAATTCTGAGGATTCAGGGTCTTTATTATAAATTGATTCTTGTACGGCGATTTTAAAATTTGATAGTATTTTATCCATAATTGAAAATTTTGAATGCAAATATAATAGTAATACTATTAATTATGCATGTAAAAGTGTATTTAACTCTATTTTAAGATTTTAAGTCGTGTCCAAAATCCACGGGAAGTATGTTGGAAAGCGCTGAAATCCATCGTTTACGATAGGTTAAGGGTTTTGGAATACAGTGGTTGATTGATTAGGTATATAATTAGTGTAAGTAGAAGACAACACTCAATTTTTAAAGATATTAATGCATTTTCGTTAATTTTTAACTAATTGATGGAGAAGTTTACCGTTTAAAGCATCCAGATTCTAATACCTTATTTGGTATTGAAGAATATAATAATTGGTCGTTGAGATTTATTTTGTTTAATAAAAAGTTAAATAAGTTAAACAAAGAAGAGTTTGTTATATCTTTGAAAATAAATCAAAAATTTAAAACAGTAAATTATGAAAAAGTTAGTCTTTATTTTAACGATTACAATGTCTTTAGCCTTATCTAATAGCACTAAAGCACAAGAAACAATAGTAGATGTTGCTGTTGGAAACGACGATTTTTCAACCTTGGTAACAGCTTTAAAAGCTGCAGATTTAGTTGGTGCCTTGCAAGGTGATGGGCCATTCACGGTTTTTGCTCCAACCAATGAAGCTTTCGCTAAAATTGATTCTAAAACATTAAACTCTTTATTAGAAGTTAAAAATCAAAAAGCATTAGGAAATATCTTAACATATCACGTAATTTCTGGAAAGTTAACTGCAACTGACGTTGTAGCAGCTTTAAAGAAAGGTAATGGTAAAGTGGAATTAAAAGCATTAAATGGTCAAGTCTTAACTGTAATGGAAAAAGATGGTAAGGTTTGGTTGAAAGACATAAATGGGAATTATAGTGCAATTAGCGCTACAGATGTAATGGGTAGCAATGGTGTAATTCATGTAATAGACACAGTTGTAATGCCTAAGTAAGTGGAAACTATTTGTTATGAAATGGAAAACCTCGAATTATCGAGGTTTTTTTAGATGAATAGTTTGTAAAGCCCTTGGAGGTATACTACAAGAATATGTGTATCCGTTTAGAGCTAATGAAAGTTGATACGGTACTTCGTTTGCATTGAAAACGATCACGGCAATTGATTCATCTTCATTTTTAGCAGCGGTATATGAAATGCCCTTAAGTTCATCTCCTGTTATGGCAATGCGCTTTGCATTTGGTCTGATAAACTTACTAAAATGACTCAACAGATAATAAAGGGGCGTATAAATTACTTCATCAGTTTCTGGATTAATTAAGACCGGAGCGCTATTAAAGTTGTCATAAGGGTTAGGCTGACCTTTATGGCTAAGTATCATACACCATTCAACGTAGCCTTGGGTTCCAGCATTTAAATCTGTAATAATATCATTTGCATAGGTGTTAAAAGGCACGAAAGTCCCTGCATAATCGGTGCTCTCTCTCCAATATTGACCAATAGGTTCATCGGCATCAATATCAATACTTGATTCGGAATGAATCATTCCTTTGTTTGGCCATTCTAATTTATGTGATTTCAAGTCTTCAGCAAAAAAGTTATTCTCATCAAGCTCTGAATTTGCGTACCAATGAAAAGCTGTTCCCCAAGCATATTTTGAAGCTTCTGGATCTTGGTAAGTTATAGTTACATAATCATTCATAGTCGATTTGTTGTGATCATAAATCAGTACTCGCAATCCCGCTTCTAAATCATCAATTTTTAAATGTCCATCTTTAACGAGCTGCGGACCAAGATGGTCTCTAAGAAAATCACGTCCTTGTTCGGGAGTGAACCCGTTGCTATCCCAACGTGCATCATGATAATGTAAGGGTTCGTTTTGAGGTGTAATACCCCATAAATCAATGCCCTTTTCTTTATAGGCGCTCACGTACTTCGAAATATATTCAGCCCAAATTCCATAATATTTTGGCATTAATGAACCATTTGTCATTTCGGCAGTTTCTCCTGCTTTCATCCAAGATGGTGGACTCCAAGGTGAAGCAATAATATTAAAATTGGCTCCAGGTATTTTAGAAGCTTCCAAAATCATAGGAATAATGTCGTAAGTTGGTTCTATCAGTTTAATACCTTGTACTTGTTCATTCTCATTACCACTAAATCCTTTCATGTCTTCGTGAATACTGAAGCTGGATAAACTCTCGTCTCCTTCATCAATATAAGTGTAATGATTGTTAGAGTAGTCGCTGCTATTTATGTGTGTGCGTGTAAGTGAAAAACCAGCACCTTTAGTAGGACTGAACAAGTTTGTCAATACTGCTTTTCGTAGCTTAACAGGAATTGTTGCCAGGTTCCAAGCAGAAGATTCGGTGAAGGAAGCACCAAAACCAATGTACTCTTGAAACTCCTTTTCAGGCTGTAGTTGCAGGCTAAGGTTGTTTGATGCCTTAGTAAAATTGTTTTGTGCCTCTATATCTACAAGTTTTAAGTTGTCACCGGCTTGTGAGGTTTGATAAACACTCATGTGATAGTCTGCTGAAGCCTTTTCTTCGCAACTCCAAAAAACCATAATTAAAGTTATGATTACTAAATAGCTTAGTTTTTTTAATCGGATATTATAGCGTTGGTCTTTCATTTTAAAAATGTACTAGCAAAAAGTTAGTACAGAATTTGATATAAGTTTCGATTACTAATTTAGCAAATACAACCCGAATAGAAAATTAGCGCAGATTTGAGTAAATGGGGTTTTGCTATTGCAAAATCGGGATTAGTTTGTGATCAAACTTACTAAAGTGGTTTAGTGACAAATTGATGAGGTTTTAATTGATTTTTGCCACAGTACTTTGTTGTGGCGCGTATGTTTTATTTCATATCAATTTATTTTTTTGCTCTTGGTGGTGGTTTAAAAAACTCTTTATCAGCATCAATTAACCATATTTTAATATCCGTATTATTTGTTATTCCATAATATTGATCGGTTAATTTATCTAAATTTTCAAGCAGTTTGTTAAAATCATTTTGCTTGTCATAAGAAATAAAAATCATTATTTTTTTTGAGTTTTCACTCAACATAGGATTTATTCCATTATTGGTAATGTCCTTTTTTAAAACACTTTCTAAACTGTCTATCGGAAATATACTTTTTGGATGTTTATAAATTGTGTCATTATGAATTTCAATTACATTTTTTGATTTGATAATTTTATAAGAATCGTTTTCCCAGCAAGGATTAGGGAAATAGATAGTTCTAATTTCATTACTTGTTCTTAACGTTATTTTTGGAACACTGTCATTACAAATAATCTTTCCGGCTCGTTCAACTAAATCAATCCAATTATTGAACTTTTTAGTATTTAGTTCAACACCAAGGCTGTCATTTTCTGTTTTCCATTTACCAAATTCTCTATGAACTATTGCTGTTTCTTTTTCAATTGACTCTTGTTCTTTTTTTTCAACATTCCCACATCCATTTATTATTAGAATCAAGAATAGTGAGAAGGAAATTTTAAGTATATATTTCATTTTGAAACTTTTTTTATTTATGCACCACAAGGTGTTCGTGTATGATTCCGCCAGGATTTTGACCTTAGGAATCAGGGATATATAAAGGTAGGGAATATTCCTTTTGCTTAACCGCGTAAGTTATGGATTATAGCTAGTGTTGCAGGGCGTTTATTATTTAATCTTTCAATTTAAATTTCTGAATTCTATCACCCAGAATATCGGTGACATAAATACTGTTTTCATTATCAATTTGAATATCGTGATATCTCGTAACTGAACCTTCATAGTGCCCTGATCTTCCAAATTGAACTTGCAGATTAGTGTCTAAATCAAAACGAAAAATATCTGAACCTTTAACAACGTTATTGTCTACGATGGCATAATCTATGCCAAATAAGTGGTTACTATCATTATCAATAGTCACCGAATATAATTGGTCAGTCACTTGATTTTGCCAAAGCGCAATGAAATTCCCTTTACTGTCAAACTTCTGGATTCGATTATTTTCTCGGTCAGCAACATAGACATTTCCTTCACTATCCAGGTCAATGCCATGCGGAATTTTAAACTCACCTTTACCATTACCAAATTGCCCCCATTCAAATAAATAATCTCCTTCTTTTGAAAATTTTATCACCCGACTATTCCCATATCCGTCACTAACATAAAAAGAACCATCTGCAGTAACAGCAATATCGGTAGGAAGATTGAAATGTTCTGAATCATTTCCAGAGACTCTTGCTTCGCCTAATGTCATCAATAAATTACCATTTACATCAAATTTGAAAACTTGATGAAGGCCACAATCGGCAACCCAAATATTATCTTGACTATCAACTTCAACTCTGTGGGGCATTACGAATAAATTCTTTCCCCAGGATTTCAATATTTCACCAGTTTTTGAATCTATTTCCGAAATTGTATTTTCTTTAATAATCGGAAGATTAGAAATAGGATTCGTATCCCAAACTCTTCCCGAACGATGAAATACAATGATGTTTCCTTTACTATTAAGTCCTAATGCAACAGGACTCCCTAAGTTAAAATCATTGGGTAAATTAGGCCAATCTTTATCCAAGGTATAAACATCAGAATTGTTGAAAACTTCTTCGGATATATTTTTTTCTGAATTGTTACAGCTTAACATTAAAACTACTATGAGTACGAAAAGAGAATTATTTTTAATAAGTTTCATTTATTCAGATTTAATTTCCAGCAGTAGCAATTAATTATACACGTCTTAAGTTTGTTATTATATAATTAGCTCTCAGTTCGTTCTCTAATTCATTGTGTTCAATTCGAGTTTCTTTTCTTTTAAGTTTGATTTTAAAGGTAACCATTTATTTTTTTTGTATCTTTAAATGTAGTATTAAACCTAAGAATACTATTTAATTCTATTCCCTTTACAAATTAAGTCCTCACTTCATTTTAGACTGTTAAAGTATCTAATTATTAGATATGGCGTAAGGCCACATATATTAACCAATTAAAAACCAACTAAAATGAGAAAATTATTATTATTAGTGATGATCCTTGCATTCAGTATTTCTGTTTATGCTCAAAGGAACGACAATGCAATTTATTGGAATACCTATGAGTATACGGCAAAAAAAGGCATGGAAAAGGACTTTGAAAAGGCAGCTGCCAAGAAGACAGCTATGTTTAATAAAACAGAAAAGACCGCTATATGGACTTACAAAATTATAACAGGCCCTGATAGTGGTACATACCTTCGTGTTGAAGCCAATAAAAAGCCTGCAGATTATGATTTAGATAGATCTGCTGAAGGTGATTATTGGAATGAAAATGTTGCAAAGTTTGTCAATGCTGATCGAGGACAGGTAAGATATCGAGAATTAGAAAACGGATCATATGACCCCAATCCGGAAGATCCGAAACCTTCAAATTATGTTCAACGTACAACTTATAATGTAAAGGCAGATAAGATTTTGCATTTTAGAAGAGCCATGTACAGATTATCCAAAGTGGCAGAAAAAAGAGAATGGACAGCAGTACGAACTCTATTTAGAGTACAAAGTGGCGGAAATAGAAATCAATTTATTTTAGCTGTAGGATTTGATACTCATAAACGAGCTGAAAACGGAACAGAAAGAGAGACTACTACTAAAGAAGATTATGATGAACTCTTTGGTTGGGGGTCTTGGGATGAGGATTGGAAAAATTTTGATGCTTCTCTAGAGTATTGGGGAGAACAAACAGATTTATTACAATTAATGCCAGAAATATCTACTGGAATGATGAATTAAATTTTGAGTGAATCAATTTTTTTTAAGAATTAAATTTTAATAACAATCCATCAAAAGCCATTTATGTCTTAAATGGCTTTTTTATTCATTTCTATACGTTAACAGCCAATTCTTATAAAGTACTTTGATTGTTTCATGCATGCTGTATTAGGAAGGTTTAATTTTTAGTCAACCTATTTCAGGAAAGTACATTAGTCAAATGCTAATTTATGCAAAAGCTATTTCGCGATTGTACTTTTTTTGGTATTCTTTCGGTGAAAGTCCAGAGTACTTTCTGAAAGTTGTTCTAAAAGCTTTATCGTCATTATATCCTATAAAATACATCACTTCGAGTATAGATTTTGCCGTGTTTTCAAGCTGTTTTTTAGCAGCTTCAACTTTCACTCGTTGAATGTATTCCAAGGGTGTATTAAATGTAGCTTTTTTAAACCTCCTTAAAAAGCTACGACTGCTCAAATTAACTGTATCAGCAATTTGTTCGACACTTAACTTATCTTGAAAATTATTTTCAATGTACTCTTGAGCTTTACGAACTGCGATATCTGTATGGTCTTTCTGCCCATTAAATATGATAAATTCACTTTGGCTTTTTCTATCAAAATCAATTTCTGCAATTTTAGAACACCAAATGGCAGTTTCTCTTCCAAAATAGCGTTCAATCAAGTATAAAGTGAAATTTAATATCGAATAAGCTCCACCACTTGAATAAATTCCATTGTCTTCACAGATTATTTTTTCGGGCAACAGGTTTACTTTGGGATATCTTTGTTTAAACTGGTCGTGAGCAGTCCAATGTGTTGCACAGGACTTGCCATTTAATAATCCTGTTTCAGCTAATAAAAATGTTCCCTTACATAAGCTGGCAAGTTCTGTTCCGTTCTTAATTCGTTGTGCCTTAATCCAATTAACAAACTCCATATTTTGTTTAACCCCCAAGGCTAAATCTCCACTAATTGGCGAAATAATAATCAGGTCTGTTTTATCTATTTCATGAATAGTCTTTGTTGGTCGAATACTGAATAAACCTTGATATACAACAGGCTCTAATGTTAAACCCACTAAATCAATTTTGAATGGTTTATCCTGTGACTTAGTTACCTGTGTTGAATAGGAATTTGCCATATTCAATAAATTGTATGGTGCGATAATGGTATCTACAATACTGTTTCCTGATGGCACTAAAACGCTAATGTGTTTCATTTATACTTTTCTACAAAGATATGTAAAATGAATGGCGTAAACAGCCTCTTTAATTGTCTAAAAAGACATGTGTAATGTATGTTTATACGCCATATATTTGTGTTAGTAATAATTTAAAAATTAGTAATTATGACAAATCAAGAAGTATTGGCAGTATATAAGTGGATTGCGAAAGAAGGACAATCTGAAGCTCTAAAGGGAATCTATAAGGAAGTTGCACAACAAATGGAAGACAATGAACCTGGTGCAAAACATGTAGAATGTTATTTTGACGAAACATCATCTACGTTAGTAGTTATGGATTTATTTGCAGATGCAGGTGCAGTTGGATTTCATTTAGGAACAACAGCTGCAGGTCATTTTGAAAATTTGCTTAAAATAGCTAATCCAGGCGAATTCCTTTTCTGTGGTGTAATTCCGGAAGAGATGCAACAGGCTGCATTAGGAATGGGTCTCAAGGCAGTTTTCGCTCCTCCAGTTTTTGGGTTTAAGAGATAAGATTTAGAGAAGAAACGGAATGGATTATCACATTACGTTTTTTAATGAAACCTAACGGTTGATATATGATTTGAGCGATTTAGCGCGTTAGATTTTCCGCTAGGAAAATCGTAGTGTTAAATTAGCACATAGATAGGTTTTGAGAATGGGTTTAGTATTAATTATGTAGGGTGTTAGGTGCTGTACAATTATCTGTTTTCTTTTATGAATTTTGACGGATCCAAATATCCCGTTGTAATATCAGAATATCCATAACCTATGGGTAAATCCAAATCTTCTCGAAGTTCAAAATGTAAATGTGCAAGATATTGTCCGTCTACATTGCCAATAGTTCCAATTTTCATTCCTCTTTTAATCCACTGCTTTTCTTTAACGATTATGGTATCGCAATGCGCATAAAGCGATTCTATCATTTTGCCATTCTGCATTTTATGAATTACTCTTATAACATTTCCCCATCCACTACCATAATCTTGAGCATATTTAACATATCCATTTGCTACAGAATAAATCGGATCTCCTAAATCCGAGTTTCCACCAGTAACAGCATTCCAATCATCACCTAAATGCATGTTCTCTTGAAATTTCTGTGCATTGTAATATCCATTTGCATCAGGTTTGCCTACTGGAAAATCGAAGGAATTAGAGATGAAATTTATATCGTAAACTAATTCCGTTTTCTTTACAATAGTGATTTCATTTTCTGCGTTGGTTTTGTTTTCTACAACTTGTTTGTTACTTTCTTGTTTACAACTAAAGAAAAGACTAGTAAGAATTATGAAAATTTGGGTTCTTTGATTCATTTTGGGAGTTTTGTAAAGAACGTTGAGTGTTTCAACACTAAATTTAGCAAATAAATCACAGATAGAAAGTCCGCGAGGACTTTCGTAAGTAGGCGAGAACAAGCAATTACTTTTAACCATTGTTGTGCTTAGTTTTTTACATCATTCCAATCCAAGACTCTTTATATACGCTTTATTATTGGTAGGTCGTCCTAAAAACTCTTCCACTGCTTCATCAATATCTCTTTGTCCACCATTTGCCAAAATGAGCTTTCGGTATCTGACTCCTGTTTCAGTATCTCTCAAACCATTTTTTTCAAAAACGGTAAACATATCTTGAGCGTAAACTTCAGACCATAAATAACCATACATATATACAGGGTTGGTATTAATATGAATCCAACTGGCTTGCGTATGTGTTCCATCTATGTAGTAATCCATTAGTCCCATTTGTGTATCAATATCTTTCCATAACTGATCGGTGTTTAAGGGGTTTATTGGGTCGTATTTGTCATATAAATTCATATCATAAAGACAATACCTCAATGACATTTGTGCGCCTATACCGGAGGAAATATTTTTAGCTTTTAACTTACTGTCAAATAATGATTTAGGAAATACCTCACCTGTTTTGTAGTGTCTGGCAAAGGAGCTTATTATCTCGTAATCATCTAGCCAGTTTTCAAAAATTTGTGACATCGCTTCTGCAAAATCGCTTTTAGTTGAAGATAAAATATTATACTCACCTTCGTACGACATCATATTTACTATATGACCAAATTCGTGAAACAGGGTATTGAGTTCACCAAAACTTATAAGAGAAGGTAATTCATCTGTGGCTTTAGTAAAATTACCTAGCAACATTGCCACAGGGACTTCATATCCATTGGCTGTTTGCATTCCAGAGGATAAAGGCACTCCATAAAACCACGTTTCCTTATTGGGTCTTGGGTATAGATCTAGGTAAAAATAACCTTTTAGTTTTTCGCCTTCATACACCTCGTACATAGTTACATCCTTGTGCCAAACCGATGGGTTTTCTACTTTTTTGAATTCTAAACCTAACAGTTCTTGGTATAAGGAAAGCATACCTTCTAAACAGGCTTCCATTGGTAAATAGTCACGCATTTTTTGATAATCAAGCTTATATTTTGTTTTTAAAAGTTGGTTATTATAATACCTTAAATCCCATGGGTTTATAGGGCTGTCATCATCGAGGGTATTCAAATCTGTATTTCTAACGGTCTTTAATGCTTCAATATCTTTAAGCGCTTTAGCTTTAGATTCGGCCAAAAGTTCATTGATAAATTCCCAAACCTTTTCTGGTGTTTTAGCCATTTTAAGCTCAAGGTTATAGCCCGCATAGGAATCATAGCCCATTAATTTCCCCAATTGGCTTCGTTTACTGATAAGTGAATCTAGGATTGGTAGATTTAGTTCAGCTGCTTTATTCGCTTTTTTTATGGAATAGGCTTTTCTAATCTCGCTAGAAGAGGCATTGCTTACAACTAATCCAGTTGCGTTAATTATGGGTATCTTATAACTACCATCCTCTAAACGGTAGGTGTTTTTAAAATTTTCTGGTAAGCCGTCAACTTCTTTTTCATTCAAAACTAAAAAATCTTCTGCGGTATTCATGTTTTTAGAAAACTCTGATGAAAGTTCACTAATCTTAGCTGAAAGGCTTTTGTATGTTGCTAAATATGTTTCATTAAGATTTACTCCTGAATGTTTAAATTTATCTAGCACCTTATTTATAAGGTTTTTTTTAGCGCCTTTCAAGGCTTTCCCTTCTTCTGAATTGGTATAAGATTGAAACGTATTAAATAGTACTTTGTCAGAACCAATTTCTGTAAGTAAAGAGTCAATTTTTCGATAGCCTTTAGTTCCTTCGGCTCTTGTCATTGAATCGATTGACACCCAATTCAGTAGAAAAGCATTCGAATAAGCTTTATCTAATTCATTTGAAATTTTGTCATAGGCTCCAAAGGTGTTTTCAAAACTCTGGGTATTATGAGACTTTATGTTATCTAAGTCTATTACAGCATTAGTAATACTTACATCTACATAAGACTTGACATGGTCTGCTGAAACATTTACATAGTCAATAGGTTCATTTAATGCTACATTAAATGGATTGTCGACAGCAAGTTCTAGCCTTTCAATTTTGGGGTTGTTAGTACAGCCTATTAAAAGTGCGGTTAAAAAAAGAAATGTTAGTCTCATCATCTTTGGTTTTAGTGTTATGTATTATACTGAAATAGGTTAACCATGTGTTCGTATATGAGTCGTTTTAATGGCTGATATACATTGTTGTGCTTTCGTTATTTATTCAGTTCTGTATTAATTAATTCAATTAAATTTTCTGATTTATTTTTGATGTTTTGATAGTGTTCAATCATTCCTTCTGAAGTCCATTTTGAAACGACACAACCATTTTTATACTCAAGACTCTCAAAAAGAGCTTTGAAATTTTCTTCTGAAATATTTACCTGTTGTACAGTTTTTTCTCCTAAAAAGACGGGCTTCATAAGTTCAATATCGACTAATCTAAAAATTGATTTAGATATATTTTCATCATATTCCGCCGTTTCGTGTTCAATGTTGAATAGGTTTTGTTGGTAGAGAAGTGATAATTCGAACAAGTATATCTTTATTGAATCGTTAGAAATAAGATTCATATTTCCAGAGCTTACTAAATCACTGTATGTAACATTGCTAGGTTGGAACCTTTCTTGGTATAGAGTATTTATTACGTTAAAAGTAGTTTCGTTTAAATCCTTAATCGGTTGGCCATTAATTTCGTTTACCAGCTTCTCAATTCCTAATATCTTTTTTTGTCTAAAATCTATATTGAATTCAAGACTTTCAATATCTTTTAATAGATCAAGTTTAATATTTGTTAAGTACTTAATCTCTCTGTCTTGTTCAATTCTTTTATTATTCGAATTGTTAATTTGAAGCGCAATTAAAATTCCAATAACTACGAGTAAAATTTCTCCGATTGCGTATTTAAAATACTTTCCAGTTTTATTTTCTATAAGCAAGTTTTGTCTTATTTGTCTAAAAAACTTAATCATGGTTTCTGTTTTTTCCGCAAGTGGCTATCTCAACCAAATGTCCACAGGACATTTGATTTTGCAACACAAAATTAAGTTTCGATAATCTAAAGAATTTTATCATTGGTTAATTATTTCTCTGAAGTTATAATAATTATTTTAATCCGTTCGATTAAGGATAATGAAGCACAACTGTCTTGTGTATGATTTCGTTGCTTGATTCAGCAACTAATTTAGCAAACAAATCACAGATAGAAAATTCCAGCGGAATTTTCGTAAGTCGGCAGTGATTGAGCAATTAATTATACACGTCTTAAGTTTATAATCTATTATTTTTAACTAATAATCAGAAAGATCAAAAGATAGGATTAAGATTAGTATACACGGTGTTGTGCTTTCGTTATTCAATTTTAGTATAATGAAATGGAACAGTATCATTTTTAATTATTCTGACAAGATTTAAGGCATTGATAATACCATTTTTATCTTCAAAAAACTTAACATATCTGCTTGCACTAGTGGAAGGAGCAAATTTATTGTCACCAATATAAACAAGCTTAAAGCCATTAATGGTTAAGTAATAATCTTTAGATAAAAACTCTAATATGTTAGTAGAATCATTTATGTTTTTATAAGTGCCTTCATATCTGTTAAGCTCATCCTCAGTAGGAAAGTAAAATTGTTCTACAGTTTCAGAAAATGGTTCATTAAACATTAATTCATTATGAATTTTACTGTAAGCAATGGAAACATTAGCTTTTAAGGTATTCATATGTCCCATTAAGTGCTCTATGATGTATTGATGTCTTCTGACGTCATTTAAGTGTTTTGCGTTATTGAGCATGTAATCTACCTTTTGTCTAAAATGCGAGCTATCTGTATTGGAATACCAGTCGTAAGTTGTTTGATACTTGTCTTCAATCTCATCAACAAAAGATTTTGCCTCTAAGGTAACTTCATTTACAACAGGTACTTCTTTGCCATAAACATCTTGAAGTATCTCGACTATTGGGATATATTCATCTGGTATAATCTCTATGTTAGCCATTAATCGTTCATAGGCTTGATTTGCAAATTGGAAGGGCTCAATTTCATAAGTTAATATGCGACTTAAACTTCTAGAGCCTTGACCACTTAATTCATAGTCTTGGTAGGTTAAATCTTTGGTCAGAACTAAAGTGTTTAATGAATCCTTATACTCACAGAACTCCATCCATCTATTAATTGGATTTGCCATATCGCTTTCTAAATTATAATAGACATTTTTCAAGATACTTTCAACATGTTCACGATTGGTTTTTTTCTCACTTCTGTTATTGATCTGTAAGGCAATTAAAATTCCAATAACCACAAGAATAATTTCGCCTATGGCATATTTTAGGTACTTACTAGTTTTACCTGTTGAAAGTAAATCTTGTCTAATTTTTCGAAAGAATTTTATCATTGCTTAAATGTTTCTGATAATGAAGCACAACGGTGCGTATAACCGCTGTTACGGGTTTAAAATTAATTAGTTCGGTTAAGTACTGCCTTTAGCAATTCCGAGTGGATTCGGACGTAGTCGAATCCGCCGTAATTGCGGTTATACATTGTTGGCATTAGTAATTTTTATTCGGTTTGTTGTTTTTCCGTTATTAGATATTAAAGTCAGTTCGTTATTTTCGTCTTTTTCCATTGTCCAATGAAATGACTTTATTCCAGTTTCCAAAACTTCGATTTTATTTTTTAATA
>MPDE01000018.1 GCA_001874335.1 Bacteroidetes bacterium MedPE-SWsnd-G2
AAAAGATTATAAATTATCATTAAACAATTCAAAAACGATACTTTATGAAAAACCATTAATTACTGAAATAACTATAGCTAAAAACAAAGTTATTAATCTTTTAAAGGAAGGGATTAAATTTAAAATTATTAAAGAAAACGAAAAGGAAGACAAAGAAATTCCTGAAGAAAAGAAAAGTGATGAAGACTATATTCCTAGAAAAAAAATAAAGGTTAGTGATGTCGATATTAGATGTGATTCAAATAAACTAATTACAGAATTTAAAACAATTGTAGTAGTTTCAAATGTTGCTTATAAAGATATTATGAACTATACTTTAGCAATATTCAAGAGTAGTTTATTACGAAATCTCAAAAAGTATGAAGAGCATAAAAAAAGACTAGATAAAGATAAGTTTAAAGGATTACTTACTAAAGAGGAAGAAAAGAAATTAATTAAACAAGAAGCAAATTTCACAAACTATATTGTTGAAATGCTTGATTTCGTCTTTTTCCTTTATGGAGTTTCTCCAAAAGTTAATTCTACTATTAAACTAGTTAATATCCTATCCTTTATTATTAAATCTTTCAGGAAGAGATATAAATTTCAGTTTGATGAACCAAAAGATGGTAAGACATATGCCTTGAAAAATCAATTTAATAAGCTGAATCAAGAGGTTGTATTTAAAAAAATATTGGATGAAGTAATTTTGATACTTGATAAAAGTAAAATTGATGAACATTTACAAATTGAGACACTATACTTATTGATTGTATTAAAAGAATTAGGTAAAGAATATAGACTAACAAGAAATCAACTTGTTAAATATTTGAACCTGAACATTATTAAAAAAGATGATGATAGTTTAGATTATGAATTTAAAAATGAGATAAACTATTTTGTAATAACTGTTTTACTTTTTTATTTTAAGGATATTAAACAATATTCTTTATTAAAGGAAGCCGTAAAAAAAGCAATAATTATAAAAATAACAGGTATTGAAGAAAATAAGCGAACTAAACATTCAGAATTGGTACTTTTATTTTTTGATTTAATATCTTGTCCATATCTAAATGAACAAGATTTTAAATTTAAACGACAAGTATTGACACTTTTTGGTGTTAAAACAGAAAAATTAGAATTTATTAAATTTGTCGTAAAGCAAAAGTATTGGTTTACAAAATGGGATAATTTTAATTTATTAGAAGAAATGAATGCCAAAAGCTCATTAGAACCATATTCTTAATAATAAAAAGGACGCACCAGATAAAATTTGCAATTTCGATTGCCACACACAAGCGTTCTATTATGTCCGTAAAAAGACAATCACAAAGTTAGTTTTTTCTGGGACTAACTTTTTTTATTAATATTAATGAAAAGATATTTATCAAAATCAAGGTTTAAATTGGGTCTTGAATGTCCAACCAAACTTTACTATTCTAATAATAAGGAATACGCTAATCAAAAAAAGGAAGATGATTTCCTAGAAGCATTGGCACAAGGTGGTTTTCAAGTTGAAGAATTGGCAAGATTAGAATATGAAGGAGGAATACTTGTTGAAGGAAATCCTTGGGATTATGATTTGGTAGTTGAAAAGACTAATGAATTATTAAAACAAGAAAATGTTATTATTTATGAACCAGCATTTTTGTTTAATAATTGCTTTATACGTGTTGATATTTTGGTAAAACGTGGCGATATTGTTGAGCTAATAGAAGTTAAAGCCAAATCAATAAATTCAAATGATGAATTTTCTATTATTGGAAAAAGGGGAGGACTTCGAAGTGAATGGAAGGCATATTTATTTGATATTGCTTTTCAGGAATATGTAATGAAAAATGCATTTCCAAATTGGTCAATTAAACCTTTTCTATTGCTAATTGATAAAAGTAAAACTGCTACAGTTGATGGTTTGAATCAAAAATTTAAGATAACATCAAATTCCAATAATCGTACAGGAATAATCGTTGAAAAAGGAATAACCAAAAAGGATATCGGAGAATCTATATTAGCAAAAATACCAGTTGATGCAATTGTTTCTAATATACAATCTGGAGTTTATAAATATGATGAATCATATTCCTTTATTGAAGCAGTACATTTATTTACGGAGCATTATTCAAAAGATATTAAAATAAATTCGCCTGTTAATGTAAAATGTAAAAACTGTGAATTCTATACTATTTATGAGAATAATTTAAAAAGCGGATATGTTGAATGCTGGACAAATCAATTAAATTTATCAAAAAAAACAATTGAAAATGAACCAAAAGTTTATGAAGTAAGTAATTTCAAATCTGCTTCCAAATTGATTGAAAGTGGAACATATTTAATGAAAGATATTATGGAAGATGATATAACGATTTTACCCAAAACCGAAGGGATGTCCTCTTCTGAAAGACAATGGTTGCAAATAGATAAAGTAAAAGAAAAAGATAATACACCTTATATTGATATTGATGGATTGAAACTAGAAATCAGTAATTGGAAATTCCCATTACACTTTATTGATTTTGAAACTTCTACTGTTGCAATTCCTTTTAATAAAGGAAAAAAACCTTATGAGCAAATTGCTTTTCAATTTTCACATCATAAGGTTTTAGAAAATGGTTCCATTTTGCACGAAACTGAATATATCAATTCTGAAGCTGGAATTTTTCCAAATTTTGAATTTTTAAGAGCTTTAAAAAAGGCTTTGTCTTTAGATAAAGGAAGTATATTTAAATATTCTTACCACGAAAACACCATACTTAATGCTATCTATGAACAATTAATATCTTCAAATGAAAAGGATAAGGAAGAGTTAGTTGATTTTATTCAATCTATTAGTCATTCAAAAAAGGATAGTGCTATTTCTTGGTTAGGAGATAGGGATATGATAGATTTATGTGAAATGGTCAAATTATACTATTATGACCCACAAACTAAAGGTTCTAACTCTATAAAGGCAGTATTGCCTGCTGTTTTAAATCGTAGTTCTTATTTAAAAAATAAATATTCTAAATCTATAAAAGAGATTTCTATATCTAGTATAAACTTTAATGATGATAAAGTATTTATATTATTTGACGAAAATGATAAAATCATTAGTCCATATAAAAGTTTGCCTAAACTATTTGATGAATGGAGTGAAGATGAATTAGATAGTTTAATATCAGATTTAGAAGGTATAGATAATGGAGGTTCTGCATTAATTGCATATTCGAAATTACAGTTTCAAGAGATGAATAATGCAGAAAGATTAGAAATTAGAAAAGCATTATTAATGTATTGTGAGCTTGATACTTTAGCTATGGTAATGATATTTGAGTTTTTTAGAGAATCTATTAGTTCTTAATATTATGTAAAATAGAATCTCAATGTTAAACTTGGCCTCATAAAATTTTATTCAAGGAATTTTAATTTAAAAGAGTTTATCAATTTCACTCGTGAGAATCTCGTATTTGAAAGTTTTAGGCCCTCGGTATGGAATATGAAAAACAATATGTGCAATATCCAATGTAGTCACAATTAGCTGTTACATTTTAATTGACTAAATGTTAATCACTGAGAACTACGAAGTATTCTTAAGGACATGTATCTGAAATAATAATGTTCCGAAAAATCGTTTTAAAAATAATTTCTTGATAATTGTACAGAATATCAAAGTTTACGAGAAGCTCCATTTTTACATAGTATCATTATAGCTACACAATGATAAATGCAACTACGAAACCACAATTAGCTTGTACATAATTATTCACGCGATTTTATTTTGTAAGGAATTCATGAATCTCCTAAAGTCGATTTGTCTGTCGATATAAGTCTGAAGACATTATATCTGCAATTATGTCAAATATCGCCCAAAAGCGCTATTTCGCTAATTGTTATAAAATGTACTATAATTTATATTATGTAAAATAGAATGTTTAGTGGTTTTGACTTCTAATATAATTTCAGCGCTCCTGATAATTCCAATGCGCTATACCCCATGGCATGTTTTATTAAATACTCAATAATTAAAAGCAGAGTGCAATTATACAGCCACGACCGTAATGTTAACATATTTAATTTTAATCTTTTGAAATTGTGAGAATTAAACTAATTTGGAACTCTAATAATTTAACGATGACAAAACCACTATGCCTTAGTTTTATACTTTGCTTAATGTCTATTAACTTCTTTGGGCAATCCAGCAATGACCCAACAGCCGGTATTACCTATGTGACCTTGGAAACAAATAAAAAAGAATTGGCTAAAGAGATTTCGCAATTTAAGTCTAAAGAATACATTATTAACACTATTATCGGCCCTGCCGGAAATGAAGAATTTCAGTTTGAAACAGAGAGTCTGGCTGCAGATGATAGCGGCGGATTGATTTCTGTGGCTTTTAATTGTGATAAAGTGGATAAACGAGGTTTATTACTTTCCTTTTTTGGTGATCATAGAAATCAAAATGGTGTTTCTGGTACAGCATACGGCTTTAGATATATTCCGCTTAAAGATGCTCAAGACCTGCTCATAAGGCTAATGGGCGTAAAATCTAATAATAAAAAATACATGTCTAAAGAATCTGATGTAAACAATGTTTACGTGCAATTTGAAGACATAAAATTTGTACTGTATAAAGATGGTGGTGAAAAAGTGAGAGTACTATGGAATGGCTTTGAGGTCATTTGGGAAAAAACAGCATATCAAAGAACCAAAAGACGATTAGACAAATGGTTTGAATAAATTGGTTTAATTTCACTAATCATTACATTATAATTACTCAGGGCTTCCCTCCTAATGTTTTCACTTGAAAATCGTTCATTTTTGCACTATGCTTTCCTTTCTTATAGAGAAATAATCGCGTAAACCATAGATGTCGTAAAGATGTCATAGGCATGACGTCATCAATGTCAAAGCCGCTGTATTACATTTGTCGTATCAAATTAAACCATAAGCTTTAATGAAATCAGATGTGAAAAATACGAGACAAAAAGACCTTTTTTCTGAGGCATTCCAAATGGTAAAAACACCAATTGTAATTGCAATTTTTATAACACCAATAAGATATATATTGGAGTTGTTTGGTATCCCAGAGCATTATATTTTTATAATAGGTTTGCTTTGGTTTACTTTAGGACTTTCGGTGTATTTGGGAATAAAACACCATCAAAACAATAGATATTTAGTGTTATTACTACTAGGCCTAATTATATTTTCACCAATATCCCGATTTCCAGTTGCTATAGCTTGGTTAGTGGATACGCATTGGCAAATAGGTACACATTACAGCCTCTATTTTGATAATTTTGGTCAAGCACTACTAAATCATTTGGTTTATGGATCCCTTCTTCAAATTGTACCCGGATTTTTAATAGGTTCGATTACCTTTACTATCATGAGACACAAACAAAAACTAAAACTAAAACGTAATACTATCAACAATGGATAAGGATCAATTGGCTAAACGCATTAAGAACTTAAGGATAAAAAGTGGCATGTCTCAGGAATATCTTGCGGAGGAATCAGGCTTAAGTTTAAGAACAATTCAACGTATTGAAAATGGAGAAACCAATCCAACAGCCGATTCTCTTAAGCGCTTATCAAATGCTTTAAATGCGAATCCTGACGACTTATTAGATTGGGCCATTATTGAAGATAACAAGTATTTAAATTACCTCAATCTTTCGGCGCTTACCTTTCTGTTTTTTCCATTATTAGGGATAATAATTCCCTTTATGATGTGGTCTTCAAAAAGAGGTAAGATTAAAAACATAGATAAACTGGGTAAAGATTTGATAAATTTTGAAATCACTTGGACCATTTTGCTCTGTGCACTTCCCCTAATCTTTGTGTTAATTGCACAATTCGGATTTATAGAAAGTATGTCTTTAAAAGCAATTTTCATTACCATTTTGACCATGTACGGCGTAAATTTGATCTTCATTCTATGTAATAGTTTTAGAATAAATAATGATCAGGAGGTAAAATATCAACCACGATTCAAATTTTTAAAATAAATCCATAAGAACCCATATATTTATTTCATGAGTTTTATAAAAGAAATTGTAGATGCCTATGATGGGGGGTATTTAGAGGAGGTTAAGAAAAAGTTTTATTCACCTGGCGGACAATTTTCCTATCAGCCTATGAAAGGCGTGATAACTGTTGATGGCACAAAAATTAGTATTAGTTTTAATGAAACTCAAGGGGTATTATCCCCTGTTGACCCGGTTAGAATCATATTACATTTAGACGTAAAATCTAACATATCTTTAAATATTTTCCCTTCCACCTATTGGGATAGTATTGTGAATTATTTTGCATATCCAAAACCGAACAATGGTTCTAAAAAACTAAACTCTCAATTCAGTTTTAGAGGAGATAAACAGCTCATAAATAAACTTCTAATAGACCAGGTTTTTATTGAAAATATAGTCGATGAATATTTCTACATTACTATAAATAAGTCGGATACTAATAAAGTATTGCTAACTCCAGCTCATGGCATTCAAAACCTGGATCATTTTAAAAAAATGATGAACGTTTTAAAACAAATTGAATCACAAATTAAGGCTATACCTAATTGATGAGAATAGCACCTGGTTTGTTGATTGTTGGACCTACGAAATGTAATCTGAAAATTGGACCTTGGTCAGCGTTTTTTTAACCTTAGTAAACTAAAATTTAATTAACACTACCGTCTGTTAGAGCCGCGATGCCTACTCTTTGCTTTAGGGTTTTTACTTGGTCTGTTTGAGTCTCCTGAGCGACCACCTTCTGTGCGTCTACCATCAGAGTTTTTAGTTCTTTTAGAATTTGACTGTTCTGGTTTTCGAGATCGTCTTTGGTTATTTTGTCCTTGTTTTCTCGGTTCATGAGAGGCATTAGGATCGGGTTCAAAGCCTTCAATAACTTCAACAGGTATTTTCAAACCTACCAATTTCTCAATAGATCTTAGGTAACTTGTTTCTTCGGCACAAACTAAAGACAAGGCTTGACCACTGGCCCCTGCTCTACCCGTTCTACCAATTCTGTGTACATAATCTTCTGAGATATTAGGCAATTCAAAATTGATAACGTGAGGTAACAACGGAATGTCTAATCCACGAGCAGCGATATCTGTAGCAACTAATACTCTAATGGTATTGTTTTTAAATCCGGCCAATGCTCTTGTACGTGCGCCTTGGCTTTTATTACCATGAATTGCAGCTGCAGAGATGCCTGAGGAAACCAATTTTTTACAGAGTTTATTTGCACCGTGCTTTGTTCTTGTAAACACTAATACTTGTTTCCAATTGCCTTCAGAAATCAATTTTACAATCAATCCTGTTTTTAAGCCTTTAGCCACACGATATACCTTTTGGTCTATAGCGTCTACTGTAGAGTTTTCTGGGGTGACTTCAACCGCAACTGGGTGCTGTAAAAAATCTTTAGCTAATTTTTTAATTTCTCTTGAAAATGTAGCTGAAAACAAAAGGTTTTGCCTTTTGTTAGGCATCAAACTAATTATCTTTTTAATATCTCTTAAAAAGCCCATATCAAGCATTCTATCGGCTTCATCTAAAACCAAATACTCAATTTTAGAAAGCGATAAAAGCCCTTGGTTTTCTAAATCTAATAAACGTCCGGGAGTGGCAATTAAAATATCAACACCATTTTTAATGGTTGCCACCTGAGGTCGTTGGTTAACACCTCCAAAAATCACTGCAGATCTGATATCTAAGTATTTGCTGTAAGCTTTCACATTATCATGAACTTGCGCAGCTAACTCACGAGTAGGCGTTAACACCAAAGCTCTAATTGGTCGGTTTCTTAATTGTTGTCCTTGTGACAAGCGTTGTAGTAATGGTAACGTAAAACCTGCTGTTTTTCCAGTACCAGTTTGAGCTGATGCCAATAGGTCTTTTCCTTCTAAAACAAGCGGAATTGCTTTTTGTTGAATTGGAGTTGGTGTTGTATAACCTTGTTGGTTAACCGCTTTAACTAAATCTTTGGAAAGGCCTAATGATTGAAATGACATATAAAAAGTGTTCAAATGACATGCTTATATGGTGTCATTTTAATTTTGCTGCAAGGTAAAGCTAAATTTGCCCTGAGACTACAGTTTTGTTAGTTATTGTGAATTATTACTTTTTCAATTCTGTGTTATAGGTAATTAATTGAAAATGCTATATTTATTCTTTTAGAATTAGATACTTATGACCCAACAAATACGCCTATTTTTCATTTTAGTAATGTGTAACCTGAGCAGTATAGCGCAAAACTACACCTCATATCTTACAGGTAACAACACAGATATTTTAACGACACCCAATGGCGGTATTTGTTTAATGGGAGGCGCAACTGAAAATGACAATGCAATGACTTGGTTTTTGCAACAAGCAAACGGTGGTGATGTTTTAGTCTTAAGAGCTTCAGGAAGCGATGGTTATAATAGTTATTTTTACTCAGATCTTGGGGTTAATGTAAATTCGGTTGAAACTATAGTTTTTAATTCGGCTTTAGCTTCCACAGAGACGTATATTCATGAAAAAATTCAGCAGGCTGAAGCCATTTGGATTGCGGGAGGTGATCAATGGGATTATGTTTCATTTTGGAGAAATACTGCTATCGAAGATGAAATTAATTCAGCTATTTCTGATAGAAATGTGGTTATTGGAGGTACAAGTGCAGGAATGGCCATATTAGGAGACTATTATTTTTCGGCGGAAAACGGTACAGTAACATCGAGTACCGCACTTGCAAACCCATACGATTCAAATATTACAATTGATTCTGAAGAATTTATAAGTCATACCTTATTAGATGATGTAATTACAGATACACATTATGATAATCCAGATAGAAAAGGTAGGCATTTGGTGTTTTTATCACGAATAATTACAGATTACATGGTGAGCCCGAAAGGCATTGCATGCGATGAATATACTGCTGTATGTATTGATAGTGCTGGCATCGCTTCTGTATTTGGAGACTATCCTAATTATGATGACAATGCTTATTTTATTCAAACCAATTGCGAAGTACAAAATAATATTCCTGAAAATTGTTCTGAAAACACACCACTTAATTGGGATCTTGAAAACCAAGCTATTAAAGTATATAAGGTTAAAGGAACTAGCCTGGGAAGTAATACATTTAACCTTACCACATGGAATTCGGGTACTGGTGGAGAATGGGAAAATTGGTATGTTGAGGATGGCGTTTTAAATCAAATTTCAAGTACACTCCCAGAATGTACAGCACTATCGGTTGACAATTATAATAACGAGCAGTCAGTAATGATTTATCCTAATCCGGCCAATGATTTAGTGACAATTGCAAGTAACAACAAAGGCTCAATTCCTGACCAAATTGAAATTTATAATGTACAAGGTCAACAGGAATATAAATTTTCAAATTGTAACAGTCCGATTTTTAGTATTGCAACGAGTTCTTTTGCAAATGGTCTGTATTTTATAGTGTTAAAATCAAAAAGCTCCGAAAAACAAATAATCAAATTGATTGTAGCCCATTAAACGCTTTAATCAATTAAAAGAGTATCATGATCTATCAATTTTCATGTTAATATACATCCATTTAGTTGGAACAGGATCTGATTCGCCAGACACAATTTTGTCATAATCAATGCCCCAGTCTAGTAAATTAAATTGCCCTTGTAACACCAAAGTATTTGTGTTAATCTCGTTTTCATTTCTAATTCCAGTGACAAAAAACTTGACGTCCTTCTCTACCCCTTTAATTGATAATTTTCCGTTTACCTGATACCAATCAATTCCCATAGTATAAACGTTGGTAGACCTAAATACGAATTTTTCGTTGGTCTCAGTAATAAATAAACCGGGTGTTTTTATGCGTTCTGTCAATTCTTCGGCTTTACAAACAGAGAATGTATTAGGATCGATTTCAAAATCCAATGTCATATTCTCTAAGGGATTACTTAAATCGTTTTTATGAGGTGCTTTAAGTTTCAAATTTTCAACCTGACCAGAAAATGGTGTGCTACAATGTCCGTGAGTGACGAAAAAGTTTACATTTTGAACCGAAGGCTTTTCAGTTGGTTCATGATTAGGTTTAGGGGCTTCGATTGTATCGGTTCTTACATATCCGCTAATCACAAGCATTAAAACAAGTCCGATAACAATAGGAATAAATGTTTTTACAGTTTTCATAGTGTTGAGTTTTTGTTACCTCTAATTTAGATGAAATTAGAATCTCAACTGATGATACAAGTGTAAAAAAACTGTCAAAAAAGTGTGTATGTCAATGAAAAGGAGCGTTTGAAAGAGAATGGTCATTTGGTTTTTGAAGAGTTATTTCTGTAAAAACAACCAATTGAATGCTAAAAACATTCAATTGGTTAGGTGAATTTCTACGATGCATCTGTATGCAAAGTTTCTAATTCATGCTTAGCAGTGGTTAAAAACAACAAGGCTGCGTGGGTGTTAGAATTGTTAAGGTCGTTTATGACATTTTCAATATCTCCCGTTAATACATTAACAGAATTTTTAATATTAGAGATTTGTGTAATCCCTTTCGAGAAGCTGGAAATCAACGCGGTTACGCTTGATAAGAGTTGATTAGCACTTGCAATTTTAGCTTCAAAAGCGACTACTTGAGCGTTCAAATTGTTGGCTTTATTGGTCCAAGATTTAATCATCCCGATTGCAATACCAAGACCTATTAATCCGAAAGGGCCTAAAGCCAAAAAGTAGTACTTTCTTTTGTTGTAATAGTCTTCTTGATTTTTTGCGTTTTGAGCTTGACTTTTTAGACCAGTTATTTGCGTGTTCAATTCTTGTTTAACCGTATTTAATTGATTGGATAAACCAAGAATTTGAGTTTTAGAATCACTAACACTTTTTATTAAAGGCAAAAGATCATTCTCGAGTGATTTAGAATCTGTATTAACGCCTTGAATAGCAGTTAATGCTTTGTTCGTTGAGCCATTATTTAAATCGGAAATGGCAGTGTCTAATGTTGCAATATGGGGTGCAGTAAAGGCTAACACCTTAGATTGGATTGTTTTTAAATTGCCAACATCACTAGCCATTAGTGTATTGGCCGTAGTTTGAACACTTGCTGCATTTGGCGGCAAGTTAGTGATGGCTTTTATTTGCGTATTGAGATTTCCTAAGTTTTGAATTACTTGAGAAAACAAGTTTAATGAAGTATCCATGATAGTTAATTTAAATGATTGGTTAAAAAATGTGCTAATCTTTGAGTTTTCGGAACCTTAGTAAGTTTTATTCCAGCCATTTGACTTTTAATAATTTCAATCTCACTTAGTAATAAATTGATATCACTATTAGCCTCGTCAATAAAGAGCTTCCTGACATCTCCAGAAGTTAATATTCCGGTTTGTAAGTCATGAATTAGGTTTTCTAAGTCGGTATTAATGGCTTGCCAGGCATGGGTCATTGCCTCTGATGCCATGGCGGCATTGGCCACTTGGTGTCCCAATTTGGTATATCCAGCGTTGATACCCGTAACGAGTTTAACCTCGTTTGTAAGCATGGTTTTGGTTCTAATTAGCTCACCTTTTTTATTATAAGCATTTGCTAATGCAACAATGGTAGCGGCTTCGCCTCCTACACCTGCAACTACAGCAACTACGCCTCCAATAACTAATTCTGGATTAGTTCCAGCTGTAACAAAATCTTCAATTGCACCTACTATAATCATTACAACGCCTCCTAAAATACCTAAGCCTTCAAATACTGAGGCCGTAATTTCTGAAGCTATTTCGGTATCAATTGAGCTTAATTCAGAATTTAACTGCTCTAATTCTCCATTATCACCGTTAACTAGGTTGTTTAATTGAGTTAGAATTGAACTAAAAGATTTTGCATCTTCTTTGACGTTAGAACTAAAAGCATTGAGCTCTAAGGTTAATTGCTTAGATCTTCGCAAATATGCTTCTGAATTTTGTTTAACCGCTGTTAAAGCATTAATCCAACTTTCTTCTGTAGAGTTTACCGGAATAGCATCGGGTACACTTTTATGCAAATTGTAATAATTGGATAAATCAGACAAGTTTTGAAGCATTGTTGGTTGTAAACTATTTAGGTAATTGTTAGCATGGTTTTTTGCCTTTCCTAAATTTAGATTGATGGTTTGTTGCATAGAAGATAAATTAGAATCTCCCGAAAAGTCAACATCTGGTTGAGTTAACACACTATTACAATACGCTTGAACAATCAATGCTTGCGACTGCTGTTCTTTAGACGCTTTACCAATATTTTTTAAGTTTTTGGACTGCGCACTTTGAATATTTTGAATTTTTGTGGTCATAATTCCTAAATTTTAAGCAGCGTTTGCTTGATTAACAATAAATGTCCCTAAATCACTTGTAGTGACTTTCTTAGTTTGAATACCTGCCAATTGCGCCTTAATTGTTGAAATATCGCCTTCAACAGTTGGAATTAAATTATTGGCAGTATTTAACCATAAGGTTCTAAGTGCATCTGTGCTTGTAATGCCATTATTTAAATCTGAAGCCATATTACTCAGGTCTCCTCCTAAACTGGTCCAAGCACTTTTCATTTGCGTTGCTGCTGCCATTGCAGATTGCGCTTGAGTTTTTAATTGTCCATATGCAGAGCTCATTCCTAAGGCAAGATTGACCTCGGCAGTAAGTGTCGATTTCTTTTGAAGCATATCTGTTTTTTCTTTGTATAAGTTTTTAAGTGTGATGGCACTAGCCACTTCTCCACCTATACCAATTGCTAAGACAGCAACACCACCAACAATTAAAGGAGTAGATGTTCCTGCTGTGAAAAAATCGGCAATAGCACCTACTGCAATCATAAACACGCCGCCAATTATGGCTAATCCACTTAAAGCTGTTCCTGCAATGGCACCTGCAATTTGACCATCAACTTTACTGATATCATGATTTAGTTGGTCTAATACACCATTGTCTCCATTTACAGCGGCATTTAGGAGCGATACGGTAGAAGAGAATGATGCAGCATCAGTTCCTAAATTTGTATTCAGTTGTCCTAAATCTAAAACAATCACATTGCTAGCGTTGCTATACAAAGTGGTTTGCTGTTCAATGGCTTTTAGTGCATTTATCCATGTTTCTTTCGAACTTCCAGATGGTACACTAGTTGGAATAGATTTCAATAATTGAAAGTAATTATCAATATCATTGATGTTATGAATGATCTGAGGTTGAATGACATTGAGGTAATTGTTAGCATGTGATTTTGCAGTGGCTAAGCCCGAATTAATTTGCTTTTGATAACTTACTAAATTCGGAAACTTAGAGAAATCTACATTTGGCTGTTGTAATACGCTATTGCAATAGGATTGCAATGCCATACCTTGAGAAACGACCTGTTTTGCCGGAGCAATTGTTTTGTCTACTTGTAACATAATTTTTTGGTTTAAAATTTAGGATTAAGGTTTCCTAATTCACCCCGTTTAAATGGTTTCTGGTCTCCATATAATATGTGATACTGCTTGTAAAGCAGAATCAGTTTTAAAATTGAAACAAGAAGGGAACTTTATTATCGTTTGTAGTCTAATTACTATAAATCTACAACAATTGAATATTATAAACTATTGATTTAATGGTAATTAGGTGTTTATGCGGTTAGATTCAAGGGAAAGTGTTGTGGGAATAATCAAGTGAAATTACTTGAATTCACTCCCGTAATAATACCTTGATTATCAGTGTATTAATTTTTGGTAATCAAATTGATTTTTCTTTTATATGAATTACTGAAATGGTTAAATGAAGAGAACCCCTTCACTATTGAATTGGAAGGAACATACTTTGATAGATCATGGCCAGTATGATATTAAAAAAGTGAAATAAGACTTTATCAAAAACAAGTATAAGCCCTCGTTAGAGGGCTTATACTTGTTTTGTTTGGGTGTATTTATTTTTAATAATTGGTCAATATTTTATCTTTTTAATGCGAAATGACCATTCAATGATTCTCCGTTTTTATATAAAACAGTATACCAATAATCATTACCTGGCATTGGGTTGTTGTTAAAAGTACCATCCCAACCAACTTCAAGGTTTTCGATTTCGGTTAATAACTTTCCAAATCGATCATAAATATAAACAGTTTTAATAGTGTTAAACCTATTTGGGATTACCCATCTATCATTGTGACCATCGTTATTTGGGGTGAAAAATCTTGGGGGTCTTGGAATTCTTTCGGTTGTGAAGCTTTCTTCAAAGCAACCTTCAGCTAACCCGTCTTCATTATATGGTACAATGGTTACATAAATAGTAGTATCATGAGGCAGATCTTCGATAAATTCGTAAAACAAACTATTGCCTACATCGAGGTTGTTTTCTAATTCTATTCCACCTGATGAGGTGCCTATTGAAATGTTATACCCTGTGGCTCGAGGCACTTCATACCAGAATAAATCGGAATCGATGAATACATTAATTTCGCCATCTATTGGATTGTTTAAACTTGTACATTCTAATGGTAATGTGATTATAAGTTCGAAGCTTTCTTCAGAATCACAATTAGAACCATAACTGTCATATATATACAGGGTAACAGGATATGAAGGGAAATTAGTATACTCAATTATTTCATTAGGGTAATAGATACTTCCGTTTCCACCCGGTAAAGTATAGTAGGCTTCATTTCCCGATAGGTGTTCTCCAGTAATTGGAGGTAAAACAAATTGATATTCTACGTTTTGATTTTCTAAGTCATCAACAATGGGTTCTTGGATGAAACCGTCGCAGTTGTTATCGATTCCGTCACAAAGTTCTGGTGCACCAGGGTATATTGTATTATCGGTGTCATCGCAATCCGAATTGTCTGAAACATAACCTGGAGGAGCATCGCAAGCTTCTATACTTTGAGTTGCATTTCCGAATCCATCACCGTCGGAGTCTGCATAAAAAACATCTGTAACACCTTCATCAATTTGGCCATCACAATTGTTATCTATGCCATCACATATTTCGGAAATAGCGGGATTAATTGATGGGTTGTTGTCATCACAATCGCCTTCGCATTCTGTAAATCCATCTCCGTCGCTATCTATTTCAATATCAGGAATTATTCCATCACAGTCATTGTCAATGCCGTCACAAAGTTCAGGAGCGCTAGGATATATATTAGAATTATTGTCATCACAATCGTAACTGTTAGGCACATAACCCGGTGGCGCTGTACATCCTTCAACCGAGTTATTTAAATCGCCAAATCCATCACCATCAGTATCGGCGTAAAATATGGTTGATGCTCCTTCATCAATTTGACCATTACAATTATTGTCAAGTTCATCACATAACTCAATTGCATCTGGATATACTGTTGCATTGTTGTCATCACAATCGCCTTCGCATTCTGTAAAGCCATCAGAGTCATTATCAATTTCTTCATTTGGAATAAGGCCATCACAATCATTATCGAGTCCATCACATAATTCAGGTGCTCCTGGGAAAACTGAATTATTAGTATCATCACAATCACTGTTATCTGTTACATAGCCTGGTGGAATGTCACATGCCTCCATAGTGTTATTCATGTCTCCAAACCCATCACCATCACTATCAGCAAAATATGTAGTAGTAACGCCTTCATCAATTTGGCCATCACAATTATTGTCAATTCCGTCACACAATTCTAAAGCGCTAGGGTAAATAGAACTATTTGTGTCGTCACAATCAGTATTATCAGAAACAAATCCTGGAGGAGCATCGCAAGCTTCAATCGAATTATTTGAATCTCCATAACCATCACCGTCGGAGTCTGCATAAAAAACATCTGTAATACCTTCGTCAATTTGTCCATCACAATTATTGTCAATACCATCACATAATTCAGTGGCTACAGGATTGGTTGCAGAGTTGGTGTCATCACAATCACCCTCACAAATAGAGAACCCATCTCCATCATTGTCTAATTCATTATTAGGTATTACGC
>MPDE01000019.1 GCA_001874335.1 Bacteroidetes bacterium MedPE-SWsnd-G2
CAATACGATCCATACGAAAACCCCGTAGCTGAAAGAATAAACAGAACCTTAAAATATGAATACGGGCTTAAACAAACCATAAAAAACTGTACTTTAGCAAAGAAGATGATCAATAGAGCCGTGGCTATTTACAACACCAAAAGACGTCATTTTAGTTTGAAATTAAATACTCCAGATTTTATTCATCTAAATCAAGGTATTAAATATCATTCCTACAAAAAGAATAAACAAAATTTAGAATATTTGGCCTTCTAATTAACGAAAATTGAACCCAAAAATGGTCAACCTATTTCAGTATAATACACCAACCTCAAAAATTGAAATGAAAAGACATTATTGGATATTATTGATTTTAGTTCTTGGATTTACATCTTGCCATTTTAAGGGACCAATCGATGTAAATATTGAGAGAAAAAATGTTGAAGTAAATTCAAAGGATATTATAGGAACTTGGAAAATGGACAAATTTTCATACGACTATCTATCGGAAATTAAAACTGATAGTATTGTTTTGACATTTAAGCCTGATAATCTTTTCGAAATGAATAATTCTCAAAATCTATTTGACCGAGAAATTAATAACGGAACTTCATCTGGAAAGTGGGAAATAATTGAGCAATATGATACGAAAAAAATTAAACTGAATTTTAACGATATAAAAACCTCAAAGAATTTAGAAGTTTATAAGTTAAAGGAGAATTATCAATTATGGTATTTTTTGTCGGATCCTGATACTGGAGAAAGAATTAGATTTCTGAAATAAAGTACTACACACAACACCGTATATAATTAATGCTAAACCCTTTTTCTAAACCGATCTTTGTGCTAATTTAACACTCGGATTTTCCTAACGGAAAATCTAACGCGCTAAATCGCACAAATCATATACCAACCGTTGTGCATAATGCAGAAATCGTGCTAAACATCAACATTTGAACTAAAAAAGGCAATGCGCAAACAGCACATTTATTTTTTTTGCCAACGCGAAAAGCCAACGCTTAAAAAAACAAAAGAGCTGTTTCTTTGCCAACGATTAATCCGTTCTTGACAATCAGAATAAAAAAACTTTGAAGCACCATTGCATTGAAATTTATTTATCTTTGTGCCAATGAAATTTATAACTCTCATACTATCATTATTAATTCTTGGTTTGTCAATCAAACCTTGTTCTGACGGAAATAATGCCGAAGATCAACATCAAGAAGGAATAACTGCTGAACACAATCATCAAAATGATAGTGATGATTCCTGCCCTATTACTTGTATTTGTAATTGTTGCGGAATCGCAATTACGTATCAACCAATTCAAACTTTTGAATTAGGTATTAACAATCAAATTTCTACAAAAATCCTATCTGATTATCAAACAATCTATAGATTTGATTTTCATTCCAATATTTGGCAACCGCCACAATTGATTAGCTAAATTATCGACCAAAAGTCAAAAAAAAATTTAGTTAATTAATTTTTACATTTTCAATGAACAAATACATATTGAGCGGAATGCTCATAATTATAATGTGCTTTTTTGCCAAAGCACAAACATCTGACATACAAATAAAAGTAGTTTCAGAAACGGAAAACGAGCCATTATTAGGTGCAACGGTCTATTTTGAAGAATTAGGAAAAGGAGCAGTAACCGATTTTGAAGGAATTGCAACTTTTACAGAAATCCCGAATGGCAACCAAACTCTAAAAATTTCATACGTTGGTTTTAAAACTATCGAAACCACAATTGATATTGGTGCAAATAAAGTCTTTTCTTTCAAGCTCGAATCTGGCGGAAATGAATTGGAGGAAGTTGTCATACAATCTTCAAGAAGTACAAGAACCGTAAAGAAAATTCCAACAAGAATCGAGTTTATTGGAGCAGAAGAATTAGGCGAAAAAGCCATAATGAACCCAACTAATATTTCAATGGTACTTCGTGAAAGTACAGGAATACAAATGCAACAGACATCATTAAGTAGCGGAAGTACAAATATTAGAATACAAGGTCTTGATGGTCGTTACACGCAACTTTTGAGAGATGGTTTTCCGCTTTATGGTGGCTTTTCAAGTGGTTTAAGTATTTTGCAAATTCCACCTTTAGACTTACAACAATTTGAAATTATTAAAGGAAGTTCTTCAACACTTTATGGTGGTGGAGCAATCGCTGGATTGGTAAATATGGTGTCAAAAACACCTGACGAAGAACCTGCTTTAGACATTATGCTTACACAAACACAAGCATTGGGAAGTACTGCAAATGTATTTTACAGCAAACGGAAAGAAAAGTTTGGTATTTCGCTTTACGGTTCAGGTCATTATCAAAAAGCATATGACCCAGAAGATGATGGTTTTAGTAATTTACCAAAAACTAAATCTATTTCATTTAATCCAAAATTCTTTTATTATCCTTCTGACAAAACTACGTTTTGGTTTGGTCTAAACGGAACTTATGACGATAGAATTGGTGGAGACATTACTAAAATAGAAAATGGCGAAAATGGAATTCATCAATATACAGAGGAGAACATTTCAAAAAGATTGAGCAGTCAAGCAGTTTACAAAACTCAAATAGATTCTATTAGTTCTTTAAACATTAAAAATAGTGTATCCTTTTTCGATAGAAATTTAACGATTCCCGATTTCAATTTTGATGGTAAACAAACCAACACATTTACGGAAATCACTTATCAAAGAGAGACTTCAAAAGCAGATTGGATTTTTGGAGCAAATTTATATACTTCAAACTTTGACGAAAATGATAATGCAACTTTGCAACGTGACCAAAATGACATCACCTACGGAATGTTTGCTAACAATATTTATGACCTTTCTGATAATTGGATTTTAGAAACTGGATTGCGAGCAGATTACAATACTGATTTTGGCTTTTTTCCACTTCCAAAAATTTCATTTCTTTATAAAAATGATAGTGGATTTTCAAGCAGAATTGGTGGTGGTTTAGGTTACAAAATTCCAGATATTTTTACAGAAGAGGCTGAATTTATAAACTTTGAAAATGTACTTGGGATTGATAAGTCTTCATTAAAGGCAGAGCGTTCTTATGGTGTAAATCTTGATTTCAACTATCAAACACGTTTATTTGAAAACATTGGTTTTTCTATTAATCAACTTTTTTATGTTACAGCAATTAACAACGGATTGTTATTGAATAGTACAAATAACGGTTTGTTTGCATTTGAAAATGCAACTGATGAAATTTTAAGCAAAGGAGCTGAAACAAATATTAAGTTCTCTTACAAAGATTTTAGATGGTTTTTAAATTATGCACTTATAGACACAAAACTGAACTATTTAGCTGGAAATCCTCAAAAACCGCTGACAGCAAAACATAACGCAGGAAGTGTATTGATGTACGAATCTGAAAAATGGCGAATAGGTTATGAAACGTTTTACACAGGAAAACAATTTTTATCAAACGGAACAGAAACAACAGATTTTGTAACGATGGGTTTACTTTTAATGAGAAACTTTAAATTTGGTAGTGCATTCGTGAACTTTGAAAATTTTACAGACAGAAGACAAAGTAGGTTTTCGCCTTTAGTTTTGCCACCACACGAAAATCCAGAGTTTCCAGAAATATATGCACCAACAGACGGGTTTATTTTTAGTGTTGGAATTATTATTAAACCGTTTGGAAATGAAGAGCATTAGAAATCGAAAAGCCAACACTAAAAGCCATTCACATTTACAGTTACATCATCCAAGCTTCGCCAAAACTGTAAAAGAGTATGTCTTGCCAACACTCACAATTGAACTAAATAAGAAACATCGGAAAACCAAGCTGAACGTGAAAAGCACTATGCACAACAATGTATATAAAACATAGCTATTACAGGCTTTCCGAGAGGTTTTTGCTTCTTTATTAAGTCCGCCAAATTTTTATTTTTGTATATTTAAAAAAGTAAAAGTTAAACATAAAAAATAAAAATTCGGCTCGTGTTAAATCCGAAAAGTTAGTGTTTATTTATACGCTACGTTTCATATACTAGACCGTTGTGCTTCATTATGACTAACCATTGAACTATGATAAAATTCTTTAGAAAAATTAGACAAGATCTACTTTCAAAAGGGAAAACTGGAAAGTATTTTAAATATGCAGTTGGAGAAATTGTTCTTGTGGTTATTGGAATTTTGATTGCTTTGCAAATTAATAATTGGAATACCCAACGAGTTCAAGAAATTGATGTTGAGAACTATTTAATAAGATTAAAGACTGAATATGAGTACAATATTGAAAGAGCTAATTATTTAATTCGTGACGTGGAAGAACATTCGATTGAAGTTCAATTGAATTTAGTTGATTCAGTTAAAAATATTTTTTTAAATGGCATAGATAGTGGCAATTACAAATCAATTCTAAATCCGGATCTTTATTGGTATAATCAATTTAGAATGCAGAGAGATGTGCATGATGAAGGTGCAAAAACAGGAATACTTTTTAAAATTCAAAATTCTGAATTGTTAAACGAAATTCAAAAACACCATGCAATTATGAACGGTCGAAAAGAATGGGTTGGTAAATCCTTATATAGATTTAATGCATGCCATGATAAAGCCGTAGGTTTTAAATTCATGCGTGAATGGACAAATGGTATAAAAGACATCTCGGAACATGCAAACAGTTTAGAATACAAAACTATTGTTAAAAATAATTCTTGGTTATTAAATATTGATTCGGAGGAATATCAATTAGCTTTTCTTTCTATTGACAAATTTCGAGAATTTCTAATTTCACGTTATGGATTTTTAGCAACAGAAATTGAAGGAACCACAAAATTAATTTCTCTAATTAATAAAGAATTGGAAAAATAACGAAAGCACAACAATGGCTATAATTCATTGTGGTTTTACGCCACACCAAAATAAAAGTGTTAATCAAAAAACTGATTTCATAAGCGGAATAATCCTGCGGATGATTCCACAACGAAATCATAGCCTAAACCGTTGTACTTCATTATCAGAAACCGCTAACCAATGATAAAAATCTTTCGAAAAATTAGACAAAACTTACTAATGGAAAATAAAACTGGAAAGTATTTTAAATATGCTATTGGAGAAATTGTACTTGTTGTTATTGGAATTTTGATTGCACTTCAAATTAATAACTGGAATACCCAGAGAATTGAGCGATCAAAAGAAGATAGTTATCTGGTTAATTTAAAACGAGATTTAAATAATCAAATGCAGATGATTGAAAGAAATCTTAGTGGTGAGGAATTTATCTTTAGTAGTCTAACTAAAGTCAAAAGCAACTTTGTAAAACATAAAAAATTCAGAGCTATAAAAGAAGATTTCGTATTGATTGCGTCAATGAATGATAGATATACATTTACAATTACGAGTCCTACTTATACGGAACTATTATCCACAGGCAATTTAGATTTAATTACTGACGAACCCTTTAAAACTCAAGTGGTCAAATATTACGAAGACTTAGAACTTACAAGTCAGGTTATACAGAACAATAATAACCACAAGGATAATGTAGTTAATCCGATGACAATCTCTATTCTGGAAATTATCGGTGGCTCAGAACCATCGTCTGTTTACAAAGGACTAACTTCAACATTTGATAATTATGAAACACCTGTTGAAATTATGTCCATTATTAAGAACACTATTTCTAAACCAGAAAATCAATTAATTCTATTAAATATGGTACGCTTCAGAAGAATGGTTGCTAAAACTCATATTACTAGACTGAAGCTTGCGAAAACACAAACCGAAAAATTATTGAATCTTTTAGCATCAATTAATAAATAACGAAAGTACAACAACGTGTATAACCAATTGCTGCGCAAGCTGGTTAAGAGGAAGATTTTTTCTTACATTTGAAATATGACTTTCAATAACAAACATATAATCGGAATATTATTCTTAATGGTAATTCTGACCTCTTGCAAGTCGGAAATAAAAAATCAAACAAACGAAAATACATTTCCTGTGGTAATTGAAAGATATTCAAGAAGCAAATTTCATCATTCTGACACAACAACTTTAACTATACGAAAAAATGACAGCATAAGCTTTCACTTATTTGGACTTGAGAATGATGGAGAATACGAAACAACTATGGATTTACCTTTCGAGTTCAATCAAAATGATAGTTTTCAAATTCTAATGAACAATATTCCTTTAAAACTGATTAATGAAAAACAGTATTCTGACAAAAACAAACTTTTGAAAGTAAAGAAATATTATTACGATGTCGAAAATGAAATAGATGAAGAAGGAAACTTTTTTGTGATGGAAGAAAGAATTATAGCTTATAGTTCAGATGCTTGGAATTTGCAAAAATTTTATAAATATGAAGATCCGAAAATCACTGAATTACTCAAAAAAGACACAACTGATTTCTTTTATAGATTTAAAAGTGACAGAATAATTGAATAAAAAGCCAGTTGCCAACACCGTATATAATTAATGCTAAACCCTTTCACAAAACCGATCTTTGTGCTAATTTAACACTCGGATTTTCCTAGCGGAAAATCTAACGCGCTAAATCGCACAAATCATATACCAACCGTTAGCATTTATTATGAGAAAACACATTGCAATTTTAATAACACTTCTACTTTCCATAAGTTTCAGTTATTCTCAAATACCAGTTGAAAAATATCGTGAAGAAATAAAGAAATTAAAGACAGAAAAGGAAATAAACGAATATTGGAATGACCTATACAAACTTGACCAAGAAGTTTTGGTTAAGAGTAGTAATTTAAGAACTGCCGACAGTATATCGATATCGAATATGATTAAAACTGCTATAATTTTTGAAATTCACGGAACTAAAGGATATAACTCGAATGGTAATAGTGGTCTTTTGCCAATACTCAATCTTTCACATAATTACATTGGACAAAGTCAAATAGCCTATTGGCCTATAATTGAACAGTGTTTGGAAATTGGTGGAGCTATCAAAAGTTTTGGAGGAAAATATCCCGCATATCAACTCGATTGTGTATCGCTAACTTTTTACAATTACTCACTATTCAATCAGAAAGAAAAATATTCAATTCTCATTAATAAATTAAGTGAATTAGAAACTTTAAATATTGTTGACGAACTTCTAAAATCATTCCAATACCAAAATGAATTGCGGAAATTGAGTGAAGTTGCAGTCCTAAATAGTTGGCATCGACAGTCATTCAAGGACCAACCTGACGAAGGAGAATTTTCTATTGTAAAAATGTCAGATGACAATTTATATTTAAAAAAATACGGGCGAATTCAAAAATTTGAACTACTTAAAGCAAATAATAAATACAAAGAGTATAAAATTGAAAACGAACCTTTTGGCTGGAAATATATTTATGGCGAAGATGGTAGTTTAAGTTTAATTGACGAAAAAGACAACGAATTAATCAAATACACTCTGACAAAATAACAAATGCTAACACTGTGTATAATTTATGCTAAGGCATTTGGTTAACTCAAAGCTTTGTGCTTATTTTACTACGTCGAATTTCCTATCGGAAATTCTCACTTATAAAACGCACAAACCATACACATACCGTTAAGGCGCATATTCAGAGCGGGAAAATCAATATATAAATCGGACTTCTCTCCTTTTGCTATCACTGTGGTTTAATCCATGTTAAAAAGCGATAACCAAGCAAAACGTAATACCACGGAGTATTACGGATTAGGAATAAATCGCTTTTTTTAGGTTCACTTTTGCCGAGATTTTAAAATATTGGAATGATCTCTTCACTCCAGGTTTTGAAAGTTTTTAAAAGCCAAATCCGTAAAGCGAGCGTGGAATAAAATAGCATTAGTACGGAGCAGTGCGCAAGCAAATTCGCTTTACTCGAGTGTGTTTGCTAACAATTCGGAATAAAAAACATACGCGCCATAACACAGTGTATAATTTATGCTATGGCATTTGGTCAATTCAACGCTTTGTGCTTATTTTACTACGCCGAATTTCCTGTCGGAAATTCTTACTTATAAAACGCACAAACCATACACGTACCGTTAGCAAACATTAAAAAATAATATTATGAAAAACATCATATTTTTTGTTTTGGCAACATTATTAGTTTTAGGATGTCAACAAAATCAAACGAAATCAAGCGATTCAACTTTAAAAACATATTTTGAATTAAGTTCAATTCCTGCAGCCATTATGGGCACTATTGATGGAGATGGTAAAACAACCTGGCATCATTTCGGCCCTTCAATTTGGGAAGATTCCACCACAGTAGTTTCTGAAAATAATATTTTCAGAATTTATTCTATGACAAAAGCTATTACCTCTGTTGCAGCATTGCAGCTTGTTGAAAAAGGGTTAATAGGATTGGACGATCCATTGAATGAACTAATGCCAGAAATGGTAACAATTCCCATTTTAAATGAAGGAGGAAACTTAATAGAAAGTAATCAGATAATTACATTAAGGCAACTTTTAACACATACATCAGGATTTAGTCAAGGTTTATTTTATTCTAAATTATATAATTTCAAATCTGAAAGTTGGAATTATGAAGACAATCCAAGACTATTCCAACCCGGAACGGCATTTGCTTATGGAACAGGGTTGGTTTGGGCAGGTAAGGTAATAGAAAAAGTGAGTGGTCAAAATCTTGAATCTTATTTTCGTGAAAATATTACCGGCCCACTGAAGATGAATAGCACATGGTTTAATGTGCCCAATAATTTATCAGACAAAATTGTGACCTTGGGTGGCCGAGATTCTTTAGGAATTATTAATCCTTGGGTCCGTATTCCTCAAAAACCCCAAACTACTTATCTTGGTGATTCGGGTTTGTTTGGTTCACCAAGTGATTATTTAATTTTTTTAAACTGTATGCTGAACTACGGAAAATATGAAGGAGGTCAACTGTTAAAGAAAGAAACAGTACTTCTTATGCTAAAAGATAATTTGCCAATAGGAATTAAAATCCCGAAAATTGAAGAATTCGATAACGGTGGAATAATTGGGTATACAGGGGATCATTTTGTAGGACTAACAAATGACAGATGGGGATTAGCTTGGGCAATAGAAAAGGATGAAAATGAGATTCGACCAGTTAATTCTGTTTATTGGGCAGGAGCAGCAAATTCTTATTTTACGTTAGATGTAGAGAATAAAATTGTAATTGTATATTTCTCTAATTATTTCCCATTTAACGACAAGGAGGCCTATGACTTCTTTAAGCTATATGAAAAAGAAGTCTATACAGAAGTTATGAATAAATAACGATTTGCTAACAATGTATATAGCGCATTGAAACGCGCCATATACTAGCCGTTGGCAACAATTTGAATGAACCGCATATTAAAACTCATATTACTTTTATTAATTCCACTTTTTTCATTTGGACAAGAAAATGATTTCTACGATTTAGATAATTCATATCATTGGATTTTTAAAAAGATGAAAGTGAAATCATTGAAAATACATACTAAAGAATACGACGATACTGGAAATTTAAATGAAGAGTACATTGAATTAATTCAAAACTTTGACAAAAATGGAGATATAATTTGGGAAAAGGAGTTTTATGATGATTCAACTGCTGCTTGGGAGGTAAATTATAAGTATAACGACAACCATCAAACTATTCGAACTGAATGGACTTGGCTGGATGAAAAGGACCAAGACTTAACCGAATATGAATATAATTCCGATAATGAGCTCATAAAAAGCTGTGATTATTATAAAAGTGTTAACTCACCAATATTCAATCTTGAGGGATGTCAATTATATCATTACAAAAACAATCGAATAATCAAGGTTACTGATTTAGACGATAATATTGAATCATATTACAGGAAAAAAGGAGATACTATTTTAGGCTTTTCGAGTGATAAAAAACTAAAATATAAGTATAAAAATGGTGAATTTGTCTATCAAAAATTGGATTCAATAATTTTCCTTTACGAAAGGAATAAAATTAATCAAATCCTGAAAGCAACTAAAACTGACCATCATAAAAATATTATAGAAATAAGCACTTATGAATATTCTAACGGACTTTTAACCAAAGTTATAACCAGAAATAAATTTGGTGTTTTGAGAGAAACAGAAGAATACGAATACGATTATAATAAATAAAAACTGTTGCCAACAAAGTGTAAAAATAATTGCTTGGTCTGTGCCTACTCGGAAAATCCTGCGGATTTTCCTCTGGTTCGTTCCATTTTTGCTAAGTTAGTTGCTTAATCACGCAACTATCCTTACACCAACCGTTAAGGCGCATATTCAGAGCGGGAAAATCAATAAATAAATAGGACTTATCTCCTTTTGCTAACTCTGTGGTTTAATCCATGTCAAAAAGCGATAAACCAATCAAAACGCAATACCTCGGAGTAAAACGAATAAAGAAATAAATCGCTTTTTTAAGGTTCACTTTTGCACAGATTTTAAAATATTGGAATGATCTCTTCATTCCAGGTTTTGTAAGTTTTTAAAAGCCAAATCCGTAAAGCGAGCGTGGAATTAAATAGCATTAGTACGGAGCAGAACGCAAGCAGATTCGCTTTACTCGAGTGTGTTTGCTAACAATTCGGAATAAAATACATACGCGCCATAACAAAGTGTATAATTTATGCTAAGGTATTTGGTCAACTCAAAGCTTTGTGCTTATTTTACTACGCCGAATTTCCTATCGGAAATTCTTACTAATAAAATCGCACAAACCATACACATACCGTTGTGCTTAATTTGACAGAATTGCGAAAAAATAAATTAAATAACAAAATCATATTAATTCTGACATTCGTATTCGGTCTGATTTCTTGTAATTCTTATAAAAATCTTCCGAAAGGACAATCGAATATTTCATTTCATTCCGCATTTGAAAACGATACCTTGAATGTGAAAGTTAATGACAGTATACGATTTAAAAATCATCGAATT
>MPDE01000002.1 GCA_001874335.1 Bacteroidetes bacterium MedPE-SWsnd-G2
GTGAAGGTAATTATACTGTAGTTAGAACTTGGACAGCAACAGATGCTTGTGGAAACAGCTCAACAGCTACTCAAACAATCAATGTTGAGGATACAACTGCTCCGGAAATAGATACGTTACCAGAAGCATCAACAATAGAATGTAATGAAACTGTAGAATTTGCTCAAGCAACTGCAACTGATAACTGTACAGCAGATGTAACATTAACTTTTGAAGATGTAACTACAGATGGTAATTGTGAAGGGGCTTATTCAATCACACGTACTTGGACTGCAACAGATGCTTGTGGAAACAACTCAACAGCTACACAAACAATCAACGTAGAAGATACGACTGCTCCACAATTGGTTTCAGAAATGAATCTTGAAGTATTTGTGAATTGTGATGACATTCCAAACATTCCGGAATTGGTGTTTGAAGATTCATGCTCTTCTAATATTACTGTTGAATATCAGGAATCATCTACTATAGCACAAGATCCAACTGATTACACAATTACTAGAGATTGGATCGTTTCGGATGAATGTGGTAATGAAGATTTATTTACACAATTTGTATATGTTACTACAGAAATAAATATTGAATCTAATGACACCGATTTATGTGTAGAAGATGAACAATTTGATTTATTCTTATTATTAGAAGGTGACTATGATCCTAACGGATATTGGGAACATTTAGATACTGGTATAGTATTAGAAAGTTCAATTGTAAACCCAGATTCATACGGAATTGGAACATTTGAATTTAAATATTCTGAAACATCTGAAGATTGTTCGGCTAAAGCACAAGTTTATATTACTATTAATGATGACTGTGTGGTACTTGCCCCTTGTACTGAAGAAAGCGTAATTATTTCTAAGTCGGTTACTCCAAATGGAGATCAGTGGAATGAATTTTTCACTATAACAGGAATTGAAAACTGTGGATTTGAAATTGAATTACAAATTTACAACAGATGGGGAGCCAAAATATTTGAAACCTATGATTATCAAAATGATTGGAACGGAGATGCTCATAACTCATCAGTTGGAGGATCTAATAGCGTACCAACAGGAACATATTACTATATCATCAATTTAAAAAACAGTGGAATGAAGCCTTTCTCAGGGCCAATATATTTCGGAACCAAATAACGCTTGACCTATGAAGTTTATTAAAAATAACATAATAGCTATTATGCTGTTACTTACTGTAAGCAGTTTTGCGCAGCAACTTCCGCAGTTTACGCAGTATATGTATAATACAATCTCTATAAACCCGGCCTATGCTGGTAGTAGAGAAACATTGAGTATGGTTGGTTTACATAGAAGTCAGTGGGTTGGCCTTGAAGGCGCACCAACGACTCAAACACTTTCTATTCATACACCCTTAAGAAATGAAAAAATTGGTATTGGTTTATCATTTATAAATGATGAATTAGGTTATGAAAACTTTTCATACCTATATGCCGATTTTTCATACACTATAAAAACGGGGAAAAACTCGAAGCTAGCGTTTGGAGCTAAAGCCGGATATACACATTACAACATTGATTTGGCGCTATTAAATGATCCAGAAATTATCAATGACCCTTATTTTAATGATGTATCTAACAGATGGAGTCCAAATATTGGTGCTGGTTTATTCTGGCATACTAACAAATGGTATTTAGGCTTATCTGCACCAAGATTATTAAATACAGATTATAATAAAGGCCGAAGTGGAGATGTAGAATATGTATCCTTAGAACGTGTGAGTTATTATTTCACAGGAGGTTATGTTTTCAATCTTAGTGAGTCTACAAAATTTAAACCTGCATTTCTATTTAAAGGAACAAACGGTGCTCCCCTATCTTTTGACATCACAGCAAACTTTTTGTTTAATGAGGTGTTTTGGTTAGGAGGTTCATACCGTATTAATGAATCGACATCGGCACTTGGAGCAATTGCAGATTTCCAAATTTCAAAACAGTTAAGAATTGGATATGCTTATGAGTACCCTTTATCAGATCTAAGCTCTTACACTGGAGGAACACATGAAATACTGCTAATGTTCGAGATTTTTAAAAGCAAACGAATTAAATCACCGAGATACTTCTAATATACTTAACTATGAAAACAAAATTTCTATTAATTATAATGGTGCTTTCAAGTACAATGATGGTAGCTCAGAAAAAATTGGCTGACAAGTTTTTTGACAATTATGGCTACGTTAAAGCGAGTGAATTGTACTTAGAAGCTATAGAAAAAGGCGATAGCACTGAACATATAGTAACAAGACTTGGTGACTGCTACTATAACAATTCAGATTCAGAATCAGCTGTAAAATGGTATGGCCTTGCAATTAATAAATATAAGAATGTAGAGCCAGAGTACATTTACAAATACCTTCAATCGCTTAAAAGTTTAGGGAATTATGAAGAAGCTTCTAAATGGATATCAAAATTTAAAGAGCTACAAGCTGACGATAGTAGGTTAAGTGAATTTGATGCTGATAATTTAAGCATCTATGAAGATTTAATTGCAAAAAAGGAATTGATTGTAGAAGTTGAAAACTTATCATTTAACACAAAGCAATCAGATTTCGGATCTTTTATTTATGACAATACCCTATACTTTGCTTCAGCAAATAATAGAGCGTCTGAATCTAAAAAAGTGTACAATTGGAATCAAGAACCGTTTTTAGACCTGTTTCAAATTAATTTTATTGGCGATAAAGGAAATTTGGAATTTGAATCTAAGGAAGAAATCAAAGCCTCTAAAATAAATACAGATTATCATGAAGCTTCTGTTGCTATTACTGGTGATGGGAAAACAATATACTTTACAAGAGACAATGTTGATCGAAAAAACAATTTAGATTACGATAAAAAAGGGACTTCTCACCTAAAAATATACAAAGCTGAATTAGTAAATGAAAATTGGGAAAACATTGAAGAATTAAATATCAATGACGATGTATATTCAACAGGTCACCCTGTGTTAAGTCCGGATAATACGAAACTTTATTTTGTTTCAGACCGTCCTGGTGGATTTGGTCAAACAGATATTTACGTCTCTAATATTACCGCTGAAGGCTTAAGTGAACCTGAAAATTTAGGGGAATCAATTAATACAGAAGGACGTGAAATGTTTCCTTTTATAAGTAAGGATAGTACGTTCTATTTTTCATCAGACGGATATTTAAATTTAGGATTATTAGACATTTTTAAATCAGATGTATTAAAAGATGATGCTGCTAAACCTGAAAACTTAGGAGCACCTTTTAATAGTGGATTTGATGATTTTGCATTCTTTATCATGGAAGACAATCAAACAGGTTTCTTCTCTTCAAACAGACCTAACGGAAAAGGAAATGACGACATTTATAGTTTTAATTCATATATCTGTTCACAAGAAGTAAACGGTACTGTTAGAGATACAGCAACTGAAGCTCCTATTCCTTTCGCAACTGTAAAACTTATTGATGAAAACGGAAAAGTAATATCTAAAATCGAAACTGATGAGAATGGCTTCTATACCATCAAAATAGATTGTAATTCAACTTACACTATTATAGGTAGTAAACAAGATTACAAAGAAGATCAAAAGGAATTAGAGACTACAGATGAGAATGGTATCGAGCAAGTTGTAGACTTGAACCTTGAGCCTCTTATTAAGCAAAACCAAATTGTAATAAATCCTATTTTCTTTGATTTTGACAAATGGAATATTAGAACAGATGCGAAATATGAATTAGAGCATATTGTAGATGTCATGAGAGCAAACCCTAAAATGGTTATTAAAATTGAATCTCATACGGATAGTAGAGGAAGTGACAAATACAACTTAAAATTATCTGACAGACGTGCAAAATCGACAAGAGATTATATTATTTCTCGTGGAATAGATGCCCAAAGAATTGAGAGTGCAATAGGCTACGGCGAAACACAACTGCTAAATAAATGTAGTAATGGTGTAAAATGCTCGAAAGAAGAACACCAGTTAAACAGAAGATCATACTTCTATATTTTATAGAATAACAATATTTAAAATTTGCTATTAATCAATTCGAAAAGGCCAGCTATTTATAGTTGGTTTTTTTGTTTTATTAGACGAAATAGACTTTAAATAAGACCTTGTAATGAACCCCATATTTACATTGCTCATATTAATGCTACAAGCGGTATACCGAGTTAAAAATTTAATGCTAAGAGATTGTTTAGCTAACTGTAATAATACTTTTAGTGATTGTTATTATATGGCAATGATTTTATAAATTTTGACTTGGCTTTAGAAGTAGAAATCTTTTACCTGATACAAAATGTGTAATTCAGTCAATTTAAGTTTCATGCTATTCACTAGGTTTATTTATATAATCACTTAGACCTGAAAAGTAATCCACAAAAAAAGGCCGCATTTTCATGCAGCCTAATTCTAAATTTATAGCAATTTTATCTTTTCATAAAAATATTTGTAAAATACCATCTTCCATCAGCATTTTGTTCTGCTGAAATATCGAAATCCGTAAAATCACCTTCAATATTTGCACGGTGATCATCACTGTTTATCCAAGCGTTTACAACAGCTTGAGCAGAACTGTAACCGTATCCAACATTTTCTGATACATTCACAGCAGATTCATAAACTTGTAGACTATTTTTTCTTTGGTAAAAGTTATCATGTGAAACATTGTTCACTTCCACCATATAATCTGTATGCGTAAAGGCAATAGATTTAACAGTCGTGTGATGTTTTAAAGGAGTTAATCCTAAATTTAACCTATAATCATTAATTAAATCTAATATTTCTAATTCTATAGTTTTTGGAGAAGGTGCTTCTACCAATTTAACTACAGATAAATCTTCGTCTTGATCAAAGCTATCAGTGGTACAAGATGTAAAAGCTAACATTGAAGCTAAAGCTAAAGCGGATACATATTTGGTAAGTTTCATAAATAGGTATTTTTGATTTGGGACTATAAAAGTACAATCAAAACCCATATATTATGTTAAAGAAATGTTAAAATCGATGAAAAACATGTATTTCATCGATTTTTAATGTTTTTAATCGGTAAAAGTATTGATTTGGTAGATTGTATTTCACTAAAACATAAAAATTTAACCGTTTATCGATGTAAATTGTCGTAAACATCAATCAAATTACATTTCATCGAACTAATCAAGGAGATAATCGGTTAATCACCCAATTGTAATCATGGTCTAATTTATATCTAATTCTATCATGTAATCTATTTGGTCGACCTTGCCAGAACTCAATTTCGGTTGGTCTTACTAAATATCCGCCCCAGTAATTAGGACGTTCAATATCCTTACCCTCATATTTCTGTTCTAAATTCTCTAGCTTTTTTTCTAAGTATTCTCTATCAGGCAGTACTTCACTTTGATGTGACACTAATGCGCCTAATTGGCTTCCACGTGGTCGTGATTCAAAATAACCATCACTAAGGTTCTCAGCAACCTTTTCAGCAGTACCTTTAATAATTATTTGTTGTTCAGTTCCACTCCAAAAAAATGAAAGACACACATTTGGATTCGCTTCAATTGCTTTTCCTTTTTCACTATTATAATTAGTGTAAAAGATAAAACCTTCATAAGTATACTTTTTAAGAAGCACTACCCTACTCTTTGGATAGCCATCTAATCCGAATGTAGAAACCGTCATGGCATTGTTTTCTACCTCTGGGAAAAACGCTTCAACAGCATAAAACCACTTTTGAAATAATTCTAATGGATTTTCAGGTAAATCCGATTCTAATAATTCTTTCTTTTCGTATGATCGTCTGTAATGCCCTAAATCCTTGTCCATATGTTTGTCTTTGTTGGGAATTAAATTTCTATTACTTTACCATCTTTTGCTAACAATACATTATCAAAAACGGTTTTCGCCTCTTCTTTAAATTCGTTTAGGTCAAAATACCTTGTAGAATAGTGTCCTAACAATAAGGTGTTTACTTCGGCCTTTTTGGCAATAGTAGCTGCTTGAATAGCAGTACTATGCTTTGTTTGATCACAAAGATGTTTATGCTTTTCTAAAAAAGTAGACTCATGATATAATAAGGTGGCCTTATCTATAATTGGTAAAATCTGTTCAGAATATTTTGTGTCACTACAAAATGCATAGCTCTTTGCTGGAGTTGGTGGTTTTGTAACAGAATCGTTTTTAATGAGATTACCATCATTATCTGGCACATCTCCACCCTGTTTTAGTTTTCTATAGTATGCTACGTCAATATCTTCATTTAATATGGCATTCATATCTAATTTGCGCTCTCCTGGCTTCTCTTTGAATAAAAAACCATTAGTATAAACTCTATGATCTAAAGGAATGGTGTGTACTTCTACTTGCTCGTCTTCATAAATAAGTTCTGAAGTTTTTGAAGTTAACTCATGGAAATATAAAGGGAAATTTGTCCATGATTGAGATAACTTCATTTGAAGCGTAATTACTTCTTTAAGGCCTTTTGGTGCATATATATGAAGCTCTGTTTCTCTGGTGAGTAATCTAAAAGTAGAGATTAAACCAACCAATCCAAAATAATGGTCTCCATGAAGATGAGATATGAAAATATGTTTTATTCTATTAAACTTAATTTTCATCTTACGAAGTTGTACCTGAGTACCTTCCCCACAATCAATTAAAAACATGTGGTTTTTAATTTCTAATACTTGAGCCGTAGGATAAGAATTAATTTTAGGTGTTGCGCTATTGCAACCTAGAATATTTAATTTCATTTACATTGGTTAAATGCCTAAGTCTCGTTCCATTTCTTCCATGTCAATAAAATCAGAAGCTTCTTGAAGTGTAGGCACAACAGCTATCTCATCTGAAACTGAATTGATATCTATCTTATTACTTACAATTACAAAACTCTTGTTACTTTCTTTATGCAACTTTGCTAACTGAAGAAATTCACTAATGTCATTGTTATTTAACGCTCCTAGACTCGTTAAATTAATGATGACATTATCATTAGAAAAGGAATTGTGCTTATCACGTAGGTTTTTAACTAATTCAGGAATTGAAGCTTTTTCTTGGGTAATAATAGTTGTATTACCATTTTTGTCGAAAATCATAATCTTAGTGTTTAATTTTAGAAGCTAACAAATAAATAACAGCCATTCTAACTGCAACACCATTTTCTACTTGATCGAGAATAATGGCTTGGTCAGAATCTGCTACATCACTCGTGATTTCAACACCACGATTAATAGGTCCTGGGTGCATTACTACAATTTCTTTATCAAGACTATTTAATAACGCTTTATTTAAACCGAATTGCTGCGTGTACTCTCTTGTAGAAGGAAAATAATTAATATCCATTCGTTCATTTTGTACTCTAAGCATATTTGCTACATCACACCAATTCAATGCTTTTCTTAAATCTGTTTCAACCTTTACACCTAAATCTTTTAAATATTTGGGTAAAAGTGTTTTTGGCCCGCAAGCCATAACATTTGCACCTTGCAATTGCAAAGCATAAATATTAGAAAGTGCTACCCTGCTATGTAATATGTCACCAACGATCACTACATTTTTGCCTTTTACATCACCTAAACGTTCTCGAATAGAATACGAATCTAAAAGCGCTTGGGTAGGATGCTCATGAGCGCCGTCTCCCGCATTTACAATACTTGCATTTACATGTTTCGACAAAAATACTCCTGCTCCAGGATTGGGATGCCTCATGACAACCATATCCACTTTCATAGACAAAATGTTATTTACAGTGTCTATTAACGTTTCACCCTTTTTTACTGAGGATTGAGCGGCTGAAAAATTAATTACATCGGCAGAGAGCCTCTTTTCTGCTAACTCAAAAGACAATTTTGTTCGTGTTGAGTTTTCAAAAAATAAATTGGCTATGGTTATATCTCTTAAAGACGGCACCTTTTTAATAGGCCTATTTATAACCTCCTTAAACTGGTCTGCAGTTTCAAAAATAAGCTGAATATCTTTATTAGTTAGATACTTTATCCCTAATAAATGATTTACGCTTAACTCACTCATATATTTAGTTATTTATTAAATAAACAGAATCTTCTCCAGAATTTTCATTCCAATTTACCTGAACACGTTCATCCATTATAGCATCAACTTGACGTCCTCTATAATTAGGTTGTATTGGTAGATGTCTACTAAAACGTCTATCAATAAGTGTCAATAATTCAATTTCGTTTGGACGACCAAAAGACTGAATTGCCGTTAGGGCTGCTCTAATACTTCTTCCTGTAAATAACACATCATCAATAAAGACAATGTTTTTATTTTCAACTAAAAAGTTGATTTCGGTAGTATTAGCCTCCAAAGGTTTATCACTTCGTCTAAAATCATCTCTAAAAAAGGTGATATCAAGATGTCCTAATTTCACATCTTTAATTTTGTAATCTTCGCGAAGCATTGCAGCTAACCTATTTGCTAAAAATTTTCCTCTGGGCTGAATTCCAATTAAAACGGTGTTAGAAAAATCGTTGTGATTTTCAATTAATTGGCAAGCCAAACGGTGAAGAATGATATTTACCTCTTTTGCGTTAAGTAACACTTTTTGACTCATAGAATTTCCAAACGTATTTGGTAAACAAAGTTAAACAAAAAATCAAGCCTTACAACCTAGCGATTAGCTAAAAGGTAATATATATAAATAAAAAAAGCCTTCTCAATGAGAAGGCTTTTTAGATATTATAAAACAGAAAATTAAGCTTTCCCGTCCATTTTATCTTTAAGAGCTTGTAAGGCATCATTAGCATCACCTAAAGTTGGTTTTGCTTCTGCTGCTTGATTACTTGCTTTTTTAGCTGCTGCTTTTACACTTGCTGCTTCTTCTTCCTTGAAGATAGCCATGTGAGATGCTACAACACGTTTGAATTCTTTATTAAATTCAATGATTTTAAACTCAGCAGTTTCACCTTTCTTAAGTTTAGAACCGTCTTCTTTTTCTAAATGACGAGATGGAATGAAAGCAACGATATCTTCGTTAAACTCTACAGTTGCACCTTTATCAACGATTTCAGAAATTTCAGCTGTATGAACAGTATTTAAAGCAAATTCAGTTTCGTATTTATCCCAAGGGTTATCTGTTGTTTGTTTGTGACCTAAACTTAATTTACGTCCTTCAACATCCAATTCTAATACTACAACGTCTAATTTATCACCTACGTTACAGAATTCACTTGGGTGCTTAATTTTCTTAGTCCAAGATAAATCAGAGATATAAATTAATCCGTCAATTCCTTCTTCTAATTCAACAAATACACCAAAGTTTGTAAAGTTACGTACTATACCAGTATGGTTAGAACCAACAGGGTATTTAGTAGTAATATCTGTCCATGGGTCTGGAGTTAATTGCTTAATACCAAGAGACATTTTACGATCTTCTCTATCAAGAGTTAAGATAACTGCTTCGATTTCATCTCCTACAGAAACGAAGTCTTGAGCAGAACGTAAATGTGTAGACCAAGACATTTCACTAACGTGAACTAATCCTTCAACACCATCTGCAACTTCAATAAATGCACCATAATCAGCAATTACAACAACCTTACCTTTTACTTTATCTCCAACTTTTACGTCTTCAGCTAAAGCTTCCCATGGGTGTTTGCTTAATTGTTTTAATCCTAATTGGATTCTTGATTTGTTTTCATCAAAGTCAAGGATTACAACGTGAAGTTTTTGGTCTAATTCAACGATCTCATTTGGATGGTTGATTCTTGACCAAGAAAGATCTGTAATGTGAATTAATCCGTCAACACCTCCAAGGTCAATAAATACACCGTAAGAAGTAATGTTTTTAACCACACCTTCTAATACTTGACCTTTTTCTAATTGACCAATAATTTCTTTCTTTTGTTCTTCGATATCCGCTTCGATAAGCGCTTTATGAGAAACAACAATGTTTTTAAACTCGTGATTAATTTTCACAACTTTAAATTCCATTGTTTTGTTTACGTATTGATCGTAATCTCTAATTGGTTTAACATCAATTTGAGAACCTGGTAAGAATGCTTCAATACCAAATACATCTACAATCATACCACCTTTAGTTCTGCATTTTACAAAACCATTAACGATTTCTCCTGTATCATGTGCTGCATTTACACGATCCCATGCTTTAATTACACGAGCTTTTCTGTGAGATAATACTAATTGTCCACTTGCATCTTCACGAACGTCAATTAATACTTCTACCTTATCACCAACTTTTAAGTTAGGGTTGTAACGAAACTCATTTAAAGAGATTACACCTTCTGACTTAGCGTTGATGTCGATAATTGCATCACGATCTGAAATATGAATTACTTCACCTTCAACAACTTCGTCATTTAAGGTATCAACAAAATTTTCAGATACTAATTTTTCAAATTCAACAAGTTTTTCATCCTCTACTTGGTCAATTCCTTCTTCGTAATTGTGCCAGTTAAAGTCTTTTAAAAATTGTTCTGGATTTGCTTGAGCTTCAGAGATTACTGGAGCTTCTACTAAAGTTGCTTCAACTTCAGCTGGGTTTGTTTTGTTTTCAGCCATTGCTGATAAAAATTTGTATTCTGACTGCTTTGGAGTATTTAAGCGCTAACACTCAGAAGTGTTATATTAAGTTTAGATAATCCCTTTTTACCTCCAACACACGCTAAAAAGGAGTGCAAAAGTAAAGCTAATTAACCTTAAAACCAAATAATTGAGAAAATCTGTAGCGCATAGATAAAATAATTCTAAATAACTCATTTTCAGGTTTTTCATCTAAAACAAACAAGTATTTTCAATATCTTTAGATTAAACAATTAATCTAGTACTATTATGGTTAAAGCTAAATACCAAGAAGTTTTAGACCTCGGAGCTTCATTACAAATTCAAAACGGGGATGTTCAAGAGTCAAATGGGGTGTTACATATTAAGGGAGAAGCAAGAACGCCTTACGAGAAAAATATGTTATGGGATAAAATAAAAGCAATTGGTGGTGAATCTCCATCAGATATAGTTGCCGACATTACTATTAGAGACTCCAGTGTATATCATAGGCACGTGGTATCATCGGGAGATACGTTAGGTAAAATTGCAAAGCATTATTATGGAGACCCAATGAAATACCAAAATATATTTAATGCAAATACAGATATCTTGAAAAACCCAGATGTTATTTTTCCCGATCAAGAATTAATTATACCAAATATTTAATACAAGGAAATTTCAAAAAAGACGTAGTAGTCTATTCAATATGATTAATAATCTTATAAGCCATCTCTAAAACCTGATCAAATTGTTCGGTTTTAGTTAGGTGGCTATTATCAATTTCTATAGCGTCTTCGGCTTTTACTAAAGGTGAATCTTCTCGGGTAGAATCTATATGGTCTCTCGACACCACATTTTCTAAAATATCTTTGAATTCCACATCATCCCCACTTGCAATAAGTTCATCATAACGTCTTTGAGCTCTGGTTTCTGCTGACGAGGTCATAAAAAGTTTCAACTCAGCATCTGGAAATACGACAGTTCCAATATCTCTGCCATCCATAACAACGCCTTTAAATTGTCCCATTCGCTGTTGTTGTTTGACTAACATTACTCGCACCTCTGATATGGCAGCTACTTGACTTACTTTGCGAGAAACCTCTAAGTTTCTTATTTGTCCTTCAACATTAACATCGTTCAAAAACACTTCTCCAATCCCCAATTTATTATTGAACTTGAAAAAAATAGTAAGGTTCGGTAAATCGTTTATCAGCCCTTCAACATCAAAATGATCATCCGAAATAAAGCCCTTATTCATAGCGTGCAAAGTCACAGCTCTGTACATGGCACCAGAATCGACATAAACGTAACCTAAAGCATTTGCTAATTGTTTGGCAATGGTACTTTTTCCTGTAGAAGAAAACCCATCTATTGCGATTGTAATTTTAGTCATTATTAAAATCTATTTGAAGGCCAAAGAAATTGGTGTTTGAGGCACCGGCATATCTAGCATGGGTATAGCTAAATCTCATTTTATTCATTTTAATCCCCACTCCAAATGATAATCCAGAAAAATTACGCTGCTCTTCAATTCGCAATTCTTCAGATCTTCTAAAATTATAAGCTAATCTCAAATTAAATCCTCTGTCGGGAAATAACTCTGCGCCAATAATTGTATGTCTTAACACTTCATTAAAAAAGCCCACCTCTTCTTGAGTTTGGTTTCCATCTAAATCTGTTACTGCTCTCGCAGGATTAGATACACCAATTGGCCATTTCTGTAAATTTTCGAAGGTTAAATGCCAACGTAAAGGTACGTTTTCTAATTTTTGTGACAAACCTAAAATCACTTCAAAAGGAATAGGTTCGTTCAAATCTGCATAAGTTGTAATCTGACCTCCCATATTTCGTAAAGACAGCGCAGCATTAAAGTTTATCTTTTCATTTATATACATGGCACCAACATCAAATGCAGCTCCAAACGAATTATACTGTTCTAACTTTGAAGTTATTAGTTTTAAGTTTGCACCTACATAAAAATCGGAATGAGGAAAATTATAGGCATAACCAAAAGATAAAGCGGCTTCATTACCTGAGAACGAACCTGTCGGCATACCGTTCAAATCATAACCGTCAAAACTCCCATAATTAATATAACTCATACCAATATGAAGGGTTTGCACTCTCCTATCCCACGTATAAGCATAGGCAGCCGAACCATAACTTATCCCACCTAAATAACTTGAGTAATTTAATGCCAATTGGTTATGCATTTTGAAGTTAATGGTTGCGGGATTGTAAAACGGACTTGTAACATCATGGTCATAAGTAGTAATGACCCTTCCCCCCAATGCTGCTTGACGCGGCGAGGACAATAAATTTAAAAACTGATAGGTAGTTTCTCCACCTACTTGTGCTAATAAAGTAGTCGAAAAACAAATAAGTAGTAAGGTGGCAATCCGTTTTAACATAGGTGATGCAAAGTAAATAAATCTTACTTAAAACGAGATAAAGATTAATTTATTTTTGAGCATAAAAAAACCCATCTAAAAAGATGGGCTTTTTTCTATAACGTCTTAGCGTTTTTTACTTTAGTTTCTGTGATTGCTATCTTAACCACATCTAACATGTCTGAGACATAATGAAAGGTTAATCCTTTGAGATAATCTTGATTAATTTCTTCAATATCCTTTCTGTTATCCTCACACAATAATATCTCTTTAATCTTAGCTCGTTTTGCAGCAAGAATTTTTTCTTTAATTCCACCAACAGGTAGCACTTTTCCTCTAAGGGTAATTTCTCCTGTCATTGCTAAACTTTTCTTTACACGCTTTTGTGTGTATAAAGATACTAGGGATGTTAACATTGTTACACCGGCACTTGGACCATCTTTAGGTGTTGCTCCTTCTGGCACATGAATATGAACATTGTATTTTTCAAATACTTCGGGGTTAACACCTAATACATCTGCATTTGCTTTAATATATTCCATTGCAATGGTTGCAGACTCTTTCATCACTTTACCAAGGTTACCTGTAATACTTAGGTTGCCTTTTCCTTTAGATAAAATAGATTCGATAAATAATATATCTCCTCCTACTCTTGTCCAAGCTAAGCCTGTTACAACACCAGCAACATTATTGTTTTCGTATTTATCACGTTCTAATCTTGGTGGTCCTAAAATTTCAATTAAATCTTCGTTAGAAATTTTTGGTTCATAAGCTTCTTCCATAGCAATATTTTTGGCCGCATATCGCACCGTTTTTGCTATTTGCTTTTCCAAACCTCTAACACCAGATTCTCTTGTGTATCCTTCAACAATTTTCTCTAATTGTGGTTTTGCTATTTTAATATGTTTAGGTTCTAAACCATGTTCTTCAATCTGTTTAGGCAATAAATGGCGCTTAGAAATTTCAACTTTTTCTTCAATCGTATATCCAGAAACATTAATGATTTCCATTCTATCTAGCAACGCAGGTTGAATGGTATTCAGACTATTTGAAGTTGCTATAAACATAACCTTAGACAAATCGAAGCCCATTTCTAAGAAATTATCATAGAAGGCACTATTTTGCTCAGGATCTAAAACTTCTAACATCGCAGAAGATGGATCTCCTTGATGACTATTAGATAATTTATCAATCTCATCTAAAACAAATACTGGGTTTGAAGTTCCGGCCTTTTTAAGACTCTGAATAATACGTCCTGGCATCGCTCCAATATAAGTTTTTCTATGCCCTCTAATTTCAGCTTCATCTCTCAATCCACCCAGTGAAATTCTAACATATTCTCTTCCCAATGCTTCTGCAATAGATTTCCCCAATGAAGTTTTACCAACACCTGGAGGTCCATATAAACACAAGATTGGAGATTTCATATCATTTCGCAGTTTTAATACTGCTAAATATTCTATTATTCTCTTTTTGACGTCTTCTAATCCGTAATGATCTCTATCCAAAATTTTCTTAGCGCGTTTTAAATCAAATTTATCTTCGCTAAACTCATTCCATGGTAAATCCAAGAATAAATCTAAATAATTACGCTGAATAGAATATTCTGCAACCTGAGGATTCATACGTTGCATTTTCATCAATTCCTTATTAAAATGCTCTCCTACTTTAGCATCCCAAGTTTTAGTTTTAGCACGCTTTCGCATTTCTTCTAACTCCTCATCATAAGATACACCACCAAGTTCTTCTTGAATCGTTTTCATTTGTTGATGCAAGAAATACTCTCTTTGTTGCTGATTTAAATCGCTTTGTACTTTAGATTGAATATCATTTTTCAACTCCAATTTTTGAAGTTCGGTATTCATGATTTTTAAAGTCGCTAACGCTCTATCTTTTAAATCATTTATCTCCAACAAACTTTGCTTTTCAGCCACAGAAAGATTCATATTAGATGATACAAAGTTTACTAGAAACGATGTACTCTCAATATTTTTAATTGCAAAAGAAGCTTCTGTTGGAATGGTTGGGCTCTCCTTTATAATCTTCAAGGATAATTCTTTAATAGAATCAATAATAGCCACAAACTCCTCATTATCCTGCTCAGGTTTCGTTTCAGAAACATTTTTTACCGTCGCATTTAAATAAGGCTCTTCAGTCACTATAGTATCAATTTCAAAGCGCTTTTTACCTTGAATAATAATTGTAGTATTACCATCAGGCATTTTTAGCACTTTCAAAATACGAGCAACTGTACCTGTAGTATTTATATCTGAAGCCTTCGGATCTTCAACACTTTCATCCTTTTGAGAAACAACACCAATAACTTTAGACCCATTATTTGCATCATTAATAAGTTTAATAGACTTATCACGACCTGCAGTAATAGGAATTACAACCCCAGGAAATAATACCGTATTACGTAATGGTAATATGGGTAGTGACTCTGGTAAGGTTTCGTTATTTATTTCTTCCTCATCTTCGGGAGTCATTAAAGGAATTAATTCTGAATTTTCATCGAAATCCTGAAATGACAAACTGTCAAGACTTAAAAAATTAGATTTTGCCATAAATATATCTTGTCATTCTGTCACTTATTAAGCCACAGAATTTTGTTTTAATAATTTAAACTTCTGTTCAATATTGCTGATTATCAGTATAATCACATACCTTTATCCTAATCAGTCATGTAATTAAATCAATTGTTATGCCAATTAGCAAAACTCGTAATGCAACTTTTTTTTGTAAAAACTGTAACATAACCTTTTAAAGTGCATCTTTAAATAAAACAACAATAGTTTTTGACACTAACCACCGAAAATATTGATAACGTTTTAGAGCTTTGCAAGTCGGGAAACCAACAAGCTCAATTAGAAATCTATAACAGATATTATAAAGCGATGTACAATACATCCTTTAGAATTGTTAAGGATAGCTACATTGCTGAGGATATTATGCAGGAATCGTTTTTAACTGCTTTTTCTAAACTTTCTTCGCTCAAAATAAATAGCACATTTAGTGCTTGGTTAAAACGTATTGTAATTAACAATAGTATAAGCTATTACAATAAGCATCAAAAAACTATAAATGTACCCTTGGATGATGTGATTTATAAAGTTGAAGATCATCAAGGTATAGTTGAAGATTACGATGCAACATCAATAAAAGCCAGAAGTATTATTGAAATGCTTAATGGATTGAAAGAAAATTATAAAATGGGACTTACACTCCACTTAATTGAAGGTTATGATTATGAAGAGATAAGTGAAATAATGAGCATTTCATATGCTAATTGTAGAACATTAATATCAAGAGCCAAAGACAGTTTAAGAAAAAAAATAAGTACCCAAAACGAATTTAAAAACAGTGCCTTATGAAAAAGGATAATATAGATAAGCTATTTGAGAACCTAAATTCAGACTTTGATGTCGAGCAACCAAATTTAGGTCACGACTTAAGGTTTTTAAAGAAACTAGAGCTTCAAAACAAGAACACCCAGCCACTTGTAGAAAATAACTCAGGTTGGTCTGTTTGGAAGAAGGCCTTTGCTGTAGCTGCCGTTGTAGTTTTAGTATTGACCTTTGCGCTCGGGACTCAACAAAATAATCAATCTCATGATTTAGCAAGTGTATCACCAGAAATGGCTGTGACACAAGATTTCTTTACAAATGCCATTCAAGTAGAATTAAAAAACATAAACTTAGAGCGCACGCCAGAAACGAGTGCTTTAATTGACAAAGCATTAATACGCTTAACAAGTTTAGAACAAGCGTACGATAATTTAAAATTAGATTTAGAAAGCAGTGGTCAAGACCAAAGAGTTATTTACGCTATGATTTCTAATTTTCAAACACGAATCGATTTATTACAAAATGTCTTAGACAACATAAAAGAAGTTAAACAATTAAATCAATCAAATAATGAGAACTCAAATACTATATAAACTTTTATGTGTTGCCTTATTAATTCCGGCCTTATCTCTCGGAAATAATGTAAAGAAAGGAAAACACAGTTTAGAAAAAACGATAACCAAAGAGTACAAGGTTAGCCCAAACGCTCAATTAAAGGTAGACAATAGTTATGGTAATATTAATGTGGTAACCTGGACAGAAAACAGAGTTGTCATAGAAGTTACTATACAAACTAAAGGTAATGACCTAGAGCGTGTTCAAAAGAAATTGGATGATATAGATGTAGAATTTTCTGCTTCAAGTGATTTGGTTAGTGCCAAAACTATATTTAATAAGGGAAATTCAAAATCTTGGTGGAAATGGAATAATAACAATAATGTTAATATGAAGATTAACTACCTGATAAAATTACCAATTACCAATAGTGTAAATTTAGACAATAACTACGGAAGCATTAATGTCGGTAAACTTGAAGGACGAGCAGTAATTAGCTGTGATTACGGAAAAATCACCACCAAAGAATTAATGGCTGAAGACAATGTTTTATCATTTGATTACACCAATAATTGCATATTTGAATATATAAATTCAGGGAAAATAAATGCAGATTATAGCAGCTTTACACTTGAAAGCACAAAAAACATTATCATTTCTGCAGATTACTCGAACTCTACTATAGAAGTTGCCGAAGATGTGTCTTATAATTGTGATTACGGTAATATGAAAATCAATATTGCAAATAACATTACCGGTAACGGAGATTACCTTACCACGCGTATTGGGGCGGTTTATAAGAACGTAAGTTTAAAGGCAGATTATGGTTCTATCAAAATTGATAGAATGACAGAAAAGGCAGGCAATTTAACGATACAGTCGGACTACGTAGGGATTACTATTGGCTATGAAGAAGGGTATAACTTCGATTTCGACATCGATTTAGAATATGCATCATTAAGTCAAAATGGTTCTTTTGAATTTATGAAAAAACGTGTTGAATCAACTGATAAATACTTTTCAGGATATCACGGTTCATCTAACAGCGGGAATCTAATAAAAATTACTTCTGACTATGGAAGTGTGAATTTTAAACAAGTTAATTAATAAAAACTACAACCATGAAATATACATTACTAGCAATCGCATTTTGTTTTTCAACTATTGGTCATGCCCAATGGGGTAACAATAAGAAGATAAAAGGAAATGGTAAAATGACTACCGAAACAAGAACAACCAAGGATTACGACCAAATAAGTTGCTCAGGTAACTTTGATTATATCCTTGTATCTGGTAACGAAGGGCAATTAAAACTTGAAGGAGAAGAAAATCTTTTACCTTATATTATTACTGAAGTAAAAGGAAACAACCTTGTTGTAAAAGTTGAAGATAATATCAACCTAAGCACAAGTGGATCTAAAACAATTAAAATTACAATTCCATTTGAATCAATTTCTTCTGTAGCCTTAGCTGGATCTGGAGATTTATGGACAGAAGACACAATTAAAAGTGACAAATTGCAAGTGAGCTTAGCAGGCTCAGGAGATGTTACCATTAAAACCAATGCCAATACTGTAGAAGGCAGTTTAGCTGGATCTGGTGATCTAACCTTAAAAGGCAGCACTAACAAGCTAAAAGCAAGTATAGCTGGCTCAGGTGATATTCATGGATTTGATTTAACATCAGATTACACAGAAGTTGCTATTTCTGGCTCTGGAGATGCAAAAGTTGTTTGCCATAAAGAACTTAAAGCAAGAGTAGCAGGCTCAGGAGATATTCAATACAAAGGAAACCCTCTAAAAGAAGATTCTAAAGTTGCTGGTTCGGGAAGCATTAGTAACTAATATATTTTCATCAATCAAAACAAAAAAGCCGCATTGATTACAATGCGGCTTTTTTAATAAGTTTGAAAAATTTCTTTTAGAATAATTCGTAACTATTAAGTGTATTTGAAGATGTCGATGTCACCCCTTCATTTAAAGTAGTAGTTTCAGCTTTCACTATCCCAACATCCTTAGCAAAATAATAGTAAGATTCAGAACTTACTTGAGTAGAAGGATCTAAAGCAGAACCTGAATTCATTACGCTTTTCACCGTAATAACATTGTCATATGTTACACCTTCAACTTCAATAGTTCCGCCAACTTCCATAATTTCATTACTAATTTCATTATCCAATATTATTTCAGGAATTTCTGGAAAGTCGTCAGTAAACATGGTAAATGTAGTGGTTGTTTGCACATTTTGAGTCCAAGTACTACCTACTTCTAAATAATCTTTTAGCATTATATAAGAATATCCAGTCATTGATAAAGAATACAATCCTGGAAATTCTGCATTTACTTCTCCAACAGTAACGATGTAATCACCACCATTTTTTCTTGCGTAAACTGAAGCTTCAAGGCCTTCTAATTGCTCACCTCCAGTACCAGAAATACTATTACCTAATAAACTAGAAAACGCGTAGTTTGAATTACCGTTTATCATTTCTGTCCCACTAACTTCCATTGTAGTAGGCGCTCCAGCTGCTCCATTTTCTAAAGTATTGTATACCCAATTATTACCAACAGCTAATGGCCAGTAATCACCGGTAGAATCTCCTCCAGCGGGACCGTCAGTATTATTGTTGTTATTATTGTTTCCTGCATTCTCAGCTAAATCAGAATCTAATGATTCTACCTCACATGAATAAAATGCAAAACACACCGTAAAAATGGAAAGAAAAAGTAGTTTAGTTGTTTTCATAGTTGTTAGATTTTTGACAAACATAATAATAAAATTCAATTATGCAATTTGAACAAGTAGTTTAATAGATGTGATGTTTCTAATTATTCTGCATTACCCCTATCTGATTTAGGAACCTTGGTTAACAAGTAAATACCAATCGCAAAAAATACAAACAGGAAAAGAATAGAGTTTCGCATACTTCCTGTAATTTGATCTATGGTACCATAAATTAACATCCCGATGACAATCCCAATTTTTTCGGCAACATCAAAGAAACTAAAATACGAGGTTGTGTCTTCTGTAGGTGGCAAGAACTTAGAATAGGTTGACCTTGATAATGATTGAATACCTCCCATTACAAATCCAACAACTGAGGCTGTTATATAAAACTCTAAGGGTGTGGTTACAAAATAGCCATATACACAAATAAGCATCCAAATAACATTAATTCCTATTAAGGTCGTAATATTACCGAATTTATTTGACGCGTATGAGGTTAATAATGATCCAAAAATTGCCACAATTTGTATCATGAGTATGCTCACAATTAAGCCTAAAGTTTTTTCTTGTTCTCCTCCCCACTCTATTTCTTGTTCTCCAAAATATGTGGCGACCAACATAATGGTTTGAACAGCCATACTGTACACAAAAAAGGCCCATAAATATGATTTCAACTTTAAATTTGAATTCAAAGCCTTTTTAACCAAATTCAATTCATTAAATCCTTTAAACAGGACTTCTCTTGTAATTTTATGACCTTTAGATGCTCCTTTAGGTAAAATTTTGAATGTGTATTGGCTAAATAATAACCACCACATACCTACCATAACAAAGGAGTATCGCATCATTTCTACAGCCTGAGCACCTTCAACGCTCATGACCATAATTAGATTGATAATCAATAAAATTACGCTCCCTATGTAACCTAATGAAAACCCTTTTGCACTAACCGAATCCTGCTGCTCTGGAAATGCAATATCTGGTAAATACGAATTGTAAAAAACCAAGCTTCCCCAGTAGCCTAATAACCCCAGAAAATAACTAAACAAACTCCAATAAATATCTTCCAAATTAAAAAAATACAAACCAAAACAGCCTATGCTTCCCATATAACAAAAGAACTTCATAAACATCTTTTTGTTTCCTATATAATCTGCCACACCTGAGAGAATCGGTGAAATAAAAGCAACTATCAGAAAAGTAAAAGCAGTTACAAACGAAATTAGAGCAGTATTTTTTATTTCAAAGCCAAACACAGCAACGTTCTCGGATCGATTTAGAAACAATGTGCCATAGAAAATTGGAAAAATAGTTGAAGCTATTGTTAAGGTATATACAGAATTGGCCCAATCATAAAAAGCCCATGCATTGGTTAGCTTTTTACTGCCTTTTTTTAATAAATTCATGTAAATAATTGAAATTAATCCAGGTTTTAGTTTCCTATAGTTTAGGCGCTAAAATAGTTTATTTGGAGTATGGAATACTATTTAAAAGTATGGACCCCAAACTTTTTAGCTTCTTCTTTGGCTGTGGGTGCTAAGGCTCTTAAATTTTGGATTCTTGCATCATTAGACGGATGGGTGCTCAATATTTCTGGTGGAGCTTCTCCGTTACTATTAGCCTTCATTCTTTTCCATAATTGAGAAGCTTCGTCTGGATTATATCCAGCAATTGCCATAAGGTATAAGCCAATCATATCTGCTTCATTTTCATGAAATCTACTAAAAGGTAACATTCCTAAAACATTACTACCAACTCCATAATATTGATTAAACGCATCTCTACTTTTTGAATCTGTAATTGCCATATTTCCTGCAATTGCAAGTCCTTGTTGCACATATGCTGCACTCATACGTTGTTGCCCGTGATTGGCTAAAGCGTGAGCTACTTCATGCCCCATTATTACTGCAATTCCTGTTTCGCTTTCTGCTACTGGTAAAATTCCCGTATAAAACACAATTTTACCTCCGGGCATACACCAAGCATTCATGGTTTTATCATCTACCAAATTATATTCCCATGCATAATCTTTTAAATAACTTTCATAGCCATTAGCATTAAACCATCGTTCTGCTGCTGTTGCAATACGTTGGCCTACTCTTTTAATCATTTCAGAATCTTTTGTTCCTGTAACCACTTTATTTTCAGAAAGAAATAAATTATATTGTTGGAATGCCGTTGGAAACAATTGATCATTAGACACTAAAGCCATAGTTTTTTTTCCCGTAAATGGGTTTGTACTACAACCACTTAAAAGGGTTAAAAAGACACTAAATAAAATAACTCTCAATTTCATATTGGCTTAGATTAAAGCATAAAAATACTAAATTGATGCTAAAATTTAAGTTTTCGCTGTTATTTATGACAGCTCTTAGCGAACTAACCCTGAAACAATTACTACTATGAAAATTACAACATTAATTTTGGGTTTATTGTTAGTTGCTTGCAATAGTAATGCGCAACAAGACAAACTAAACATGAAACCATTTAAAGTTTCTAAAACAGAGGCCGAATGGAAAGTACTTCTTACTCCTGCACAATTTCATGTATTACGAGAAGCTGGTACTGAACGACCTAATTCAAGTGCATTTAATTCAAACAAAAGTAAAGGTACCTATGTTTGTGCCGCTTGTGAAACCCCTTTATTTAAAAGTGAACACAAATATGACAGCGGTTCTGGATGGCCAAGTTTTGATCGTGAAATTAAGGGAAATGTTGCTTTTTCTACAGATTATAATTTGGGTTATGGCAGAACAGAAGAACACTGTGCTACATGCGGAGGTCATTTAGGGCACGTATTTGATGACGGTCCCCGTAGAACTACAGGCAAAAGGCATTGCGTTAATGGCGTGGCTTTAAAATTTGTGCCAAATTCTAAATAATTTGGTTGGTTATTTCCCATACCTTACCCCTCTTTATCTGTTAAAAATAAATTATAAGCAACCTTAAAAAAATAAAAATTGGTTTTGTAAATTTGTGCCTTCAAATTAAAGCTAAAACTATTACTCATGAGTAAATACGATATTATTGTTCTTGGAAGTGGACCTGGTGGATATGTTACCGCTATTAGAGCTTCTCAATTAGGATTTAAAACTGCAATTGTAGAAAAAGAAAATTTAGGTGGTGTTTGCCTTAACTGGGGATGTATTCCAACGAAAGCCCTATTAAAATCGGCTCAAGTTTTTGAATACTTAAAACATGCCAATGATTATGGTTTATCTGTTTCGGATTATGATAAAGACTTTGAAGCTGTGGTAAAACGTAGTCGTGGTGTTGCTGATGGTATGAGTAACGGCGTTAAGTTTTTAATGAAAAAGAATAAAATTGACGTTATAAACGGATTCGGAACACTAAAACCAGGAAAAAAGGTTGAAGTTGAAGGTACTGTTTATAGTGCAGATCATATAATTGTAGCAACTGGTGCACGTTCAAGAGAATTACCAAGTTTACCTCAAGATGGCAAAAAGGTTATAGGTTACCGTGAAGCGATGACTTTACCTAAACAGCCTAAGAAAATGATAGTTGTTGGTTCTGGTGCTATTGGTGTAGAGTTTGCTTACTTCTATAACTCTATGGGTACTGAAGTAACAATTGTAGAATACTTACCAACGATTGTTCCTGTTGAAGATGCCGATGTATCTAAGCAATTAGAGCGTTCATTCAAAAAGAATGGTATCAAAATTAAAACATCATCTGAAGTAACTTCTGTTGACACATCTGGAGAAGGTGTAAAAGCTACTGTTAAAACTAAAAAAGGAGAAGAAGTTTTAGAAGCGGATGTGATTTTATCAGCGGTAGGAATTAAAACTAATATCGAAAACATTGGATTAGAAGATGTCGGTATTGCAGTTGATAGAGATAAAATATTAGTAAACGATTACTACCAAACTAACATACCAGGATACTATGCTATTGGTGATGTAACTCCCGGGCAAGCCCTTGCTCACGTTGCCTCAGCAGAAGGTATTTTATGTGTTGAGAAAATTGCTGGACAACATGTTGAAGCCTTAGACTACGGAAACATTCCAGGATGTACTTACTGTTCTCCTGAAATTGCATCTGTTGGATTGACAGAAAAGCAAGCTAAAGATCAAGGTTTAGACATAAAGGTTGGTAAATTCCCATTCTCTGCTTCTGGTAAAGCAAGTGCTGGTGGAAACAAAGAAGGTTTTGTAAAAGTTATTTTTGATGCCAAATATGGCGAATGGTTAGGTTGTCATATGATTGGTGCTGGTGTTACCGATATGATTGCTGAAGCTGTATTAGGAAGAAAACTTGAAACTACTGGACATGAAGTATTAAAAGCTGTTCACCCTCACCCTACAATGAGTGAAGCGGTTATGGAAGCGGTTGCAGATGCCTATGACGAAGTTATTCACTTGTAAACACAAGAAGATTTATATAGAAAAAAAGCCTCTCATTAAATGAGAGGCTTTTTTATGTTTAAACGTTAGTCTAATTACATAAATCGGTAACCAACTGCAATGTGAAATGTATTCACTTTTGATTCTAAATCAAACTTAATAAAACTAGGCACTCCATCTAAAAACTCATTTAAAGCCACTGGTTCTGGTGTTCTGTTTGTTAATTGATGGCAATACCTTACAGACACGAAAAAGTTTTGTAAAAAATCATACCCTATTCCCATTGACGCATCAAGTCCAAAATTATCCATAGGTATTTCTTCATCTTTAACGAAACCTAAAGCTACTTGTGGTCCTACAAAAACATTGAAATTTTCTCCAAAATAATACTTCGCATGCACAGGAATAAATAAAAAGCTATCTTCTTCCCAAATCGCGTATTGTACAAATGGTTCAATGTAAAAATGATCGGAAATCTTAGTATTAACACCAACTCCAATAAATCCACTATTGGTTGAATCTTCCATCGAAGTATCGGTTCCTTTTATTTTAGTTTTTCCTTGTCCGTGAATGAAACCGCCGTAAATTCCGAATTCAAAGGTTTTGTCACCGACATCTCCCCTTGTTTGAGCTGAGCATGTCAAATGACCTAACAGCATAATGCTGCAAATAATAAAAGTAAGTTTCATGGTTTAGTATCTGAGGTTATTTAAAACTATTAAGTGCGAGGTTATAGCTTTTTAATCCGAAGCCTAAAATCACACCTTGAGCATGAGTAGAGATATAAGATTGATGTCTAAAAGCTTCTCTTGAAAATGTATTGGATATATGAACTTCAATAACCGGAGTTGAAATTGCTTTTACAGCATCTCCTATGCCAACAGACGTATGGGTATAGGCCGCCGCATTCAAAACAATTCCATCATAATTAAACCCAACTTCCTGTAATTTATCAATTAGTTCTCCTTCAATATTAGATTGAAAATACTCCAAGTCAAATTCTTTAAATTCTATTTGAAGCGCTTTATAGAAACTTTCAAAATCTAAACTACCGTAAACTTCTGGTTCGCGCTTTCCCAGTAGATTTAAATTAGGACCGTTAATAATTATGATTTTTTTCATGCCATAAAGTTATCAAAATAAACCAATTTTAAAACTGGAATACCCTTGAAGTTCAATCAAATCTAAAAACTTACAAATCTTCTTTTGATGGCCTTGATTATTAATAGCATTTCTGTAAATTGCCTTTAACAAAAAGAGTGTTACAGGACATGAAATGGGACAATGCCTTAAATGATTACAAACAGTATTTAAAACTTGAAAGAGGATTGTCTCAGAACTCTATTGATAATTACCAGTTTGATGTCCAAAAACTAATTTCGTATATCTCTGAACAAGAACTAGATTTAAAACCTGATACCATTGACTACAGGTCGCTTCAGCCGTTTATTTACCAACATTCTAAAACAGTAAATGCAAGATCGCAATCGCGCTTAATTTCAGGTCTTAGAGGTTTTTTTAATTATTTAGTATTTGAGAATTATCGAGCATCTAATCCTTTAGAACTAATTGAAGCGCCTAAAATTGGGAGAAAACTACCCGAAACATTAAGTCTTGAAGAAATAGATTTATTAATTAATGCTATTGATTTATCTAAATTAGAAGGTTTTAGAAATAAAACCATGATTGAAACCTTATATAGCTGTGGATTACGCGTTAGTGAATTGACTAATCTATTAATCTCTGATTTGTTTTTTGAAGAAGGATTTATTCGTGTTACTGGAAAAGGAGACAAACAACGTTTTGTACCCATAAATGAGGAAACCATAAGTTTAATACAATTGTATTTATCAGAATACAGACCTAATCTCAATGCTAAACCAGAATATCAAGATCAGTTATTTTTAAATCGAAGAGGAAGGCAGCTCACACGTGCCATGATATTTACAATACTAAAACAACTATCGGTGAAGGTTAACTTAAACAAATCTATTTCTCCACATACCTTGAGGCATTCATTTGCGACGCATTTGTTAGAGAATGGAGCCGATTTAAGAGCTATCCAACTTATGTTAGGTCATGAAAGTATAACTACGACCGAAGTCTATTTACACTTAGACAGATCGTACTTAAAAGATGTATTGAGTGAGTTTCACCCAAGGGCATAAAAAAATCCGGCAAGTAGCCGGATTTTTAATTTTATAATGTTCAATAACTCTACTTGGCAATATTCACTGCTCTCGTTTCTCTAATTACTGTAACTTTTACCTGTCCAGGATAAGTCATATCAGTTTGAATTTTTTGCGATATTTCAAAAGATAAACTTGCTGCCTTATCATCAGATACTTTTTCACTTTCAACAATTACACGAAGTTCTCTACCTGCTTGAATTGCGTAAGCTTTTTTAACACCTGTAAATCCAAATGCAACATCTTCAAGATCTTTTAATCGTTGGATATAAGAATCTAATACTTGACGTCTTGCACCAGGTCTCGCTCCAGAAATGGCATCACAAACTTGTACTACAGGAGCCAATAGTGTTTTCATTTCAATTTCATCGTGGTGAGCTCCAATGGCGTTACATACTTCTTTCTTCTCTCCATATTTTTCAGCCCATTGCATACCTAAAATAGCATGTGGTGTTTCCATATCGGCTTCAGTATCTGGCACTTTACCTATATCATGTAATAAACCTGCACGCTTAGCTAATTTAGGGTTTAAGCCTAATTCAGCTGCCATAACTCCACAAAGTTTAGCTACCTCTCTCGAGTGCTGCAGTAAGTTTTGGCCGTATGATGATCTATATTTCATGCGCCCAACCATTTTTATCAATTCTGGATGTAAACCATGAATACCTAAGTCAATTACTGTACGTTTTCCAACCTCAATAATCTCTTGCTCTATTTTTTTACGAGTTTTATTAACAACCTCTTCAATTCGAGCTGGATGAATTCTACCATCAGTCACTAATTTATGAAGTGATAAACGCGCCACTTCTCTTCTTACCGAATCAAAACAAGATAATATAATTGCTTCTGGCGTGTCATCAACAATAATCTCAACTCCCGTAGCAGCTTCAATTGCTCTAATGTTTCTACCTTCTCTACCAATAATTCGACCCTTAACATCATCAGACTCAATGTTGAATACGGAAACACAATTGTCTATTGCTTCTTCTGTACCAATGCGTTGAATGGTATTAATAATAATCTTTTTGGCTTCTTGTTGCGCCGTAAGTTTCGCTTCTTCTACCGTATCTTGTACAAATGCCATAGCATCTGTCTTAGCTTCGTTTTTAAGCGACTCTACTAACTGATTTTTTGCTTCTTCAGCAGATAACCCAGAAATGACTTCTAATTGCTGAATTTGGCGTTTATGAGCCTTTTCAGTCTCATCTTGCTTCTTTTCTAAAAATTCTAAACGGTAGTTGTAATCTTTAATTTTAGCTTCAACCTCTTTATTAACATTTTTAGATTTAGCTAATTCACTTGAAACCTGAGATTCTTTGTCTCTCGTTCTTTTTTCGGCTTCAGCCATTTTTTTATCACGAGCCAAAATCACTTTTTCGTGTTCTGCTTTTAACTCGATAAACTTTTCTTTTGCTTGAAGTATTTTATCTTTTTTCAGAGCTTCGCCGTCGATTTTAGCCTTTTTAATCAGCGTACTCGCTTCATCTTGTGCCGACTTAATAAGCTGGGATGCATTGTTCTTTTCTCTTGATTTTGCCATCAAAAGACCAATCCCCGCACCTATTACCAGCGCTCCAACAATCATTATAATTGTAGTTGTATCCATAATTTAAATTAATTTATATAAAAAAGCCTACATCAGTTTCGAATTCTGTATAAACTCCTTAAAAACAAGTTTAGGGCTAACAAGCTGATCAAAAATCTGCTCAAAATGGCAGCTCGATTTTACAACTTAAACTCACCCTTTTTAAAGAATTAACGTTGAGTTTATCAAAAAATAATAACTAATGTAGGCAGTAACCTTTTTTTATTTTAAAGAACGTTTTTACGAGACTAAATGCAAAGCCAAAAGATCATTAAGTGATTTTAATTTTCCTTGAACTTCGTCATTTATTTGTGCATTATCTATTCCTTTTTGTTCTACTTGAGAAGCAAATTGCAAGGCGCACATCGCCAACACATCTTGTTTATCTCGTACGGAATAATTTTGCTCAAATTGATTTATCATATTTTCAATCTTCTTAGCAGCTTTTCTTAAGCCCTCTTCTTGATTGGGCGCTATAGTTAAAGGATATACCCTATTAGCTATAGATAGTTTTATTTTTAGCTGGTCTGACATTAAATATAATACTTCAAATTATTCAGATAATTGTGCAATACAATGATCTATATCTTTTATTAATGTATTTATTTTGAGCTTTGTCTCTCTTTTATCTTCATTACTGCCCAATATTGTATTTGCAATTTTCAGTGATTCATATTTTTCAATCCAAGAACTTTTTTCTTCTTGTAGTTGAATATTACTCATTTGAAGTTCTGACAATTCTTTAGAAATTTCAAGGTTGGTTTGCTTTAAAACTTCCATTTTGTGCAAAACCTCATGAATTTTAGATTCTAATGAAAAAACAACTTCTTCAATGTTACTCATTTACAAATTTCAATACTGATTGAACAAAGTTAACATACCAAATGAAAAATCACAATTGTTTTACAATAATTTTTAATTTTATTACTTATAGTATTAATATCGCATAAATGCAGGCTATTTGGGCATTTTGCTTTGATGCTAATCTGCAAATTAATACATTCGTTTTATAATGTAATTTATGAAAAAACTTTTCATTGCACTTCTCATTTCCCAAGCTTGTTACGCTCAAGTTGAGTATCCCCAAGACTATTTTAGAAGTCCGTTAGATATTCAATTGGTACTTTCAGGAACCTTTGGCGAATTAAGGTCCAATCATTTTCATTCTGGAATGGATATTAAAACGCAACAAACACAGGGTTTACGAGTATATACTGCCGCACATGGTTATGTCAGTAGAATTAAAATATCACATTATGGTTATGGTAAAGCTCTATACGTTACACATCCTAATGGTTACACCACGGTTTATGCGCATTTAAAACGATTTAATGATAAAATTGAAGCTTATATCAAAAAGAGGCAATATGAAAAAGAATCGTTTGAGATTGAACTTTTTCCAAAACCAAGTGAGCTTTTAGTCGGCGCAGATGAAATCATTGCCTTTTCAGGTAATACTGGAGGATCGGCTGGTCCACATTTACATTTTGAAATAAGGGACAATCAGGAGCGGCCTATTAATCCAATGTATTTCGGATTAACTGTTAAGGACACAAAACCGCCAAGTGTTCTTGGTGTTTATGCCTACCCAATAGGAGACAGTTCGCATATTAATCAAAAATCAGTAAAGACAGAATTAAGATTGATACCTGAAGGTCATGGTGATTTTTCGGTTGAAAAAATTGATGCTTATGGCGAAATTGGTTTTGGAGTTATTTCCCATGATCGGCAAGACATGGCTTCCAACAAAAATGGAGTTTCAAAATTAGAAAGTTTTTATAATGGCAATAGAAATTTTGAAATGGATTTTAGAAGATTTTCCTTCGATGAAACCAAGCACATTAATAGGTTTATTGATTTTGAAGTGTATAAAAGGAATAAAAAAAGGATTCAGAAGTTATTCGTTGAAGACAACAATCCCCTTTCAATGTATTCCAACGTTGATCAAAGGGGAATTATTAAAGTAGAAGATAGTACTTCGACTATTTACAAAATTAGAATTAGTGATTTTAATCGAAATGATTCTTGGATAACCATTCCTATAAACGGAAAACCTTCAGACTCTATTGTAACTAAATTGCAGCCTTCAGAAAAGCATTATTTATATGCTGCTCAAACCAACTATTTGGAAGGTAAAAACTTCTCAGTCTCTATTCCAAGTAACAGTTTATATGAGGATACTTTTATAGAATTTGAAGAACACAATGATACACTCTTTTTTCATAAAGACGTTATTCCTATGCAAAAAAGTTTCACTATAAATTATAATCTAAACCACTATAAATCAGAAGATAAAAGCAACTTGTTTATAGCGAAACTTTATGGTTATTATCAGCGAATGAGTTATGTTAGAACGACAAGAAAGGGAGATACATTAACTGCAAGAACTAAATCATTAGGGAATTTTGTAATTGGAAAAGATGATACGGCTCCTGTAATAAAACCCATCAACTTTAATGACGGTAAATGGCTAAGTAAATACCGTTATTTAAAAGTGAAAATTTCGGATGACCTATCTGGTATTAGTAATTACAGGGCAACCGTTAATGGTGAGTGGATTTTAATGGAATATGATTATAAAACAGGTCTCCTAATTCACGATTTTAACGATAATAAAATTTCAGAAACTAAAAATAATTTGAAAATAATTGTAACCGATAATGTTGGAAATAGTTCTACATTTGAAGCAAGCTTTTTCAGAAAATAAAACCAATTAAGACTTGAAACCACTTAAACTACTTATATATCTTGTATTCAGCTGCTTTTCTCTGACTATTGCTGCACAGACAGCAACAATTAAAGGGGTAATTTTAGATGACGCGAATTCACCCTTAGCAGATGTCAATATCTCGTATTTGGAAGATGGAACCAAATCAAATGAAAATGGGTTTTATCTGTTAAAAATTCCGGCAAACAAGGAAATCACTTTAACGTTTAGCCATATTTCTCATAAAAGTGTGACTATTACTTTAAACCTGAAAAATGGGCAAGAATACGAGTTCAATCCTGTTTTAGATTTAAATATTGAGCAATTTGCAACGGTAGTTATTGATGGTAATCAAAGAAAGGCAATTGAGGGTGTTACCTCTGTCTCCCCGGCTGTATTAAGAACTATTAAAGGTGCACAACCAGGAATTGAAAATATTATTAAAACATTACCTGGTGTAAATTCTTCAAATGAATTAAGCACACAGTATTCAGTGCGTGGAGGTAACTTTGATGAAAATCTTGTTTACGTAAATGAAATTGAAGTTTACCGACCTTTTTTAATTAGATCGGGACAACAAGAAGGATTAAGCTTTGTGAATAGTGACTTAGTTCAGAATGTAGATTTTTCTGCGGGTGGCTTCCAATCTAAATACGGAGATAAACTTTCTTCGGTTTTGGATATAACTTATAGAAATCCGGTTCAATTTGGAGTTAGGGCCGATTTGAGTTTATTAGGCGGAAGTATTTCTGCCGAAGGCACATCAAAGGATTCTAAGTTCTCAGGAATTGTTGGTTTGCGTTATAGAAATAATTCATTAGTGCTAAACTCATTAGAAACAGACAGTAACGTAGAACCTGAATTTGGTGATGTTCAAACTTACCTTACCTATAATTTTAGTGATAAATTTCAATTAGGATTTTTGGGTAACATATCAATTAACGATTACAAATTTCAACCCAAAACACGACAAACTAATTTTGGTACCATTGACAATCCTTTGGCTTTACTGGTGTTTTATGAGGGGCAAGAGAAAGACCAATATCAAACGTATTTTGGCGCGTTAAAAGCATCTTACGAGCTTTCTGAACGTGTAAACCTAAAACTAATAGCTTCAGCCTATCACACCTTAGAAGAAGAGTATTATGATATTTTGGCACAATACAGATTAGGTGAAGTAAACTCAAATATCGGAGATGAAAATCTTGGAGAAGTAGAATTTAGTGAAGGGATTGGTTCCCAACTTACTCATGGTAGAAATGATTTGGATGCGTTTATTAGTACTGTAGAATTTAAGGGAGATTATTCAAAAGATGAAATTCTTGTTGAATGGGCTTTAAAATATTCTAACGAGAACATTAGAGACCGATTGGTAGAATGGGAAGTAGTTGATTCTGCTGGTTTCAGTATTAATCCGCCCTATGTTGATGGATTCAATAACCAACCTTACGAACCTTACACAGGTCCTTTAGTTCCTTTTTCAAATGTGAGATCAACAAATGATGTGACCATAGACCGAGTACAAGCCTATGCGCAATGGAGCAAACAAACCGAATGGGCTGATGGTGCCGAAGTATTTTATAACCTTGGAGCAAGAATGCATTATTGGAATGTTTCTGGTGATGGTGTGACTTCTAATGGTCAAGCTGTTTTTAGTCCCAGAGGGCAATTTGCCATTAAACCTAATTGGAAAAAGGATATGCTTTTTAGGCTATCCGGCGGATTGTATTACCAACCACCTTTTTATAGAGAGTTAAGAGATTCTGCAGGAACAGTTAATCCTAATGTAAAAGCGCAGCAATCTATTCATGTTGTATTGGGTAACGATTATAGCTTTGAAATGTGGGACAGACCGTTTAAGTTAGTTTCTGAAGCCTATTATAAAAACATGTCTGATGTCAATCCGTATACATTAGAAAATGTTAGAATACGTTATGCGGCCAATAATAATGCTAAAGCTTACGCCTACGGATTAGATTTACGATTAAATGGAGAGTTTGTTCCTGGAACTGAATCTTGGTTTAGTTTTGGATACCTTAAAACAGAAGAAAACATAAACGACCAAGGTTATATTGCAAGGCCAACCGACCAAAGACTAAAATTTGGTGTATTGTTTCAGGATTATGTGCCTAAAATGCCATACATAAAAATGTACCTTAATTTAGTTTATAACACTGGATTACCTGGTGGTTCGCCAAGTTACGCGAGTCCATATGATTATCAGACCCGTTTAAGAGATTACAGAAGGGCTGATTTAGGGTTGTCATATGAGATTGTCGGAGGAAAAAGAACCTTTGAATCTGGCTGGAAAAAACCATTTAAGGAGCTTAACTTAGGATTTGAGATTTTCAATATGTTTGATAATCAAAATTCAATTACAAACACTTGGGTTAGGGATGTGTATTCAAAACGACAATATGCCATTCCAAACTTTTTAACACCAAGAGTGTTTAATGTTAGGCTTTCAATGAAATTTTAAGAGGCAAATTCTTTTAGCACAGAAACAACATAATCAATTTCATCTTTAGTATTGAATTTCGAAAGTGAAAACCGAACAGAAGGCTTAACTAAATTTTCGCTATTTACAACTTCGTTCAAAACATGAGAACCTTGGTTACTCCCACTCTGACATGCACTTCCTCTAGAGCAAGCAATACCTTTTAAATCTAACTGAAACTGCAACATTCCAGCTTTGTCAGGTGCTATGGGTAAACAAGTATTTATCACAGTATATGTACTTTGATTTAATTCTCCACTAAACCCATTAAAACTAACTCCAGGCAAAGCACTCATTAAAGATGCTATGAAATACTGTTTCAAATCTGTGATATTCTCCTCATCTTCTTCAAGATGGTCATAAGCTTTTTCCAAAGCCAAGTTCATTCCTACTATATTATGTATCGATTCGGTCCCTGCTCTCAATCCTCTCTCCTGCTCTCCACCAAAAATTAATGGTTTTAACCCCGAATTCTTTCTAATAAAAGCAAAACCCACACCTTTTGGACCATGAAATTTATGAGCACTTGCTGCAAAATAATCAATTGGGGTTTCAGTGACATCAATTTTGTAATGCCCAACAGATTGAACAGTATCAGAATGAAAAAGTGCATTATATTTTTTTGATAAAACTACTGCTCTTTGTAAATCCAATTTATTCCCTATTTCATTATTGATATGCATCAAAGTAACAATAGCTTTTGAATGCTGACTCAACAATTCTTCTAAATGCTTAAAATCAATTCCTCCATGTTCTAATAGATTTACATATTGAACATTTACGTCATATTCACGCTGCAGCTGCTCCGCAGTATGAAGAACCGCATGATGCTCAATTTTTGATGTTATAATGGTATTTATTCCCAAGTCTCTAACAGCGCTTCTTAAACATAAATTATCAGCCTCAGTTCCACCAGAAGTAAATACTATTTCTGAAGCTTGAGCGTTAAAATGTTTAGCAATTTGCTTTCTTGATTGCTCCATTAATGCTTTTGCAGAGCGCCCAAAACCATGTGATGACGATGGGTTACCGTAGTTATTTGTTAATGTTTTGGACATTATTTCTACAACCTCAGGCAATAATTGAGTTGTTGCGGCGCTATCAAAATAAACTTGTTTCATAGCTGCAAAAATAGACCAAATAAAATTATTTTGAAGAAGCTATGTTATAAATATTGAATCCATTACTTTTGTTTTTAAACCCAATAATAATGCGCAAATTCTTAAGTGTCCTTTGTTTAGCTTTCGTCATCAACTCTTGTGATGATGGAGATATAGTTTTCGTTGAATTTAATTTTGACGGCACTTTTGAAACTTGTGGAGAATTAGTGTTTTATGATACTAAAGAAGAACCTTTTGAATCTCTTTCGCTGCAAATTACTTCTCCAGCGTTAACCGAAGCCGATTTACTTAATGTGGATGCAGATGGCATTTTTGAAACCTCGAGATCAATAAATGGCACCACAAACACATTTAATTATAGAACCTATAATTTAGAACCAGTGAACCTGTTTTGTAATGATGTTCCGCCTTCTAACATTGAAATCATTACTGATTTATCTAGCACAAGCGGTACTGCATATATAAAAACAATTTTGTTGGAAGATGATAATGATGGTATTCCTGCGGAAATGGAAGATCTAAATGGAAATGGTGATTTAAATGATGATGATTCTGATAATGATGGAATTCCAAATTATATTGATGCCGATGATGATGGAGATAATGTGTTAACTGCTGACGAGGACAGTAATGACGATGATGATGACAACCCGTTTACAAATCCGTTAGATTCTGATAACGATGGCACTCCAGATTATTTAGATAACGATGATGATGGAGATGGCGTTTTAACACGAAACGAAGAAAACTTTTCACAAGACGAAAACCCTTTAAACGATATTACAGATTTACAATCGGGTCCCGACTTTCTAAACCCTGAAGTAAACACTATGGTGGCAGCAACCGCATTTAGACCACATGGGATTGCAATGGAATTCACAACAACATTAACTGTAACCGAATTAGACTCGGAGTCTATTACAATTGACGAATTTGATTTTGGCACTCGAGTTCTAACAGATAATAGAATTGTTACTCCGGATTTTGTAGATTAATTAAAACCTACTCGCATTTTGATAAATGTATATTTCTGTGGCCCCCATTCCATATTTTTGGTAATCGGCGTCATACATTTTAATACCCTCATATTTGGAGAACAAATACTTTAATTCGGTTTTTAAGACACCTTCTCCTACTCCATGTATAAAAACAATTTTTCTAATATTCTTACGCATCGCAAACTCCAATTGACCTTGCGCAGTATTTAACTGAATATTTAAAATGTCATGGTTAGACATTCCTCTATGACTTTTAGTAAGATGATGTATATGCAAATCCACTTCCATTGCGGGAAGATTTCTCTCCTTTGGTTTAATTTTCAATGAACGATTTGGTTTTTTAGTCTCTTTTTCCTTAATCACCTGACTTACAGAAAAATTAGAAATGGCTTGAGAATTTAATTCGCCGTCATTAGGAATTTTAACCACGTCTTGAATATCATATTTCAACTCAAATCCATCGTTGTCTTCCAAAAAAAGAGTACCATTTGAAATTGATTTCACAACACCCTTCACAGCATCATCTATAACCTCCACAAAATCACCAACTTGAATCATTGTTACTCCTGATTTTCCTGTTCATTATCCTCTGCGTGTTTTGAAGGTATATTTCTTGAAACTCTGTATACGCCTATCATAACAAGCATGATTCCTCCTATCATATAATAGTTTTTGTCAGCATCTAAGTCCTGACTATAAATTGCTAATCCTGCGCCAATAACAATACATATAACGCTAATAATTCTTGAAATGTCCATGTCTTTAATCGGTAAAATTAACCCCTCGTCCTAAGTGTAATACGTTTAACGAATATAAAAGGGAGTTGCTCTAATTTAGTTCTTGTTAGGCAAATATATAGATAATATTGTAGTACCAAATTGATTGATATGCACTACTTATTATTAACACTTACTTTTTTAACAACAAGCTTGGCTTCTGCACAGTTGTATGTTAAAAATTCTGACTACATGTATGTAAAGGGAGATGTACTTTACGTTGAAGATAATATTGTCCTTAATGATGCAGAAAGCAAAATCTACCTACGCTCAGAAGGTCAATTAATTCAAGGTACTGGAACTACTGGGAATTCTGGTTTAGGAGAACTTAGTGTTCACCAGGAAGGGACCGTAAATCAATTTGCATATAACTTCTGGTGTTCACCAGTTGGAGGAAACCTTGTGGATAATACAAATAATAATGGTTTTAAAGTAAACCAATTAGATGATTCTACAGGAGATATTACAAGTGTAGATGCTGCTTTTACGAGTGGTGCAAACGGTAGTTCTTCTCCATTAACAATATCAAGCACTTGGTTATACACTTACACTACAAGCAGTAGTTATAGTGGATGGAATTATAAAGGTGCCAATGGAAATATTGCAACAGGCTTAGGGTTTACAATGAAAGGTACAAATGGATCTTCTGAAAATCAATTGTACGATTTTAGAGGAAAACCTAATAACGGTACAATCTCTAATACTGTTAGTGATGGCGGATTTACTTTGATAGGTAATCCTTACCCATCTGCTCTTGATGCATATGAGTTTTTATATGATGCTGAAAATGTTGCTAATATCACTGGTGAATTATACTACTGGGAACAGGCTGCAGGAGCATCTTCTCATTATTTAGCTGAATACATTGGAGGATATGCAACATATACCATTGCAATGGATGAAACTTCATCTTTTACACCTGCAACATTCACTACTTTTATGGGTGATGGTACGGCAACAAACTTTCCTGGAACTGCAAGCCCTTCTGGAAAAACGGCTAAAAGATATATTCCTATCGGACAAGGCTTTTTAGTAGAGGGTGTTGTTAATAACGGTACAGTTAAAGTTAAAAACGCACATAGAAAATTTTATAAAGAATCTGGAAGTGATAGTGAATTTTTCAGACTTTCAGGAGAAACTTCAAATAACGCAAGTAGAACAAATTCTAATTCTGAAGAACCAGAATTAACTGAAGAAGGAATGGTTGCTGTGTCTGATGCTTATAAAAGATTTAGATTAAACGTAGATTTTAACGAAACTTATACAAGACAACTTTTAATGAATTTTCACGATTCTGCTACAGATGGTTTTGATTATGGATTAGAAGGAAAAAGCCCAGGAGTTTTAAGCTCTGATGCTTATTGGACCCTAGAAGGAACACCTTACGCTATTCAAGCATTTAGCTTTGATACAGAGTTAGCGATTCCTGTTGTATTAACTTTAAATCAACAACAATCGGTAAACTTTAGAATGTTTGACATTCAAAATTTTGATTCAAGTCAACCTATTTACATTCATGATATTGAAAATGATGTTTATGTAGATTTAAGAACTCAAGAGTACTTTTTAAACTTAGAGGCAGGAGATTATTCTTCTCGTTTTGAAATTGTATTTCAATCACCAGAAACTTTAAGTGTACCAAGCTTAACAGACTCTGATATTATTGTGGTTCAGAATAATAAACTTGATGAATTATTAATTGCTAATCCAACGAATTTAGATATTACCACTGTTATAGTATTTGATATCAATGGAAAACAAGTAATGACTAATACAGATCTTGAAAATCAAAATGAATACAGCTTTAATACTCAGCATTTAACAAGTGGTGTTTATATAGTTTCGGTAAATACAAGTTCAAATCAGCAGTTAAATAGAAAAGTTATAGTAAATAATTAAAGCCTAGCTGAGTAGATATAAAAAGGGATTAACATATGTTAATCCCTTTTTGTTTTATGATATAAGTGTCAGAGAGTTAAGTTAAAGTAATCTAAAAGTATAATTTAACATTATTTAATAAACTATATTTGTAGCCCCTAATCTTAATTAAACTCAACATGAGGCCTACAATCCTATTGCTGACCTTACTTTGCTCATACAACTTGTCTTTTGGCCAATTGAGCGTAAGGAATTCTGAATACATATTCATTACTGATGAAATTATTTTCGTTGAAGATTTTATTCATATATCTGAAAGTACAAGTTCAATTTATTTAAGAGATGACGCACAAATTATTCAAGGTTCTGGATCAACTGGTAATTCTGGAATCGGTTTTTTAAGTGTGCAACAATATGGTGATGTTAATCCATACGCTTATAATTACTGGTGTTCTCCTATAGGTAATGCAGACTCCGACACTTCTACTAATGAAAACTTTAGAGTGAATCTTATTGATGATGCAATTGGGGTAATTACTAGTAATGATGCCTCTTTTACAAATAATCATAATGGTATTTCGAGTCCACTTACTATATCCAAAACCTGGTTGTACACTTTTGAAGCTCAATCTTCATATAGCGGTTGGAATTATGTTGGAGAAGCAGGTAACATTTCTCCTGGTTTAGGGTTTACCATGAAAGGAACAGATCACCCAACCTTCGAGCAGTTGTATGAATTTAGGGGAAAACCAAATAACGGTACAATTTCAAATACAATTTTAAACAACCAATTAACTTTAATAGGAAACCCATACCCATCAGTTTTAGATGCTCGCACCTTTATTTGGGATACAGAAAATAAAAGTATAATTACTGGAACCTTATATTACTGGGAACAAAAAAACGGAAATTCTCATAACTTAAACTCTTATGAAGGAGGTTATGCCACCTACACGATTTCGGAAGACGGCTTGCTAGAATCAAGTGTTCCTGCAACGTTTATTACTTATAATGGAGACGGAACACCTACTAATATCCCAGTAGGAAATGGAATTAAATCTCCAACAAGATATATTCCAATTGGTCAAGGTTTTATGGTTGAAGGAAAGGCAGATGGTGTGGTTAAAACTAAAAACGACCAAAGAACTTATGTAAAAAATAATGCGTTTTCATTGAGGACAACTTCAGAATCAAATGCTGTAAATATAGAAGGTCCAGAACTTACGGACGAAGGCTTTGTACTAGTGCCTGCGCCATACCAGCGTTTTAGAATTAATGTTGACTTTAATGATACCTATACTCGTCAATTAATGATGAATTTTCATCCATCTGCTACCGACGAATTTGATTATGGTTTAGAAACAACTAGTCCAGATATTTTGGCATCTGATGCCTATTGGTTGGTTAATACTGACGAATGTAATACCCAAGCTTTAGCTTTTGATTTAGATTTACACATCCCTTTAATAGTGCAGGTTAATAGTACACAGTCAATTAATTTCAGACCATGTGATATTCAAAATTTTGATGACACTCAAGGGTTGTTTTTACACGATAAAGAAACAGGTATTTACACGAATTTGAGAGAACAAGATTATACGATTTTAATGGATTCTGGTTTATATGCCAATAGATTTGAAATAGTATTTGAAGTTCCAACTTTAGGTATTCCTGATGGCACAGATAAGGTTTTTAATATCTACCAAAACAACAACGAAGGGAAATTGGTTATAGAAAACCCAAAAAATATAGATGTTTCAGAAATTACATTATATGATATCCAAGGTAGACAAGTTGTTACTCCATATTCACCTTCAGTAATACAATCGGAATACACAATTGACACCAATAGTTTACAAGATGGTGTGTATATCGCCTTAATAAAATCTATTGACAATGTATCGTCTTCTCAAAAGGTTATTATTAAAAACGAAAACTAAAGAAGATTTATAGACATAAAAAAGGAGCTAATTAATTTAGCTCCTTTTTTATTTTATTGAATTATAATTAGTTTTCAAACTGCTTTAAAGTTGATATAATAATAGACACACAATCTAATAATTGCTCCTCATTCATTACTAATGGTGGTGCAAATCTAATAATATTACCATGTGTTGGTTTTGCTAATAAGCCATTATCTCTTAGCGCCATACAAATGTTCCAAGCGGTTTCACTTTCTTCATCATCGTTGATTACAATGGCATTTAATAAACCTTTACCTCTTACAAGGCTCACAAGCTTAGAAGATTCGATATACGTGTTAATTTCAGATCTAAACAATTGACCTAAACGCTCAGCATTCTCAGCTAATTTTTCATCCTGAACAACTTCTAAGGCAGCAATAGCAACTTTAGCAGCAATTGGATTACCTCCAAAAGTACTACCATGGTTTCCTGGTTGAATTACATTCATTATTGCATCATCTGCCAATACAGCACTTACAGGATAAGCTCCACCACTTAACGCCTTACCAAGAATCAAAACATCTGGTTTTACGTTTTCATGATTTACAGCCAATAATTGTCCTGTTCTTGCAATACCGGTTTGAACTTCATCTGCTATAAACAATACATTATGAGCTTCACATAATGCTTTTGCCTTAGCCAAATAGCCTTCAGATGGCACATAAACACCTGCTTCACCTTGAATAGGTTCTACTAAAAATCCGGCAACATTACTATTATTTTTCAATGCGTCTTCTAAAGCGACAAGATTGTCATACTCAATTTTTATAAATCCGTTGGTAAAAGGACCAAAGTTTTTACGAGCCACAGGATCATTTGAGAATGAGATTATAGTTGTTGTACGACCGTGAAAGTTGTTCTCACATACAATGATTTCAGCATCATTTTCATCAATCCCCTTTACTTCATAAGCCCATTTTCTACATAACTTTAAGGCCGTTTCAACAGCTTCTGCACCAGTGTTCATAGGTAACAACTTGTCAAACCCAAAATACTCGCAAGCAAATTTCTCATAATGACCTAAACTATCATTATAAAAAGCTCTTGAGGTTAATGTTAATGTTTGAGCTTGAGATACCATAGCATCTACTATTCTTGGGTGACAATGTCCTTGGTTTACTGCAGAATATGCCGAAAGAAAATCATAATATTTTTTTCCTTCTACATCCCATACATAAACACCTTCTCCTCTACTTAATACTACAGGTAATGGGTGATAATTATGAGCTCCGTATTTGTTTTCTAAATCGATTGCTTGCTGTGAAGTTAATTGTTCTAAAACAGCCATGTTGTTATTTGTTAAATTTATAGAATACTTAATTCCTTGCTTTTGCCCATTTATCAAGGACTTGGAGAGAAATCACCCAGTAAAATTTCCTCGCAAATTACTAAATATAAGTTGCTTCTAAAAACCTTATTTTGTTAATTTTCTGTGATGCAACCAATTGATAAACTCGGCACGTTTAACAGCTCTCAACACTTCATATTTATCTAATTGCATCCAAATAAAGAGTTTCATCATACCAATTATAACGATGCTTAAAACGCTACCAAAACTCCATTTTATCAAATCTGCAGGCTCAGTTGCTTCAAAAAATTCTAATAAGCAATGTACAAATCCTATAAAAAACAACAGTATGACAATGTTTATATAAATCATAAGCCATTTTAATTTTCCTTGATACAAATCAAACAATTGACTCCAAATACTTCTTTCAGCCAAACTGTTATACATTTTTTTCTCTTCAGGATTTAGAGATTCCAATATTTCCTGTTCCATAGTTTTTACTACATCTTTCATTTTACGAAGGGTTTAACGTTTAGTCTAAACACAAGACTTTAATTAATAATTACTATTCCTTATCAATTTACTCATTATTTACGTATCCCTTATTTATATTTGCCCTATTATTTTATAGCAAGATGGGCAGAAGAAAAAAACAACAAATTTTTGAAGAAGTAGAAGTGATAGATGCGGGAGCAAAAGGAAAATCTATTGCAAAAGCACCAAACGGGGCCGTCATATTTATGACAAACGCAGTACCGGGTGATATTGTTGATGTTCAAACCTTTAAAAAGAGAAAGTCTTACTTTGAAGGAAAAGCTATTAAATTCCATAAATATTCTGAACGGCGTACGGAACCAAAATGTGAACATTTTGGGGTTTGTGGTGGTTGTAAATGGCAGTTTATGGATTACAATTCTCAACTTGAATTCAAAGAGAAAGAAATTGTAAACAACCTTACAAGATTAGGACATTTAACGCTTCCTGAGGTTACTCCTATTCTGGGATCTAAAGAGCAATACAACTACCGAAATAAAATGGAATTTTCCTTTAGTGACAGTAGATGGTTAACTCTTGAGGAAATACAATCTGATGAGGATTTAGGAGATAGAAACGCACTTGGATTTCATATTCCCGGTATGTGGGATAAGATTTTAGATGTTAATCAATGTTGGTTACAGGCAGACCCTTCAAATGCTATTAGAAATGGTGTTAAGGCCTTTGCACTTGAAAATAATTTAGAATTTTTCAATACACGTAATCAAACTGGCTTATTAAGAACATTAATGATTAGAACCTCTTCTATTGGAGAAATTATGGTTTTAATTCAGTTCTTTAAAAATGATGAAGCCAATATTAATTTGATATTAGATTATTTAAAATCTGAGTTCCCTCAAATTACATCTTTGCAATATGTTGTAAATGGCAAGGCAAATGATACTATTTATGATCAAGAGGTTATTTGCTATCACGGAAGAGATCATATTTTTGAGGAAATGGAAGGCTTGAAATTTAAAATTAATGCCAAATCATTTTATCAAACCAATTCAGAACAAGCGTATGAGTTGTATAAAATCACAAGAGACTTTGCCAATTTAAAAGGAGATGAATTAGTTTATGATCTTTATACTGGAACTGGTACCATTGCTCAGTTTGTGGCGAGAAAAGCAAAAAAAGTAGTTGGTGTCGAAGCAGTACCTGATGCTATTATCGCTGCTAAAGAAAATGCACAATTTAATGGTATAGAAAACGTTGAGTTTTATGTTGGAGACATGAAAAATGTTTTTAATACCGAATTTATTAATACGCATGGCCAACCAGATGTAATAATTACAGATCCTCCAAGAGATGGCATGCATAAAGATGTTGTTCAGCAAATATTGAACATTGCTCCCGAAAAAGTAGTTTACGTAAGTTGTAACTCTGCTACACAAGCGAGAGATTTAGCTTTAATGGATGAGATGTATAAAATTGCTAAGGTGCAACCTGTAGATATGTTTCCACAAACATTTCATGTAGAAAATGTTGTACTTTTGGAGAAGCGATAACTATGAAAAAATTAAACTTACTTACTCTATTTCTATTGTGTTTGTTTCTATGCTGTGAAAAAGATGATGTTTGTCCGGCGTCAACATTAACAACACCACATGTTATTTTAATCTTTAACGATGCTTCGAATATTGACAATTCTAAATCTGTTAGAAGGCTATCTGTAATTGGAGAAGATAACACTGTAGAGATTATTTCGGAATCGACAACAGATTCTATAGTATTACCTCTAAGGTTTCAGGACACTACTACATTTGCAACAACCCGGTTTATCCTAACTAAGGACGCCGATTATGATACAGATGATGATGAATTGACTGTGTCAAATCAAGATATAATTGAATTTAGCTATAAGCCAGAGTTTGTTTATGTGTCACGTGCTTGTGGTTATAAAAGTATTTTTAATCAATTAGAAATTACCTTAGAAGATGATGGTGATAATTGGATGTTATATTCTCAAATTTTAAATGAAACTGTAGAAAACGAAAATGAAGCACACGTCGTTATTTATCACTAAAACCTTAATATTCTTTATTACGGTTTGCAGCTTTGCTCAGTCTGAAGTACAGCAAAAAGATTCGGTTGTAATTAAACAACGTTACGGACTTAGAATGGGTACTGACTTGGGTAAGATTATTAAAACTTTAATCGAATCTGATTATGAAGGGCTTGAATTCAATTTTGATTACCGCCTAACTAAGAATCTATATTTAGCAGGAGATTTTGGTAACGAAACTCGAGTAACAGATGACTCCGAATTTTTAAACGTTACAACCGAAGGGAATTACATTAAGTTAGGTATTGATTACAATGTATATTCAAATTGGTTGGATATGGACAACCTAATTTATGCAGGATTTAGAATTGGTTACAGTGATTTTGAACAAAAACTAAATAGTTTTACTGTTTACAACACCGATCAATATTGGCAAGAGCCTTTTTCTAATGATGTGGGCAAAACTTTTACTGGCCTATCCGCATCTTGGGCAGAACTTCAAGTAGGTTTAAAAGCCGAATTAGTTAGAAACTTATATATGGGACTTAACATTCAGTTTAAGGCACGAATACATGATGACGACCCAGAAAACTTTGAAAATGTTTACATTCCTGGGTTTAATAAGACTTATGATAGTGGAAGTTTTGGTATTGGTTTCGGGTATAACATTCAATACTTAATTCCTTTTTACAAAAAAGCTAAAAACCAGAAAGCTAAAGATTCAGAAAAAGAAAACTAAGTCTAGTCGTTATCCATATATTTTCCCTTTTTACTACCAGCATACATTTCATATTTCACCAAGCGTGATTCTAATTTTGCGTTAAACAACTTAATTTTGCGAGATGGTCTCAAGCCAACGTGTTTTAAGGCTTCTAAATTAGACGTTATAAACCAAGCATTAGTATTTGGGTAACCTTGTTTTAAGGTATCACCTATATCTTCATAAAACACTTCCATATCTATATTTAAACGCTCTCCGTAAGGCGGATTAAATAACATATGCAAAAACTCATCACCAGATTTTTGAGTTTTAAAGAAATCTTCATGTTCAATGGTAATAAAGTCATCTAATTGGGCATTTTTCACATTATCCTTTGCTTTTCTTACCGCTGATGGTGCTTTATCATATCCTTTAATAGTATGATGAAAATCTCTTGTTTTCTTAAGTAAAGATTCTTCTATTTTTTCAAACAATTCAACATCCCAATCATTCCAACGTTCAAAGGCAAATTCCTTTCGCATTAAATTTGGTGGAATATTACATGCAATCATGGCTGCTTCAATAAGAACCGTTCCACTACCACACATGGGGTCCATAAAATCTGATTGTCCATCCCAGCCAGACATCATAATTAATCCTGCAGCCAAAACTTCGTTTATAGGCGCAATGTTTGTAGCTGTTTTGTATCCTCTTCTATGTAATGATTCTCCAGATGTATCTAAAGACACTGTACATTGTTGTCTATCTATATGAATATTAATTTTTAAATCTGGAAACCTCAAGTCTACATTTGGTCTCGTACCTTCAGTATTTCTAAATTTATCTACAATTGCATCTTTAGTTTTTAAGGCTATATATTGAGAATGCGTAAATGTTTTAGAGTGTACCGTTGCATCAATTGCCAATGATCCTGTTGCCTTCATATATTCATGCCAAGGCATTTTATAAATGCGATCATAGAGATCCTGCTCGTTAACAACTCTAAATGCTTTAATAGGTTTTAAAATTTTAATGGCAGTACGTAATCCTAGGTTAGCTTTATACATAAAACCTTTATCTCCAACAAAACTCACATTACGAACACCTTTCTTTACTTCTTGCGCTCCTAATTGTATTAATTCGTTAGCCAATAAATCTTCAAAACCAAATAAGGTTTTGGCAACCATCTTAAAATTATTCTCCATGTCTAAATTCAAATAGATTGCAAAAATAATTTATTTTTGCTCAGACACACCCATATAGATGACAAAAGACACAAAACAATGGTATGCTTCTTGGTTTGACACTCCTTTTTACCATATTTTATATAAAGATAGAGACTACAAAGAGGCGCAACATTTCATGGATAAGCTTACCTCCTACTTAAATATTTCTCCTGATGATCAAATTTTAGATTTAGCATGTGGAAAAGGAAGACACTCGGTGTATTTAAATTCAATTGGATGTCAAGTTACTGGAGTCGATTTATCTGAAAATAGTATTGCTCATGCTAAACAATTTGAAAATGATAGACTTCATTTCTTTGTACATGATATGTGTAAACCTTACGGCTCTCAGTTTGACGCTGTGTTTAATCTATTTACAAGTTTTGGGTATTTTGAAAATGAAGAAGATAACCTTAGGACTATAAAATCAATTAAGGCTAATTTAAACGCATATGGAGTGGCAGTAATTGACTTTATGAATAGCCCTTTTGTTATTAACTCACTTGTAAAAGAAGAAGTTAAGACTGTTGATGACATCCGGTTTCGTTTGAAGCGTTATGTGGAGCACAACTACATAATAAAAGAAATATCATTTGAAGTTGACAATGAAACTTACAAATTTCAGGAGCGTGTAAAAGCGTTTAATTTAAATGAGTTTAAAGCGCTGTTTAAAGCGGCCGACTGTCATTTACTCGATGTATTTGGAGATTATAATTTGGGGAAGTATGATGAAACATCATCAGAACGTTTAATAATGGTATTTAAATAAATCAGAAGTTTATGAACTCATATCTATTGCCAATACTTGCCGTTATTATAGGAGCTGCTTTGGCCTTTTTAAGCAAGCATAAGAGTACATTTTACACCAAATTACTATTATCTTTTAGTGGAGCGTTTTTACTTGCTCTAACCTTGTTTGAACTGTTACCAGAAGTGTATCATCATTTAGACGCCAAAGAAACGGGCTTGTATATAATGATAGGAATCCTTATTCAAATCATTTTAGAATATTTTTCTAAAGGTGCTGAACATGGTCATTTGCATATTCATAAAAATGCACAACAATTTCCTTATCTATTATTTATCAGTCTGTGTTTACATAGTTTTTTAGAGGGATTCCCAATTCACGAACATAATGATATGGTTTATGGTGTACTCATTCATAAAATTCCTATTGCTGCATTAATCACAACTTTTTTAATAAAATCTAATTACAGCACTACTCAAATAGCATTGTTTTTAGGGCTTTTTAGTATAATGACACCTTTGGGAACTTACATTTCCAATAGCATGATGATTGATGAGCATATTATCAATTGCATAAATGCTGTAGTAATTGGTATATTCTTCCATATATCAACTACAATTTTATTTGAAAGTAGTGAAGGTCATAAATTTAATTTATCCAAACTGTTGGCTATCATTTTTGGAGTAGCAACAGCTTATATGATATAACTTATGTTTAGTAAAGAAGACTCAAGAAAACTAAGACAAGACTTTTGGATAAGCTTTGGTAAATCATTTCCAAGAAAATGGGTGCTTTATGACACCAAAATTAAAGGGATGTCATTTAAATTCCATTTTGATACTAAAAAGGCTTATGTGGCCTTAGATGTTGAAGATGATTTAGAACAACGTATCAACACTTGGGAGAAATTAGAATCTTTAAAATCCATTTTACTTTCAGACCATTTAGCTGATGCTATTTTTGAAGAAGAATTTTATTTAGAAAACGGTAAGGAGATTTCAAGGATTTATGTTCCTTTAGATGAAAAGGTTTCTATTCATAACAAAAATTCTTGGCAAATAACAATGGAGTTTTTCTATGAGAAAATGTCAGAATTCGAAGCTTTTTTCTACGAATATCAAGACATGATAAAAGGTTAATTTGCTAAAACTACATGATTAAATATCATAATAAAATGGCAAATAGCACCACATAACACAAAAACATGCCAGATGACATGATTATACGGGATGCGTTTTATGGCATAAAATATAATACCTATTGTATAGAACATGCCTCCAGCAAATAACCACAATATTCCGTTTGGATTCATAACCTCAGAAAGTTGATCGAAATCAAAAACAATCAACCATCCCATTACTAAATACAAAAGGGTTGAAAAAAGTTCAAATTTTCCTGTAAAAAAGACCTTTAAAAATACGCCAAAGGCAGCAATGCCCCATACAGCATAGAATAAGGGCCAACCTTTACTATTGTTAAGCATAATCAATAGCACGGGAGTATATGTACCTGCAATTAAAACATAAATACCAATATGGTCAAAAATGCGATATAAGTGTTTTTTATGTTCATTGGTTGTAGCATGATATAAAGTTGAAGCTGAGAATAATAAAATAATAGAAATACCATAAACAACTACGCTAAACATGCTCCAAGCAATAGTATGGTCATTATAACTAATTAATAAAACAAGACCGATAATTCCTAAAATAATACCAATGCCATGTGACCAAGTATTCAGTTTTTCTTCAAAGGGGGTTTGTATACTCATTGTTTGACACCTAATTTATTTTTAGCATTCCAGGCATCGACCAAATCATAATAATTAAACTCTAACGCGGGTTTCTGTTTTTCTAGGTATTGATCCTGAAAAGCACGTTGCAATATATCTTCTATAAAAAAATCTTCTTTACTCGTTCTCGGATCAAACTCTGCTTTAAGGGAAATATCAAAAAGTTTTGCAGTATTATTATACCAAAACGCTTTCCAGCCACTTCGTAGATCCTTGATTAAATTATAGGTAGTAATTCCGGTTTGTCTATGAATTAATTTAACCAAAATCTGACCTTCTGTTCGAGTTAATTTTTTCAATTCTTCAGAAAACTCATCCTCTATAAATCGTTGCATACGCTTTGAATATCGCCTCTGTTCTCTTTTTTTAGTCAGTAATTTTAAATCACTATTATACTTTGTCAAAGTATCTGCTGCCATTTTTGCATAACGATAAACCTTTAAAGTTTTTCGTTTTAAAATAAGATACTGAATATGCTCATCTTTATTCTCAAACTTGAGCTTATTCATCAAGATTACTTCATCAAGATCAATGGCTTCTTTCGCCAAAGAATCACCTTTTACAAATACATATTTCACATCAACACTATCCTTTACAATTGGCTTTAGTTGGGCCATTGAAATAAAAGGAAAGAGTAAAATTAAAAATGCAATTCTGTTCATGATTTATAGGGTACTAATATCGTACCAAAATTAAGAATTTAGTCCATGAGAACGACTCAATTCTTATTAATATTATTAATTTAGTCAAAAATATTACAGATGGCAAAGAAGAAAATTTTAAACAAAAAATCGATAGATTTTTTAGAAAAGTATTTAAACAATGCTGCTCCTACTGGATACGAATGGACGGGACAGGAAATTTGGATGGACTATCTAAAACCTTATGTCGATGAGTTTATTACGGATACATATGGAACGGCTGTTGGAGTTATTAACCCAGATGCCAAATATAAAGTTGTAATTGAAGGTCATGCCGATGAAATTTCGTGGTATGTTAATTACATTTCTGATGACGGATTAATTTACGTGGTTAGAAACGGTGGTAGTGATCACCAAATCGCACCAAGTAAAATTGTAAACATTCATACTAAAAAAGGAATCGTAAAAGGGGTGTTTGGATGGCCAGCAATTCATACAAGAAATAAAGCAAAAGAACAGGCTCCTACCCTTGAAAACATTTGTATTGATACGGGTTGTAAAACAAAGGAAGAAGTTGAAAAACTTGGTGTGCATGTAGGTTGTGTTATCACTTACCCAGACGAATTCCATATTCTAAACAAAGACATATTTGTTTGTCGTGCTTTAGATAACAGAATGGGAGGATTTATGATTGCTGAAGTTGCACGTTTGTTAAAAGAGAATAAAAAAGAACTGCCTTTTGGATTATATATCACCAACTCTGTTCAAGAAGAAATTGGCCTAAGGGGTGCCGAAATGATTACGCATACAATCAAACCAGATGTAGCAATCGTTACCGATGTAACGCATGATACAACTACGCCTATGATCAACAAAAAGACGCAAGGACATTGCGAAATGGGTAAAGGACCAGTTGTGGCCTACGCTCCTGCTGTACAACAAAAATTAAGAGATTTAATTACTGACACTGCAGATAAACATAAAATACCATTTCAAAGAGCGGCCTTATCTCGCGCTACTGGAACCGATACAGACGCTTTTGCATATAGCAATGGTGGTGTGGCAAGTGCTTTAATATCATTACCATTAAGATATATGCACACAACCGTAGAAATGGTTCATAGAGATGATGTTGAAAACGTAATTAGAATGATTTACGAATCTTTATTGAACATTAAAGAAGGAGAAACTTTCAGCTACTTTAAATAATTAAACAGCCCCTTTTTGGGGCTTTTTTTATGCAAGAAGAATATTTAGAAATACTAACTACAAACGGTGAATTTACGGGTAAATCCTGTTTAAAATCCGAAATTCATAAAAAAGGAATATTCCATCCTACGGTTCATATTTGGTTATATACCAAAAATGGAGAAGTGCTATTACAGCAAAGGGCTAAATCAAAATTAATCTGTCCCAACTTATGGGATGTATCTGCTGCAGGTCACATTGCATTCGGAGAATCCTTAATTGAAGGTGGTTTAAGAGAATTAGAAGAAGAAATTGGTGTTGCTTTAACTCCTAATAATTTGTTTAAAATAGGAATAAACAAATGCATGCAAACTTATGACAACGGAATAATTGATAACGAATTTCATCATGTTTATATCGCTGAATTCAATTCAGATATTTCGAAATTACAACTTCAAGAAGAGGAAGTTCAAGCAGTAAAATTAGTAACAATTCCAGAGTTTAAATCACTTTTAGAAAACAGTAAACAGAACTCTCATTTTATTGAAAGTAATCGTGCTTATTACGAATTTGTCATTGAAGCAATTCAAAAAAAAATATCCCTTTAATTGGTATAAAATAAGTATTTTTCAAACATGAATTTACTTTTACTGGCAGTAGCCCCTATTTTTATGATCATCCTATATATTTATTACAAGGATAAATATGAAAAGGAACCTAAAAAACTACTGTTATATAGCTTCCTTCTGGGTAGTGTAGTTAGTGTAATTATAACCCTTGTTTTGTATTACATTTATGAAGCTGTGCTCCCATTGGGGCATGATACCATTTTCCAAAACTTTATAAAAGCATTTTTTGTTGTTGGCCTAAGTGAAGAGTTTAGCAAGTACGTTATCGTTAGATACTACGCTCAAACCAAAAAAGCGTTTAATGAGCCATTTGATGGTATTGTATATGCAGTTATGGTTTCTATGGGTTTTGCAGCCACCGAAAATATAATATATGTACTTCAAGGAGGCTATACTACGGCGCTATTAAGAGCCTTTACAGCTGTACCCGCACACGCTTCATTTGCGGTGTTAATGGGCTATTTTATGGGTAAGGCAAAGTTTTCTAAACAACATAAAACAAGGTACAATTTAATGGGCTTATTCTTAGCTACCCTTTTTCACGGCAGCTATGATTTCTTTCTTTTTATTAAATCAATTCCTGGGATTTGGATTGGTGCATTTGTATCTCTTATTATTGGTATTGTATTATCTCAAAAAGCAATTAAATCCCATCAGAACAATTCAAATTTTAAAACATAAACTATTCAAAATAATATATAATAATGAGTCAATCATTCAAGGTTAAAGTCAATGAAACCTTCGATTTTGATTTTTCTAAAACTGACATCACATCTTTAGATGTAGTGAAGAATGAAAATCAAGAATTTCATGTATTACACCATAACAAATCACATTCTGCTAAAGTGCTATCCTCAAATTTTGAGGAAAAGCAGTATACTATTGAAGTAAACGGCACAGAATACACCGTAGATATCGCTAATCAATTAGATCAATTAATTAAAAGTTTAGGGTTTTCGGTCGGTTCTGGAAAGCAAATAAACGCCATCAAAGCACCGATGCCTGGTTTAATTTTAGAAATAAACATAGAAGTTGGACAGACGGTTTCTGAAAATGATCAATTATTGATTTTGGAAGCTATGAAAATGGAAAATAGTATCGTTTCTCCGAGAGATGGTGTAATAAAATCTATTGCAGTTACTCAAGGTGAAGCGATAGAGAAAATGCAATTACTAATAGAATTTGAATAATATGAAAAAACTTTTAGTAGCAAATAGAGGTGAGATTGCAATTAGAGTAATGCAAACCGCCAAAAGATTAGGAATTAAAACTGTAGCAGTTTATTCGGAAATAGATAGACATTCTCCTCATGTTTCTTTTGCAGATGAAGCTATTTGTATCGGAAAATCACCATCTAACGAATCTTATCTAAGAGGAGAACATATTCTTGAAGAAGCAAAATCTTTAAATGTTGATGCCATTCATCCAGGATACGGTTTTCTATCTGAAAATGCCGATTTTGCTGAATTGACAGAGCAATCCGGATTAACCTTTATAGGTCCAAAATCTGAAGCCATTAAAGTCATGGGTAGTAAGTTGGCTGCGAAAGATGCAGTTAAAGCTTATGATATCCCGATGGTACCCGGAATTGATGAAGCTATTACCGATGTAGATAAGGCTAAAAGGATAGCCGATGATATTGGTTACCCTATCCTTATCAAAGCCTCAGCAGGTGGTGGTGGTAAAGGTATGCGCGTTGTTGAAGAGGCCGAAGATTTAGAATCTCAGATGAATCGTGCAATAAGTGAAGCCACTTCTGCCTTTGGAGATGGTTCGGTATTTATTGAAAAGTATATTGCTTCTCCACGTCATATTGAGATTCAAGTTATGGCAGATTCACATGGCAATGTTCTTCACTTATTTGAGCGTGAATGCAGCGTACAAAGACGTCATCAAAAGGTAGTAGAAGAAGCTCCTTCGGCTGTATTATCACCTGAATTGCGTGAAGAAATGGGACAAGCGGCTATAAAGGTTGCCAAGGCTTGTGATTATTTAGGCGCTGGAACAGTTGAATTTCTATTAGACGAAAATAGCAATTTCTATTTCTTAGAAATGAATACGCGTCTCCAAGTGGAGCATCCTGTAACCGAACTTATTACTGGATTAGACTTGGTCGAACTTCAAATTTTAGTGGCAAAAGGTGAAGCATTACCGATAAAGCAATCTGATTTAAGGATCAAAGGACATGCCTTAGAGTTAAGAGTTTATGCCGAAGATCCTTTAAACGATTTCCTTCCAAGTGTTGGTCATTTAGACGTTTACAAATTACCTCAAGGTAAAGGCATTAGAGTTGACAACGGATTTGAGCAAGGCATGGACATTCCTATTTATTACGACCCAATGCTTTCAAAATTAATTACCTATGGAGAAACCAGACAGGAGGCCTTAGCATTAATGAAAAAGGCAATTAAAAACTACCATGTAAAAGGCGTTAAGACAACCTTAGATTTCGGTTATTTCGTGTGTAATCACGACGCTTTTACTTCTGGGAAATTTGATACTCATTTCGTTAAAAAGTATTACGATACCGAATTAATAATTTCTGAGCAGAAGAAAGAAGCCGAAATAGCAGCAATGATTGCGCTTAAACAATATATCGAAGATCAAAACATACTAAGACTTCCAAATCAATAATTATGGATGGAAAAATAAAAGACTTAAATAATAAACTTAACCAGGCCTATTTAGGAGGTGGTCAAGATAGAATTGATAAACAACATCAGAAAAAGAAATTAACGGCAAGAGAACGTGTAAATTATCTTTTAGACGAAGGCTCATTCGAAGAAATTGGAATCCTTGTTACCCATCGTACCACAGATTTTGGTATGGATAAGCAAGTGTATTACGGAGATGGAGTAATCACAGGATATGGTACTATTAACGGACGATTAGTTTACATATTTGCACAGGATTTTACAGTTTTTGGTGGAGCATTGTCTGAAACTCATGCTGAGAAAATTTGTAAAATTATGGATCTTGCTATGAAAGTTGGGGCTCCATTAATTGGGTTAAATGATTCAGGTGGGGCAAGAATTCAGGAAGGTGTGCGTAGTTTAGGTGGTTATGCCGATATTTTTCATAAAAACGTACAAGCAAGTGGAGTAATTCCGCAGATATCTGCTATAATGGGACCTTGTGCCGGTGGTGCGGTTTATTCTCCGGCAATGACAGATTTCACTATGATGGTGGAAGACAGCAGTTATATGTTTGTCACTGGCCCAAATGTTGTAAAAACGGTAACTAATGAAACCGTTTCCTCTGAGGAATTAGGTGGTGCAAGCACGCATTCAGCTAAATCAGGGGTTGCTCACATTACCTCTTCAAATGATATAGATTGTTTAAATGATCTTAAACAACTACTCTCCTATATGCCACAAAGTAATTCTGAAAAACCGGCAGATTTACCATTTGAAGCTCAGGAAGAACTTAGAACTCAGTTATCAGAAATAATTCCTGAAAATAGCTCTATTCCTTATGATATGCACACTGTAATTGAAGGCATTATTGATGAAGATTCTTTTTTCGAAATCCATAAAAACTATGCTGAAAATATTATTGTGGGTTTTGCTAGACTTGGAGGAAAAAGCGTTGGTATTGTTGCTAACCAACCTTTGTATTTAGCGGGTTGCTTAGATGTGAATAGTAGTAAAAAAGCAGCTCGATTCACAAGATTTTGTGATTGCTTCAACATTCCGCTTTTAGTATTAGTTGATGTGCCTGGTTTTTTACCAGGAACTGATCAGGAATGGAATGGTATCATTATCCATGGTGCCAAATTGTTATATGCTTTAAGCGAAGCAAGTGTACCAAAGGTAACTTTGATTACAAGAAAAGCTTATGGTGGCGCTTATGACGTGATGAATTCTAAGCACATTGGAGCTGATGTTAATTATGCTTGGCCAAGTGCCGAAATTGCTGTTATGGGTGCTAAAGGTGCGTCTGAAATTATTTTTAGAAAAGAAATAAAAGCATCAGATGACCCTGAAGCTAAGTTGGCTGAAAAAGAAGCTGAATATGCTGAAAAATTTGCTAACCCTTATAGAGCCGCACAACGCGGATTTATAGATGAAGTCATTTTACCTGAAAACAGTAGAAGAAAACTAATAAAGGCATTTAGTATGCTTGAAAATAAGGACATAGCAATTCCGGATAGAAAGCACGGTAACATTCCATTATAATCAAAAAAAAGGTCGTTTTAGAACGGCCTTTTTTAGTTTACAAAAAGGAATTAATAATTACAACTATTGATGACATAATGTATTCTATTCCAATAGCAATTACAATAAATCCGATAATACGAGACAATCCATTAATTCCTGATGCTCCAAGAACTTTTACTATTAAGTGAGCACTTTTTAAAATTATGTAAATCGTAATACTTGCAACCAAAATTGCACCTAAAATAGACCACATCTCATTCATGGCTTGATACTCCTGATTATAAGAAATAAGTAAGGAGATAGTTCCTGGGCCAGCAAGCATGGGTATGGCCAATGGCGTAAGCGAGATTTCATTCCTGTTTTTTATATCCTTCTTTACACCCTTTTTCCGCATCCCTTTATGTTCGGCAAATTTTCCAGTTAGTAATGCAAATCCGGAAGATGCAATAATTAATCCGCCAGCTATTTTTAATGCCGTAATGCTTATTCCGAAAAATGAAAGAATATATTTTCCCGCAAAAAAGGATAATATTAAAATAATTAAGACATCAATTGCGGTCCATAACGCAATTGTATTGCGTTCTTGCTTAGAATTATCAGAAGATAAACCAACAAATATTGGTACGGATCCTAAGGGGTTCATAATTGAAAAAAGTGCACCAAATGTAGTAATAAATAGTTCCATGTTTTTTTTTACAAAAACACAACTTTTTCAGTCTATTGATGTAAATAAAACATTAAAGAACGATAACCCTATAGTAATTTAAAGCGGTAAATATTAGCTAAATGTTATTAAGCCATTTTAATCCATCTTGCATTATCGAGAAAGGACTCATTTAACTTGTCTAATCGCTTATCATCAGAGTTTGCAAACACCACATATTGGCATTTGTCAATGCTTTCTGTTAAGCGCTTGATCTCTCCTATTTGCTTGGTTTTTACAGCCACCTCTGCATCCTCCACAATAAATAGCTTTAACTGACTAAGATTTACACTATTTAAATGAAATAACTTCGTTAACCTACTTGAAGTCCCTATTAAAATATCTACTCCATAATAAATTTCTTCACGTTGATGATCAATATTTTGTTCATCATATGCCGTATAAATCCGTAAATCTGTACGTTTGGTATATTTTAAAAACTCTTCTTTAAGTGCTAAAGCTTCTTCTTTATTTCTAACAAAAATTAATGCTCGTGGAGCGTCTTCAAAGGCTTCACCTTTTAACTTTTGAATACATGAGATAATAATGGCTGTAGTTTTTCCAGAACCTTCCTTAGCAGACCCAAATAAATTCTGACCACTTTTTATAATAGGCAATGTCTTTTTTTGAAAAGGTGTTTCTTCTTCAATTCCCAATTGAGCCAGTGAATCTTTTAATACAGGTAGGTATTTCTTAAAAGCCATAGTAAATTTATTTGCTGCAAAGCTAAATAAATATAATGCCATCTAATTATTTATATGGCATTTTTAAAGGGTATCTTTGCCCGATGAATAAAAAAAGACAGTCTTCACAGTTAGAATTTGTAGCACTAATGGCTTCATTAATGGCTATTGTTGCCCTAACTATTGATGCCCTTTTACCTGCCCTAACAAACATTGGTATTTCTATTGGAAATACAAATTCTACAGATCACCAATTGCTAATCACCCTTATCTTTTTAGGACTCGGTCTTGGCCAATTAATTTTTGGACCTTTGTCTGATAGTTTTGGTAGAAAACCTATAGTATACATTGGATTTATCATTTTTTTAATAGCAAGTGTAATTTGTATTTCAGCCCAATCTCTTGAAGTCATGTTATTGGGTAGATGTTTGCAAGGTGTCGGACTCTCCGCGCCGAGAACCATCAGTATTTCAATTATAAGAGACTGTTACAAAGGTGATAGAATGGCCAAAATCATGTCTTTCGTAACAGTTATATTTATTCTGGTTCCCATAATTGCGCCAACTTTGGGTATGCTAATGCTAGAATATTATGATTGGAAAAGTATATTTTACATTCAAATTTTGTTTGCCCTTGTAGTCGTTATATGGTTTTGGAAACGCCAAGAAGAAACCTTAAAACCAAAAATGAAAATTCCGTTTTCTTATCATGTTTTTATTGATGGCGTGAAGGAAATTTTAAAGTTTAAAGATGCATTAGGTTTTACTATTATCACGGGATTAATTACGGGAGCTTTTATGGTTTATCTTAGCGCATCCCAACATATTTTTCAATCGCAATATGGTTTAGTAAAAGAATTTCCTCTAATTTTTGCCGGATTAGCAGGTTCTGTGGGCTTGGCTACCTTTTTGAATGGCACCTTAGTAATGAAATTAGGCATGCGAAATTTATCGTTTTATGCACTTATAGCCTATACATTTGTAGCATTGGCATATGTTGGATTATTTTATAACGGAATAAATCCATCTCTATTTGTACTTATTACATTTTTGGTGATTTCATTCTTTTCATTGGGCTTTTTATTTGGAAATTTAAGAGCTATTGCTATGCAACCTATTGGTCATATTGCTGGTATAGGTGCGGCAATTACAGGTTTTGTATCAACTATTATTGCAGTACCAATTGGCACCTATATTGGTACATATGTCATCTCTTCTGCGCTACCATTATTTATAGGATTCTTTGTATGCGGAATTCTATCTTTGGTCCTTTTTACTTGGTTGGGCCGCGTTCAAAAATAGTTTTTCCATTTTCGTAGAATTTGTATATTTAAGATATAACTCACTATCTATGAAAATAATCCCTATTATTCTAGTAATGGCTTTTTGTGTTAGCTGCTCTTCTGTGCCTTATACTTCTGTAAACGGAATTAAAGCTAATCCTACTTCTATGACCATTGAAAATTATTTGTTGTCTTCATCAGATTCTATTCTGCAATCTTATCAAACTTTAAATTTCAATAGCAGAGGAAAAATTGTTTCATCCATAAAAAGAGACACTAATGATAGCTTGATGTCAAAAACTGAGCGAAGAACTTGGTTTGTCAAAAAGGAATATCCAAATGTATTGCCACAATATTGCAAGACTAGATTTAAACCCAATCATCGTGAACGAAAAAGCTGCTACACTCAAAAAAAGCATAAAGAGAATGAAGAAATAGTACATTACAATAATTTAGATCAAATCATAAAAGTTGAAGACAACTTCACAAATTATACAACCTCATATTACGTGTATGATACCAACGGTTTTCATACTCAAACTGTTATCAAGGATAGATTTGGTAATTTTATTCAAGACATCTCTTACACTTGTATAAAAAAGGATGCAGAAGGCAACTGCGAATTAATTGAGGAAAGGAATAGTTTAGATGCTGTTATTAAGATTAAAAAGCAGCAGTTTTCTTATTAACAAAAAGGCACCCATAAATGAGTGCCAACGCTATTAATTAGCAGCTTCAAAGGGGTTGACATTAAAACTACAAGTTCTTGTAAATTAGCTGAATACACCTACAATTTATATAAATTTTTTCTTATAAAAAAATTTTTACAATTAACTTTACTAAAGAATTTACTCGATCACATTAGCCATAATTCCCTCAACTACTTCAGGATTCAATAAAGTACTGGTATCACCTAAGTTTGAAGTGTCATGAGTTGCAATCTTTCGTAAGATCCTACGCATTATTTTTCCCGACCTCGTTTTTGGTAATCCCTCTGTAAATTGAATTTTATCTAATTTTGCAATAGGCCCAATATGCTCGGTAATAATTTGATTGATTTCATTTCTTAAATTGTATTGATTTCGACCTTCTCCTGTATCTTTTAAAGTGACATAGCCGTAAAGTGCATTTCCTTTAATATCATGAGGGAATCCTACAATTGCCGATTCTACTACTGCAGGGTGCTCGTTAATGGCATCTTCAATTGGTGCCGTTCCTAAATTATGACCTGAAACTATAATCACATCATCTACCCTACCCGTAATTCTATAATAACCAACTTCATCTCTTAAGGCCCCGTCACCCGTAAAATAATAGCCGCGAAAAGCTGAAAAATAAGTTTCTCTATAACGCTTGTGATTTCCCCAAATGGTTCTTGCCATACTCGGCCATGGAAACTTCACACATAGTTTACCTTCAACCTGATTACCATCAAGTTCTTCACCATTTTCTCCCATTAAAACAGGTTGAATACCGGGAAAGGGTAAAGTGGCATAAGTTGGCTTTGTTGGAGTTGAAAACGGTATAGGTGTTATCATCACCCCTCCTGTTTCCGTTTGCCACCAAGTATCAACAATTGGGCTTTTTCGTTTCCCAATATTATCATTATACCAATGCCATGCTTCCTCATTGATAGGTTCTCCTACCGACCCAAGAACTTTTAAAGAACTTAAATCATACTTTTCAATAATCTCAACACCTTCCTTTGCCAAGGCTCTAATTGCTGTTGGCGCAGTATAAAATTGATTGATCTTGTGTTTTTCAACAATCTCCCAAAACCTACCATAATCAGGATAACTTGGCACGCCTTCAAACATAACGGTAGTCGCTCCATTTGCCAATGGTCCGTAAACAATATAACTATGCCCAGTAATCCATCCTATATCAGCTGTACACCAATACACATCATTATTTTCGTACTGAAAAACATTTTTAAAAGTATATCCTGTGTAAACCATATAGCCAGCCGTTGAATGTAACATCCCTTTTGGCATACCAGTAGATCCTGAGGTATATAATATGAATAAAGGATCCTCAGCATCCATAATCTCTGCTTCACAATGGTCGTTTGCCTCATCTAACAATGGCTGCAACCAATAATCTCTACCTTCTTTAAGTTTTATATCGGAATTGATACGTTTTGCAACTAATACATTTTCAACTCCTGGGCAGGACTCTAATGCCTCATCTACGATACCTTTTAAATCAATAGTTTTGGCACCTCTATAACCTCCATCAGAAGTGATGACCATTTTACAATCGCTATCATTAATGCGTGTTGATAAAGCTGAAGCAGAAAATCCAGCAAAAACCACTGAATGAATAGCACCAATTCTCGCACAAGCTAATACCGAAATGGCCAATTCAGGAATCATAGGTAAATAAATACATACCCTATCCCCTTTTTTTATGCCTTTAGACTTTAATACATTCGCAAACTTAGCAACACGATTATGTAAATCGTTATAAGAGATATGTTGTGAAGCTTCATCTGGATTGTTTGGTTCAAATAAAATGGCTGTCTTATTACCATTAGCTTGTAAATGTCTGTCTATACAGTTTTCTGTAATATTTAGTTTAGCGCCTTGAAACCACTTAACCTCAGGTTTTTCAAAATCCCATTCTAATACTTTATCCCATTTCTTCCTCCAAACAAAATGTTCTTCAGCAATTTCTGCCCAAAACGTTTCTGGTTGATTCACAGATTTCCTATACACTTGATAATATTCCTCTAAGTGCTTTATGTGATATTGACTCATAGTATTTAATAATATTATTTTAAAACTCTCCTTTTCAAATTGATAAAACAGAGTTGATTTCTCTAATTTGAATCCTAATTTATGGAAATATTTTGGCTACAAAAATTAATAGGGATAATCTGAACGTAAATTGCTTGTAAATCTTGTTTCAAATTAAACCACTCTGTAGATAATAGTACTGGCGGATTTGAAAGTATTGCAATGGTGGATGGTAATACTTTATTAATAACTACCAAAAGTCATATAAGAATAATTATGAGCCAAATTCTAACTGGCCAAAAATGATTGAGTTTCTCGAAGCTGCCTATAAGTTCTCGACCGAAAAAATTCTACTGAAAAGAAATTAGATATTCATAAAAGCGATACTTAAGTGTCGCTTTTTTCTTTTAAACTTTTAAAATATCTCTTAGCTTCCTTCACAACTTTAGGTCCGAGAATAATCGTTGAAAGCATTGTTGGAATGGCCATCAAAGCAAAAAAAGAATCGATTAAATTGATCATTAAATCTAAAGATGTCGTTGCTCCGATAATGATACTACAGATATAAACGTAATTGTATTTTAGTTTATGTTTAGCTCCAAATAAAAATGACATGCATTTTGTGCCATAGTATGAATATGAAAATAACGAAGACACACTAAACACTACAATACAGACTAACAACAGATATTTTCCATACACAGGTATTGCTTCATTAAATGCAGAGGCGGTTAACCCGACTCCATTCGATGATCCAGTTTCCCAAACACCTGTTACTAAAATTGTAAGTGCAGTTAGTGTGCAAACAATTAAAGTATCAATTGCAGGACCTAACATCGCCACCAGGCCTTCCCTAACAGGTTCATCTGTTTTAGCCGCTCCATGCGCCATAGGTGCAGTACCTACTCCTGCTTCGTTAGAAAACGCTCCTCTTCTAATACCCAAAATAATAAGTCCGCCTAAAACCCCACCAAGAAAAGGATCACCTTGATAATTTTTAGCAGCAAAAGCATCGGTAAAAATTAATTTAAAATAGTATCCAACTACATCAGAATTAACAACCAATACCACAAATACCAAAATAAAGTACAATAACACCATTGAAGGTACTAACTTGGCTGCTGTTTCACTAATTCGTTTAATTCCTCCAAGTATAACTATTGATGTTACAATAACCAATACTATAGCAATAGTTAAATTGGTACTGAGGCCTACGGTAACACCATTTGGTATTAAAACTATATCGTTTATAGCTTGTGTCAATTGGTTGACATTAAAAACGGGTAAGGCCCCAACTAAACCACAAACACTAAACCAAATTGCAAGCGGTTTCCAAGCTTTGCCTAAACCTTCTACAATCACATACATTGGCCCTCCTTGTAATTCGCCATTAGAATCTTTCCCACGGAACATAATGGATAATGTAGAGGTGAAAAATTTGGTTGACATCCCGATAATTGCGCTTACCCACATCCAAAAAACAGCTCCGGGACCACCAATGGTAATCGCAACTGCTACACCCGCAATATTCCCCATACCCACAGTCGCAGATAATGCAGTTGTCAATGCTTGAAAATGACTTATCTGTCCAGGATCATTTGGGTCATCGTATTTACCGCGAAGTACATTTAGGGCGTGACCGATATAGCGAAAGGGTAAAAACTTAGAAAGGAGGAGTAAATATACTCCTCCTCCTATTAATATAATTAGCAATGGTAATCCCCAAACAAAACTTGCAATATTTCCAACAATTTCATTTAGGCTTTCCATCTATTTCATTTTAATGTGAATCTAAAAACGATTTTACATTAGCATCAATTCTACTTTGAATATCAGTCACATCTGCTTTTTCAAAAGACTCACCCATAATATTCTCAAAAAGCTCAATATATCTATCGCTTACAGTTGTAATATATTCATCAGACATTTCAGGAACTGTTTGTCCTTCTAATCCTTGAAAATCATTACTGATTAACCATTGTCTAACAAACTCCTTAGACAACTGTTTTTGAGGTTCATTATTATCCTGACGCTCTTGGTAACCATCAGCATAAAAATACCTTGAAGAATCAGGTGTGTGTATTTCATCAATCAATACAATTTGACCTTCTTTAGTTTTACCAAATTCATATTTGGTATCCACTAAAATTAATCCACGTTCGGCAGCAATTTCAGTTCCTCTTTGAAACAGTTTTCTCGTATAATCCTCTAAAATTAAATAATCTTCTTCAGATACAATGCCCTTTGCTAAAATATCTTCTCTTGAAATATCTTCATCATGATCCCCCATTTCAGCCTTGGTTGCAGGTGTAATAATTGGAGAAGAAAATTTATCATTTTCTTTCATACCGTCAGGCATAGCAACACCACACAACTCACGTTTTCCCGCTTTATACTCTCTGGCAGCATGACCAGACATATAGCCTCTAATTACCATTTCTACCTTAAACGGATCACATAAATGCCCCACAGCCACATTAGGATCTGGTGTTGCAATTAACCAGTTTGGCACAATATCTTCTGTTTGTGCCATAAACTTTGTTGCAATCTGATTTAAGATTTGACCTTTAAAAGGTATTCCTTTAGGCATTACAACATCAAATGCTGATAATCTGTCTGTTGCAATCATGACCAATAGGTCATCATTAATATTATAAACCTCTCTTACTTTTCCTTTGTAAACACTTTTTTGTCCAGGAAAATTGAAATTGGAATCAATAATTGTATTACTCATTTCTGTTTTCTATACTTTTATATGCTTCGATAACTTTCTTCACTAATTTATGTCTTATCACATCCTTACCATCTAAGAAAACAATGCCAACACCATCTACATTTTTAAGCACCAATAAGGCTTCTTTTAAACCAGAAATGGTACGTCTTGGTAAATCAATTTGACCGGGATCTCCAGTCAATAAAAACTTCGCGTTTTTACCCATTCGAGTCAAAAACATTTTCATTTGATTATGCGTTGTATTCTGACCTTCATCTAAAATTACAAACGCATTATCAAGCGTTCGCCCTCTCATAAAAGCTAATGGCGCTATTTGAATGGTTCCATTTTCAATAAACGCCGCCAATTTCTCTGCTGGAATCATATCTCGTAATGCATCATACAAAGGTTGCATGTAGGGATCTAATTTCTCCTTCAAATCTCCAGGTAAAAACCCTAGATTTTCTCCTGCTTCAACTGCAGGACGCGTTAAGATAATGCGTTTAACCTCTTTGTTTTTTAAAGCTTGAACGGCCAATGCAACTCCTGTGTACGTTTTACCAGTACCTGCAGGCCCAATGGCAAAAACCATATCATTTTTTTTGATACTTTCAACAAGTTTTCTTTGATTGGTTGTTTGAGCTTTAATAAGTCTACCACCTACACCATGAACAATAACTTCTCCACTTTTTTCTGAAGTCGCGTAGTCTTCACTGCTTTTACTTGTCAACACACGCTCTATAACATTCTCATCCAGCTTATTATACTTTGCAAAATGGGTCATGAGCATATTCATCCTCAAATCAAATTCTTCTAATAAATCCTCATCCCCATAAGCTTTAATACTATTGCCACGGGCAACTATTTTAAGTTTTGGGTAGTACGTTTTTAGAAGTTTAATATTCACATTTCCAGCACCAAAAAACTCCTTTGGTGTAATTTCTTCAAGTTCAATGATAAGTTCGTTCAAAAGCAATAAGGTTTTAGTGAATTAATCTGTTTTCTTTTATTAGTTTTGTGATAAACAAATCTACATAATTTACGATAACATAAATCAATAAAATATCAACAATTAGTCCATGGCAATAATAACATTAACTACTGATTTTGGCGAGAAAGATCATTTTGCTGGAGCTGTAAAAGGTGCTATTTATAGTGAAATGCCAGATGCTAAAATCGTTGATATTTCGCATTCTATTTCTCCTTTTAATGTCCCTGAAGCGGCATATATTATATTAAATGCATACCGCAGTTTTCCAAAAGGAACCATACATTTAATTGGTATTGATTCTGAATTAACGCCCGAAAACAATCACATTGCAGTAAAACTTGATGACCATTATTTTATTTGTGCAAACAACGGAATAATGAGTATGATTTGCTCTGAAATTGCTCCAGAAAAAATTGTAGAGATCAACATTCATAACAATATACAAACCAGTTTTCCCGTTTTAGATGTTTTTGTAAAAGTGGCATGTCACATTGCAAGAGGCGGTACATTAGAGATCATAGGAAAAGTTATTAACAAAATTAGACCTATTAAAAACTTACTTCCTTTCGTTAATGATGAACAAACTCAAATTATAGGAAGTGTCATTTATATCGATAATTATGGTAATGTAATTTCTAACATTACAAGAAAGTTTTTTGACACCTATCAAAAGCAAAGAAAGTACGAAGTAATGGCTCGAAACACCAAGTTTTATACCATTAACAACAATTATAGTGATTTTATTGATTTTGAAGTTCCTGCAAAACAACGCATTGATTTAGGTAATAAAATGGCCGTATTCAATTCGTCTAACTATCTAGAAGTATCCATTTATAAAGGCAACACTTTAGATGGTTCGGCTTCTTCATTATTCGGACTTAAAATGGGCGATACAATTACCATTAACTTTATCAAAGATTAAAACATGTTCGTGAGAATAGTAAAAATGAGTTTCGACCCAAAGCATATACCAACGTTTTTGGAGAATTTTGAATCTCAGAAAGAAAATATTAGAAAATTTGAAGGCTGTAAATTTCTTGAACTTTATAGAGATAAAACGAACACAAATATATTTTTCACCTATAGTTATTGGGAACATCCCGATAACTTAGAAAATTATAGAAACTCCCCTTTGTTTAAAGGTATTTGGGCGCAAACCAAACCATTTTTTAATGGTAAACCTGAAGCCTGGAGTGTGGATAAATTGGTGACATTAAACTAAATTTGCAAAATGATAGCAATATTAAAAAAGGAAATAAATAGCTTTTTCTCCTCTCCTATTGGTTATTTGGTGATAGGCTTGTTTTTACTCATAAACAGTTTGTTTCTCTGGGTATTTAATGGGGAGTTTAATGTTTTAGATAGCGGATTTGCCGATCTATCTGGATTCTTCTTATTATCACCATGGATATTAATTTTCTTAATCCCTGCGATAACTATGAGGAGCTTTTCAGATGAAAAAAAACAGGGTACTTTAGAACTTTTATTTACAAAACCAATTAGTATATTTCATATCGTATTAGGTAAATACTTCGCTGCAATAGCTCTTATTATTTTCGCCCTTATACCAACATTAATTTATGTTTATACGGTATATCAATTAGGAAACCCCGAAGGCAATGTCGATTTAGGAAGCGTTTTTGGATCCTATCTTGGATTATTGTTTTTAGCGAGTAGTTATACCGCAATTGGGGTGTTCGCTTCTACCTTATCCAAAAACCAAATTGTGGCATTTATTATAGCGGTATTTATTTGCTTTATATTCTATTTTGGATTTGAAGGCATTTCACAATACACGCCGTTTGGAGACCGATTGTATTTAGAAACTTTAGGTATGCAATATCATTTTAAAAGTATAAGTCGCGGTATTATTGACACAAGAGATTTACTGTACTTTTTAAGTATAAGTACATTTTTTATCATACTAACCAATTTAAAACTTAAATCGGAATAAGCATGATTATCACTCCTACCTTCGTCATATTAATTATTGTGGTTTTTGTTCTCGTATTTCTTTTTGTAAATACTATTGACAAAAGAAAGTGGTTAACCTTTTTAGTAAGTCTTGGATTAACACCAGTTATTTACTTTTATGTGTTTTATCCTTTGATCAATATTTTTAGTAGTTATCACCATCAAAAATACTTTAATGCGGTAGCTTGGCAAGAATCACCTGCATTACGCTATGAAATGTCTGATGATTTAATTAATTCTTCGGTTTTGATTGGAAAATCCACAGAGGATGTTCAAACACAATTGGGTAAATATGAATGGTTAAGTTGGAATGAGGCTTTAAAAGCTCATGATTCAAACCAATGGAATTACGGCATGGGAATCGAACCCGGAGCTTTTAATGAAGAAAAAGAAATATTGAAAGTGAATTTTACTAACGGTACGGTTTCAACAGTTGAAACTTATAAAGAAGCAATGACATTTGATGAATAATTTGAAATCAACTCCGGTAAAAGCTCTAATTGCTTTAGTATTGATAGTTATTGTAAATATAATTGGCCAATCCTTTTATGGTAGGTTTGATATGACAAAAGATAAGCGTTATACGCTTTCTGAAGCTTCGAAAAACACGGTTTCAGAAGTTAATTCACCTTTGGTCATTGATGTGTTTTTAGAAGGTGATTTCCCTTCTGAATTTAGACGCTTACAAACCGAAACCAAACAATTATTAGAAGAGTTTAATAATTATAATGACGAGATTATCTTCAATTTTGTAAACCCGATTGAAGATGAAGCAACCCGAGATGCAAACATTCAAAGTTTAGTCTCAAGAGGCATGCAGCCAAGACAATTAAACGTTCAAAAAAACGGTAAAACCAGCCAGGAGTTAATTTTCCCTTGGGCCCTTGCAAGCTACAACAACAATACTGTTATCATTAATTTGATAAAGAATAAAATTGGAGTTTCTACTGAAGAATTGGTTAGTAATTCTGTGCAACAATTAGAATATGCTTTTGCAGACGGATTTAATAAACTGGTTTCTTCAAGGTCAAAAAAGATTGCTATTTTAAAGGGTAATGGTCAATTAGATGATGTTTATATGGCCGATTTTTTAACTACAATTAAAGACTATTACTTTATTGCTCCTTTTACCTTAGATAGCGTTGCTTCCAATCCTAAATCGACTTTAAAAACGCTTAATAATTACGATTTAATTCTGTCAGCTCAACCAAGTCAGCCTTTTTCAGAAGAAGAAAAATATGTATTAGATCAATACACCATGAATGGCGGAAAAAGCATCTGGCTTACCGATGGTGTGTTTATGGATAAAGACAGTTTATTAAATGACACTGGGAAAGGCGTGGCATTACCAAAGGATTTAAATTTAAACGATTTCTTCTTTAAATATGGTGTTAGGATTAACAATACTATTGTAAAAGACATGTACTCTGCTCCCATAGCATTGGCAATTGGAGAAGGCAGCCAAGCACAAATTCAACCTATACAATGGCAATACTCGCCATTAGCTGCTGGAAACCCTACACACCCAATAACTAAAAACATAAATCTTATAAAATTTGATTTTGCAAGTCCAATAGACACTTTAAAAAATTCGTTGAAACAAACGGTAATCATTCAATCTTCTAAGTTAACAGGCATTGATGGTGTCCCAAAAATCATTGATTTAGCCGAAGTAACAAAAACAGCCAATCCGCAATTATTTAATAAGGGTGTACAGAACTTAGGTGTACTTATTGAAGGAGAATTTACATCTGTATACAACAACAGAGTAAAACCTTTAGACCTCCAAAATAATTTAGACAAAAGTGTAGCTACAAAGATGATTGTTATTTCTGATGGTGACGTTATTAAAAATGATGTGGTTAAGGGAAAACCACAAGAATTGGGCTTTGATCGATGGACAGGACAGAGTTTTGGCAATAAAGAAGTATTGGTAAATGCAGTGAATTACCTGCTCGATAATTCCGGACTTATAAACATTAGAAATAGAGAAATAAAACTCGCTTACCTCAACCCAGAAAAAATTGAAGCAGAAAAAGGAAAATGGCAATCGCTAAACATCCTACTACCATTGGTGTTATTGGGAATTTTTGGATTTGGTTTTGCATATTTCAGACGGAAAAAATATTCGAAATAGTTGTTAATAAGTTTGTTTTATTAAGCAACAAGTTTAAGATATATTTGTAAGTAGTAGATTCGCTAAATAAGATAAAAAAAATATACATGAAGTTTATAGTATCGAGTACGTATTTGTTAAAGCAACTCCAGGTTTTAGGAGGTGTAATTAACAGTTCAAACACCTTACCTATTTTAGATAATTTTCTTTTTGAACTTAAAGATTCTAAATTAACAGTTTCTGCAAGTGACTTAGAGACTACTATGTCTTCGGTAATTGATGTTGAAAGTGATAGTGAAGGAAATATTGCATTACCTGCACGCTTACTTTTAGACACTTTAAAAACCTTTCCTGAGCAACCTTTAACTTTTGTAATTGAGGATAACAACACCGTTGAGATTAGCTCAAGTCATGGAAAATACGCTTTGGCCTATGCTGATGGGAATGAATTTCCTAAAGCTGTAACTTTAGACAACCCAAGCACAACAACAATCTCTGGAGATATTCTTGCAACGGCTATTAGCAAAACAATATTTGCTGCTGGTAATGATGATTTAAGACCAGTAATGAGTGGTGTCTTTTTTCAATTCTCTACAGAAGGTTTAACCTTTGTGGCTACAGATGCTCACAAATTGGTGAAATACACAAGAGAAGATGTACAAGCAAGTCAAGTGGCTGAGTTCATTATGCCTAAAAAACCTCTTAATTTATTAAAAGGCATTCTTGCAGGAAATGAAGAACCACTTACTATTGAGTACAATGATTCTAACGCCAAATTCACTTTTAATAATTCGGAGTTAATTTGTAGATTAATTGATGGTAAATACCCTAATTACGAAGCGGTAATTCCGAAAGAAAACCCGAACAAATTGGTTATTGGAAGAACTCAATTTTTAAATTCGGTTAAACGTGTTAGTATTTTCTCAAACAAAACTACACACCAAATTAGATTAAAAATTGCAGGATCAGAATTAAACATTTCTGCTGAAGACATTGATTACAGTAACAAAGCCGAAGAGCGTTTAACATGTGATTATCAAGGTGATGACATGCAAATAGGATTTAATTCACGTTTCCTGACAGAAATGATTAATAACCTTAGCGCTTCTGATGTGCAATTAGAAATGAGTTTACCAAATAGAGCTGGTATTTTGACACCAGTTGATGGTTTGGATGAAGGAGAGTTTATTACAATGTTGGTTATGCCTGTGATGCTGAATAGCTAGTCAATAAAACAATCATATTAAAAAAGGCTCCATGAAAATGGAGCCTTTTTATTTACCTCGCTAATAAAATTTCTAACTAACTAATAAAATTAAGAGATAAAAAGTATTTTGGACTTTGGCCATTACTCGCTCTAATAGCGTTGTACACAGGAAGTACAACCGCCAACACACCTAATGCACCTAAAGTCAAGAGTCCTAATCCGAATAAAAGTATAAGCGGAATACTAAGCAAACAATATAAAAACCAACTTATCTGGAAATTAAGTATGCTTTTACCGTGCTCATCCATTCCTGAAATTTTATCCTTATTAGTAACCCAAAGAATTAATGGAATAATAAATCCGCCACAACCCGTTACCAGATTAATTAACTGGCTTAAATGTGTCATAAACAAAAATTGATTGTCACGGCGTAAATAGAGTTCCATAGTAACTGATAAATTAAGATTCAATTATTGGACGTCGACGACAATTAATTGTTACATATTCTATATTTTTTAGAATAACTTTAACAAAATAGAGTACTTTAAAGTGTAGTACCTCTTAATATTAGTTTGGTTTCCACCATATGTGTTTTTATAGGAGCTTCTTCTTCTACTTTTAGTTTCTCGACTAATATATTGACCGCTTTTTTCCCCATTTTTATGGCGTTTTGGGATACAGTTGATAACTTAGGATCAGTAAACGGCAAAACGTTTGAAGCCGAAAAACCTATGATAGACATATCTTTAGGGACATTTATATTGCGCTTTTGCGCATTAATTAACGCCATTACACCAGTACTATTATCAATACCAAGAATACCGTCAATATCATCCTCTTCATCAAACAAAGCTCCAATTTCGGTATTCGCAGTTTCAATAGTATTTACTTTTAAAACAAAAGGTTCTGCGGTATAACCACTAAAGTCTTTCAAGGCCTTCTCATAACCTTTAACTCGAAGTTTACCAACACTCAACTCATCAATACCTGTTAGCAATACTATTTTCCTTCTGCCTTCTTTTAATAAATGTGTTGTGGCATTATAGGCAGCGTTAAAATCATCTATAATTACTTTATCACATGCAATACTATCGTTTACACGATCAAACATAACCATCGGAAATTTTTGATTCAAAATGGTATCAAAATGCTCTGATTTTTCTAAAACCTGAGTCTCTTCAGCCATTGCTAAAATAAATCCATCCACACTTCCATTAGCTAAAAACTCAAGGCTGTTTACTTCTTTATCAAAAGATTCGTTTGATAGACATGTTATAATATTATACCCCAACTCTGTGGCTTCTTGCTCTATACCATATAGAACCTTGGCAAAAAAGTGATTTAAAATATCAGGAACAATAACACCAATAGTAAAAGTTTTACTGTGTTTTAAACTCAAGGCCATTTTATTAGGTCGATAATTCATCATATCGGCCAGTTCTTTTACCCGTTTTATTGTTTCATCACTAATTTCGTAACTTCCATTTAGTGCTTTAGAAACTGTAGACACCGACACATTTAATTGTTCGGCCAATTGTTTTAATGTAACCATAGAGTGTTAAATAAAAATTGCTTTAAACCTTATACTATCGCGATAGTATACGATACAATTCTCTTTAAAAATACAAATAAAATTAGGAAAACAGAACCATTATTTAATTAGAATACACTTGACCCATTTTGAGTTGAGTTGTCTAATTTTTATAAGTAAACGTTTTGGTTAAAAGTGATCCTGGAGTTCCGATTTGAAGTTCAAAATCTCCATCTTCCACAATCCATTTATTTCCCATCCCAACATGAGACAATTGCTCCTTTGAAATTGAGAAACTAACGGTTTTTGAAGTCGATGCTTCTATTTCAATTTTCTGAAATCCTATTAAACGCTTTGAATCGGGAGATACCCTTGCCACCAGATCTTTAAGATAAAGCTGCACCACTTCCTTTCCGGCTCTATTCCCTGTGTTATTTACGGTTATAGAAATAGTTAAATTCTCTTCTCCTTTTAATTTGTCACTGTTTAAAACTAAATCTGAAAATTCAAAAGTTGTATAAGATAAACCATGACCAAATTCAAATTGCGGATAAAACCCGTTATAACCCCAATTTACATCTCTTATGTCCGTTTTCTTATGATAATACGGAAGTGTATTTCCGGAATATTTAGGGTAAGTATAAGGTAACTTTCCACTCGGGTTAATGTCTCCGAAAATTACATCACTTATTGCTCTGCCACCTTCTTGCCCAGGTAAATACCCCATAACAATAGCATCAACCAAAGGTTCAATATCTGAAATCAATCGAGGGCGTCCTTCTATTAATACCAAGATTATTGGTTTATTTAGTTTCGAAAGTGCCTTTATTAATTCCTTTTGAGCCTCAGGCAATTCTAAAGAATTTATATCAGAGGGCTTTTCTGTAGCCGGCATTTCACCAACACAAGCCACAATATAATCAACTGTTTTGGCTTTTTCCACTGCTTTTGAAATATCAATTGCTTGGGTATAATCTGTGCCTTGAACAAAGCTGAGCTGCTTCTCTCCTATTGCATTTGCTATGGCATCTTTAATGGTTTGTTTACTTAAATCATTAAACCTTGTGTCTGTTCCTAAAAACGATCTCGACCAAGCTCCATTTAATACATTCAATGAATTTGAAGCATAGCCCGTGACTAACACCTTTTTGTCTTTACCCAAAGGCAGAATACGGTCTTTATTCTTGAGAAGCGTAATGCTTTCTGAAGCCACATTGTAATTTGAAGCCATATGATTATCACCACCTAATTCAGGAAAGTCGGCGCTATCATTGTATGGTTTTTCAAATAAATTAAGTTCATATTTTAATTTTAATATACGAGATGCTGCATCATTAATTCTACTCATGGCTATCTTTTCTTCCTCGACCAATTCTATTATAATATCTACAATATCGGCATCATAAGGATTCATAATCATATCCAACCCGGCATTAACTGCCATCTTTGTAGCATCCTTCATATTAGTTGCTGACTGATGCGCTTCAATCAAAAACTCGACATCACTAAAATCTGAAATCACAACCCCTTCAAATCCCAATTCTCCTTTTAAGATATCATTGATGTAATATGAATTTATATGACAAGGAATACCATTCACAGCATTTGAGCTAATCATAACACTCTTTGCTCCTTGTTCTATTGCAGCCTTAAATGGTGGCAAATAATACTGCCTCAGTACACGTTCAGGTAAAATTGCATTTGCTCTATCCTTTCCATTTCGACCGGCTCCATAGCCTAAATAATGTTTTACACAAACGGCAGTGCTGTTCTGGTTGTTTAAACCATCTAATTGTGAACCTTCAATATATGCAGCTCCCATTTTACTAATTAAATAAGGGTCTTCCCCGAAACTTTCTGCTATCCGACCCCATAATGGATTTGATGCCACATCAATATTCGGATTGTAATTCCATGGTAAAGAGGCTGCTCTGGATTCGTATGAAGTAATTTCTCCAACCTTTTTCGATAGTTCTGTATTCCACGTTCCAGCAACTCCAATTTGATGCGGAAACATCACAGATTCTCTTACATAATTGGCGCCATGAATATTGTCAATCCCATAGATTACCGGGATACCATGTCGAGAATTTGCTATTGCAGAATCTTGAATTGTCTTAACTATCTTTTGCCATTCTTTGGCTTGAGCGGGGTAACTGGGTGTGTTATGAATCGAACCAACTCCATAATCGGTAATTAGGCTTTTAAATTTGGCTTCATGAAACACTGCAGAATCCCTTCCACTCCAATAATCACCTTCCAAAATTAGTGGTAAACCAATGTTTAACATTTGCCCCACCTTTTCTTTTAAGGTCATTTTCTCTATTAGAGCTTCAACCTTTAAATCTATTTCAGACGTGGATTTTTGAGATTCATTTTTTGAAGAGTTTGAACAACTCCAAATAAACACACAAACAAATAATATAGGCCAATGACGCATTCTCATTATTTTATTACTTTACTAATTGAACTTGAATGTAATTAATTTCATCTGCTCTATTAAATAGAGAATTACTTAATTCAACTGTTAATCTATTGCCTTCTAAATCTGAAACTGTATCATCATTTTTGAATACCGATAGTTTTGACACCTCGCCATAGCTATACACAATTGGTACCTGGCAATATGTGAAACATAAGCTTCCAGCATTCAAATCTAAAACGTTTTTATCTCCTGAAACAGTGTTATAATTAAATCTTGAATGCGATTTTAGCAATTCAGCTTCTCTTAATAAGATAGGATTAAAAGTTACACGACCTTTAGATATACTCACCCCTAATTCTCCTAAACGAGATAATACATCTTCTTTAACCTGTCCTGTCATACCTGGTTGCTGCGCACCTTTATTCATTGGTGTATGAGAATATGGATCTGTTGGGAATGCCCCATATAATTGAGCTGTTTTGTGAACGCCTATTCCTTCATTAATTTCGTAGTAATGGTCTTTTAGCCTTCCTATAACCGATTTACTTTCATTTTTTGATTCAGCTAAAACCACAACTTCTTGAACCGCATAAAGTAGTTTTGAAACCATATGCCAATATATTGAGCCTAAGCCTTCATAGCCGAAGAATGTTCCTGATCGGCCGGTAAACGCTTTATGGTTGAATGTATCTTCAAACACTTGAAGTAAATAATCCCTATCCATTTCTATTAAAGCGCCATAAGTATGAGAATCTAATTTATCTAACTCCTTCAATAAACTATCTGAATTATTAAAATTACCATTAAAGTGATACACACCTTTAATATCTCTTTCTATGATTTGATTTTGACCATCTTCTAACAACTTTTGAAGTAATCTTGATTGTTCCACTTTCAAACTATCAACCACATTTTTTACTTCGTAGCCCTTTAAGTCTTTATTAGGATATAATAAATAACTGTATTGATCTTCTCTAAACAGAGCACTATCCTTTAAAGCATCGAGAACTTCTAAGCTTTCTTGAGGAGATAAGCAACCAGAACTTAAAACAGCCACTTGACCTTCTAACATTTCACTTAGGTAACTAATAGACATTTCATCGTCTGAAGTAACAGTCATCAAATTATAAGAATGATACAGATTATCTGTTCGTTTGTTAACTTTTATTGATTGATCTAAATACTGCAACATGGTATGAGTAAACACCTGTAAATCCTCTAAATAGATTACCAATTTCGAATTTGAAAATCCATTTTGATATATCCCTTCTCTATAATTAGAAGCAACAGTACCCAGGGCATCCACAATGGCTTTTCGATTGGTATTCGTAAATCCCTTGTCTAAATGCATTTTATGATCAACAAGCACTTCTAAAGTCAATTTAAAAAATTGCGATAACTCGGTAGAAACTTCAATTTCGGTATGGCTTGTATTGGATAATACGCGTTCAAAGAACCTTAAAAACCTTCTGAGGTAGTATAAAGTTACCATCGAAACTCCATTCCCAACCAAAGCGTTATTAGCATCATTCCATTCTGGTCGTTGCGTATTTAGCCAAATACCAGCTTCAGGAATAAAATTGGAGCATTTAGCCAATACCGTAGCTAGTATTTTTTCTAAAAAATTAACGTGATGAATTTTTCCATTCACATCAAATATCAAAGCGCCATCAGCACCAACTTGAATACGTTTTGCTACAATCTCATCATGGAGATTATAATCAAATTCTATAGTATCCTTCGGATTTGCTAAAATGTCTTGATACTCCTTTATTTTATAAGGAACATTGGCGTAAACAAAAATGCTTTTATCCAATAAATTGTCTAATTGACCTGGGAAATAATTCTCATTAATTTCTAAAAACTTTAGCAAATAAATTAATTGATGATCTCCCCAATATCCGATGAAAGACCAAGGGTCATTAGCTTCTATTGTTTCCCAATCAAATCCGCCTTTAGTAACTCTATATGGGTTATAACCTTCAAATGTGGTGGCATTTAAAAACTTATAAATCATTCCATTTATAAACTTTGGATAGGAATGCGCCAAAGCTTCCCAATTTTGAAAAATATCGCGCCAGTTACCTTCATAATCCAAAATTTTAGAACCATCTATTTCGCTTGCGGTATTAATTGAAAAGCGATTCCAAGGTCTACTTGGGTCTCCATGCCTTCTGCTAAATTTTAAAGGAAGGTATTCAAAACATAGTCGTTCAAAATCTTTATTAATACTATTGCTAGCCATCCCCTTTAAATCATCAAGACTAAATTCTTCGGGTAAGGTAGAGACCAAGATTTTTGCCTCATTATAAACCGTATGGTTAGCATGTTTCAAATATTCGCTAAAATCCGATTTCTCAATTTTGTAATTTTCATCAAATATTCCACCACGCATAATGTTAAACATCACATTAGAGAAATGACGTGAGTTACTTTTTACATCTGCTGAAAATTGTAATCCATCAGAAGCACAAACCAATCCTATTAAGTTTTGATCTCCAAGTTTTATATCTTCTTGCAGAAGGTGTTCCATTTGATTTCCTTCTGTTTTCAATTTATGTTTTAATCGTACAACATCACTCGGTCCTTGATTAACGTTTGCAACAATGGTCCATTTTTTACATTCATTCTGGCTTAATGCAAATTTTGAATTCACAAAAAACGCGCCCTTTTCCGCTTTTACATCAACCTCAGTATCCAGAGCTATTCCTTGCTTAAAATTTTCTATTTGAAGATTAGATAATAAGTACTTTGGATTTTCTAATCCGATAGACCAAGCCACATTAGTTTTTAAGGCTTCACTAGGTTCTGCTCTATCAACGATAATTGCACTCAAAGTAAACAAACCTAATCCGGCGTCTTTTACTAACTCACTTCTTTTGTAGGCATCAACCAAATTACTTCTGTTATTTTGAAGTTCGGCATTTAGCCCATACGGCAATATATTTTGAAGCCCATCTAAGATAGAAACATCAACCTGCTCGGCGTTTAAGTTGGTAACAGTACTCCTTCTAACAAACCCGTAATTATTACTTGACGCCCATTGGTATTGAAAAGCGAGTCCAAGATTGTGATTAATCTCTTCAAAAATGATCTTATTACCAATAGAATTCTTATACAAATTTTGAGTAGTTTGATATACACCTTGGTAACGTTTAGCGAAGGGTTCCCATAAATATGTTTTTTCAGACTTTGTTGCTAAAATTAGAGTTCTACATCCTGTACTTTTAACTGCTTCTGTAATTTTATCATCTGTGTAATACGGAAAAATTGCATTGTCACAATCTTTTCGTCCAGCAGTAACACCTCCATTACTTGAAATAAACATCCAATGATTTGAATCACTTACAATACTCATAAAAAAAGGACGCATACTATCGCTATCCTTAATTTTATAGTATAATTCGTTGTCAATCATAAGGCGTTCTAATTTTGCCTTTTTATCAAATCCTTCAAACGGTGTTTGTCCTATGTATATTGAATTACTCACAATTCGTTAATTTTAATTATAGATGTAAAAAACCTCTATTAAACGATAGCGTATAAAGAGGTTTTTCATGTTTTATATTTAACTGATTAGTTGACTTTAAACGGAATATTTGCCGTTGCAGCGTGATCCTCACCATCATCCACATAAACAAAAAGTCTATATTCTCCGGTCGGTGGTGCTGTAAATTCAAGATCTCCTCCTTCTAAAGTTACTACTTTAATTTCTATCGCATCTGGTCGCTCTTCATGGTCTCCTCCATCTTGATGATCAGTACTTTCAAGAAGTAATTCCCATCTGTAGTTTAAAGGGGCCTTACCATCATCTGTAATCTTTGCACTGGCTACATAATTATCTCCAGAGTTAAGAATTACACTTTCATAAGCAGTTTTGCTATCTAAAGTATATCCTTCAATTTGAGGTGTTCTATTTTCAGGCCAAGTGTCATTCCATAAATAATGCATTACATCTACACTTTCTGTCTCTTTACCATCTTCCAAAAAGATGCCGTACCATGTAGGCGTTCGCTCTTGCTTATTACCCCATAAAAACACGTACGAACCAATACATTGACTTTGGTCAGATTCAATTCCGCCTTTATAACGCTTCAGGTAATTTGCAGCCTTTAATGAACTGTGCTCTTCTATTGGAGCGCCCCAAGTTGTTTTAGGCACTTCCCAATGTCCGGTTGCACCCCATTCTGTAACCATGTATGGGCCTTCCCAGCCAAATTCTCTTACCAATTTTGGTAAATCTGGTAAATCGCCATACATCTGAAGCGAAAGAATATCTAAGTCTTCACAGCGTTCTTTTATTAAGGTTATCTCATTTTGTGAAATTCCAGCAAGCGTTGTAGTGGTTAGATGATTACTGTCTTCTTCATGTAGCATCTTAGAAATATCATTTACAGCATCCCAAACTTTTGGATTGGTATACCTTAAATTTAATTCATTACCCACCACCCATAGTAATAAAGCTGGATGATCTTTTATAGGTAATATTTCTTGTCTAATACGCTCTAATTGTTTTGCTACTTCTTGTTCATCATTATAGTCAAATCCGTGCCTCTCGCGAGCCACTTCAATACCCATAGCAACTTTTAATCCATATTTTTGAGCTTCATCAAGAACGTCTTTAGCACTGCGCTTACCATTGTTTACGCGCCATGTTCTAAATGAATTACCTTTATGTTTAGCAAGCGCTTCTATATTACCATACTCCAATCCCGCACCATTAATATAAAAAGGTTCTCCATCAACTTTTAATTGGTATTTACCATCAGTTTTAGATACGGTTACTTTTGAAGTAATATTTTCAGGTTGCGATTCCTCTATTTTCTTTTCATTTGTATTACATGAAAATAATAGGGCGACAAATAAGCTTATTAAGATTCCTTTTTTCATAGTCATTAATTCTTTTTAATAAGTAATTCTTGAACTTCTTCTAATGTTTTTCCTTTTGTTTCTACCACATATTTCATCACAAATATTAAGGATAACAAAGCCATTATTGCGTATAGTGCAAATGTTAGTGTTGGCCCTAAATTAGTCAGCTCCCATGGGAAAAATTGCGTTACGGTATAACTTACCAATGAGTTGAAAAAACCAACTGCACTTATGGCTATACCTTTTATGTAGCCTGGGAATATTTCTGAAAGTAAAGTCCACATAACCGGCCCTAAAGAAATTGCGAAAGCAGCCACATACAATAAAATTGCTATTAAAACCAAAGTGGCATTTATAGATATAAAATGCTTCACTTCGTTTCTTTGAAAATTGAAATATTGTTTTTCTGTTAAATACATTTTTGAAGCATCAAAAATTTCCTTTTGAGAGCTATATGTATTTCCAGATAAAGGTAAAAGCGATTTAGAAATTTCGACATCCGAAACCTTTGCTAAAGTTTCTTCATTCACCTCATATGTTGCTTTATAGAATGCGAAGGTTGCCATTGTCAATGAAATAGTCATCGCGGCTGTACCTATAATAAGTAATGGTTTTCTACCGAGTTTGTCAATTAACCTAATGGCCACAATTGTAAACACCAAATTGGTTAAACCTACTACAATAGCTTGAAGAAAGGAAGAATCTGTGCTTCCTCCTGCTTGTTCAAATATAGTAGGGGCATAATAGAATATGGCATTAATACCGGTAATTTGCTGGAAAAAAGCAATTCCAAAAGCTATGATTGCAATGGTTTGCATTTTATTAGAAAACAACTGACTTAGGGTACCGCTAGGTTCCTTTTTATCCATGCCACGTTGAATTTCATCAATCGTAGCCGTCGCAAACTCATTACCTCCTATTTTTACAAGAATTTTTCTGGCGACATCTACTAAATTTAATTTTTGAATTAACCACCTCGGACTTCTTGGCACTGAGAACAATGCTATAAAATAGATAAACGCTGGTATGGCTTCTACTCCAAGCATCCATCGCCAACTTTCTTCTCCAACATCCTTTAAAAAGTAATTTGAAAAATAGGCTACAGATATCCCTAAAACAATATTGAGTTGATTAAGAGAAACTAAACTTCCTCTTAATTTAGGTGGGGCAATTTCGGCAATGTATATCGGCGCAATGAGTATAGCACCTCCAATACCTACACCACCAATTATCCTTGCTATTACAAATGACGCATAATCTGTTGCTAAGGCCGACCAAGATGCTGAAATAGTAAACAAAATGGCTGTGACAATAAGTAATGAACGTCTTCCGTATTTATCACTTAATGGTCCTGCCATTAGATTTCCTGCCATGGCACCAAATATTACACAGCCAACTGAAAATCCTAATTCCCAATCACTCATTTCAAAATACGTACGTATTCCACCAATGGCTCCTGAAATTACAGCACTATCAAACCCTAGTAAAAATCCACCAAGAGCAACAATAAAGCTTATATAAAGCGTATATGATTTATTCATAAATAATGTGTTAGACACTGTATTTAAACAGCGATGAGTTTAAACATAGAAGTATCCTATGTAAATAGGTTTAGTTATAGGCCGAATTTTACGACCTATAACCAAACTATGTTTTACTGATATACACGTACGTAGTCAATTTCCATTGAATCTTCAACAAAAGCTGGATCAACTTCTCCACCTAAATTTCCACCCATGGCAAGATTTAATACCATAAAGAAATCGTCATTAAATGGTGTACTTCCCGTATTTGCGAAAGTGAAATACAAGGTTTCATCTACTAATATTCTAATAGCCGATGGAGACCAATCTATAGTGTAGTTGTGAAACTCTGTTGAAGCATTATCTACAAAGGTTTCGCTCCCATTTCCATTTCCACCAGAATTTCCTGGGTAATGTAAAGTCCCTAAAACGGTATTTAGGTTATTACCGGTATGCTCCATAATGTCCATTTCACCACAATTTGGCCATCCAACTTCTGCAAAATTTCCGCCTAACATCCAAATTGCAGACCATGTTCCACCTTCAGATGCTACCTTAGCTCGTACTTCTACTCTTCCATAAGTGAATTCGAATAAATCTTCAGACTTTAATCGTGCAGATGTATATCCTGTTCCTTCTGCCTTAGCTGTAATAATCAATGAACCATCAGAAACGATTACATTTTCAGGGTCGTTAGTATACGTTTGTAATTCTCCATTACCCCAACCATTATCTCCTGTTCCTATGTCGTAAGTCCATTTTGAAGCATCTGGTGCACCATCAACATCAAATTCATCAGACCAAACCAAATTGTTATAATCGGATTCAAATCCGCCATCTGCTTCTTCAGAAGTGATAATAAACCACCAGTCAAATTCTCCATTACCATCAGTAGTTTTAATCAACATTTCATTGGCCACAGATCTATCAAAAATTTGATATTGGTGATTTCCAGCTGTGTAATACCCCATAAAACCTAAACCAGAAATACTAATAGTTTCTAAACCTCCTGGGTTTATTAAAACAAATGGCTCAGAATAATCATTGTAAGGGTAATTTAAAATGTCAGCACCATCTGGTTCTTCATTATGAGGGCCTAATTCATCTATTAATCCGTCTCTTCCGAACACTGTTCCTGAAGGATCCGGATCTGGATCATCATTCACACTATTAGTGATATGTGTAAAAGTACCATCAGAACTAAAGATATATCTGTCATCATACATTCCTGAGCTTGCCTTTTCACCCGCTCCAGCTGCATACCATTCTGTTGGAATTTGACCACCTACTGGTCCCAATCCAAAATGCCCATTAGCTTCAGATTTTATTCTCCACGTTTTTGAACCATCACCTACTAATTTATCTACTAAATCGGCTGGTGGCTCATAGTTAGCTAAAACTTCAATCGTTAAAGTTGTAGAAGTTGTAATACCACCTGTACCAATAGCCAAAGCAGTAACTGTATATGAATTTACTCCTAATGAGGTAAACAATTTTTCTGCAACTCCTGACGGGGCCATTTGTTGTGTACCATTATGATCTAACCTATAGTTTAGAGCATTATCAGCCGACATACTAAATATTACAGATCCTGAACCATCTCCATAAGGATTGGCTTCATCGGCTCCAACAATTTCTGCGGTTACCACAAGATTAGAAGGCGCTATAATATCTCCTACAGAGGTATCGTCATCTTGGCATGAAAATGTCATGAAAACCAAGCTCAATAACACAATGCCCATATATTTTATATTTTTCATTTTTATGTTTTTTAAATTGAATTATACCCTCTCCTAATTTGTCAATGCAAATTCATCAAAGTAATAGGTCGAATCATCTCCGGCATTACCAAAATCAAAGAACATCACAACTCTTACATAGTCAGCAGGTGGTGCAGCACTCATGTTAAATACCAGTTCTTCCCATTGGTTAGAAACTGTATTTACAACATCTACTTCATGTACAATACTTGTATCAGCATTTTCTAATTTTAGCTTCACAACAATCCCCGAATTTGGAGACCATGTTTTAACGCTAATACTTGAATAGCTTGATAAATTTAAAGGCGTGTCAACTTCAAAAAATGTTCCTGCCCATACTTCGGCTGCACCTGTTTTCGTCAATTCGACTACGTTTGCAGTAGTATTAACACCGCTCATATCTGGATTTGAAATTACTTGAGCATCAGGAATGTTTCCGAAAGTTGTAAATGCTGGTGCCTCTCCCTCAAAATCTTGAAAACCTAAGGGAGTAGAATCACCACCATTACTAGCTAACTCAATATCATCGAAATAATAAACTGAATCGTCTCCGCCATTACCGAAGTCGAAGAAGAATACTATTCTTACGTAATCTGCTGCTGGGGCATCATTAAAGTTGAATGTAAGACTCTCCCACTCATTAGAAGTGGTTGTATTAACATCTACCTCATACACAATTGAAGTATCTGCATTCTCTAATTTTAGCTTTACTGGAATACCAGGGTTTGGTGTCCAAATTTTAGCTTTTAAATTACTATAGGTTACAAAATCTAATGGTTCCGCAATTTCAAAAAATGTACCTGCCCAAACTTCAGACCCAACGGCTTTAGTTAATGCACCAACATTGTTACTTGTATTTATACCAGACATATCTGGATTCACAACAACCTCTGCATCTGGGATATTACCAAATGTTGTAAATGCTGGAGCTTCATTTTCAAAATCTTCAACCATTGCCGTTACAACTCCTCCTGGTTCTTTATAAAAGTAAAGGTTATCTATAAATACTGTACCAGCTCCATCAGGAATACCCACAAATTTAAATTGGTGAATATCGGCCATAGATAATCCTTGATCTGTGAAATCTGAAAGTGGAATATCATAACTGTTCCATTCTCCTGCTACAGGATTTAGTTGAACTAATTGTTCACCACTTGAAATACTTATAGGATAAACATCTAAAGCATAATCTTCAGTTGCTGTCCAAACATCTATATGTAAGAACTCCATAGTTGAAGCATCAACTGTTTCTCCTATTTGAATCCCTTGATAGGTTAAATCACCATATTGAATCATTGCATTTCCTTCTACCTCAATTTCTGTATAAGTAGTTGATTGTCCCCAATTAGGGAAGAAATCGGTGTTAGCAATGTTTGTATAAGTGTTACTATAAACAGATATTACATCTGTTTCAGCTCTTGCTGGTTGAGCAGGTGCTCCAGTAATTGGTTGTAAAATTTCTGTTACCAAAAATTCTTCTGCATACTCTGTAGTTTCTATTGCTGCACTAAATGCAGTAACTGTAATGGTATAAGTTCCAGCATTTTCATAATTAAATGAAACGCCTTCGTCAATATTACCAGCTACTGGATCTGCTCCCGTTCCGAAATCTACTTCATAAGACAATGCAAAATCTGCGGTTGCAGTTACATTTACTTGCTTAGATATCGCAGGATCATTTTCAATTGTCACCATTAAGTTTTGAGGTGCTTGAAATGACACTTCAAGAGGTTGAGTAACTTCTGTTGTTAAACCATTTAAAGCGTAAGCCACTATGTTTAACTCGTAGGTACCTTCTTCATACGTGTGTTCTAAAACACTTCCTGGAGTCAAATCTGATTCTGCATCAGAGCCATCTCCATAATTCAAATCGTATTTAGTAACGCCATCTCCTAAAGGAATAATTGTTACCAATCCGGTGTTATCTTGTGTAACACTAACTTCTGCCGATACATTAGTAGGTGCAGAAATATCGTCTACAAAATCTAAATTGTCGTCTTCATTACAGCTAAATGCAATAAATGCTAATAGACAAAATGTTGATATATATTTTAAAATTTTCATATTCATAGTTTTTTAGTATCCAGGATTTTGCTCCCAATTACCATTGGAAAATTGTATTTCTTCTAAAGGAATAGGAAATATTTCATGCTTGTTAGGTGTGAACCCATCTATTTGATTTCCTCTTCCTGTTCTCACTAAATCAAAGAATTGATGTCCTTCACCTACTAACTCAACTCTTCGTTCTTTATAAATGTCGCTCGTTAAATTTGCTCCTGAAGAATTTAAATCATCAAGTTCAGCACGTTCACGTACTCTATTTAGGTAGCTTAATGCTTTACTATCATCAATACCACTTCTGTTAAATGCTTCGGCAGCCATTAATAACACATCAGCAAATCTTATCGCTCTATAGTTATTAGGATTTGTTAGGTTTTGATCTCCTAAATTTTGATCTCCTTGCCTGGCAATATATTTTCTGTTGTAAAACCCTGTATGTTCATATCCAACACCATAAGTTGCACCAGTTTGAGCCGCCCATGCTTCAATATCTAAAATGGCTACATCCTTTCTAATATCACCAGTTTCAAAAGCATCAACAACATCCTGAACAGGAACATTAAAACTAAATCCAGAATCAAAATCAGGACCTGAATAATTTCTAATACCATTAAAACCTACCGCAACATTACCTTCACTACATTGCAAGCATCCAAAGCCTGCACCTTCTGCATCGGTATATTGAACTTCAAAAACAGATTCTATTCCATTTTCACCTGGATTTTCGAAAATAGATTCGTAGTCACTTACCAAATCATAAGGCCCGTTATTAATCAAATCATCTAAAACATTTGCCGCATCAGAAAATTTATCTTGATATAAAAAGGCTTTTCCTAACAATGCTTGAGCCGAGCCTTTAGTAGCTCTACCTACTTGAGGTGCTGTATAAGACAAATTGTCTACTGCATATTGTAAATCGGCCTCAATTAAAGCGTAAACTTCCTCAACAGAAGATCTTGGAATTGAAGTTTCGTCTCCTAAAGCAAATCTTGCATCTCCTTTAATAGGAATTCCTCCAAACCACTTTACCAATTCAAAATGGTAATAAGCTCTTAAGAAACGTGCTTCACCAATAATTACGTTTTTACCTTCAAAATCTGTTTTATCTTGAAATTCTAAAATGTAGTTTGCTCTATTTACGCCTGCAAACATCCAGTTCCAGATATCTCTAAGATTGCTGTTTACTGGTGTATGAATCATATCATCTATTTGCTGAAAACCAATAACATCTGTAGCGCTTTCACCACCACATAATGTATTGTTTGACGCAATTTCACCTAACATAACATTAACGTATGAAGACTGTAACAAATCGTATGCTCCAACTAATGCTTGATAATATTCGGTTTCTGAATTAAAGAAGTTTTCAGAATCAATTGAATATGCCGGTTCTCTATCTATAAAATCATCAGTGCATGCATAAAAGCCAAATACACTAAGAATTGCAATAATATATTTATAATTTTTCATTTTCATCGGGATTAAAAATTAAGGTTTAAACCAAGTAAAAAGGTTCTTGGAATTGGGTAAAACCCATAGTCAATACCACTACCAATAGGTGCTCCAGAAGAAGCTCCTGGGTCGTAACCTCTATATTCTGTAAAGGTGTATAAATTGTTCACCCCTGCATAAAGTCTGAATTTTGAAATTCCGATTTTATCAACAAATTCAAATGGTAGTGAATACCCTATCTGCACATTTTGAATTCTCACATAAGATGCATCTTCTACAAAATAATTTGACAATACGTTGTTTGAAGTCGCTCCAGTTGTTACTCTTGGTACACTATTACTTGTTCCTTCACCAGTCCAACGATCTAACACATAATTAAGTCTGTTAGCATCTGATAAGGTACGCTCGTAGTTTCTAACCATATCATTTCCTAATGACGCGAAGGTGTAACATACGAAGTCTAAGTTTTTCCATTTGAAATTTAGGTTTAATCCCATAGTAACACTTGCAATAGGATCTCCAATATTGGTTCTATCATCGGCATCAATAACACCATCGTTATTCACATCAACGTATCTAATATCACCAGGAGCTGCATTTGCACCCAAAGCTATTTGAGATGGATGTGCATCAACCTCTGCTTGGTTTTGGAAAATTCCGTCTGTTTGATAACCGTAGAAATATCCCATTGGTTGCCCAACTTCCATTCTTGACGGTGCCGGTTGTCCAACTCCAAAACCGCCTCCTTCTAAAAAGCCTGTGCTATTATTAACTTCTAACACTTCATTATCTAAAGTTGTAAGGTTAAAGTTGGCTCCGAATTGGAAGTTTTCTGAAAAGTTATCTTCATAACCTACAGCAAACTCAAATCCTTGGTTTCTTACTTTACCAGCATTAACCGTTGGTGCTCCACTTCCTGGTGCTCCAATACCTATAATACCTGAAACGGGTATATTCTGAATTAAAAGATTGTCCCTTGTATTGATAAAGTAATCCATTACCACGTCTACTTTTTGATCAAACATTTTTAAATCAACACCAACATCAAATTTCTTAGCTTCCTCCCATTGTAAATCTTCATTAGGTAAAACTCCAACAGCTTGACCCGGTGTTAATACACCATCAAACACATAAGTTGCTTCACCATTTAAAAAGCTTAAATAACCGTTGTTACCTATTTGGTCATTACCTAAGATACCGTAACTCGCTCTTAATTTTAAGAAATTAAACGCTTTTGATTCTTGGTTAAAGAAGTCTTCGTCAGAAATCACCCAACCAGCAGTTGCAGAAGGAAAATATCCTACTTGGTTTCCTGGCCCAAAGCGTGTTGATAAATCTCGTCTTAACATAAGAGATACTAAGTATTTCTTTTTGAAATCATATTGTACACGACCAAAAAATGATAAACGTCTTTCGTCATAAGTATAAGATCCAACATCTCTAACACCTTCTTCACTTGTTCCTTCAGCAAGTGCAATATCTGCAAATTCCCAGCTGTTGTTTGGCACATCAAAACCTGTAGCAAATAGTCCGTTACCCCATTGTTTATAAACTGTTGTACCTAAAGTAGCAGTTAAATTGTGATTGTCACTAAATGTGTTTTCATACACTCCAAAGAAATCGAATGTATAATCGTTATCGTTGATAGCATTTTGAGAAACACTACTACGTGTGACATCAAATACTTTACCGCCATAGTTTACTTCTTTAGCAAAAGTTTTTCCTTCACTATTAGCTGTGTTATAACCTACACGACCAGTAAGTTTCAAATTTTTAACAATATCCCAATCCAATGCTATTGTACCATTTAATTTTCTCAAATCGTAATCATTATATGTGTTTTCAATTTGAGCCAAAGGATTTATAATTTCAATACCAAGTCCTGGAGAGTTTGGTACTAAGGTATAGTCACCGTTTTCATCAAAAGGTGCAATTGTACTTGGCGTATTCAATGCATTAAATAATACAGAACCTAATCCACTATCGTTAATCGCATCCCTATCTATATAGGTATAAGTATTGTTTGTAGTTAGTTTAAACTTATCTGATAATTTAGCGGTTAAAGATAAACGTGCTGTACTTCTTTTAAAATCAGATTTTTTTGGAGCAATAATACCCTCTTGATACAAGTGTGATCCACTAAATGCATACGTCATTTTATCAGATCCACCAGAAACATTAATGTCATGGCTATAAATTGGCACGCCTTCATTTAATACTTCATCTTGCCAATCTGTCCCTACTCCTAATCCAGTTAAATCTGGATAAGGTAAGTCTTGTCCTCCTGCAGCATAGCTTTCGTTTAAAAGTAAAGCGTACTCAGTAGAATTTAATAAAGGAAGTGTTCGGCTGGCTTCTTGAAACCCAACATAAGTATTATATGATACTTTTGTTTTTTGTCCAAACTTTCCATTTTTAGTAGTTACCAAAACCACACCATTTGCCCCAATCGTACCGTAGATTGCTGCTTGAGCATCCTTTAAAACAGTAATTGTTTCAATGTCATTTGGATTTAAAATACTTAAATCACCTTGGTAACCATCAATAATAACTAAGGGGCCACTTTCTCCATTTGTAGAAATACCCCTAATCCTAATATCCAATCCCGCACCAGGGGCTCCAGATTGTGTTGTAACATTAACACCTGATACTGTACCTTGAAGTGCCTGTTCAACCTTAACAGGTTTTAAGTCTTCTAAGGTTTCAACACCAACTGTTGAAACTGCTCCAGTCACTTCCCTCTTTTTCTGAGTACCGTAACCAATCACAACAATTTCACCTAATACTGCGGCATCCTCTTCTAAGGTTACTTGTAAGGGGTTGCCGTCAACTACAGTTAGTTCCTTATCGGTATACCCCAAATAAGAAAAAACAAGTACCGAATTAATCGGAACATCTTTTAAGATAAAGTTTCCATCAAAATCTGTAGTTGCGCCTTTAGAGGTGTTTTTAATAATAATATTAACACCTATCAAAGGTTCTCCAGAAACTTGATCTTTCACGTTTCCGTTTACATCTACCGATTGACCAAACGCAAAAGAGGTCAAGAGGAATAATGCAAAGGACAAAATTTTTGAATTCATATGATATTTAGTTTATATCTCTAAATTTAGAAATACTAATTATTATTTCTTCAAAAATCACCACTACAAAAAATATACATGACAAAAAAAGTGCCTATAAATTGTGAAATTCGCAATGACAATGTCATAATCACTTGAATTACTTTAACCTTAAGTAAATGTTAAATTTCAAATTTTTGCTAAAATTTCTCGATTGTATAGGTATTGTATGGTTATATTAACGCATTAACAACCAATGTATAGGACTTAAATTTCCAGAATATAATTTGTTAAGCTCACCTCATGCTCCAATTCCATCTTTTTACGCAAACGATAGCGCTTAACTTCCACACTTCTTGGTGAAATATTAAGTAAAGGAGCTATTTCTTTTGAAGACAAGTTTAGTCTGAGATAAGCGCATAGTTTCAGGTCATTAGGTGTTAATGAAGGATGCTTATGCTTCACTTTTTTCAAAAAGTCTTTATCGGCATTATTAAAAGCTTCTTCAAAGAACTTCCAATCATCTGTATTGTTTAAATTCTTATCAATTATTTTTATAACTGGCTTAATCTTTGCCTCTGTTGACACATCTTTTAACTCTTCCTTAATATTATGTAAAAACTCATTCTTCTTGATAAGACTCATTGTTGAAATTGCCAACTCTCTATTTTTATTCTCAATATCCTGTTGCAACTTTTCGTTTTCTATATGCATTAAGCGCTGTTTACTTTCCAACTCTAATACTTCTAATTCTCTTTTATTAGATTCAACCAACTTCTCTTTTTGTCTTTTATAATACACCTTGTATACATTATGCATAAAAATGGAAAACAAGATGACTATCACTACATAAAAAACAATCATGGTTTTTGACAAATACCAAGGACTATCGATAGTAAAATTAAAACTAGCCATATCTGTTACCGTATCTGAATCTATTTTGGCTTGCACTAAAAACTCAAAATTACCAGAGGGTAAATTTTCATAAACTGCCGTAGGATCTGCACTCCATGAGCTCCATCTAGATGTATAACCGTCTAGTCTATACCTATATTCTGGTTCAAATAACTGCTCGTATTCAGGAACACTAAAAAGAAAATTAAAATTATTATGCTTACTATCAAACTCTTGTCCGTTTTCAAAACCTACCAAATCTGGTCCATCCTGAAGTGAGAAGTTTTCAACTTGCTGAATGCTTACCGTATACGATTTAGTTTTTATCTTTTTTAAATTTATAATGATATAGCCCAATGATGTACCATATAAATATGTATCAGGTCCCAAGAAGGTTATATTTTCATACCCCACCATTTCTTCCCTTAGGTTTCGTGGTAATGAAATCCGGTTGACCTTATGCGCATCAGTTAAAATCCCTGGAGATAAATAGGTAATGCTTTTTTCACTAAACCCCCATAGTGTATTATCAATATCGTTTGATATAAGCTTTCCTGACGAATAGGTTTCACTCAAAAAAACATCAGACAGTCGTTGGTTTTTTTCAAACTTTTCACTATCAAAATTATAGGAATACACTCCTTTTTTATTCATATAAAGCAACTCAGAATTGAACTTTATAATACTTGAATTTAATCCCTTTTCAATACTTTCATCTTCGTTCACTTCGACAACTTGAGTATAATCAGAGTTGATTTTTAATTTATAAATTCCTTTATATTCATGGTTGACAAAACAGACATCGGCAAACTCTTCAAAATAGCGCGAAGAGTGATCAAACCCTTCAATTTTATTTCTGTATGACCAATTGCCATCAACCTTTTCTAAAACATTAAGTCCGTTATAATTACCTTGTAGGATTAAATTCGGATTATTTTGAGCTGGTTTTAAACTCCATGTGCCTTCTACATTTGATATTTTAGTTACCACATCCAAATCAACAGTAAAAGTCCCCAGGTTATGACCACAGAACAAGGTATCATCTAACACATCTAAAGTCCACACCTGACCTTTTGTGCCGTCAATAATTTGAAATTTTGAATTTGTATCCTGCAACGGTTTATAAAACAAACCTTGGTTTGTACCAATATATAAGTGCTCATTAAAAACGGCTGATGCATACACCGTACCAACTTTACCTTTATCATCATTATAAATACTAAATGCCGATTTCACGTTTACACAGTTAATCCCATTATCAAGAGCCAGCCAAACATTACCGATTTCATCTTCAAACAGATCTAATACTGTATTATTGTTAAGACCGTCTTCTTGATTAATAGACTCCAATAATTCACCATTTGCACTAATATGAATAATCCCATTAGATATTGTACCTAACATTAAAGATTTATCGCGTAATTGAATACAGCTATATACAGAAACACCTGTTAAATCAACTGAATCAACGACCTCCCAAGGTATTAACTCATTATTTGAAAATTTATACAATCCCTCGTTTTGAGTGACAAAAACGGGTTCGTTCAAATGTTCGAAAATATGGACAACAATATTTTCTTTTACTAATGGATTGTCACTTACTAAACTAGGAATTCCATTTACTATTTTATAAATCCCATCATTAGCACGTTGGAAATAAATAACATTATTCACCGCGTACATTTTGGTAAAAAGGGTGTGTCCTTCAATAATTTTAAAAGCTTCTGATTTTGTATTATATAAATAAATGCGGTTTAAAGACTGGAATAATATCCAATCTTCAATAGCAATTATTTTCCAAAAATGCTCGTCTTCTATTAAGGGTTGTTTTAATTTATCTGAAAGGGAAGAATATTCTAAAGTTCCGAGATTGTTTCTTTCCCAAAACCCGAATTCCATATAACAACCTGTATAAATTTTATCCTCAGTGACCTCTACTGCACGAATTATAGTCTCGTTAGGTGAATTATACATGGTCCAATTAGCCCCATTATACTCCAGTAAACCTCTATTGTTTGCAACATAGATATGCTGATTTTCATCTTGTGCAATATTCCAATTCTGGTTATCTGCGTTGTATTGTTTTGGCGTAAATGTGAGAATTGGAGGTAATTCTTGAGAATTTCCATTTGAAATAGAAACAAGAATAAATAGTAGGGCTAGTAATTTATTTGTTTTCAAGCGAGTTAGATTAGAATAGTTGTGCGCAATAATACAATTATTTCCTTTTCTTACAATATAGAGCATTATTACTCTTCTAATTTAAGAGATTTTTACCACAACATCACCACATCAAATTATATTTTTTGAAAATTTTTTAATATCATAACCCTAATAATCCTATTCATTTAAGGCGCTTTAGCTCAAACAAAACACTGAACATCTCTAAACAAGAACACTACATGGTGTGAAGTATAGTTTTTGTATAGGGTATTAAAATTATAACGCTTCTTTTTTCCAATATCTTGAAGCAACTATCTAAAAACTATATACAATGAAAAAAATTACACTTTTAACACTTCTATTAATTCCGTTTATTGGAATGAGCCAAAATGCACCAATTGATTTTGAACCAGCTGGTTTTGGTGCCTCTTGGACATGGACAGTTTTTGAGAACGACACCGACCCAGCATTAGAAATTGTGGCAAACCCAGACCCTTCTGGAGACAATACTTCTTCTACTGTTGCAAAATTTACGGCATTAGTAGGTGGAAACCCATGGGCAGGTTGTGAATCACTTCACGGTGCTGATATTGGTGGATTTTCTTTTGATGCTTCTAATACCACTGTAAAAATGATGGTTTACAAAACCGTAATTAGTGACGTAGGGATCAAATTTGCCGAAGTAAACGGAGAAGCACAACCAGAAATTAAAGTCGCAAACACATTGGTAAATCAATGGGAGGAACTCACCTTTGATCTTTCTGGAAGTATTGGCACTGGAATTACAGGAATTAACGATCAGATTATTATTTTTCCTGATTTTGATTTAGGAGGAAGAACTCAAGACAACATTATCTATTTTGACAACATCACCTTTTCTGCTCAAGCAGCCGAAGAGGTACCGTTAGTTGCTGCTCCTACTCCAACAATCGACTCAGAAGATGTGATTTCTGTATTCAACACAAACAATCCTTATACAGATATTACTGGTGTAGAATACAATCCGTTTTGGGGTCAAGGTACTGTTGCCACACAAATTGACATTGCAGGAAACAACACCTTAAAATATGCAAACTTAAATTACCAAGGAACAGACTTTTCTGGTAACACCCAAGATGTAAATGCTATGAATTATATTCACGTAGACTATTGGACCTCTGGCGCAACTGCTCTAAGTTTCTATCTTATAAACGCCACTACTGGTGGTGCTGGAGAAAAGTTTTATGACTTTGCTTTAGAAGACGGTATTACAACTGGTGAATGGGTAAGTACAGATATTCCATTAACCCATTTTACGAATCAAGGATTTAGCCTAGATGATGTTATGCAATTTAAGGTTGTAGGAAACGGAACGGTTTATTTGGACAATTTATATTTCTCAACTGTAACCTTATCTGTAGAAGAAAACCAATTGGTAAACACTGAAGTGTTCCCTAATCCAAGTTCTAATTTCTGGACTATTAAAACAACGGCACCAATTGTGTCAGTCCAACTATACAATGTTTTAGGTAAACTCATTACAGATTCAAAACCAAACTCAACAGAAGTGCAATTGGAAGCTCAAGGTTTCTCAAAAGGTATTTATTTTGCTCATGTTAAAACTGAGCAAGGCACTAAAATTTTAAAATTAATTCGCAATTAACACTAATTGCTTACCTCCCACTTTTAGTTAGCCATAGCTAAAAGTGGGAATTAGTTTTAAAGAACCAGCAGCCCAAATGCTCTTAATCCTTGCAATGATTTAGAAAACCAGAACAATTCGAAATCTTCAAATTGGGTTTCATAATTCTTTTTTAATTGGCCTAAGGTGATATGTTTTGATTGCAACACTCCATTAGATTCTAATACATCTAATAACCAATCCCCTTTTTCTTCGTCTAAATTCAACTGAAAGGTTTCAACGTTATCATGAAACGTTAGACGCAATTTATTATAATGCATTCCTTTTTTAGTTTTAGAATATTCTTCTACAAAAGGAACATTCCCTAACCAAACCACTTTTGCATTAGGTTTTAGTTTTAAAACTGTTTCTTGCTGTAAGGCATCATAAATAAAATCTGGATGAATGCTTGATTCGGGAACTCCAAAATCAAACCAATCTTCAACAGGGATATCAAAACCAATCCCGTGCATATAATTAAATAACGATTTCTTTAAGCCATAACTAAATTTACTATGGTCTATTGCTGTAGCATCTTCAAAGGCCACATCGTTATTTGCAAACGAAATAGCATTGTAAAGCGGTTTAACCCCAAAAGCTTCCGGTTCATGCCCAATAGGACTATGAGCAGTTAAAGCAAATTGATGCCAGAACCCCGATTGCATAACACCCAATTCAAACAATTGCCTAACCATTTCTAAGCTATCTATAGTTTCTTGAATGGTTTGAGACGGGAAACCATACATAAGATAGGAATGTACCATTATACCCGATTCTGTAAAGTTTCTGGTTACCTGTGCCACTTGAGAAACAGTAACTCCTTTATCTATGAGCTTCAACAACCTATCCGAAGCCACTTCCAATCCTCCTGAAACCGCAATACAACCCGATGCTTTAAGTAAGACACATAATTCTTTTGTGAAATTCTTCTCAAACCTAATGTTAGTCCACCAGGTCACAGTTAGTTGTCGTCTTAAAATTTCTAAAGCAAGCGCTTTCATCAAAGCCGGAGGTGCTGCCTCATCTACAAAATGAAATCCGCGATCTCCTGTTTGATCTATAATGGTTTCCATCCTATCCACCAGAATACTGGCAGCAATAGGTTCGTAAATTTTTATATAATCTAAAGAGATATCACAGAAGGTGCATTTCCCCCAATAACAACCATGAGCCATGGTGAGCTTATTCCAGCGGCCATCGCTCCATAGACTATGCATTGGATTAGTAATTTCGATTACAGAAATGTACTTGCCTAAAGGTAAATCTGAATAATCTGGAGTACCTAATTCTGATTGTTTATAATCTGAATGCACAGCATTGTTAAAGTATTCAACCTTGCCTTCATTTAAAATTAATGTTCGTTTTAATTCTGAAGCATTTAAAGCTACATTGTTATCTATAGCCTTATAAACTAATTCTAAAGGCAACTCGCCATCATCCAAGGTAATGCAGTCAAAAAACTCAAACACCCTAATATCGGTGAGAGATCTTAATTCGGTATTAGGAAAACCACCGCCCATTACAATGGTAATATCTGGGTGCACTTGTTTTACATATTGTGCACACTTAAATGCACTATAAAGATTACCAGGGAATGGCACCGAAAAACAAAGCATTTTTGGTTTATGAAGAGCTAATCTTTCCTTTAAAATGTCAATTGTAATTTGATCAACAATACTAGACTCTCCTTTTAACGTATTATATAATTCATCAAAGTTATTTGCACTTTGCCCCAAGCGTTCGGCATAGCGGCTAAATCCAAAATTATCATCTATACATTCTACAATAAAATCGGATAAATCTTCAAGAAACAAAGTCGCCAAGTGTTTGGCCTTATCCTGCATTCCCATTTGTCCAAAGGCAAATTCTAAATCATCTATTTGATCAAAACGAGAAGCCTGAGGCAAAACGGCATCCATGCAAATAAGCCGAGCTAAGGTTGGATTATGCCCCTGAAGAAACAAAACAACAGCATCTAAATATTTTAAATATTGCCCTCGTAAAGCATAAATCCGTTGACCATTTGCTGTATTAATCGTATCATTTTCATATGCAAAGTCAAAAAGAGTTTTAAACCTATCTTCTGAAAACAACTCGAGAATCACCTCTATTCCCAAATCCATTTGATACACATCTAACCCTTTGGTATTTAGAAACCCTTTTAAATAGGCCGTAGCAGGATAAGGTGTATTTAGTTGTGTAAATGGTGGTGTTACAAGAAGAATATCTTTCAAAGTTGTATAAATAAATAGTTGCTTCAAAGATAGACTATTTATGAAGGTGAGTTTCTATGGAAAGCTATCTGATTTCAATTCTAAGTCACTCCAATTTTAAAACGAAAAGCTATCTATCACCACAATCTTATCAACATCAGCATAGATTCAAGCACAGAAACACCTTGCAATCCACTCAAATACAATTGATTCTCCCAAATACAAATTCTACTTGCATATTTTAAAATCCTTGAATCTGGTAACTTTCAAATCGATTTAATTCACAATTAGAAGAATCCATTTACCAAAATTTTTAAACAAAATTTAAATAAAAAGACGTCTCCAACCCTACTACATTGTTACCTTTGATTTCTGTAAAAATGGAATAGGTACAATGCAGGAATTTAGGACGTATTTAGAAACAATGGTTGAAATTACCGATGAAGATTGGACGTTTTTCACCTCTCGATTGGTCAAAACAGCCTATCCTAAAAAGTCTGTGATTCTGAAATCAGGCACTATCGAACCTCATATTTCTTTTATTGTTGAAGGTGCAGTTAGGCTTTTTATACCTCATGAATCTGAAGAAAAGGAAATTACATTCGGTTTTTGTTTTAAAAATGAATTTGTAAGTGCCTATGATTCCTTTTTGACTCAAACGCCATCACTTTGCCAAGTTGAAACCTTAATGGATACCAAAGTATACAGCATTAGTTATGCTCATTTACAGGAAGTTTACAAAACCACGAATGTGGGAAATATAATTGGTAGATTCACGACAGAACGCCTGTTTCTAATTAAATCAAAGCGAGAACAATCGTTATTATGTGAAACGGCCGAACAACGCTATAACAACTTATTTAAAGAGCGACCAAACCTATTACAGCAAATCCCATTAAAATACATTGCATCTTATATAGGAGTCACCCCGCAAGCCTTAAGCCGTATTAGAAAACGTATTTCTTAACCCAGGTTCATTGCCTCAAAACGACTTGCGTACTACATTTGCAGAAAATTTGACCTATGGAAATTATATGCCTATTCGTTATACTTTGGTATGGTGGATTATTCTTTCAAACGTTTTTCCTTCATAGATATGCTGCTCATCAAGCCTTTACAATGTCTAAAACTATGGAGCGCATTACTTATGTTTTGACTTGGTTGTTTCAAGGTTCAAATTACCTAAGTGCTTATGGTTACGGTATTATGCACCGCATGCACCATGCTTACACCGACACAGAGAAAGATCCGCATTCGCCAAAATATGACGAGAATGTTATGGCAATGATGTGGCGTACTAAAACTATATATCAAGATATTAATAAGCAGCGTATTGCTGTAGAAGAAAAATTCACTAAAAACGTGCCGCAATGGTTGGCATTTGACCGCATGGCAAGTTCTCGTGTTTCGAGATTACTTTGGACCGCCTTATACGTTGTATTCTTTATGCAGTTTGCAACCTCGTGGTGGCAATGGGCCCTTCTACCAATAATTGTATTAATGGCTCCGATTCACGGTGTCATCATTAACTGGTATGCACACATTTATGGGTACGTGAATTTCAAGTTAAAAGATACTTCTAAAAACCTGTTACCTGTCGATGTATTAATGATGGGTGAAGCGTATCACAATAATCATCATAAACATGCCAGTAAAGCTAATTTTGGAGTAAAATGGCATGAGTTTGACCCGACTTATTTTATCATGCGCATTTTTAATAAAATAGGCATCATAAAGATTAACGCTTAGTAACCACTGTGTTTTAGTCCCATTAGAATATAAACCAAGGGCAACCATGGTCTAAAAGGAGTTGTAAAATAGAATTACATAGTTTTCTGTAAGGATGGAAAAGTATTTTTAATTGTTTCCTTGGTCATCTCAATTTACAAAATTTTGTTAGCAGCAATTTCAGCACCTTAGATGCCTATCAGAAATTAACCCTAAAATTTCGTTAAAACCTTCCAAATTTCCCATATTCTTTTATTTTTGCAAGCTTTAACAATTTAATTCAAATCATTGAAGTCCATTTTAAGCGTCATATTAGTACTTTCATTCCTATCGGATGCCGTTATGGTAAACCGGTATTTGTTTGATATGGCCGATGACATTGAATGGATTGAATTAGATACAGAAAAAGACTCTGAGGAGAAAAAGACTGAAATTGAAGATAAAATATTAGTCTATACCGATTTAAAACTCATTCAGTACAACGGCATTTCCCAAATACAGCCTTTATCGTGGTACAATCCACACTCTTCATCCCTGTTTCGAGAGATACTGACACCCCCTCCAGAATTTTCATAAATACGTTCGATTTGCCCTAATTAACGGTGTTTAAACAAACACGGTAAGGGAATTATTTATGTAAAATTTTCAAATAAAATTACTATGTTTTCAAATATTAAAAGCGATTTTCCTGCAAGTATCGTTGTATTTTTTGTCGCTCTACCTTTATGCTTAGGTATTGCATTAGCCAGTGGCGCACCTTTGTTTAGTGGTTTAATCGCCGGAATTATTGGTGGTATTGTTGTTGGTGGATTAAGTGGATCAAAAATTGGTGTTTCTGGTCCTGCTGCTGGATTAGCAGCAATTGTTTTAACTGCCATAGGCACTCTTGGTGGTTATGAGAACTTTTTGGTAGCCGTTGTTTTAGGTGGGGCTATTCAATTACTTTTCGGTTTTTTAAGAGCTGGTATTATCGGTTACTACTTCCCTTCTTCTGTAATTAAAGGAATGCTAACAGGTATTGGTATCATTATTATATTAAAGCAAATTCCTCATTTCTTTGGATACGATTCAGATCCAGAAGGAGACTTCGCCTTTTTTCAGGTCGATGGTCAAAATACGTTTTCCGAAATTTTAGCAACCTTAAATCATGTAAGTCTTGGGCCAACACTTATCGGATTGATTTCTTTGGCGATTTTAATCCTTTGGAGCACTGTATTAACAAAAAAATCTAAGATTTTTCAATTAATTCAAGGCCCATTAGTTGCTGTTATTGCCGGTATTATTTTCTTTACTTTAAGTCAAGGTAATGAAGCCATAGGGTTTAAGGCTGCACAACTGGTAAGTGTCCCTGTGCCAGATAGTATAGATTCTTTCTTTGGTCAATTTACCTTTCCTAATTTTAGTGTAATCACAAATCCAGAAGTTTGGCTTGTAGCCTTTACAATTGCGTTGGTTGCAAGTTTAGAAACTTTATTATGTGTTGAGGCAACAGATAAATTAGATCCGGACAAAAATGTTACACCTACAAATAGAGAATTATTAGCTCAAGGAACAGGAAATATTCTTTCAGGATTTATTGGTGGTTTACCAATTACCCAAGTAATTGTAAGAAGTTCTGCTAACATTCAATCAGGTGGTAAAACCAAATTATCAGCTATAATTCATGGTATTCTTTTATTAATCTCTGTAATGTTAATTCCAACTTTGCTAAATAAAATTCCGTTAGCTGTACTTGCTGCTGTATTATTTATAGTAGGGTATAAATTAGCAAAACCAAGTTTGTTTAAAGAAATGTACCTCTTAGGTTGGAAACAATGGGTACCTTTTGTAACAACTGTCGGAGGAATTGTATTTATTGATCTTTTAAAAGGTTTAGCGTTAGGATTAGGTGTTGGAATTGTTGTAATTTTAATTAAAAGTTACCAAAACTCACATTTCTTGCATATAGAAGACAAGAGTAACGGTAAACATAAGATTAAAATGACTTTAGCAGAAGAAGTAACCTTCTTTAACAAAGGTGCAATCTTAAAAGAATTAGATCGCTTACCTGAAAATTCTTATTTGGAATTAGATGTTAGAAAAACACGATATTTAGATAATGATATTATTGAAATCTTAGACGATTTTACATATAAAGCTAAAGAACGAAACATTGACATTAATCTCATTTCTGAACGTGGTGAAGTGAAAAATCCTGATAGTTATATCAAATTTTTTAAACTTAGACCAAAAACTGCGTAAATTACTAACCAATTAAACTAAACACATTATGAAAGCACATACAAAAGAAACACAAGATTTAATGACGCCTGAGTTATCCTTAGAAGCACTTAAGGCTGGGAATATTAGATTCCAAAAAAACTTAAGAGCTAATAGAGATTTCGTAGCGCAACAACAAGACACTAGCGAAGGCCAATTTCCTTTTGCTACTGTTTTAAGCTGTATTGACTCTCGTGTATCATCAGAATTAATCTTTGATCAAGGTATAGGCGATTTATTTAGCGTTCGTATTGCGGGTAACTTTGTAAATGAAGATATTTTAGGAAGCATGGAGTTTGCGTGTAAGTTAGCAGGAACTAAACTTTTAGTAGTTTTAGGCCACACGGCTTGTGGTGCTGTTAAAGGTGCTTGTGACAATGCTGAACTTGGAAATCTAACTGCAATGTTATCTAAGATTAAGCCTGCTGTAAATGCAGTGACATCTCCTGAAGATGACAGTTTAAGAAATTCAAAAAATCTTGAATTTGTTGACGCCGTTTCTGCTAAAAACGTTCAGCTTAATATTGATAGAATATTAAACGAAAGTGAAGTACTTTCTGCAATGGTTTCTAACGGAGAAATTAGAATCGTTGGTGGTATGTACGATATCAAAACTGGTGCTGTAAATTTTTACGAATAAACACCAATTTTCTTTAAAGTCTCAACAGGTCGGTTTTGAATAACCGGCCTGTTTTTGTTCAAACAGTAGTCAACCCATAAAGCCATTCTTGTTTTGCTATCTTAGTTGACAGCAGTACAGATTGCTCTTATTTCATTTCATGACCATTAAACCAACTACACTCAATTTTATATACACCATAGGTATATTACTTGGTTTTATGCCATTCAGCTCCCCTACTTTAGCCTTAGCCGCTGGTATCATTTTATCCCTTATAGGTTTTAAACATCCTACAATTACAACATTCACATCGCATACGTTACAAGCTTCTATTGTTTTAATGGGCTTCGGTATGAATTTAACTCAAGTTATAGAAACCTCTAAGTCGGGATTTGGGATTACTGCTATTTCGGTTATTGCGGTTATGCTTTTAGGTTTAGGGCTTACAAAACTATTGAAGGTCGATTCTAAAATAGGAACCTTAATTTCGGCAGGAACTGCAATTTGTGGTGGTAGCGCAATTGCTGCAATTGCTCCCATTACCCAAGCTAAAAACTTTCAAATTTCATTTTCTTTAGTTGTTGTATTTGTATTAAATGCGTTAGCTCTTGTGTTATTTCCCGCTATTGGGCATTATTTTAACCTCTCACAAGAGGCTTTTGGTAACTGGGCTGCCATTGCCATTCATGATACGAGTTCGGTGGTTGGTGCAGCTGCAATTTATGGCCCAGAAGCATTAGAAATTGCTACAACCGTTAAGCTCATTAGGGCACTTTGGATCATCCCACTTTCCTTAGTTGTTGCTTTCTTTTACAAAGGGGGAACCTCCAACAAAATTAAAATCCCTTGGTTTATTTTCATGTTTGTTGGCAGTATTTTAATTGCCTATTATCTGCCACAGTTTTCAGATACGTATTTCGGATTAAATTGGTTAGGTCATAAGGGAATGATTGTAGCCTTGTTTTTAATAGGATCAGGAATTTCAATTAAAGATGCCAAGCAAGCAGGGGTTAAAAGTTTTATGTTGGGCATTTTACTTTGGATTTTTATTAGCATTGGTTCATTTTTAGTTTTAACTTGAGGTTTAAATTCTTACATCAAACTCAGAAATTGACCTATTAACCAACATTATGAAGGCAAGCACAACGGCATCTGCTCCTATTTACAGAATACTACTCTTAATTTTAGCTGGAGAATCTATATTTATTCTTCCCTTTGTATTAGCCCGAATTTTTAGACCGACATTCTTAGACGTATTCAATTTAGACAATACCCAATTGGGCGTTTGTTTCTCCGTTTGCGGTACGGTTTCATTATTTTCCTATTTATATGGTGGTGCGATTGCCGATAAATTTTTACCTCGAAAATTAATTGCCACAGCATTATGGTTTACGGCCTTAGGCGGATTGGTCATGGCAACATTCCCAAGTTATGGCACACTCAAAATTTTGTTTGGCTATTGGGGGTTTACCACCATATTCTTGTTTTGGGGCGCCATGATCAAAGCCACAAGAACTTGGGGAGGCGCTAACCATCAAGGTAAGGCTTTTGGTTTTTTAGAAGGCGGCCGTGGTTTTGTAGCCGCCTCGATTGGTGCTATTGGGGTATTCATTTTTGCTAAGTTTTTACCAGTAAATATTGAAGCAGCAAGCATTGAAGACAAACAAGCCGCGTTTAGAGAGGTGATTTTATTTGTTTCAGGATTGGTAGCTGTGGTTGGTGTGCTTGTGTTTTTATTTTTAAAGTCGGATACCGAAGTTGAAGATGCCTCACAGCGTATTGAATCCCCATTAAAAAATATTAAAACCGTTCTTCAATACAGAAGTGTTTGGTTATTAATGATCATCGTGTTATGCGGTTATGTAGGCTATAAACTCACCGATATCTTTTCGTTATATGCTTCAGAAGTGATGTCGTTTACCCAAGTTGAAGCTGCTCAAGTGGGTACATTTCAGCTTTATCTCAGACCTGTAGTTTGCATAGCTGTTGGTATTTTTGCCGATCGTACCAAAAGTTCATCATGGATAATATTAGGCTTTATCACCATGCTAATTGGCGCCTTACTATTTGCTTCTGGGGTTGTCACTTCAGGATTAAATCTGGTGTTTTTCTTATCTTTAGTCGTTACAGCAACAGGAACCTATGCGGTTAGAACCTTGTATTTTGCGGCACTCCAAGAAGGGAAAGTGCCATTGGCAATTACCGGAGCGGCAGTTGGTGCGATTTCGGTGGTGGGATATACCCCAGATATTTTTATTGGTCCTATTATGGGGTACTTTTTAGATGGCTATCCCGGAATTCTAGGCCATCAAATTGTATTTGCGATGTTGGCTGTATTTTCTGTTATAGGATTAATAACCGCTATCGGCTTCAGAAGGTTTAATAAATCATAAGTGCCATTAATTGATTCCTATTTCTATTGCTATTGTACATAGCTGAAATAGTTAAAGTTGTAACAATAGTTACTGAGCTCCAAAAATGTTTGCCTTACTTTTGCAGTAGAATTACAAACATATAACAAGCACAAAATGAAAGTAATAGATGTAAGAACAAGAGAGGAATTTATGGGAGGTCATGTTGTAGACAGCATAAATATTCCGCTAAACGAGTTACCTAATCGCATTTCAGAATTACAAAATCTAAGCGCACCGATTGTACTTTGCTGTGCAAGTGGAAATAGAAGTGCTCAAGGCGTAAACTTTTTACAAAACCAAGGCATTAGTTGTGAAAACGGCGGCAGTTGGCTTGAGGTCAATGCACGTGTATAACGAATTAAAAATCATTAAAGGGATAGTTTTATGAAAGCTAAAAGAATTATAGTAATTGGGGGCTTATCTGCCGGACCATCGGCAGCAGCAAAAGCAAGACGAACTGACGAAAACGCAGAGATTTTACTGTTTGAAAAAACAAGTCATATTAGTTATGCAACATGTGGTATTCCTTATGCTATTTCAGGAGAAATAAAAGATAAAGAGCAGTTGTTAGTGGTTAAACCCGATTTACTTCGCGATCGCTTTAAAATCGACTTGCATTTAAACGAGCCTGTTCAAGCAATTGATACTACAGCCAAAACGGTCACTACACCATTAGGTAGCTATAGTTATGACAAACTTATTTATGCCACTGGTGGTACGGCCTTCACCCCTCCTATTCCTGGATTGAACACCTATAAAAATTGGGCTCATGCCAAAACCTTAACCGATTTCGAAAAAATTATAGATTCTGAAGCCTTTAAAACTGCCGAACATATTACAGTAGTTGGGGCTGGATTAATTGGCTTGGAAACGGTTGAAAACATTAGAAAAATTGGTAAGAAAGTTACAGTTGTTGAATTGGCCGATCAAATTTTAACCCCATGGGATAAAAAGTTTAGTGATTTTGGAAAACACATTTTAGAAGATGAAGGGGTCGATTTAAGATTGGAAACTCAAATCAATGCTATAACCGAAGACGGACAATTAGAATTGAGTGATGGTTCAACACTTTCTACTTCGTTTTTAATCATGTCTATTGGTGTACGCCCAAACACAAAATTATTGCAAGATGAAGGCATTGCTACTGTAAAAAACGGAGCTATTGTTGTGAACGACAAAATGGAAACTTCAATTGCAGATGTGTATGCAGCAGGAGATTGTGCTGCAATGCCACATGGTATTACAAACGAATCGGCTTGGTTTCCTATGGGAACCCATTCTAATAAAGCAGGCCGTGCTGCTGGCGCAAATGCCGCTGGTGGTGACTTCACCTTTTCTGGTGGTTATGGCACTGCCATCATGAAATTATTTAATTACACCATTGCCAGAACCGGAATGGGAATTAAAGAATTGACAGCCAAAGGCATTGACTTTAAAAGCAGTTTGACCATTACAGGCTCACATCCTGGCTTTATGAAAACCGGTAAAGATATTTTTATTGAGTTGTATTACGACGCAAAAACCGCAGTGGTTTTAGGTGCTGAACTTATTGGAGAAAAAGGGGTTGATAAACGTGCCGATGTCTTGGCAACCGCTATTTATGCCAAATTAACAATCCATGATTTATCCAATTTAGATTTGGCCTATGCGCCGCCGTTCTCACCAGCAAAAGATCCTGTAGTAGTTGCTGGATTTGTAGCACAAAACTTTGCCAATGGTACGTTAGGCAACGTGAGACCAAATCAAATTAGTGAAAACAGTGATGCGATTTTTATTGATTTAAGAAATGCTAACGAAATTGAAAACACCCAATTAATTACAGCTGAAACAAAGCATATTCCTTTAGGTGAATTGAGACAGCGTTTAGACGAGTTAGACCCCACTAAAAATTATGTGGTGTACTGCGCCAAAGGCTTGAGAGGCTATTTGGGGGCTTTAATTTTAAAACATAACGGATTTCATTCGGTTAAAAATTTAGATGGTGGCTTCACCGCTTGGCATCATATGAACTAAGCCCAAGTGCTCAAAAATTTAGAAACGTCCTTTTTTATAAGGGCGTTTTTTTTAATCCCATTTGTAATAAAATTGAATTTCTGACTAAAAGTGAGTAATTTAAAACTCTAATCGTTTACAATTCAATTTCTTAGCTCATGATATCTCACTTTAGATTTGGTTTTCTTCTTATTTGTATGGTCTTATTAAACTGCGATGCCAATTTCAGAACCCTAAAACCTGAGGATAACATTTACCTGTTCACTACCGAAGACCAGTTATTATCTACAGCATACAGCCAATCTATTGAAGATTTTTACAACTCAGGGCAATCGGGCACTTTTTTAGGAGCGGCCAATATACCGATCTATTACAACTACTTTTTGCAAGAAGATACCCCTTCACCAGCCATTGTCATTTCATCAGGAAGAACCGAAGCGGCCATAAAGTACAAGGAGTTAATTTTCGACTTATTTAATCAAGGCTACACGGTATATATTCATGATCACAGAGGTCAAGGCTTATCCGGTCGACTAACCGAAGATCGTGACATGGGATTTGTAGATGAGTTTCAGTATTACATTGACGATTTGCATAGCTACTACAGTAATTTTGTGGCCAAACAGAAGCACAGTGCGGTATTCTTGTTGGCACATTCTATGGGAGGCGCGATTGGGATGCGCTATTTACAACAATACCCAGACACCTTTAAAGCGGCTTCATTTTCCTCCCCAATGTTGGGCTTTATCCCCGGAACCTGTCGTGCGGTAAACTTATTAAACTCAGACACGCCCGAATATGCCATTACACAGGGCAAATACAACGACGACAAGGTTGAATTTAAAAACAACACCCTTACCGGTTCAGAAATAAGATACAACCGAATGCTCGCCGCTTATAAGGCGACACCAAAAGCAAGATTAGGCGGCGCCACCTATCAGTGGTTGCATAAATCCTGTTTAGAATACACCCTAATGCGCGCTGAAATTAAGGCCTTAAAAACGCCTTTTATTCTGTTCTCTGCCGATACCGAAGAAATTGTAGACCCCAAGGCCCACGAGGCCTTTGTCACCGCCGCACAGAAAATGGAGAAAACCTGCAAGGCCTATCTTATTGAAAATGCACAACACGAACTGCTTATTGAAAAAGATGAGCAGCGCATTGAAGTTTTAAACGAAACTTTAAATTACTTCAACACCTTCAAAAACTAACAGTATTCACTCAAATTTCGACTCACGACAACTTGGATGCACCCATCACGCTTAGCGGTAAAGGTGTAGAATTACATCCTTTACATGCTTCGCACGAACAAGACTTGAAAACTGCAGCTTCAGATGGTAATTTATGGGAGCTTTGGTACAGCATTTGTAATGCCCACTAATTTAATAATTGCCCTTCCCCAAACATGCGATACGCCTTTTCTTTACCTAAATATCTGGGATCACCTTCCGACTCCGACCAAAAGCCGTCTAACACGGTTTTAGACAAACAGCGATACACGACGGTACCTGTAAATAACTGTTGGTTTTCGCCTTGATAACTAAAGTTAATCACCAAAATATCATTACTAAAAAAGCCCTCTCCCACTTGAACCTGCTCGTCATGAATTAACCATTGGGCGACAATGCGTTTATCTGCATCTAATTTAAGGCTAAGGGTACCACGATACTGCACACCACTGTCATTTTGGTTTTCGCCAACGATACTGTAATTACCAACTAAATCTTCAACCTTCATGCTTTCATCCTATAATTTATGTATGCAAAAATAACCTAAATATTAGGGGTAGCACAAAAGCTTGTTTTTAAATGACAAAACCCTGTATTACACTCTAAACAAAGCCTTTACCATCCCACAACAAACTGGTAATAAAAAATTTACCCTGTTTAGAGGTTTTTCTTTCATTTATTTTGAATAAACACATATATTTGGGCTCGAAAAAATTGACATAGGGTGTATAAACGCACAGGTATGTTTATTTTATTGTTGTAGCCAATTAAAATGACAAGAACACAGTATTTAATAATATTGATTTTGACAATTTGTGTCACCTCTTGCGGTTTAAAATCTGATAAGAAGAATTTTGAACACGACTATATAAAATATTGGGACAAATACTCGGAACAGCAACTTATTGACACTTTGTATTCTGATACACTGAAAGTTGGACCTGATACTGAAGGAGGCTGGACAACAAGAGATTTCTACAAGAATACTACCCAAGAATTAATTAATGACCTTCAAAAAAATAAAGCAGATGGATTGTACCCAATGACTGAGTTTAACGAAGTGAAGATTGAAAAATTACCTTTTGGATTTGCAAAGGCTTTTTCAAATGAGCAAACAAAGAAATTTCTTGAAATCATTAACGACCCAGTATCATTTGACTGGGGAGAAACAACTTATGAGCCAGAATATCGAATTGACTTTCTGAAAGACGATAAAGTAGTTGCGTCATTAACTTTTGGAATACAAGACATGGCAATTGTCAAAACCGAACCTGACTGGCCTGAGTTTAAGCGAATGAAATTCGGAAAAATAAAGCCTGAGCGATACAAAGACTTTGTAGATATTATAAATGAAATTGAAAAGTAAAAACTGGCTACAACACGGTATATAGCAAATAGGGCTTTCAGTGGTTTACGAAAGTTCAGTGCTATTTACAAACACCGCCAAATCGTTGATTTGGCTTTTAAAATGAATAAGATAAAAACAAAATACAACGTTTTGGCTCAGTGCAAACCCGAAAGTTTATCGCTTTCTACTGCCCTACTTGCCATATACTAACCGTTGCCACACATTTGAGAAAACGTAAAAACTAAAAACATAACGATTGAAAAATAAAAAATATGATTAAGAAATTACACCTGATTTTACTACTGATTTAGCCAATTACAATGTTCGGACAATTATCGGAATCACTTGCAGAAATGAAAGCGGATAAAAATGCTGAATATGAAAAATATGAACCTTTATTATTTAAAGCAACTGAATATATATTTGACAATCCTGTAAACCTAAAATCAAAGGAATTTATTTCTGCAACACAAATTGTCGGATTTTGGATGAATAAAGATACTGGAATGGGAATCCCAACGTTTGGGAATTTTTTCACTTCTCTAACCAATAAAAACAAACAACAATTCCTGTACACAGTTGCGATGATTAATTATGGTTTAGACCAAAAAATTAATCACGACCGAATTTTGACTTGTAAAAAAATTGACGGACAAAAATTCAACGAGCAAGAAGATGTTATAGAAGTTCAACTTGGCGGAGCGAAAGTTTTGTTAGAATATCTCGGAAATAAAAAGAATAACGTTCCAATAAACTCAAAGACAAAAAAGTATGTAACAGCATACAAAAAAGGAAAGTTGGACGAAATATTTTTTGACTAATAATTCGAAAAAACGTGTGGCAACAACGTGGATAATTAATGAATAGTTCGAGCTTACTTAAGAAAATCCACGCGGATTTTCAGTTTGGTGAGTACTTGCAAAGATGAGTGCTAACTCACTTAACTACTCATATCCGAGACCGTTAGCTTTAATGAAAAAATAAAAAAAAATAAAATATAAAAATGCGGCTCTGTGTTAATCCGAAAAACTAGTGTCTTTTTGCCGCTACGTTCTATACACTAACCGCAAGCGTTCATAGATCACCAGACATTTATATGAGAAATGAATTATTAGAATTAATTAAAAACACTATACTCTATCGATATGATTTACCACATGTTGAAAAGGATATTTCTAATTCAGTTTTTTCTACTGAAAATGATAAATGCTACGAAACATCAGATATTGAATCTCTTTCTGAAATCATCTACAATTCAATTATAGAATACTCTTTTAACAACCTAGATTTTGAAGAGAAAGAGTACGAAAAATTACACACAATAGCTCTAAAGACTAAATTAAAGTATTCTGAAATCGCCACGGAAAGAACTAAAATAAGTCATGGGTTTCATGGCGAAACCATTCTTTTTTGCATTCTATATGCTATACTAAATTCTATACCTGCTATTTCAAGAGGGTATTTTTACAATCCTTTAGAATCTTCAGAAACAAAAGGCTATGACTCATATCATCTAGTTGAAAAAGAAGGTGTGACTGAGTTGTGGTTTGGTGAGGTGAAATTTAGAACTACTCATAGTTCTGGAATCAAAAGTGCTCTTGACAGCATTGAAAAGGCCATTTCTGATGACTATTTAGCCAACAACTTTTTGGCGATGACAAATTTTAAAAACAACTTTAATATAGAGGGTACAAAAATAGAAGAGATTATAAAAAATTGGGAAGAAAATCCAGTTATTGATATTATTGAAGAGATAAAGAAACATAATTTAAAACTAATTTATCCAATTGTAATCCTTTATAATAAAAGCACTGACGGATATGACAAAAGCATAGAGAATGCAATTAACTATATAGAAAATAGATATTCATCTTCAACTTTCAATATTTCAATACCGTACTCAATCTACTTTATTTGGATACCAGTTGAAGACGTTCGTCAAATCAAATTAAATGTAATTGAATGGATAGAATCGAAGAGACCTCTAATGTCTTAAAGCAAATAAGTCATTATAAAAATGGTGAGATTGAAGATTTTGACCTAATTAAACACGTGTGTAATTATTTTGATAGAATAAAAGGGCAAGATTTAAATCAATCAGATTATAAGTTTCTAATTTACTTGGCTAATATTTGTGGAATACCTCATTTCTTTGACATACTTAAATCAAGATTTGAACATGATTTGAATATTCAAGAATTTGACTTAAACACATTTTCCGCATTGCTTTATGAAAGCACGCTTCATACTGATAAACAGAATAAATTACATAAATATCAAAGCATTATTCTAGACAACTTTGAACCAAACCAACAAAACCGATACTTTTTATCAGCTAGTACATCATTTGGTAAAACTCATATAGTCTATGAAATATTAAAGAAAATGAAATACCAAAATGTGGTATTAATATTTCCTACAATAGCCCTACTTTCTGAAAATTTAGAGAAACTGATATCAAATAGCAGTTACAGTTACTTCAAAGAAAATTATACTATACACACGTTAAGTGAAGTAGAAGAATTTGGAGAAAAAAACCTTTTCATTTACACACCTGAAAGATTTCTATCATACTATGAGAAACATGAAGACTCAATCAAATTTGACTTTTCATTCGTAGATGAAATATATAAGATTGATAACGACTATATAATAGATGAGGAAACTAAAGAAAATGAAAGAGATGTTGCCTATCGTCTTGCTGTTTTCTATTCGTTGGATAATGAAACGGACTCGCTATTAGCTGGCCCCTATCTAGAATTTCACAAGAAAAATTCGGCCTCATATAATAACTCATTTGACGCCTTTCTTGAAAAAAATAACATCGAACTAATTGATTACAATAATTACGAAATTGTTAACAAATCATTCAGCAATATAAAGTCATCTAGCTTATATAAAATAGATGACGACTTAGACTTAGAGTTTAACTCAAGCAATAAAACCCAAAGGTTGGTCCAAACATTGCAACAAATAAAATCCATACAACAAAATGCAATTGTCTATTGTGCTAATAGGGGTAAGAATGGTGGTGTTGAGGGTTATGCATTAAACGTCATAGAATCAGCAATCTTTTCTGATCATGATTTTTCTTCTTATCAAGACATAATTGATCATATTTCATCAAACTTTTCTCAGGATTGGGTTCTAGTTAAAGGATTAAAAAATGGTGTTGGAATTCATCATGGCTTAATTCCTAAATATCTTCAGAAGGAAATAATATCCTTGTTTAATTCGGGACATCTTAATGTCTTAATTTCAACAACAACAATTACCGAAGGTGTAAACACTTCCGCCAAAAACCTTATTGTAATGCATAATAAGAAAGGAAGTAAGGATTTAAAGAAATTTGACGCTAAAAATATCGCAGGAAGAGCGGGTCGATTTGGGTATCATTATAGTGGACGAGTAATAGTACTTAAGAATGACTTCATGACAACTATAGATTCTCAAGCTGATGGTATTAAACATAAAAACTACGATTCCGAATCCCCAAAGGATGAAATTGATTTGTTCTATTCAGAAGATATTTTCCTAAATCAGAATGATAAAGTTAAAAAGAAAAATATTCTAGCAGAACAGATTAAAAGAAACCTTCCTGATAAGCTTTTTTCGATGTATAAAGTTGTTAGTCGGATGGATAAGATAAAAATATATGATTCTATTTCATCATATTCCGAATCAGAATTCGCTTTAATTAATAGATTAATTAGAATAATTAATTTTAAAATGGATATTGATTATGATGGCTTTCAAGTTGTATTAAATACAATTGAACCAATTGTGAAAAATCAAAATTTAAAATTTCTAATGGAATATAAAGGCGCAACATCAGAATATTCAATGCTTACAAATTTGATTCATTTTTATTTAAACGGAGGATTTAAAGGATCAATAGCTTATCAGTTGGGGAAAGGAAGTCATATTGACAAGGCTATAACCGAAACATCAAAGTTTGTATATAATACATTAAAATATCAGGTTGTTAAATACCTTGGGGTTTTCAACTTAATGTACAAACATGTTGTTTCATTATGAACTAATATTGAGATGGAAGAAGTAACAGGCATAGATAAACTCTTATTAAAGTTTGAGTATAATGCTGTTACTGATGAAGGTAGAATTGCAAGTGATTATGGTGTGCCAGCAACTGTACTGAAATACTATGAATCTCCCGAAAACCGAAAAACTATAGCAAATGGTTTTGACAATTTTGAGAGAAATATTTTTAAAAAAATTGAATCAGTAATTAATAGATAAAAACGCTCTACAACAAGATGTAAAGTGCATAGCACCCTTCGGGATACGCACCAATTCACGGAACGTTATATTAAATAAATAAAAACAAAATAGAAATGATTATAACAACAACAGAAACAATACCAAATAAGGAAATATCTGAAATACTTGGAATAGCCAGGGGGAGCACAGTAAGAGCAAAAAGTGCAGCAAGTGATTTTATGGCAGGGTTGAAAAATTTTGTCGGAGGAGAACTTGATGAGTACACTAAACTTCAGGGGAACTCAAGAGAACAAGCGCTTCAGAGAATGATTAATGATGGTAAAAAACTTGGGGCTGACGCGATAGTAAATGTAAGATTAACCTCGTCTACAATTACACAAGGGGCTTCAGAAATATTAGCATATGGTACCGCTGTAAAACTAAGTTAATGCATACAATATCATACTTAATGAGATTCCTGTATGGATTATTTTTTATCATTTCAGGGGTAATAATTATCTATTTAATCGTAAAACGAATAAAAAACCGAGGTAAAGAAGGCTTTGAGGAAAGGGATAATTAAACATAACACTGTTCATTACAAATAGGGAGTGCGGTGATTAAGAAAAGTAGTTGCTATTTACAAAGACCGCCAAATTTTAAATTTGGCTTTAAAAAAAAGAAAAAACAAATAAAAAGTTTTGACTAAGAGCTAATTTGAAAGTTAAGAGCTTCTTATCCCGCACTACGAATAGCCGAGACGTTAAGGTATATTTTACAGAAACAAACTCCAATGAGATTTACATTATTAATAGTTACTTTACTTTTCTCGCAATTAACCTATTCTCAGTCAATAGCAAGTTATAACAGCAATGCCAACAAATACGACAAGAAAGACAACTTTGTTCAAATTGTTGAAAAGACAAGCTTTTATAATTCAGATGGAATTAAAACTGACATTGAGTATAAGGATTTCAACAAATCTATGCAATTGACAAGCCTGAAAAGATTGGATGATAAAAACAAATTGATTTGGCTAAATATTTATAAGTATGATAGTTTACAAAGAAGAATTAGTATTTATAATAAAAGATGGATAAACAAAATTGGATATCAAACTAAACTATCTAAATATAAATATGATTCAATTTCCAATTTTATACAGTTAGATTATAATTCTAAAAATCAAATCATGAATATTGCTCGATACTTTTTCGACAAAGAAAAAAACTTAATTAGACTCGAGAACTTTAATGGAAATGGGAACTTAATTGGTTACGAAACTGCAAATTACGATTTAGAAAACAACGTCGTTGTCGTAAATCAATTTAACAATAAAAACGAGTTGATTAATACCAACAATAGAGCGATAAGTTATTCTGGAGACAAAAAACAAAAGCCTTCGAATAAATATAATGAACAAGGAGATTTAATATTTTATAAAAGGAATTGGAATGAAAATGATAACGTTTGTTACACTATTGAATATAAATATGACAAAAAAGGAAATTGGGTTTCCAAAAAAAGATATAGCCATATTCAAATTGAAGGCGGAAAGTTGAAAAAGAAAAAAACAAATATGGTTAAAACAAGAAAAATAAAATACAGGTAAAAACTCTTACACCAACAATTCCTATTAGTAATTAGTAGCTCTAATCCACTATCCTCCAAAACACGACTAAAATGTCAACTTCCAAAAATCCCGCAAGAGTTATAAATTTAGAGCTTCAGCAAATTTTTCAGATTTTGAAACCCATGGGATTGTCAAAAGGAAAAACTAAAATAACCGTCGATTCAACCTAACACCCTGTCCTCCTCTACCTTATGGCATTAGCCAAGTTTTAAATCTGATTTGTATTTACTAATTTAGTAGCACACATCATTGGCAAACCAAATCAAGTGGTTTTGTTGTTTAGAACTGTACTATTATGAGGATACATCATTTAAGAAACGCCACAATGGTTATTGAAAGCCATGACACGATTATTTTAGTTGACCCGATGTTAGGCGCAAAAGGAACCGCAGGGCCATCATTTACATTGTTTAGATACAAAGCCCGCAGAAACCCTATTATCGATTTGCCAGATCATGCCATGGCTATTGTAAATAAAAGCACACATTGTTTAATTACGCATTTGCATCCCGATCATTTAGACAAGGCGGCAGAGGCCTTTTTAAAATCAAAGCAGCTTCCTGTAATATGCAGTATCAAGGACGAACACACACTTAGAAAGCGGGGATTAAACGTGACTCAGGTGATTAACTATTGGGAACCTACGGCATTTTTGGGCGGAACTATAGAGGGTATTCCGGCAGTTCATGGTTATGGTTTTATTGCAAAACCAATGGGCAATGTCATGGGCTATTTCTTGAAGTTGCCCAATGAGCAATCTATATATTTAAGTTCTGATACCATTTACACCAACGATGTGCACAAGGTGCTCACGACATACAAACCCGATATTAGCGTGGTGGCAAGCGGCAGAGCCCAATTAGACCTGTTTCAGCCCCTTTTAATGAAAATGGAAGACATAGTAAGGTTTGTTAAAACCGCACCAGCTAAGGTGATTGCAAATCATTTGCAAGCGGTAAACCACTGTCCGATTACCAGAGAAGAATTAGCGGCAGAACTCACCTCTAAGGGGGTATTAGAAAAAACTTATATCCCAGAAGACGGCGAAGTCATGCATTTTGAATAAGAGGCACTTGGCTGTAAATGAAGTCATAAAACGTAATAGCTTTAGAAAAACCAACCTTTGATGATACACTTTTTTAGAAGCATAAGGCAAATTCTACTTTCTGAAAACAAAACAGGTAAATATTTTAAATACGCCATTGGCGAAATTGTGCTTGTTGTCATAGGTATTTTGATAGCACTTAGCATTAACACATGGAATGAAAACAAAAAACAAAGAGTATTTGAAGTTAAAATGTTAACTGAAGTGCATACAGCTTTAACATCTGATATTGATTATTTTTTACGTTTAGAGTCCAGATTGCATAAACTTGATTCAGCTTCAAACGTATTTATTAAACTCGTTCATGAAAAAGCCATATTTAATGATTCGCTTTATAATAGAGGTCAATCACGTTGGTATTTCTTAAGATCAGGCATCAACCTTCAATTTAATAAAGGGCCTTATGAAGCGCTTAAATCTTCTGGTATTGATAAAATTTCAAATGACAGTTTACGTAATAGCTTGGTAAATTTTTATGATTTTGAATTTCCTAAGCAGATCGCTTTCATTAATTATTACGATGAAGATTACACTGAAAACGTAGAACAATTGTTTTCATTTTTACAAGACCCTTTTACCGAATTGGTAAATGGAAAAATAGAAGTGTATTCAAAGTTTCCTGAAGATTTATTCTTAAGACCCGAATTTCTTAATTTATTAACCCGCATTAAAAGTAGAGCAACAAAAAGCAAAAGAGCAGTCCACTATTGTGTTTCACAAATGGAAAAGTTAAAAGCTCAAATTAGTTTAGAAATCAATTAATGATTAACAAGGAGCTAAAAAAATAACGCCAATAAAAGTGTAAAGGGTTCTTTTAATTGCTATCATATACCAATTGTTACTTCGGGAATCTCGAGTTAAATAATTGTGCTAACTTTAGAGAAATAACTTTACAATGAGAACATTCACTTTAATAATAGCTTTAATACTTCTTACACAATTTGAAGTCATAGCACAATCAGAATTTGTAATAGAGCCTTCCCAGAGCATGATAATGACAGGAAAAGGAACTGGTCAAGATGCAACTATCAATCCATATTTTGGCGAAGATTGCGTTGCTATTATCAAGAATATTGGCAAAAGACAATTTTCGATTAGGGTACAACAGGACGGCAAGATTATCAAAGAAATTACTATCCTAAAAGGTGAATTAAAAAAAGTAAGTCTTTTGAAAGGGTATGAATTGTATTTTGATCCAAATCCAAAAGGGATAGCAAAGGCCAGTATAGATTATGAAAAGGTAAACGAATAAATAAGATACTATCCATGCCACTAACAGTTACTACTAAACCCTATCCTTGATAAGCTCAAGACCGAGCTCAATAATTGTACTTCCTTTTCAAGAAACACCAACCCATGATAAAATTCTTTAGAACAATTAGGCAAAACTTGCTTTTGGAAAACAAAACAGGCAAGTATTTTAAGTATGCTATTGGGGAAATTGTGCTTGTTGTTGTCGGGATATTAATTGCGCTACAGATTAATACTTGGAATGAAGCCAATAAAGAAAAAGAACTGGAATACGACATATTGCGACAGTTAAGAAAAAACTTGGCCGAAGATATAGGAAATATAACATCTATAATTGAGGCCCAAAATTCGACATTATCAAGTCAGAATAACCTAATAGATTGGATGGAAAGTGAAAACAGGTATAACGATTCTATTGCTGGTCATTTAATAAATTCGTTTATATATCATCCATTTGCGACCCGTAAAGGCCAATACGAAGCTTTGAAACAAATTGGAATGCGTAAAATTAGCAATGATGCTCTAAGAAATCAAATTTCCAATTTATACGAAAGCACCAACCCCGACTATTTGGGAATAGAGGTTTTATATTATAAACAGGTGCAGAACCTCGTTGATAAATCGGTTGACCATTTTAACGAACTGACATGGACCAGTAGAATTGAATTAAATGATATAACAAAATTTAAATCTGATAATAGGTATCTCTTTCAACTCAAATATTTAAAAAACCTGGGGAAAGAACAACAGCTACGACTGATAAATAATAAAAAAGAATTTGAATTGACACATAAAATGATTGCACTTGAATTAGAGCAATTATAACAAAAAGACAAAACAACTATTCACCTCGTTGCTTTTGCGCTTCATCTTAAAACCAATACATTTATACCTGCTAAATTTCTTACACTTAAAATTATAACAGATTTACTTCGTAGCGGAATTATAGCCTAATTGTTGGCAGAAAGCTGAATAGAGATATGAAAAAAAAGAAAATAATTCAAAAATTAGATAAGCATTGCTCTGAAAAACTTTATGTTAGAATAACAAGAAAAAAAGGCAGTTTTGAAGGCATCTCTACAGGGTTTATCCTCGACAAATCTTCCAATTTTATATTACTTCAGGAAACAAATGAATTTAGGGTTTTAGGATTCCAAATCTTTCCAATTCAAACAATTAAACACGTTAGATTCAACAAGAATGACAAAACAATCCACCGGATTTTAAACGAAGAAGGATTAATAAGTGAGGTTAAAGCTAAATATAAAATAGATTTAACCAATTGGAACACAATTGTAAACGACGTTAAAGCAACTCAATTAACAGTCATATCTGAATGTGAACATCCGAAGCAAAACTATTTTTGCATAGGTTATTTAAAACGTATTAATAAAAAGTCAATTTCGATAAGATATTTTAATGCTCAAGGCATTTTGGACAAGAAAAACACCAAACACAAATTTGAGGATATTACAAAATTGAGTTTTGACGACCGTTATGCGAACGTTTTTTCAAAATATTTAATAGAATAATGAGAACAGTTGAAAAGATTTCAAATAAAAACGTGTTGAAACCAAAGGCTTAAATTTTAGTGATAAAAACTAACACGAAATATTAAAATTTGACATAGAATTTAAAAGAAAAGTAGTCTCTTTTTTCAGGTTTCGTTTTTTAATCTAAACTTTTAGAATTCATTATGAATGACATTTGCAAATGAATAAACTACTTATTTTTTTCTTATTCTATTCCGTTTTGTTAACTCATTTTCAACGGCATTCCTTCCTCTAATTAATTATTAATTGTATCTTGATAGAAGTTCATTTTTTAGCTAACAGAAGACATTTTATGGTTTATGGTTAATGGTTAAGACCAAGTTCAAAATCTTGAGTTACACTAGTATCTTATCTTTTACTCATCACTTTAAATTCAATTCTAAAAGCATTTTAACAATACAATCTGGGACACAACTCCTGGTATAAAACGTTTTATATGGGTGAAAAAAAGAAAAGAAGTGACAAAAGAACATTTTATGGGTTAAAAGTGAATCCGTATGTTGCAATACCTTCTTTAATCATAGTCTTATCACTAGTTATAACAACCTTAATTATTGGAGATCCCATTGAACAATGGTTTGTTCGTGCACAAGATACTATCTCAAGCAACGTTGGCTGGTTCTTTATCTTATTACTCAATCTACTTTTAATTTTTGCAGTTTTTATCGGATTTGGAAAATTTCGACATGTTAGAATTGGTGGTAAAGATGCCAAGCCCGATTTCTCTTTAAAGTCCTGGTTTGCGATGTTATTTAGCGCCGGAATGGGAATTGGGCTACTTTTCTGGAGTGTTGCTGAACCAATTTCACACTACAATACAAATCCGTGGATTGGCACTGATTCCTCTGTTGTGGATAGAGCTCAAACTTCTATGAACATAACTTTTATGCACTGGGGAATTCATGTATGGGCGTTGTACGCTATTGTTGCACTTGCCCTGGCATATTTCACATTCAACAAAAAATTACCTCTTACCATACGTTCTATTTTTTATCCACTTTTGAAGGAGAAGATCAACGGAAAATGGGGCGATTTAATTGATGTTATTTCTGTGGTGGCAACCATATTTGGACTTGCAACATCATTAGGGCTCGGGGTTCAACAAATCAATGCTGGTTTACAATACCTATTTGATTTTCCAATGAGCGTTACAATTCAAATTATTCTAATTGTTGTGATAACAGCTCTGGCAACCATCTCCTTAATTTTTGGATTAGATAAAGGAATTAAGATAGTAAGTAATTGGAATATGAGGATTGCAGTTGTGCTCCTCATTTTTGTTCTTTTCATGGGACCTACTCTTTTTATTTTAAAATCATATATCCAAAATTTAGGTAGTTATGCTAGTTCTGTGGTCGAATTAAGTTCATGGACTAATTCTTTTAAAGGTGTTATTGATGAAAACAACTGGCAAAAAAGCTGGACTATATTTTATTGGGCTTGGTGGATTTCATGGGCGCCTTTTGTAGGCATCTTTATCGCACGTATTTCGAAAGGAAGAACATTTAGAGAATTTATGGTCGGAGTATTATTAGTGCCTACCTTATTTACATTCTTATGGATGACTGTCTTTGGAGGAAGTGCCATTTATCAAGAATTGATCGGCAATGTGGCAATCACTGAGGCTGTAAATAACAATATTGCTACTTCGGTTTACTATTTATTAGAACAATATCCGCTTCCTGTAATTTCATCTGGCTTAACTGTACTTTTAGTGGCAGGTTTTTTCATCACCTCATCAGATTCCGGATCTTATGTTGTTGATACTTTAACTTCCGGAGGAAGGCACGATGCTTCGAAAAAACAGAAAGTCTTTTGGGCTTCTATGGAAGGATTAATCGCAGCGGTTTTATTAATTGGAGGCGGATTAATTGCATTACAAGTTGCTTCCTTACTTACGGCCTTGCCTTTTAGTATTGTTTTAGTTGTTTTGTGCTATAGCTTTTACAAAGCACTTTCAAATGATAAAGACATTGGATAAAGATTTCTCTAACATTAATTACAATTTTCAAAAACACTAGTCTAATTTTTAAGCTAGTGTTTTTTCCATTTATATATTATTAAAAGGCCGTTCATTAAAAAACAACCATGCCCTCAAAACATGTTTTATTGGTCGCACTAATCGCACTAGTTATCTCTTATAATAAAACCGAAGATTACTACCTGGAAAAAAGAGATGACTGAATGTACAGGAATTCAGTTTGGAAGTATAAAATAAATTAAGTTTACGCAACACCGTTCGCAATTCATGCTACGCTCCTACTTCAATTAATATTTCTATCTTTAAACATATGATGTACTGCGAGAGAACATCCTACGGATTCAATGCCGCAAAAATCATACACAAAACCATTTGCGATACTTAAAAAATTGAATATGAAACGTCTTATAATTAATATACTAATATTCATTTTCGCAATAAATTCAGTTGAAGCACATCCGGGTATTGGAATTGTTAAAGACAGTAAAAACAATATTTATTATACTGATTTAACGCACGTTTGGAAGATAACACCCAATGGAAATCGCACTATTGCTGTTAGAAACGTACATACTCACGAACTTTATGTAGATGAGATGGACAATCTTTATGGTGAACACGAATACTATAAAGGAGAGGATAGTGACAGTTGGGGAAATTATGTTTGGTGTTTGACCAAGGATGGGGATTTCCAAATAATTATTCCAGAAGTAGAAGGTTTTCTCGAAAATAATACGTTGGTCAGAGATGCTCAAGGTAATTCCTATTGGTCAAAAGAAGTTGGAGAATTTCAGCAAATTAATATAGAAACACCAAATGGAAAAAAATCATTGCTTGCAACACATAAGTTTCAAAATATACGATGGATGCATTTTTCAAAGGCAACTAATTGCATTTATGTTGTCGATCATTTGACAATTATAAAAGTAACGCTTTCAGGAAAAGTAGAAATTATTGCTGACAATTTGAAAGAAAATAGTCCACCGTTTAATGGTGTAGCAGATAGGCATTATATTTTTGGGCTAACAACAGACTCGAATCACAATATTTACGCAGCAACATTTGGCGCAAAAGAAGTAAAAAAAATAACCCCAAATGGAATAATAACCACGGCATATAAATCGGAAAATGAGTGGTCACCCTGCGGCATATTAGTAGATGCGAATAAAACAAAATGGATTATGGAGTTTTCCAAATCAAACAAAACAAGAATAGTACGAATTGACGATGATGGTCAACGAAAGATTTTTGGAGGTTAGCAAAAATAACCGCTAACATGGTCTAAACCTCATAATTATCTTGTAGCTTCAACTAATAACCAATACTTTGTACTTAGCCAAAGCACTTATTTTGAAAACGATACAATATTGGCATTTCAACTTGAATATAGCTTGATCTTTTTAGACATGAAGTTAAAGCACTAAAGACGCATAGTTTATGCTTTATACAGGTTTCAAAGCATTTATTCTATAAATAATATGGCAATTGAACTTAAAGGAAAATCAATTGACAAAATGCCTTTATCAATGTCCTATTCAAAAGATATCTGTTTGAACTTTTATCCAAAAGGACTAAAAGAATTAATTGAGCCTAACGAAATTGAAATTGCCTACAGAAAGGCTGATTTGAAAATAGAAAAAGGAGATACTGTGTTGATTTATACTATCCAATATCGAAAAAATTTTAACGAAAAAGAATGGAATATTAGACCGGGAATTTCGAATAAAGAAGGTCATTATATTTGTGGAGAATTGAATTTTACACATTATGAGAATAGGATAAATCTTCATTTACTATTTGGGAAAGGAAGATTTCGTTTTATTGGACTTCCATTAATAATTAAAGGAGGAACAGGTTCTCCAGTTAGAGCCTATGCAATATTTGAAACATAAAAAACTGATAACAACATTGTATATAATTAATGTTATCTCCTTTTTAAAACCGATAGTTGTGCTATTTTAATAAAAGTGTAACCTCTCTTGATTCTTGAGCGTCTAAAAAGGAAACCTAGAAATCAATCATGAAGAAAACATTTCATTTATTTTTTGTATTTACAATAACACAATTAGTAACATTTAATATTAATGGGCAACAGAAAATAAATTCAAAAACTTTATTTTCTAAAATAGACACCTACTTAACTGCTGGAATTGAAAATGGATTTTCGGGAGCAATTACTGTTTTAAAAGATGGAGATATCATTATCAATAAAGGATATGGATTTGCAAATAAAACCACTTCTACGCTCAATAATTCTAATACAGTTTTTGACATTGGATCTAACACAAAACAGTTTACGGCGACCGCAATTTTGAAGCTTGATGAATTAGAAAAACTAAAAATCACTGACTCCTTGAGCACTTATTTCATTGGACTTCCTATTGACAAGCAAAACATTACCATACATCAATTATTAACGCATACCGCAGGATTTTCAGAATCTATTGGAAGCGATTATTCGTCTTTCGGGCAACTATCAGAGATTTCGGAAGAAGATTTTTTTAATAATCTTTTCGCAAGTAAATTATTATCTAAGCCTGGAGAATCATACTCTTATTCTAACGTTGGATATAGCATACTAGGAAGAATCATAGAGCTAACTTCTGAGCAATCATATGAAGCTTTCTTAAATGAATATCTTTTTAAACCAGCTGGTATGAAACAAACTGGGTATCTCTTACCAAAATGGAATTCTAGACAGCTATCTCGTGGTTATAACAGAAATATAATAGAAATGGAGTCAACAGTTACACTCTACCAAGAGGCAAAAGGTGTCAATTGGCATTTAAAAGGAAATGGAGGAATAAATTCTACTCAAAATGATATGATTCTTTGGTACAAAGCCTTAAAAACGAATAAAATCTTATCGAAAGAATCTTCTAAAAAATTCATCACCCCTTTTATTCCAATGAATTCTGAAAAAACGCATAGTTACAGTTATGGTTGGATTGTAAACACTTCAATATCCAATGCTTTAAGGTTATCACATAGCGGCTCTAATGGTACATTTTGGCATACAATAATTTGGTACCCTAATAAGGATATTTACATAGTATATGCGACAAATGCAAATAGCTCAAAAGTAGAAAGTATTGCATATGCTGTAGCAAAAATTATTTTTGACGAAAACTATATTCCTACTCCAATTGAGAACAATATTTATTCTTACATAATGAATTATATAAATGAAAATCCAACAAATAAATCGAAGGAACTTATTTCTTTACTTAAAAAAAATCACGCTGCTGATTTCACAAACTCAAGGCCATTAAATACGGTTGGAAACCTATTGTTAAGGTCTAATGAAAATTTAACCTGGGCAATAGAACTTTTTAAGATGAATGTTCAATTGTATCCAAAAGATGGTAACCTTTGGGATTCTTTAGGCGATGGATATAAAGCAAATAATTTAAAAGAAGATGCCATAAAAAGCTACAAAAAAGCGATTGAGTTAGGACACAAAGACTCAGAGAAAAAGCTAATAGACTTAACTGAGAATTAGAATAAAAACTATTTACAACTCCCTGTATAAAAAAGTTACTATTTTTAGCTAAATGACAGCCTGTTGCTTTTTTGCAAACTTCTGAATTTTACGTGGAGAAATTCCTCATTCACAAGATTGCGAATTTCTATACACACAGACGTTGAATTTCATCGTGACCAACCAATACCCAATGATAAAATACTTTAGAATAATTCGCTAAAGAATACAGTCCAAAACAACTTTAGTATTCGATTTCAACAGAAGTAGTATCTCTACTTTGAGTTAAAGTTTGAAAACTCTCATTACTAATATTTGCTCCTGATGATTCCCAATTAATATAATTATTTCCCGATCGTGTTTCTTTAATGATTACTGTATCAATATCAGATCCCATAAGAATAATACCTAAATCTCCGTGACAAGAAAGGGCTCGATAATCAACACTAATTACATCGTTTACAGAATTTGATTCAATATTCTTAATTATAAATTTATAATAGGACGCTTTTGTCATTGAAACAACATCTGGAAGGGGTATAAAGTCATTATGACATCCAATATCTTCATAATGTTCAATGCTTGCAAACCAATTGATTATTGTTTCTCCAGTTTTGTGTTCCCAGCAAATTGTACCGGTATCATCCGTGATACTTGTAAACTCATTAGGGACGCCAGAATTTCGCATAAAACTAATACGAACAAAAACCCCTTCTAATAACATTTGTGTCCCACTATCCTTAAACTGAAAACAATCAGTTATTAATTGAGGTTCAGAATTTTGACCAGAATAATCTTTTGCGCAACTGAAACACATCAAAAGTGATAAAATTATAATTGAAGTATATATGGGTTTTAAGTTCATAATGATTCAATTAAAAGAAGAGCTAAATCAATTTAGCTTCATTTATAAAGATAAAACAATTAATTATAGAAATGTAAACGATATTTATCAGATTGATTTTTATCATCTCTTAATTTATTATTAAATTGATGTGATAATCCCCAAATAGAAATAATTAACGCAAACCCAATAACGTGTATAATTAATTAGTCAATTACTTTACTAATAACACCTATTTTTGTAATAGGACAATAAGTTGTATCATTCACTGCTTACTCAAATCTTCGCTAATTTTCTATTTAGTTTGCATTTGCTAAATTTGTTATTAAACCATACAACAAACAACATACCAATACGTTAGCAGTAACAAACAAACTACCAAATGAAAAACCACATAATTAAATTTTCAGTATTGCTATCTGTACTATTTTTGTATGCTTGTAAAACAGATAATTCAAATACAAAAGAACATAATTCTGTGATCATAGAAAAGCCATATCTTGGTCAAAAACCACCAGGATTAACCCCTAGACCATTTGCTCCTGGTCTTGTATCTACAGAAATTTATGAATACGATGGCGCATTTACCCCAGATATGAAGGCCTTTTATTTTATTAGAAGAGGAGAAGAAAATAAAACATCAGCTTTTTACGAATACAAATACGATGTAATTAAAAAGAATTGGGGGAAATCGGAAATTGCTTCGCCATGGATAGGACGGCCAGTAATTTCTCCAGACGGTGAAACCATGCATTTGGGTGACAGATATCTAAAAAGAACGGCGTCTGGTTGGTCCGATTTGCAGCATCTTGAACCTCCTACCGTAAGTAATGATTCTATGTATATTATGCGTCTTTCTGCATCTGCAAATGGCACCTATTATTTTGACACCTATAAAGAGAATGATTCAACTTTTCCTATTCGTTATTCACGTTTGGTAGATGGAAAACATGAAACCCCTATAGCCTTACCCAAAACAATAAACACAGGAACTTTTTTAAGCCATCCTTTTATAGCTCCTGATGAATCGTATTTGTTATTTGATGCTGAAAGGAATGATGGTTTTGGAGAATCTGATATTTATATCAGTTTTAAACTAAAAGATGGCACTTGGGGTAATGCTGTTAATTTGGGAGAAAGAATAAACACTAATGCTTGGGAAGCTTCTGCAAGTATAACACCTGATGGTAAATACCTTTTTTTTAGTAGAAATGTAGGTTCAGACGATTTTGAAAATGTAGATATTTTTTGGGTAAGTGCGAAGGTTATAGAAAAACTAAGACCATAAAACAGCAACTCCTGCCGACAGGATGTTTAACTAATTGATTAAACAGACAACAAACCCAAATACCGATTTTAGTTTCGTTATTAATAGTCAAATTATTCTACCATCCTTTTTCATTCAAGTTTTATTTATATCGCATAATAAACCGATAATTTAAATTATCTGCTTTTTTACAGATATTATTGTATATCTGCTTAAAATAGGATATATTTAACAAAACGAAATTATGATAGCTGTTATAACAGGAGATATAATTAACTCCAGAACGGGAGCGGTTGAAGATTGGATGCCATTATTAAAAAACACCCTAAACCAATATGGGAGCACGCCAAAACAATGGGAAATATACAGAGGTGATAGTTTTCAATTGGCCTTAGATCCTAAAACCGCTCTACTTGCCGCAATCCACATTAAATCTGCTATAAAGCAAACTAAAACCTATAATGTGAGATTGGCTATAGGTATAGGTGAAGAAAATTACAGTTCTTCTAAAATCACCGAAGCCAATGGTACAGCTTACGTAAACTCTGGCGAGTGTTTTGAAAATCTAAAAAAAAGCTCTCTTGCCATACAATCAAATCAAAAGGAAATTGACAGTACGCTTAATATCATGATTAAGTTATCGCTTTTAACCATAGATACCTGGAGTAGTGTGGTATCAAAGGTGATAAAAGCCGCGATAGAACATCCCGAAAAAAATCAGAAGGAACTAGCAAAACTCCTTAATAAATCTCAAAGTAATATTAGTGAGGCGTTAAAACGAGGCGGTTATGAAGAAATATCAAATATGAATCAGTTTTACGCAAAAACCATTTCTTAATTATGTTAGCATTGACAATAAAACTTTTAGTTGCACATGTAATTGGTGACTTTGTATTACAACCAAACAAATGGGTTCAAGACAAGAAAGCTAAAACCTTTAAATCTAAATATTTTTACCTACACGGGCTGGTTCATCTCTTAGCCTTGCTAGTTATACTACAATTTGACAGCACCTATTGGTTGAGTATTGCCATAATTGTAATTAGCCATTTAATCATTGATTTGTTTAAGCTACGCTTAGAGGGCAAGGTCAACCCTAGACTATTATTTGCCCTGGATCAAATTCTGCATTTAGGCGTAATAAGCGCTGTAGTCTATGCCCAAGAACCATACAACATGCCATGGGACAAAGTATATTCGCCAAAAACACTATTATTTATACTTGCCATACTTACAATTACCCATGTCTCATCAATTGTAATGAAAATAACAATGGGCAAATGGATTTTAAAAGAAGACAAAACCGAGGACTCTTTAGAAAATGCCGGAAAATATATAGGTATTTTAGAACGTCTTTTTGTTTTTGGATTTATTCTATTAAACCAATGGAGCGCCATAGGCTTACTAATAGCAGCAAAGTCTGTTTTTAGATTTGGAGATCTTTCTCGTGCCAAGGATAGAAAACTCACCGAGTACATACTCATTGGGACTTTAATGAGCTTCGGCTTGGCCATTTCTATAGGCCTGTTGTATCAGTATATTAACTGGTTGCTCTAAGTTTTAGATCTGTAAGCACAATTACGCATCAACTTCAACAATCAAATCACATTCAACTATAATTTTAAAAAAATTACACCAATACCAAAAAGCAATGAATCAAAACGGATCTATTATCATACCAACCATGAGATATAAAAATGCTGCCACAGCTATTGAGTGGCTCTGCAATGCTTTTGGTTTTGAAAAACATTTGGTGGTGCCTGGAGAAAACGAAACTATCGTTCATGCTCAGCTCACGTTTGGGAATGCAATGCTTATGATTGCATCTGAAAATAAAAGTGAATTTGATAAACTAGTTAAAACTCCAAAAGCAGTACAAGGTTTTAATACACAAAGTCCATACATCATCATTGAAGCTATTGATGCCCATTACAAAAAAGCAATAAGTGCGGGGGCCAAAATTGTATTAGATTTAAAAGATGAAGACCATGGTGGACGCGGCTATAGCTGTAAAGATCCCGAAGGCTATATCTGGAATTTCGGCTCTTACAATCCGTGGGTTTAACCAAATATCTACTTACATTTAAGTAATGATGTACAAAATACTAATTCTAGGTGGGACAAATTTTATTGGTAGAAATCTTATAGAAAGATTGTCGAAAAATAAAACTTATGATCTAACAATTTTCAATAGAGGAATTACCAATCCTGGTGTTTTCCCTGCAATTAAAAAAATAATTGGGGATCGCAATTCATCAGATGTAAATTTGATACATAACACAGCATGGGATTATATCATAGATCTTTCTTGCTACTATCCCCAGTCACTAATTAATATTTTAAAAGGACTCACTTACAACTTAAAAAAATATATCCTTATTTCAACCTGTTCGGTTTACTTGGACGACAAGGTGATACTTGGTAAAGAAAGTGCATTAATAAAAAATTGCAATCCAAATCAATTTAGTGATTCTACAACCACATCCTATGGCAATAGAAAAGCAGAATGTGAAAGAATAATAGCCGCATCTAAATTTAACTTTACCATTTTAAGACCAGATCTCGTTTATGGAAAGTATGATCCTACAGATAGATTATATTATTGGCTACATCAAGCCAAACACTACAACCAAATACTAGTCCCAAATCATGGAACTTCTTTTTTTTCGCTAACCTATGTTGATGATTTGGCTCATACAATTGAAAAAACTATGGTAAAAAAAGAGGACAGGGAAATCTATAATATCACTACAGTTACAAAAACCTCAATTCGTCAAATATTAAGCTATTCTTCAGAAGTATTAGGAACCAACCCCCAATTAGTTAATGCCAATTCCCAATTCCTAAATAAAAACAATATCAACGAATGGACTGATATGCCGGTTTGGATTGACAGTGAGTATTCAAATTTTGATAACAACAAAATATTAAATTCTTACCATTTAGACTTTACAGATTTTAAAATGTCAATACAAAAAACCATAAACTACTACACTTCATTAGGTTGGCCTACTCCCAAATATGGGATAAACAGAGCACTTCAAATTAATCTTATTGATCAACTATTAAAAGAAAATTAAGATCAATAATACCTTACAAAACATGGTTGCATTCACGTAAAAATAGCAACAACACATTCCTCTTACAATAAAGGAAGAAAAATACTTCAAACAGAAAAATAAAAACATATATTCACCGTTTGAAAACAATAACCCTACAATCCATAAAATTCATGTCTAAATCTTATTTATTACTTATAGTCACTTTTGTCCTATTTTGGTCTTGTACTCAAACTCAAAATAACACTTCACATTTAACAATAATTGACAATAGTAAAGATATAGGCAATATTCAAATTATTAGACCTATAGACGGTATGATTATTTGGGAAAATAATAGCGATTCCATACAAGCGAACCAAGAAGGTAACTATAATTATAAATTAAATATTCAATCTCCTGAAATAATTAAATTAATAATTAATAACGAGCGTTTGAACATGGTTATCCAACCTAATCAATCTTATGAACTTTTAGTTACAGATTCCAACCTTAAATTTATGGGTTCAAATGCAGAAGGTAACAATTTGCTCAATGAGTTTAACAGACCAGCGAATGGTACAATAAAAGAAGCTCAACTTTTCGTTAATGACTCGACTGCTACATTATTAAAACAAAAAATTGACAGCTTCAAAACTTCAGATCTTAAAAAATTAGACCAGCTTTTAACACAAAACGACATTGATGCGACATTTTATGATATGGTGGCTAATGAAATAAACTAATATTACGAAGAAAAAACTAATTTGGAATTAAATATATAATTGTGATTGGATTTTTAATTAAAAAGGTTTTTCTTTAAACAGACTAAAACACATTAAATCAATCATATAACTTAATTCCAACACCATTTAGCACATGTTTTTAAATTGTAAAAACCGAAAATTACATGTGCTAAATTTGTTGTGTTTGGTCTTTTTATCATCTAGTGTTTCTATTAGTTATGCACAGAAAAAAAAAGACGAACCTAAAACCTATTCAGACGATTTTTCATTTCAATGGAAATCGACTAATGACACCTTAACCCTCATTGCCAAAAACAAATTATTAACTCCAATAACCATAACTTTTCAATCCAGGAAAGACAATACGGAATTACAATCGTTTGTATTATATCCCAAAGACAGTACAACTCTTCTAAAATATTCAGGCAAAACTCCTGATTCCATTTATAAAGGAAGAATAAAGGATAGCCTAAAAATAGGCTATTATTGGGGGCATAAATCACTTATTAAACCCAACCTACATTATCTGTATAGATTACCTTTTAAAAAAGGAAAAGCCTACGAAGTCACACAAAGCTTTAACGGTAAAGCTTCTCATAACAATATCATTTCAAAATATGCCATAGATTTTCAACTTAACGTAGGCGAAAAGGTTTATGCGGCAAGAGAAGGTATTGTTGTAAAAGTGATTGATTGGTTTACAAAACAAGGTGGAGAAGAATTAAAACACGCTGCCAATAAAATTGTAATACTTCATTCGGATGGTACAATGGCAACCTATGCCCATTTAGACTATAAAGGAAGTTTAGTTAAGGAAGGGCAAGACATTAAAAGGGGACAAAAAATTGGAATTTCCGGACTCACAGGTGATACTAGCGGACCACATTTACACTTTGTGGTTAGAAAGGAAAATGATATTGCCATTCCCATCTATTTTGAAGGCTATAAGGGAAAGATATTAAAACGACGAAAACGATACAAAGTCGCTAATTAAAGGCTATTTAAATCGAATTAATTTGATTTAAAATAAACTATCTTAATACTTATTAAAGGCTAATTTAAAATTGGACAATTTAATTCACGATATAAAAAAATGTTCTATTTGTGTACCTCATCTTCAATTGGGTCCTCGTCCTGTTATTGCTGTTTCTAAAAACAGTAAAATTATTATAATAGGTCAAGCTCCTGGTGTTATTGTTCATAACAGTGGTGTACCATGGGATGACTTAAGTGGAGAAAACTTGAGATCATGGATGGGGATTGACAAAAGCACCTTTTATAATATCGACAATATTGCACTAATTCCTATGGGGTTTTGCTATCCTGGAAAAGGGCCAACAGGCGACTTACCGCCAAGAAAGGAATGCGCTCCACTTTGGCATGATCAATTATTGTCAAGGATGAGTAATGTCAAACTCATTTTGTTGGTTGGCGCCTATGCGCAAAACTATTATTTGAAATCATTCCCTAAACTCAATTTAACTCAGAGAGTTCAAAACTTTGAAACCTACTTACCTCATTACTTTGTATTGCCACACCCCTCGCCTCGTAATAACATCTGGCAGACCAAAAATAGCTGGTTTAAATCAGAAGTAATGCCACAGCTTAAATTAAAAATTCAAGATATTCTTCTCTAGGCTTAAACTTTTCTCGGCTTTTCATAGGTATTAGTGCTGTCTCAACTCGTCATATTTCTAAATATAATGACATTGTACGCATTGGGTATTTATTTGTAATTTAGAGATTTAACTACATTTCCCGTTTTTAAAAAAGTAAATTATCGAGTCTTACACGATTAGGACTTTAAAAACCAACTTCTATGCACAAAACATTGTTGACAGTTATCACTTTATTCGTCTCAACGCTCTCATTTTATGGACAGACCTATATCACAAACGTTACGATAGCAGATGTAGAACAACATAAGTTCATAACTCATCAAACAGTTGAAATCACAGATAATTCGATTTCTAACATCAAAAAAAGTAAAGGCTTTAAAATTCCTGAAAACGCAACTATTATTGATGGTACAGGCAAATACCTATTTCCTGGATTGGTAGATGCTCACATTCATTTCTTTCAAAACGGAGGTCTTTATACCCGACCTGATGCCATTGATTTAAGGCGATTTAAAAACTATGATGACGAGATAAGTTTAGCGAAATTGGATATGGAAAATAAGCTAAAACGTTACCTCACAAACGGAATTACAACTGTTATTGATGTGGGAGCAAACTATCATTTCCTTCAACAACGCAATGAATTTACCTCTAAAGCAGATGCACCCACCATTTTTATCACAGGTCCCTTGTTAACCACCTTTGAACCAGAAGTCTACGAAGGATTAAAGGAAAATGAACCTTTTACCCTAACCAAAACCATAGAAGATGGCATTCAAGGTGTTAGAGCTCAACTAAAATACAAACCCGACTTTATTAAAATTTGGTATATCGCTGGTGCTGACGGATTAAGCATTGAAGAAAGTGCTCGAAAAAATCTTCCAATAATTAAAGCTGCCATAGACGAAGCACACAAAAACAACTTGAAAGTTGCCGTCCATGCTACCCAACGCATTACAGCTCAATTGGCGGTAGAAAATGGTGCCGATTTTTTGGTACATAGCGTAGATGATGAAGCACTAAAAGAAGATTTCATTTCATTAATGAAATCTAAAAACACGATACTTTGTCCAACATTAATCGTTCATAGTGGCTATGTAAATACATTTGGTCAAAATTTAAAGCTGACCAATTATGAACTCCAAACTGCAGACCCTTATCAGTTAGGTACACTTTTAGATTTAAAGCATTTATCAGACACTACATTTGTTAACAACTACAAAGCTTACGGCAATTCTGAACGTGCCTTAAACGGACTAAAAAAAGCGGATTCCATTAGCATGGTAAATCTAAAACTTTTAACTGATGCAGGGGTTACAATTGCCACAGGAACCGATGCTGGTAATATTGGCACATTACATGCCTCTTCATACTTATCAGAACTAAAAGCCATGAAGAAAAGTGGAATGACCAATTGGCAAATCATGCAAGCTTCCACCATAAACGGTGCTAAAATTTTAGCTAAGGAAAATGAACTTGGTTCTATTTCTATTGGTAAAAAAGCAAACCTTATTCTATTAGATGCCAATCCTATTGAAAATATTGAGCATGTCACAAAAATTAATACCGTGATTAATAAAGGTCAAGTTTTTAATCCCAATACGTTGCTCATTGATTCACCTTCAGATTTGGCACAACGACAATTAAACGCATACAACCTCAGAAATATAGATGCCTTTTTAGAACCTTATGCCGATGATGTTGAGATATACGCTTATCCCGACAAACTTCTTTATACCGGTAAGGAAATTATGAGGTCACAATATGCGAGTATGTTTGAAAACACACCAAATTTGCATTGCGAATTGAAAGAGCGTATTGTTCAAGGTCAAATTGTAATTGATAAGGAGCGCGTTCAGTTTGGCGAAAGAATCCTTGAAGCTGTAGCCATTTATCATATTGAAAACCACAAAATTAAAAAGGTATATTTCATTCAGTAGTAAACCTATTTATGTTTAAAATAATTAAATTAGAACAAGACGATTTCGATTCGTTTTTTGAGTATTTGAATCATCACATCTCAGAAAACGGAGCGAAAAACAACCTGCTATTCCTTCCGTTATCAAAGACACAATCCCATTTAAACACCCCATGGAAAGAAGATTTTGTCTCAAGCCTTAATTCCAAAACAACAGATAGCAATTGGTGCAAAATTTGGATTGCCATAAACCAAGATCACAAAATTGTAGGACATGTTGATATTAGATCACATGGGCAATTAAATACAGAACATCGCGTATTATTAGGCATGTGAGTGGATAGCAAACATAGAAACTTGAAAATAGGCCATTACCTCATGTCTTATATTATTGAATATTGCGAAAACAATGCAACTACAAGCTGTTAAATTTACAAGTATTATCAAACAATTCACCAGCAATCACACGCTATAAAAAAATGGGTTTTCAACAAAACGGTGAAATCCTTGATATGTTTAGAATTGATGAGACATCATATAATTTCACTTCAATGACATTAAAAGTCGAATAATAAGCGGTCAGTCTTTAATTTAGATTTAATGGTTTAAAATAAATTCATTTTGAAACTAAACTATTCATTAATTGTCAAGTCTTACAGGTATAACCAATAGACTTTCAATTTATGAATAGCCTCAAATATGTAATGTTGCCACTTATTCTATTACTTACGATGTCCTGCAACAATTCTGACGAAGTTGAATATGTCCCTATTGCCGATGACCCTTTTGAAGAATTAAATTTGCCTGAGACGTACTTTAATTATTCAAATATTCCGCTTCCAGACTATTATACGGCTAGTCAGTTTCCGCCCCAATTCCAATTTCAAGAAGTTACGGCCTATGACAATACACCCTCTGATAATCCTATAACTGATGCCGGAGCAACTTTGGGAAGAGTACTTTTTTATGACATAAAATTAAGTGCCAATGGCACTGTTTCTTGCGCGAGTTGCCACCAAGCTTCACATGGTTTTTCCGACCCAAATGTTTTAAGCCAAGGGTTTGATGGTGAGTTAACACGAAGACACTCTATGGGTATTGTAAATTCTCGCTTTTATGCCGGCGGAAAATTCTTTTGGGATGAACGCGCAGAAACCTTAGAAGATCAGGTTTTAATGCCGTTCCAGGATGAAGTTGAAATGGGTTTAACGCTCGAAGAACTTGTAAACATTGCAAACAATCAAGCTTATTATCCACCCCTATTTGAAGCTGCTTTCGGCAATGAAACCATATCAAGTGATAATATATCTAAAGCATTAGCACAATTTATTAGAAGTCTAATAAGTACAACGTCAAAATATGATTTAGCGAGAAGCGAAGTAAGTTCTCCTACCTCAAACTTTCCAAGTTTCACAAATCTTGAAAATCAAGGGAAAAATATATTTTTTTCACCAAGAACTTTATCTAACGGTGTTATTGGAAATTGCATTGGTTGTCATCAAACCGAGGCATTTATTGGTCCTTTTCCTTCAACACCAATTCCGCTTACAACATTTGCAACGTCAAACGGATTAGATGCTATTTCTACAACCGATTTAGGAGTTAGTGAGGCCACTGGAAATCCAAATGACATCGGAAAATTTAAAGTTCCTTCATTAAAAAACATAGGGATTCGCCCGCCATATATGCACGATGGAAGATTTGCAACTTTGGAAGACGTAATAGATCATTATAGCAACGGAATTCAAGACCATCCCAACCTCATTTCGCCATTAGTAAACGATAATGGTGAAACGGGGCAATTTAATTTCACCCAATTAGAAAAGGATGCATTAGTTGCTTTTTTAAACACTCTTACCGATGAACAAATGATCAGTGACGAGAAATATACTAACCCATTTCTATAACCTTTTTGAAAAATGAAATATTTGAGTTTTAGCATTTTTCTTATTATTATAGTGGGCTGTAGTTCTAACGAACAAACGCCCACTATTTCAAATCCTATTGAAGATTCTCCCAATATCCTTCTCATAATTGCTGATGATTTAGGAAAAGATGCTTTAAGTGGATTTTCTGAAGGAACCATAAAACCTTTCACGCCAAACTTAGATGCTATCAGAAACTCGGGCTTAACCTTTAATAACTTTTGGTCCTATCCTACTTGTTCACCAACAAGAGCAGCTATTCTCACAGGAAAATATGGGCATCATACAGATGTTAAATGGGCTGGTGATGAAATTAATTTGTCTGAAACCATATTACAGACATACATTAATCAACAAACAAATAACAGGTATTCTACTGCCGTAATTGGAAAATGGCATTTGTCGGGTAACAGCAGTAATTTCAACCCTGAATCTTTAGGAATTGATTATTACGCTGGCTTAATAAGAGGTGAAGCTCAAAGCTATTACAATTGGATGCTTACTGAGAATGGAAATGGACAACTAGAAACCGAATATTCAACAACTAAGTTTACCCAATTAGCTAAAACTTGGATTAGTGAGCAAGACAAGCCATGGTTTCTTTGGTTAGCATACAATGCTCCTCATACCCCATTTCACAATCCTCCAAATGTTATGCATTCTCAAGGGAATCTTCCAGAATTTTCGGATGGAATGGAGGCAACACCTTATTATATGGCAGCTATCGAAGCCATGGATTATCAAATTGGTGAATTATTAGAAAGTATACCAACAGACCAAAGAGAAAATACAGTTATATTATTTTTAGGTGACAATGGTACGCCTAATGAAGTTGTGCAATCCCCATACAGCTTTTTTACCGCTAAAGGGTCTTTAAATCAAGGCGGAATTAATGTACCAATGTTTATTGCTGGTAAAGGAGTTTCTAAAACTGGAATTGAAAATAGCCTTATCAATAGTACCGATTTGTTTGCTACTATCTCTCAAATAGCAGGCGTTAATTCTACCGAAATTCATGACAGTAAAAGCTTTAAATCATTACTTACAAATGCTGAAGCAATAAGAGAATATCAATATTCAGAAAAAGACGATGGTACAAATCAACTTTGGACCATTAGCAACGGAAGCTATAAACTTATTGAAAATGCAAATGGAAATCAACAGTTTTACTTTTTAGAAAATGACCCTTACGAGCAAAATCATTTACCTACTGGAATTTTGACAGCCGACCAATACAGTATTAAATTAGATTTAGAATCTGAAATAGACAACATTAGGCAATAAGAAACTCATGACATTAAGCATAACAAAAACAACTTGAAACTTAGTTTAAGGCCTACTTCTACCCATTCGGTTATTTCTCATTTCTTTCATCTTTTGAGAAACAATTGCTTCGTATTCTTTTATGGTAACTTCCTTACCCTTATCTGGCGCATTTATTTCGACAATTTCACTTGGGTTCATAACAATTTTAGAACATAGCATAACCGTATTACCGGCACTTACTTCTAAAATCAAACCTGGAAGTCCCCAATATTCTCCTGGACCATGTGAAACCGGAATTTGAGGTGAATACCACGCTTCTACCGCAGTCATTTTTTCTTCTGGTTCTTCAGAAGATTCAGTTTTTGATTCTGAAGTCGTTGATCTCAATTTCCCCCATGAAAATTCATACCAAGTCAAATCGTAAGTCGGTATAGATGCTGTTGCTTTAAAACAAGTGTATTGCCCAATTTGTTTCGTTTCTGAAGTCATTTCCCAATTAATTTCTTGCAACTTATCCTTGACCACAAAACGCTTACCATAAAATTCTTGACTTTGCACCAGTTTATTATCCTTTACATTTTTATACTGCTCTCCTCTCGAAAAATAAGAACCCCAAGAATCAGTAGCACCAGAAATGGCATCCAATTTTTCTTCTTCATTAAAAACAGACTCCGCTTTATTAAAGTCTAAAACATAGTTCTTTTCCAACCTATTTTTTAAACGCTCTTGTACTTGCTTTTTTTGAACTTCACTAAGTCTTGCGCCCCAATTTCCTAATTCCATCTTAGATTTCGAATAATAGAAGGCTTGGCCTTGAAACTCTTGTTGAGCAGGCGGATTAGGTGAAGTAATAAAAAGAAGTAGAAGGGAAAACTTAAAAATGAAAGTGTGCATAATTCAAGGTTTAAAGTTAGTTGTTTAACAAATTTACAAATTAATTAAACAAAAATAAATTCTATTAAGCTTTCATTAACATTTTAAACTCTAATTCACTGAACAATAACCTTATTCCATAAGCATTTTCATTTTCTCATTTTTAATCTTATCATCAATTAATTGACCATCATGGTACAATAACACCAGTTCTAAGGGCACATTATTCCAAGCTAACTTTGCTACATTATCAGGACTAATATTATGTCTGCCTAAGGTTTTCTCAGTAGGCCAATCGACCGTTGGAAAAGAAATATACGCCAATTCAGAACACACAATTTTATCGGTTGTATTGACATCAAAATTGAAATCGTATTTTTTCCCCAACTGTCTAAACGCCATTATTAAGGCTTCCTTTTGCTTTTCGATTGCAATATCTTTATCAAAAGTTGGTCGCAAAATCACAAAATCATCAACATTTAAAAAGTCATCTAAAGTACTCAACTGTACACCTGAACGTAAGGCTTCAATAATTTGATGTTCGTTCTTAGAACTTGGATCCGATTCATCTTCTATAATTTTAGAATACGGTTCTACTTGGGGGGTTTCCCAAAGCTTCAAATCTACCAATTCACGTTTTGTTCCGGTCCAAATTGCCACATGACCAAAATGTCCTGGAATAAGTTTATCTGTCAATCTAAACGGTGTTTTCTCTAACAAAATATCTAAAGGTTTTAGATACTGTTGAATGTGATTTTTAACCGAATCATTTTTATACAGCTTTCCTTTTCTGGATTCGTATAACCCCATGGTATTGCCAAAAACACCACTAATAGCACCGAAGCTCTCATCTGAATATTCAGACAGCATATCCCCTACAATACGCTCAAATGAAACCACCTTATTCGATGCAATCTGCCCTATTCTAATTTTCTTAGTATAGTTATAAGAAGGGCTGGATTCTAAAAGCAAATGCATATAGGACAATGCCGAATCTTCTTCAGCGTCTTGATACTTTGAATTATTGGTTTCATAAAACTTTATTACACGTCTAACACGATGCCTAATTTCAATTGAGTTAGCCGAATTGGTCATATCCTGTAATTGGTTTTTTAATATTCCAAACCCCATATCAGGATCATTGACAATGTTTCTTAATCGCTTGTCTTTTTCAAACATAACCATTGCCAATAAATAATTATCGTACAAGGTCATCGCAGAGCAAAGCGAAAGCAACACCCCTTTATATCTAAGTTCGGTATCAATATCATAAGCTTTTAGCTTCTCTTCATCTACATTAATGGCACATTCGTAAGCAGAAGCCAAAGCATACAAATCTTTTCTAATATGAATATAATTTTCGAATCCAGATTTTAGGGTAACCAAATCTCTACTGCTAATTGGCAAGTCTGCATCAATTTCTAATCGCTTAGAGATTTGAAGCATTTCGGTACGAGCCACCAAACTTTTCTCCACTAAAACCTGAAGTTTTTCATAGCCTTTTTCAAATATGTACTCTGGATTAGTATTTTCAGATAAGCGCTTTTGCAATACTGCAATGCAACTTTCGTCGGTTTCTTTTATATTAGAATTAATTCGCCAATAGGAAAATAGTGCAATTAATCCCAATGCTAAAAATCCAATTTTTAAGATTTTAAGCGCCTTCTTTTTAGTGATTTTCATAGATATATTCAGAATTATCAGGATTTAAATATAAACAATTCGTACAAGCTTAATTGATTAAGCGTTCATTAGGATGATTTTACGGTCATCGTTTACAGAAAAATTCTCTCTTTTAGGACAATAAATAAAGTATTAATTTGGCATTACCTCACTCATATTGTTATATTCGTGCGCATTTTCTATACAGAAAAACGGCACACTAAAGAAAAAATTAGTAATAATATCTAACAACTAATACACAAACCGTTAGTTCCCAAAACCTTACCATTGAATAATAGAAAAATTAGCTTTAAAACAATTTGGCAAAGAATAAAACTTAGACCAGGTTTATCTCTATTTGCTTTTCAAGGAATTAGTTTTCCCTTGTTCCTTATATTTCCAATGGCAATTATGTTCAATGGGGTAGGTAATCAAATGCCTTATGTTGAGAATGTTGAGGAAATAGAAACCAATGGAATAGAACAAAGTGCTATTTTAACTAGCATTGAACCTTTTACAACTATGACTGTAAATGGTGAAAATCCTCAAATACTAACTTATGAGTATAATTATAATGGTCAAAAAGTGACATCCCAATTCTGTGTTTTTAACCCTGAGAAAACTCAATATTTAGAAAAAGGAAGTGAATTAACCATTAAACATTTTAATGGTAAATCTACCATTCCAGCTTTTGAACAATATACAATGCAAATGAGTTTCTTATACTACATAGCAACAGTAGTTCTATTGATAGGACTCCTTCTTTGCTATATTTTATACCTACGAATAAAACCTGAAATTGATTTATATAAAACTGGTCAAATAAAAGAAGGAATAATAATTTCTATAAACCATAATAGTTCATTTTCTAGATCACAAGGAACATCTATGACTATCCACTATGAGTATAACAATTCGGTTACTAAATCAAGGACAACCAATCACGCACTAACTAATAGTAAAGCCATTGGAGATCCTATAAGAATCTTGGTTTCAAAAGATGGAATGACATCTTGTTTGTATCCGGAATTAACCGCTAAAACCAATGGTTGGGAAAGAAATAGCGTTCTAACATAAAATTAGATCGCCCCAATTCAATCGTTACAAATCAACAATAAACCCTCTAAAATAGAGGGTTTTGATATTTTTTCGAGTGATATCTACTTAATAGAAGTACAATCAAAGATGCTATATGAATTCGAATTAAGTTTATGGCATTGAACTTAATACATATTTTAGACAACATTTTTAGAAGTCAAAGTTGTATGAATGAATATTTCACAAATACCATAACATTAATAACTCAGGAATTATATACGAGGAGTTTTTGTACAAAAAAAAGAACAGCCCTTAAAAATTATTAATTATGAAACCAATAACACAAATTAGGCATATGTAGACTAAATTTAATGGTTTTGGCAATCCTCCTATTTACTATGAGCTCTTGTATTGCACAAGACAAACAAACCATATATCTCATTTTTAATCAAAATGAAGCGGTAAATTGTATAAAGTCAAACTCCAATTATAGACATGATAAAAGTCTTACAAATTATAAGGGAGCAATGGTTAAAAGTGAATATCCAAACAATAAAACTAGTTTTATTATTTGCAAAGAACATTTTTCGTTAATAAAAAATACTAAACCTCAGAAAATCTCAAAAGGAGATGTAAGTAAACTAAAACTAGTTGAATTTGAATACCTAATAAAGGAATATATAAAATCGGATATGTTTAATAAACGAGATGTATTTGAAAACATCTTTTTTATTGAAAAAATCAATGAAGAAGAATATTTAAAGTACGAAGTGCATTGGGAACATTATATAGATAAAGGATTTCAAAATTAAATAACACTTTACAAAAAGAAAAAACAAAAGTTTGAAAGCTATATTCAAATTGATTTACTTCAAAACATTGTTGATCCAGGGTTTTACAAAGTTGATATTCAAATAGATTTATCAAACTTTGGATATTTTAAAGTTTTAAAAACCGATTTATTTTTTGAAGTATTAGAATAAAGTTCTACCAATTATAATCAAATTATCTTCTATAATCCCCTATAATTTACCTATTGTTTAACAAAAACACCAAATGATTAGACAATATGACGTATATTTGCTCTAACTTCAATTTAAACACGAATGATGATGAGAAAAAAGAAGAATTTAAGTCAGAGTGATTTTATCAATATGTACATGGATTATGTGCTTGAAAATGGTTCTGAACCTGAATCAGTTTTCAAGTTTGCAAAAGCATATAATTTTGAAGAGCAAGTATTCTATAAATACTTTACTTCGTTTGAAGGAATTCGGTCTGAAATTTTCACTTCATTCTTGGAACAGACTTTAACCTTGTTGAACAATAGTGAGGATTATGAACAATTTGATGTTCGCAATAAACTACTCAGTTTTTACTTTACCTTTTTCGAAATCATGACGGCCAACAGGAGTTATGTTGTATATGCACTCAAACCTCAAAGCAGAGGAATGGCATCTTTGAAAATGTTAAAAGGACTTAGAAGAGACTTTTTACTTTATATAGATACCTTGGACATTGAGAAAATTGACTTCAAAGAAAAGCGAATTGAAAAATTTCAAGACAATAGCATCAAAGAAGCTAGTTGGACACAGCTCTTGCTCACCATTAAGTTTTGGTTAGAGGATTCTTCAGCTTCATTTGAGAAAACCGATGTCTTCATCGAAAAATCTGTAAATGCAGGTTTCGATATTATGAATGTCGCTCCAATTAAAAGTGTGCTGGATTTAGGAAAGTTTTTATTCAAAGAAAAATTCGTAAGCTCATGAAAACTATAGATAGTATTCCTACTTCAAAAATTCAAAGAGCTTCTAAACTTGTTCAAACAGGCGCAAAAGTAGGTGTGAATTACTTAAAATATTACGGCAATAAATTAGTAACACCAGAAAATGAGGCGAAGGAACAACTGAATAAAGACAATGCAGAAGATATCTATAATGGATTGAAGCAATTAAAAGGAAGTGCGCTTAAAGTCGCTCAAATGTTAAGTATGGAAAAAGGAATTTTGCCAAGTGCTTATGTAGAGCAGTTTTCCTTATCCCAATTTTCCGTACCACCCTTATCCCCTCCTTTAGTAAATAAAACCTTCAAGAAATATTTTGGACAGGCACCACATGTTTTGTTCGATAAATTTGATTTAACCGCCATAAGTGGAGCGAGTATCGGACAAGTACATCTCGCGGAAAAAGATGGTCAGAAATTGGCCGTAAAGATTCAATATCCAGGTGTTGCTGAAAGTATTTCATCCGATTTGGCCATGGTAAAACCAATGGCAATGAAGTTGTTCAACATCAAAGGAAAAGGGAGTGATAAATACTTTGCTGAAGTAGAAAATAAGTTGTTGGAAGAAACCGATTATTTAAATGAAATAAAACAGAGTAATGAAATTGCAACTGCATGTAAACATATACCAAACCTAAAATTTCCGAGCTATTATCAAGATTATTCTACAGAACGAATCATCACCATGGATTGGATGGAAGGTGTTCATATTTCAGAATTTACAGCCGTAAATAAAGATAAAGCTTCAGCGAATAAGTTAGGACAAGCTTTATGGGATTTTTACATGTATCAAATGCATGTATTGCGAAAAATTCATGCTGATCCACATCCAGGAAATTTTCTAGTTTCGAAAACAAAGGAATTGATTGTAATCGATTTTGGATGTATTAAAACAGTTCCTCAAGAGTTTTATGTGCCCTATTTTGAGTTGGCAGATAGAAAAAACATTGAGGATCCAGTCTTTTTCGAAAAGAAATTATACGAATTAGAAATTATAAAGCCAGAAGACACAGAGGAAGAAGTTATATTCTTTAAATCTATTTTTCAAGAACTATTAAGTCTGTTTACAGAACCCTTTAATAATGAAGAATTTGATTTTTCCAATGAAGAGTTTTTTGGAAAAATAAGAGATATAGGAACCAAATACGCAAAGAGTACAGAACTGCGAAAAATGAATGGGAACAGAGGCTCGAAACATTTCATTTATATTAATAGAACATTTTTTGGCTTGTACAATCTGATGCACGATTTAAAAGCGACCAATGTTAGCATTGCAAATTATAAAAAGTATTAACAGATGAAACGTTTCACTTCGGAACAGTTATCATCGCTCGATTATATTTTTAAAATAAACCTAATCAATAGTTTGTCGGGTTATAAGTCTGCCAATATTATTGGTAGTATTCCTCCGGAAGAAATTGAAAATGTAGCAGTGTTTAGTTCTGTGATGCATTTAGGCTCAACTCCACTATTGTTAGGTTTTATTTTACGTCCGACAACAGCAGTCCTTAGAATTACCTATTAAAATATTAGAAAGACGGGATTTTTTTACCATCAATCATATTTCAGAAGATATTATGGAGGATGCCCATCATAATTCTGCTAAACACAAAATCACGGCCTATACCCATTCGAGATGTATTATTGTGTTTAGAATGAGCAATTGGAAGAAGAGAGATATATGACCCATCTTTGATATTGGTCGTCCCGAGGTATTGACATATAAAGAAATGCCATTGCAATTCGCAGGAATTAGAGCCTTGAAAAGATCCATAATCATCTAGCTATATTAGTTCCAGAGTTTCTTCTTATTGGTTCCGAACTATTCGTTGATCGATGACCTTTTTTTTCTTCTCGAAGGAGTGTGCGACTGCGGCAATCTCACTATTAGGAGAGAAATCATTAAAGTGTAATGAGATTGTATCGTTCATATGCACTGCATCACAATGACCATTGAATAGTAATTTGGTATTTTAATTGGCCATAGGAGAAATCCACTTCTACTCCGCTCAGTGTGACATTGGAATATTAATTCATTAAATCATTTTCTCATTAAACCCTACCTAGCTAAATTCAAAGCATTTGCAAAGTCATCCGGATAGTCACTGTTGTAGATAGCATCCATTGCGCCTTCAACATCGTATTCCTTTCTTCTGAATTCAACTTTCAGAGCATTTTTGTCAATTGATGGATTTGTTTCATTGAAAGTCAGTACTGCATAGCATAATCGAGCATCTCCATCTTTAGGTTTTCCTACAGAGCCTACATTAATTATATGCTTAAATTTGTTTTCAACAGGAATTAATCTGTGATATTGCTTGTGTGTATGACCGCAAAGCAGGATATCAGATTTCACTTGCTTCAACATTTCTAAGACATCTTCTTCAGGATAGTACTCCACCAAATAATCGTTAATAGCTTTGGGACTCCCATGCGTTAAATGAATATTCAAAGGAGCATCTGATAACTGAAATTTCAAGTCGATCTGACGCGGTAAATTAATCAGATAATTCTTAGTTTCTTCGTTAACTATTTTTCTTGTAATTGCTTTATTCGATAGTGGATTGGGATCTTCAGGGAGCATTAAAAACTCGTCATGATTTCCCATAATCGTAGGGATGCGTCGCTCTCTAAGCTTTGAAACCACCTCGTTTGGCCAAACATTGTATCCCACCAAATCTCCTAAACAATAAACCATATCGGGTTGTAGTTCATCTAAATCTTCTAACAAGGCTTTAAAAGCGGGCAGATTAGCATGTACATCGGAAAAGAAGGCTATTTTCATTGTTTTGTTTTTGAAATGTGTGTTTTTCTAATTCCTGTCATTTTGAATGCAACTTATACAATTAAGATGTCTGAATTAAAATTAAATTTCATGCAAAGATAAAAAGATGTCTCTACTACGCTCAACATGACAGAAAATTCAATTTAAATTAATAAATCCTTTTTTCATTTACTCCATAACGATTGTTACCTCCTCTTTTTATAAATGGGTGTGGTTTTGTTTGAATCAATTCGGAAAAATTAAGGATTTATTGTTTTTGGAGATTCATATCCATGGGGTAATCTTCAAAAGTATAGCATCGATAGTATTACTTTATTCGAATTACATCCTGTTATTCAGTCTGTTAGTTCTTTTTTTTTTTAAATTTGATAAAGGCAATTAAATCAGGTTTATGAGGTTTACAGGAGTTTTTCTACTTTTCTTTTTAATTCAACTAAATCTGTTTGCTCAACAAACTTCTAACACAACCTTAATTTCAAAAGATTCAATATTTCATATACGCAATACGGATTTAAACGATGTTGCAGTTTCGAACAGTTTTGATAAGCGCGTTATTCAACTTCTTGGAGGAAGTGCTACGGGCTTGATGAAACGTATTTCTGGAGTGAACTTTGCCTCAGGGAATTTGGTTTCTTTTAGAGGGTTAAGTCCAAGATATAGTGGAATATTAATAGATGGACTTTCAGCACCAATTACAGAACAAAATGTAAAAGCTTTTTCTTTAGGGTTACTTCCAGGATCGGCCATTCAAGAGTTGAAAGTTAATAAATCAGGATCCTATGAAAACCCTGGTGAATGGGGAGGTGCAACGGTATCAATTTCCACGAACGCCAATTTGAATAAGACCTTTAATAAAATAGCTTTCGGACTGGGATATCAACATAATTTTACTTTTGAAACTTTCATTGAAGATGTCGATGTCAACAATAATTTCGGAGATTTTTTTGGGTATGGTGTTGATAAAAGAGCTATTACCAGAGACGTTGTGGATGCGTCTACCCTTCAAAACATGAGTCGAAATGAAGCTGCTAATCAAGGGAAGTTATTGAGGAATACTTATGGATTGGAAAATAATACAGCATTTCCAAATTTGCAATTTGGTTATGCTATGGGGAGAATATTAAATTCAAATGGAAATACCAAAATATCAACCATTAACTCTTTGAGTTATTCAAGAGGTCAATCAGGAGCGCATTATAATAGGGCACGATTTTCAGGATATAATTACAATGAAATTGGAGAAGTAGTGGGAAGTGATTTAGAATCTTATATGACTGATGGAATTTATAGAACCAAAATAGATTTGTCACTAAATACAGGGTGGAATTTTGTGTTTAACTCCAATAATCAGATGAATTTTGATGTGTCATATACACATTCAAACACGAATACTACACTTTCACGATATTATGTTGGGTTAAATAATAACAAAGAGATTTTTGCAGCCCAGTATGGGATGGAAGTTAAGGAAGCGTTTTTAACTAGATTGACTGGGACTCACAGTTTTCAGGATGCTACTCAATTGAATTGGTCATTGGGATATGGAAATTCGGTAAGAAAAGAACCTGACTTAAGAAGGGTTGGCGCCCAAAGGAATTTAAATCAACCCGAAGCTGCCTTTTTAATGATTATTCCTGAAAGTTCTAAAGCGGATAATGGTGCCCGATTTAATAGTGATTTGAACGATGTTTCGTTTTCTGGTAGAGTTGATGTAAAGCATGAAGTCAATGAAGATCGCTTTGTTTTGAAAGGTGGACTTATTTCTGAAGGAACGGACCGCAAATTCAAAGCACGCATACTTACGACGGCTAAAGATGATTTTACTACACCTGATTTAAGATTTGTCAATGGAGGAAACTTAGCGAATGTTTTTGCCCCTGAAAATTATGGGCCAACGGGCTATTATTTGGTTGATGGAACAACCATTTTTGATAATTACAACGCCGATAATTTTTTATTGGGAGGATATGTTGGTTCTGATTATAAATTAGGAAAAACGTGGAAGGGAAGTTTAGGCTTTAGGGTTGAAAGTTTTAATCAAACCATGCAATCGGGTTCAACAGATGTAGATAATTCAAATACTGATTTTCTAACCTATTTAAATTTCCACCATCAGTTAAGTTCTAATTCAGTGTTAAAACTTTCTTATGCAACCAGTTTGAATAGACCAGCGTTTAGAGAATTGGCTCCATTTACATTTTATGATTTTGATTACCGTGCAGATATTCAAGGGAATCCTGAACTAAAAAATGCCAAATTGCAAAATTTAGATTTTAACATACTTTTTAAACTTGATAGAAACGAATATGTGTCTTTTGGAGCCTTTTATAAAAACATAAAAGATCCTATTGAAATGATTTATATTATACGGTCTGAATTGGCATTGTTTAGCTTTAATAATGCAAAAGGAGCTGATTTAGCTGGGGTGGAGTTTGAATTCTCAAAATATTTAAGTCGGAATGAATACTCTGTATTACACCAGATTTTATTGAATACGAATTTCGCATATACGTATAGTCGTATTAAATTAGGTGAAGACACCAATGAAGTCGCTAGCGACAGGCCATTACAAGGGCAGACTCCTTTTTTAGCGGCAGCTGGTTTGACTTATTTTGCACCCAATAAAAAATCACAAATAACTGTTGATTATAAATTTACCGGAAAATCTTTATTTTCGGTTGGAGACGGACAAGAGACATTTCCTTGGTACAATAAATCGAGACATATTATGAATTTAGGATATGCTTATCAATTCAATAATAATTTGTCTTTGAGTTTGGTAGGACTTAATTTGTTGAATGCTCCATTTATTCAAATTGAAGATGTTAAACTAGATGGAGACTTAAGAGATCCTTTGAATAAGGAAGTTCAAAAGGGCTTGACCTATCAAACATATAATATCATATTAGAATATAAATTTTAACCAATGAACAGATTTAAACTTTCATATTTCTTTTTAATGCTAACAATTTTGTTTGCTGGTTTAGCATGTGAAGAAATAGATGTGTTGCCTCCGCCTGAATTTGACGATGACCCAGTCCATACTGGAACAGGGAATTCAGATGCTAAATCCATTTTATTTGTTCAAAATTCAGTTTCTTCATTGTTTATAGATCCTATTTCAGCAGAGAATTATAAGGTAACAGATAATCCTTTGGAATATTTAGCAAGCGATCAGTTTGCAAAGCCTATAAATCCAGCTGACCCAAGTTACTTTTCATTAGATGTATTCCCAACCCTTCTTGAAAGTGATTTTATGGAATTGGAACCTGCTTCAGGAAATTTGGAGGAGTCACATTTTCCTGGTGCTTTTGGTGTGACAATAGATGAGCAATGGCATATTAATTCAAATTGGTGGGAGTTAGAACCTCAAATGATTGATTATGGATTTGATATTAATGAGGTTGAAATTATAGAAGGTTCTATAAGTCAAAATACCGATTGGACAAATGATAATAAATACCTTTTAAGAGGACAAGTTTTCGTTAAAGATGGAGTAACACTAACCATAGAACCAGGGACAATTATTTTTGGTGAGAAAGCCGTTGGGATCGAATCTGGAGTTTTGGTATTTAATAGGGGGGCAAAAATTGAGGCAAATGGAACTCCTGAAGACCCCATTGTATTCACAGGAACTTTAGCTCCTGGAGAACGCACCAGAGGCCAATGGGGAGGTGTTGTTTTTTGTGGAAATGCAGTTTCTAATAAAGGAAATGACGTACTGCTTGAAGGTGTTCAAGGTCCTGATCCAGAAGATGGAACTTATGGAGGAGATAACCCTTTAGACTCCAGTGGTTCTTTCAGCTATTGGAGAGTCGAATATGCAGGAATTGCTATTAGCCCAGGAAATGAAATAAATAGTATCACCTTTGGAGGCGTAGGTTCAGAAACATCAGTACATCACATTATTGTTACTTATGCTGGAGACGATGCTATTGAATGGTTTGGTGGAGCGGCAGATGTGAAATATGTGGCAACCTATAATACTTTAGACGATGATTTAGATATGGATGCAGGTTATCAAGGTAACGTTCAATACGCATATTTAGTTAGAAATCCATTTGCTGCAGATGAAAGTGGGTCTGCAGGTTTTGAAATCTCTAGCTCTAATTCGATAGGAACTCAACCACAAACCAGTCCGAAAATATCTAATGTGACTATAGTTGGAACAGAATATCAGCTATCAGGAACTGAATTGTTTGGAGATCCAAAATATCAAGGAGGCTTGTATTCCAAACAAGATGCTAAGGCGCTATTGATAAATTCTGTATTTATAGGTTGCCCAGTAGGCGTTCAGAATCAATAAATCTTTATTTCTTTAACGCAATGAAACTATTTGCCAATACAGAAAGTATTCTGCCCTTGTTTATAACACTTTCAATGGTCACGATACAAATTTAGTACAACAAGAATCTAAGACAATCAAAATCTAATAATATCAATAACGAAGATTTTTGAAATTCGATTTACCTTAAATAAAGTGTTACGCCTTTTTTCCACCCTCTTTTTTGATAAAAAATAAACACTTGCTATTATTGAGGAATCTCATTAGGTTAAGGATTTGGGGAAAGCATTATATATGATTAAAAGACTTGGCAAGTTTGATCCGAATAAAATCATAAAGGTTTTAAAATAGAACAAGTATTTACTAAAACCAATATGCTATGCCACTTTATTAAATCTAAAATCATCATAAATCTCTTTACAACCATTTCCAACTATATAAAAAGCTATATTATACTTCATTAAGCAACTTAAGTAAACGTTCCTTAAAATTGAAAGGCCATTCGAATCGATATAATTAACGTTATCAATATTAATAGTCACATTATTGTATTTATTTATTATCGCCCATATATGACTTTCAAAATATTTTGAAGTAGCTGTGTTAATTGCCCCTTCTACCATGAAAATTCCATTTTTTTCTGTTATTTTAAGTGCCATAATTTTAAATTATATTAGTTTAGTTTTCTATCAAATCAATATTTCGATTACCTGGATTATCCTTATACCAATCTTTATGGTTATTTCCTCCTGAACTTGCCCAATCAGTGAAAAAATTATAGGCCTGATTGATAGCAATAGATTCTTTAGGGACTTTAAAGTCATGAATTATACTTATAGCCCACGGAAATCCACTCTCTGAAATATAATTGCCATCAGTATCTTTATTTGCACCCGAACTTTCGATTAAATTATTACCTAGTAGTGTTGCGTTTTGATATGGCAAATGAATTTCACGTTCTCTTATTTTATTTGCTATGATAAATGGATTGAAGGGTGCAGCTCCTAATTCATTAGTATTAATTGGTTCATTAAACTTAATAGATATTGTTTTTTCAGATAAAAGATTATCTGCATTATCAGTTAAAATAACAACTGCACGATCTTGATTAGCTTCAGTTCCATTGGGATTTAAATTTATATAATTTTCAGTAAAAATTGTTCCCGAAATATTCTGAATTTGTGAAGGTGACAAACCGTTAATCTCAATGCCAATACCATTAGTGAAACCTGCAAAATTAGATTTTACGTTACAAATGAAATCCACTCTTACCGCTAAGTTATCTGAATTTAATACTGCAATTGCTTTATAATTTAAAGCCATATCATTAAAATCATAATCTCCATTTGATGGCCACAAATCTTCAAAAGCTATGGTTCCTGTACCATATTTACTTGGCGTAAATAATTCAAAAGCAGCTTCAGGATCTTCTGGATAAGAATCGTCTAAATCTAATATTCCATCGCCATCAGAATCTGTTGTATTTGGATTGTCGTTATAAACACGAAATGTTGTCAAGTCATTAATTGTTCTGTTAAAATCAGTATTATTTAAAGCATTCATACCATATTGATATTGCCAACCACCCGTTTGAGTATCCATAATTATTAAATCTGAACTACTTGCATTATTCGCTAGCCATAGCTCTTGATTTGAATCAAAAGTCATTGATGTAGGCTGAAAAGGGAGGTTGTCTGCGCTTATTCTTGTACTATCATATTCATTATTTTCATTTAACTCTAAACGATATAAACCAGAAAAAGTGCATAGAAACAAAGTTCCGTCAATAGCAAATGCTAAATCTCCACCTGCAGTACTATGTAAACCATTAATTTTCCATATATCTAAATTTGTTCCATCAGTTGGGTCGAACGTATATAGTTTATCTTGCTTTGAAAAATAAAGCAATCGATCACTAACATTAAAATCTAATCTAGGCCCACCAATTCCCAAATTAGCAACAGTTTCCCAAGTATCAGTTTCAATATAATATTTCATTAAAGGATAAGGACTACTTCTTCCAATCGAGTAAAGCGTTTTGTTTTCTTGATCTAAAGCAGCGGTATAACTACCCATTGGCATATCCGATAAAAATGTAAGATCTCCATTCAATGGGTCAACTTGGAATAACTCAGCTGAGCCATTAACACAATAAAGATAGTCACTAACACTATTTACTCCTGAATTTCTATTACTTGACGTTTCACTAGAATATGAATAGTTAACTTCATTATTTGCAATATTCTTAATTGAAGTAGAAAATTTTAGATTCTGATTTCTTCTTATATATACTTTATTACAATATTTTGGAAGATTAATCGTCTGACTTAATATCCCATTAGAGGGTACTCCAGAAAAGATAAGTTTGTTTAAAATATCATTTTTATAAACTGGTTCAGTAACTAATTCTCCAAATTGATTTTCAAATGTTTCGTACCCAGAAAAATGTAACTCGTCTGAATATGCATATATATCATATCGAACATAATTCGAAGCATCATTAATGATTACTTTAACTTCTTGATGCGTGCTAAAATCAAAACCATCTGGTATTGCTATACTGTTTATTATGTCTTTATTGTCACTTTTTTGGACCTCTGCATCTGGAACACTACACGTGCATAAAAAAAATGCAAAAAAAATGGCTTTGAAAATAGATTTCATAATATAAAACTTGATTTTTAACTATAGTGATTATTAATATTGTATCAAAATTATATGCAATATCAGAGAAGAAATATAATTTTCTTTTAGATACAATTCGGTATAGTTTGACGGTGGTTTTCTGTCGGTGAATGGATTTAGCTAAATTGATTTGTACCTCATTTATTCTTGAAAACTTACCACTTGATGCTCATTTTTAAAAACCATCATACATTCTTGTAAAGAAAATACACATTGAAACATGGATTGCTTAATTTTTTTCTGTTGACTGACTTGTTTTTTATACTTTAAAATTTCATCATGTTCTTCAATGATGACTTTCAGTATATTGTTTAATTCTTTATGATTTGGCAACAGTAGACTAGTATCTATGTATCCTATTTCACGAAGATTAAATTGATTTACTAAATAACGCGCACCTGCTCTAATTGCAGAATTGCCAGTTTTAAACTTATTAATATTTACAACTGAAACATTTTTACACTTTTCGCTTATCTCTTTTAATAACTGATAAGTATTATCTTTACTGTTGTTATTGACCAAACAAATCTCAACATCATTAGCTTTACTAATATGGTCTTTAAAAAAGTCTTTATCAATCTCTTCTTCGCGATTATGAAATATAATAATGATGCCTGTTTTCATCGATTTATTTTCTTTTTAATTAGGATTGGTTAATACTCAAATTAATTTCTGTTATTTCTACAACGCTCGTTTTGCACGTTCCCAGTTTACAGATTGTGAATTATTTATATATCTAAAAAATCCAAGTACTACAGACAAATTCATGATAAAAAAATAATACGGAACAAATAAAATTTTTAAGTTTGTTTGTTTGTTTTCTAAAAACCACCCTAATAAAGCAAATGCGTAAAAAAGTAATTGTATCCAAAAAAGCACCGCATAAAATCCAAAATTCATTATTCCTTCACTATATGCTAAAATGCTCATTATAGGTATTAATAGAATTAAACATAGTGGTGTTAAAGTCCAGCGTAAAACACGATGTGACACATATTGAAATGAAAGTGTTTTGTATTTAAAAATATTTAGCAAAGAACTTAACCTCACGACCGACTGAATACCACCAGCAGAAATTCGAATTTTTCGTTTTAACTCTTCTCCAACATTTGCAGATGCTGTTTCTATGGCAAATGCTTCGGGATTGTATTGAATGGTAAATCCTTTTTGTGCCACTCTCAACGAAATCACAAAGTCATCCAATAGTGTGTCTTGTTCAACTTCATTGTAAAGCTCGGTTCGTATAGCAAACAATTCACCTGCTGCTCCTACTACAGAATGCAGTTCTGCATCCCATTTTTTTAACGTAGATTCGTATTTCCAATAAAGGCCTTCACCTGCTCCTGAGGCAATATCTTTGTCTCTATTAAAGATTCGTTTTTCGCCTGAAACACAACCCACCTTAACATCTGCAAAACAATCTACAATATGCTTTATTGAATCTTTTCCCAATAAAGTATTGGCATCACTAAACACGACGATTGGCGAATTTACTAATGGCATAACTCGGTTCATCGCATTAATTTTTCCATTACGTTCTTGTTTGTGAAACAACTCAACGTTATCGTATTTTTTTAATATTAAATCCGTACCATCATCAGAACCATCCGTTACCCAGTAAATTTTAAGTTTATCTTTTGGATAATTCAACTCGAGGGTGTTTTTCATTTTCTGATCCACATAATTTTTCTCGTTATATGCTGGAATGAAAAGTGTAACCTCAGGTTGATAATCAATTTTTAAATCTTTCTGTACGTTTTTATTTAACCATCTCTTAATTTTAATTAACATGTATAATACCAACCCATAACCAATATAGGTGTAAACCACAGTAAATATTAATATCCAGAAAATTATTTTTAAAAGTTCCATAAGTATTAGTTTATAATTTTTTTCCAAGTTTTTGATTCAAAATCGTATTGCTTTAATATTCTAGCCGGATTACCAGCAGCAACTGAATATTGAGGGATATTCTTTGTAACTATACTCCCAGCAGCCACAATAGAATGTTTACCAATAGTAACACCTGGAACAATGACTACATTGGCGCCTATCCATGACTCATCTTCAATAATTATTGGTTTTGTCGATACACCTTGAGAATGAATTGGGCTATCTATTTTTTCATAATTGTGGTTTAACCCTGACAAAACTACGTTTTGAGCAAGCCTTACATCATCCCCTACTTTAACTGGACCAATTATGATATTGCTCAATCCGATTCGAGTTCGATCTCCAATAATTACGTCTCCTACACCATTATTTATCGCTGAAAAATCTTCGATAGTTGAGTTTGCCCCAAGATTAAATTTATTCCATGGCACCACATCCAATCTTGTTTGTCTTCTTATACATGCCGATTTTCCTTTTTTATGAATGAATGGATTTACAAACCATTTTATCCATAACCTTGGTCTTGCCTGATTTGGAATAACTATTGACCAGTGGGCAAAATCCTTAATCCTTTTATTAGATTTTATATGTGCTGCTAATTCCATACTATTTTTTGAGTTGATCTTATGATTGTATTATAAATGTCCTTGACATTATTTTCCCAAGTATGACTTTTTGCAAATGCAATACGTTCATTTGATTTATCCATTGAATGTTCCGATAAAGCTCTATCAATTAATGTAACATAGTCTTCTTTGGTTTCCCCCAAATAAACATATTGATTGAACATTTCCATGGCTTTTGTGCTTGTTGCTACTACCGGTTTGCCCATTGCAAGGTATTCATCAATTTTTCTAGGATAATTTCCAATTGTGATCTCGTTTACCAATTGTGGATTCATACATATATTGAATCCTTTTATGTATGAAGGAAGTTCATTACTGTCTTTAGATCCTAAAAAGTAAACATTAGGCATCTGGTGCAAAGCACAATTTTTAAATTTCTCGTCCTCTGGACCAACTAAAACAATACTCCAATCTGTTCTTTTTTTAGCGATAAATTCCAATAATTCAATATCAAGTCTTAAGGTTGTTAATGAACCTACATAACCAATTACTGGAGACGGAATGTTGTTAAATTCTTTTGGAACTTTAATTTGATCTTTTTCATCAGTAAACATTTTGATGTCGCATCCTTGTCCAACCATAATACTGTTCTCATTAAATTGAGAACCGTATTCTGCATAAAGTGTTGAATTATTTAATACAACATCAGCTTTTGCAATTAATTTAGGTTCTAGTCGTTCTCCATGCTTTTTCCAATAAGGGACTTTAACTAAATAGTCTCTCATGTAATAGGTATACAATTTAGGTTGAAGTAATTCTTTTAAATGTAGACCAAGAAACATGGAACTGTCATTGAATATTATAAAATCTGAAAAACCTAAACGGTCTACGGCTGATTTAATGTTTTTTGATAATTTTTTTGAATTTCGATAGTTGAGAACATCAAATATTCTATTAGAATTGATCCAATTAATAGACTCTACGGTATCTCTTGGATACAGTTTCCAAAGATTGTCTTCAAGTTTTTCAATATCTGTTTCTTTACCTTTAGCAATTCGTATACGTTTTTGGATTCTTTCAGAATGCTTTTGTTTAATTCTTGTTATTCTATCCATAGGTGGATTTACATATAACACTCGATTTTCTTTTGCAAATTCAAGAGCAATATTTTTACAATTACTCCCTATTTCTATGTCCCATGGCTGAATGCTTAGGATGACAATATCCTTTCCTTTAATCATGATATTAAGCTTTAATTTCGTTAAACAGTTTTTTATAAACCTCTAAAACTTGCAATGCCATATTGTTCCAAGAAAACTTTTTGCATCGCTCGAGTCCTTTACTAATAAGTTCATTTTTATATTTCAAATCTGAAGAGATTTTCAACATTCCTTGTATAATTGCATCAGAATCATTTGGATCCACAATACAAGCTGCATCTCCTGCTATTTCAGGCATTGAAGTTGTGTTTGAAGTGATTACAGGAACTCCACAAGCCATGGCTTCTAAAATTGGAATACCAAACCCTTCCCTTAATGATGGGAATAAAAAAAGTTGCGATAAACTATACATTGCTGGCAAATCCTGATCTGGAACATATCCTAATAAAACCACCTTTTCAATAAGATAAGTGGCATTTATTTCAGTCAATGTTTTGATAAGATCTTGTTCAGTATATCCAAGCATTACTAATTTATAATCCGAGTTTGTATATTTTAAAAATCCATTGAAAGCCTTAAGAACATTTTTTGTATTCTTCCTTGGATCTTTATTGGCAAGGTGGAGCATGTATTGATCAGGAAGATTGTATTTTATTTTGCCATTATTCAATGATAAATCATCCGGACAATTCATAAAATGACTGCTAACCCCATTATGTATGGTTTGTATGCTATTAATTATATTTTCTTTAAAAAAATTCGTTATGTTTTCTTTTTCAAAGTCTGAAACTGTAACTAGGCATTTACTTTTTTTTACGACTCTGTTTACTATAATTCTCCTATATAGATTCCCTATTTTTTGATACCAAGACGCCCTATTTTTAAGTAATTTAAGCACGCTTTCTTCCATATAAATAATGTCATGAAGTGTCGTAACTAAAGGAGTCATTGTATATAATGGCGCTGTATTGCTCGTACAATGTAAAAAATCGCAATTGTATGCTTTCACAATTTTAGGCAACTTAATTTGTTCCCAATATGGGTAGGGCCCTCCAGAAATTTCAATTATATTAAAATTTGATGTTTTAGAAATTACCGAAGCATCTTGATCTGGCTTAACAAAAATGAAATATTCATTGGTTTTATCGATCACTTGAAGGTTTTTAATTAACTCCAATGCAACTCTATCCATACCATGTTTTTGAGGTCTAAACAATCTTTGTGCTTCTATTCCTATTCTCATTTTTTTAGTTTTCAATTGTTCCATGAGCGGTATGAATAAATTTGTTGTTAGCACCTTTAAGATTTAAAAGCAGCATTGCCATTCTTAAAAATGCTGAAGGCAAAGACAACATAGCCTTTAAAGTTTCTATATTGTAAAATGTTTTTGGAATTGCCAGTATAAATGCCATTGCGGTAACACCAAAATTCAAAAACCAATAGGCAGCATTTACATTTGTACTTAAATTAAATATTAGGGATAATAATCCATACCCAAAAGCAATAAGAAAGGTCATGCCAATCAATAAAATTCTAGGAGGAATTATCAATTGAAAAGCTTTATCAAAAAAGTCGAGGTTGCCTTTAAAAAGAAGTGCTTTACAGCTTGAAACAAAATATTTCTTTAGATAAATAAACTGTGTAGAAAGCCAGCGTTTACGTTGATTTGAGAAATCTGAAGCCTTTTGAATTTTCTCATCTAAAACTATTGCGTGTTCTAAATATTCAATCTTAATTTGTTTTGCTGCAAACTTAAATTCAAGTTCTTTATCAAATCCACCTACAGCATTTACTGATTTCATCATGGATTTAAACAAGTTGTATTCGAATCCCATTCCTGATCCTATGAGACCTGATGATATCCCTAGAGCACGATGTCCTTTTCTAAATATGTGATTATTAATTTCTTCACTGGCAGCATCAAGAATAGCGAATGACGTATTGAGGTTTTTTGCTTTTCTATGTCCTTGAACTATAAGATATCCCATCTCAAAAGCTTCGTTCATTTTACTTATAAACTCAGGCTCCATAATGTTGTCTGCGTCTAATATTATGGCATAATCATAGTCATTTTTTAAATTTGCCATAGCAGTATTCAAAGCTTTTGACTTGGTGCTCTTTTCAAATGAAACCTCAAGAAGTTTAATCGGGAGTTCTATAAGTTTGGTAATTGTGTGTTTATTAAGCGAATCTGCAATAACAATAACATCAAACATTTTTGCTGGATACTGTTGCTGTAAAGCCGTTTTTGCAACCTCAACAATTACAGCATCTTCCTTATAAGCAGGTATAAGCAACGCAATTCTATTTTGCTTAATTGATTCTAGGCTTTTACGTTTTTTATAAAATTTACCTGCAAAAGAGAATATAAAAATGTACAAACTTGATATTGCGAAATATGCAAAAACAGTATATTCAAATGTTTTTAGTATGTTTTCTAATATTTGCATGTTTATTAGTTTGTTTAATTATAATTGTATCTACTACTTAGTATTTGAAATAATTTCGGGATTCTTTTCATTCAATGAAGTGATTAATTTTCTAAGCACTTTTCTTAATTTCAAGGCAAAGCGACGTAATAAAGGAAGATATTTTCCGCTTTTAATGTTATAAATCACTGACTCCGATTCAAAAATTATTTGAAAATTTTCAGTACAGAATACTGGTTTTTTTGTGAGTCTGTTAATCTCGATCGCTTGACCCAAATCACTTTCCACAAACAGGTTATAAAAATTAGATTGATATTCTTTTGATTTATGACCTGCATGATTATTGGCTTTTTGACGCGTCTTCATATCAGGTAAATCTAACATTACTAGTTTATCATATGCCACACCATTTGCTTTTAACCAAGCCTCTGTTTCTTTGCGGTATTTTTCCAATCTTGACGTAACAATTGTACCAATTTTAGCTCCTGGGATGTACAATGGCGAAGCATTTTTTAAAAAAGTAATGTATTTTTCGCCATCATCATTTTGATCATTTGAAGGGTCTACACATAGAACCCCATCAATATCAAAACATGCTTTTTCTAAAGTTGTATGATTGAAGATATTCCATTGAAAATATCTAGGTATCGCAACCTGTTCTAAAGGAAAATCAACTAAGTGTTGCTTTTCAGGCGTATAATAAATGACGCAGTATTTAATATCAAATTCAGATTCTAAATGTTTTAATTCTTTTTTTGATTCTTTTAGAGCTGAACCTGATGCTATACTATCATCTACAACTAGTATTTTTTTATAATCAGATGAATTGAAGAACTGTCTTCTAGCCCCAGATTTGTAGATATAGCCATTTAAAAATGAATGAATATCTGTATAAGGTAAATTAAGGTAAAGTGAAATTAAATTGGCAGGCATCATGCCACTTCTAGGAATTCCAACCACAAGATCAATATCTCTTGGAATTAAATGAAGTTGTCTTAAGATGGTATTATTTAAGTCGTTTATGCTTCTATAATTCATAATAAAAAATTTATAGTTCAAATTTAAGTTTACTAGTCACTGTAGTACTTGATATTTCGATGGATAGAAGTTTAGTGTAGTTGAATGGGTTATTCCTCGGTTTTAATGTCTAATTGTGGGCTTAAAAACATAAAGACCATTCCTATATACATGAGTATTCCTGTAGGCATTTGCCCAAAAACACCGTTCCCATATGATGCCATCATAATTCCAGCCATACCACATACCAATGCAGTGATTTGCACTTTTAGCCAATCATCTTTTAACTTAAACATTACATAGTATGCACCGGTGCCCAAAACAAAGAATAACATTAAAAGGTAATACATAAGACCTATAATTCCTGTATCGGCCCAAACCATTACATACCAACTATCTGTAGCTGTATTTGCCAAAAAGGTATGAGGTGTAAATCGTTGACCCCAGTTTCCTGTTGCTCCAACTCCCCCTCCCATAGGGCGAGTTGCTAAATATCCACTTAATTTTTTTTGATTTTCTAATCGTATTTGCAAGGATGCTTCGTTGGGATCAAACGCAGTTCGCATTCTTCTTATTTCTGCATTGCCTTGACCAATAGTTGTATGCGCAAAGAAAATATAAGTAGCTACTAAAAGTACTCCTCCTAAAACGAGCACTTTTATATTCTTTTTTAGGATTAAGAACATAAAACCTCCCAATGCTGGAACTGCTATTGCGCCTCTAGTTCCTGATATTAGCAATCCAAAAAAACCAGCTAGAGCCACGAAAGCAAAAAATGATTTAAGTTTTATATTCCCTTTTTTGAATAAGGCCAATATGCCAAATACAACTCCTGTATGCGCTTGAGAAGCACCAAATTGTCCTGCATCTGAATAGAATGAGAATACTCTTAATTTTCCAAAAAGCACATGGGTCTGAGCACCTCCTTGATCTAACCATCTTTGTTCAAAAGGATCTACCCCAAAATAAAACTGTTGGAATCCTTTTAATGTTCCTATAACTGATAATATGCCCCATAAAATAAAGAATGTATCTAGATCTTTCGATTTATTAAATAAGACAAACAACAATGGAATAGACAACCATTGATATAATGCTACACCACGCATAGCATAAAACCAAGCTTCAAGACTTTGTGCTTCTGGATTTGCAATTTGTAATAAAATATAACCCATCCAAATAGACACTACCAAAGTAAGAGGAGATTTTGCCTTATTCCATTGGATTTTGTTTGCAAACCCTTTAAAGAACAATGCCAAATAAATTAAAACTAGTAAACCATCTATAGATAAACCCCAAGGTGCAGGAAAATATCTCGCAATACCTGTTACAAAAAAGCCCAAAATAATTAACAGAATTATTCCAGATTTAGGATACTTGAATACGGTATAAATTAAAGCAATCGCAAAAATCAACCCTATAAAACCAATAAAGCCTATAACCCCAGTTTTTACTATTACCATTGTAATTAATAAAATAATTACCAATACAGAGGCTAGTATATTCAGGTTTAGAAAACGGTTAGAACCAGAATTTACTTCAAATGGGTTTATATGATTTTTAAAGTCACTCATTTTTAATGTTTGGAAAACTTAATTTTTTTAGAGGATCTAACAAATTGTTCCCAAATTGATTTGTAAAACTTATTGCCAGTTTTAAAGATTTCAATGGAGGAAATTTTAAATTCCTTGTTTAAAAAATAAGACCCTAAACCTATTCCAACACCTGTAAAAACAAGTGTAGCTATAGCAACCATCTCCAAAGATTCAAAAACAAATACTGAAATGAAATCACCAATAATATTAGTTGCTAACATTATAAAAACTTTGATGGCATTAATGTTAGGTTTATTAATACTATCCAAGCCAATTCCTGTCATTCGGTCAATAGGCAACAATATGCCATAAACTGAAAATATTCTAACTAGGGTTACGATATTTAATGTTGCGGATTCTAAGTTGAGATATTGATATCCAGATACTAGAATGACAAATTGTTCAGCAAAAATGAAAATGATTAATGAAATAAAAACAAATAAATAGGTTAATGCCCCTGAATAACTGTAAAACAGATTTTTAACCTCTTGTACATTACCTTCCAAACTCGCTTTTGACATTTTCGGAAATGCTGTGGCTGCAAAACTTCTCAAAGGAATTTGCTGTATCTCCGTTAATTTTAAAGGAATACTAAACAGCGCAACTGCCGCACTTCCAAGAGGGCTGATACTAATTATGATTAAATCAACATTCCTTAACAAATTGGTTCCTATCAACGTAAAAGTGCTGTATTTACCGAAATTTAATAAGGTAGAATTTGTTTTTTTATTTGCTTTCTTTATAAAAATCAATCCATCCCAGCCTTTGAAAACAGATATCAAGGAAGTAATCGAGTTGACTAAAAGTAATGCCCAAACAAGCTGCAGTACTGAAAAATTAAATACGATTGTATTCAATACTAAAAATAAAAAAAACAACCCGCTATTAATAGCTTTAATCCATAGTATTTTTCCGTATTCCATTTTGGCTTGCAATACGATTAACGCATTGTTCCATGGAAGATTTATAAACGTAAGTATCGGATACCAAGCAAAGAACAACTTATAAACTGATTGACTTATAACATCTTTAAAAAAAACGTTAACCAAGACCAGAATAAAAGCAATTATTGCGGTACTCGTTAAACTGATAAGTACGTTAGACCCTATTAATTTTTCACTTTGGCCCTTAGAGGCACCAGATAAAAATCTTACAAGAGCATTGTTTGTGATTCCAAAACGTAACATTTCTACCAATGAACCACCTGAAATGAAGATAACCCATTGTGCAAAGTTTTCAGGCTCCAAACTTCTGGCTAATAATGCAAAACCAGAAAGTCCTAGCACAGCAATAACAAGGTTGCCTGCCAATGACAAAAAGTTGTCCTCTTTTACGATTTTAGCAATTATTTGATACATATTTTAAATGTGGCTCTTTAGGTAAAACTGAAAGCGAAAAATGTTTTTTATTCTCTTTCTAAAATTGGAACGCTGCTTAGGCAATTCGCCCAATAATGCTTCTATCTCATCCAACTCAACTCCATTAATAATGAACTGAAGTTTTGATGGTACAATCTCTTTAATATTGTTCAATAAGTTTTCATCTGCTTTAGACCATAATCGGTTTGACCTACATATCAATAGTGCCAAATCTGATGACCCTATTAATTCTGCTGGATAATTGGTTTCTAAAATATTTGGCAATTCTATAATGACGTAATCAGGATTATTAGTCACAACTTTTGTTCCTTTAATAGTGAGTTCATCATAGTTTTTGGCTTTAAAGAATTCTGCATTTACATCATAGGTCATAAATTCATTTTCATTTAAATAGGCAGATGTATGTGCTAAAAAAGGATTAGCATAATCAATTCTTGGGTCTTGATATCCTAATAATCGATGTAACAGGGTAAATTGATTTGAACTTATTTCTGACTTTTCAAAATTTGAATGATTTAACACTAAAACGGAATTACCAGTAAGTTTAAGTTTTTTAGCCAAGTTATTGGATATAATGGTTTTACCCTCATTTTTTTGGGTACTAAACAGTGTTATTATTTTAGTTTTATTAGTTTCATTCTCTGTTTTAAGAGCATGATTTAAATTTTGCATAAAAAGGTCCATAAGCCTTTCCTGAATACTGATTAAATCTATTTTGTCATTTGTTTTGAATACTTTAGAAAACATCCCCATTGCTGAAATCTTTAGCTTATTCTCCGCATCAGCTACATTTTTTAACGTATCATCAAAAAATTTCATAATTAATATGGTGCCTAACAACATAATAAAACTCACAAAGGCAATAGCAATAATGATTATTTTACGTTTTGAAGGAATCGGTTTTAATGGAAAATACGGCGGATCCACTGCTTTTAAATTACTGGAAAGCTGTGTATCTTGATATTTTAGTTTTGCCAAGTTCAATCCATGTAAAATTTCTAAATATTCTTGCTCTGCAACATTAATTTGACGTTCAATTTTTTTAAGATTTGCGCCTGCCGGAGCATATTTAGCATACTGTTGTTGAAATTCATTGTTTTGTTTGCTCATTACATCAATTCGAGCCTTAAGACCTTCAGTTTCTACTACCTTATCTACCCATTCAGGTAATACTTTGGAAATAGGAACTCCCTCAACAGAATTTTGATAGGTGTACAGTTGAGATACACTTGATTTAATTTCATCTTGAAGAAGTGTTGCTTGCTTTTTAAGTGCTTCTACATTTTGGGTGTTTTTTGAATCTCCAGATTTTGCCTCATGCATAGCAATCTCATAATTCAGTTCTCCTAATCGCTTTTTGTTTTCTAGGATTCGATTGCTTTTGTCTTGAACTAGTTCTTGTATTTCTAACTTCTGTTCTAATTTTTTTGTGGATGCTTCAGAACTTGCCAATTCAGCTCTTTTTTTATTGTATTCCACATCCATATCTTCTTTTACAATTGCAACTGCCTTACTTTGTTCATAGTAATTGATTATACTATTTTCTTGATTAAACTCTAATAAAACAGACTCAATCTCCTTTAATTTAGCTTCAGATTGACTTAATTGTGCTTGAAAATATTTTATAACAGCATCTGATCCGTTTTCTTTAAGGTCTTTATATTTTTTAATGCAAACTTTATTAAATAGGGCCAGTGTCTGTTGACATATACCAGGGTCATCGGCTTTATAACTTAATTTAACTAAATCACTTGTTGAAACACGCAAGGCTTTTACTTTTGAAATCGCTTCAATAGAGTAATAAGGATGATCATAGTTTAATAAAGAATATACAAAATTAGTATTGTCGCTCTTCATTAAAGTCAACAAGTTAAAGACTGTTTGCTCGTAAGCAATGCTATCTACTGATTTTGGAATTATATTAAGATAAGATTGATTTGAAGAAAATGAATTTAAAGTATCTGAAATCATGCTAGATTTCACTGCATAATCATAAATTTCTTCTGGAAGATCTTTCTTTATTTCTTTGTATGTTTTTGAAGAAATGAATTTACTATTAGGCTCTTTTAAAAGTAAATGCTGTGCTAATAGTCTTACTGCAACCTCTTCTTGAGTTTCTCTAGAATTTATAATATTTAGAAGATTATCAAATGCGATATTTGTGGCAAAATAATTAAATGACTTGTCCATTTCTATTGAAGAACCTGATGCCAAACCAGTGTAAAGCATAGTTTGAGAATAGTAACTATGTTTTGGGTTACTTGTTAGTAGTATTGCCAATAATCCTGCGAGAATTGGAATTACTACTAGTATTACCTTATGCTTTAGAATTAATTTTATGAATTCAACGAGTTTCATTTAACACAACTGTTATTATTGTTTTAATTTATGTATCAAAATTACCAGTAACTATGAAGTAAACATGTTGAATTTCGATAGGCAGAAGTTATGTATAGATGAATGGACTCTTTATTATGATTAAGAGTTTCATATAAGTCAACACTTATTTTACTTATGCCTAAGCCATTAACTATTGATAGTATTATTAAAAAAGTAGTCTCTTAATAAAGAATATTAAAAGACTATTTTTTTAATTTAATTTAGAGTTTTTAACTAACTCTATTTTTTATAGAATTTGAATCCCAACTAAATTTTCTAGGAGCTTTTTAGAGACCATAAAATTTGATTTTGCCTCTTCAAACTCTGCTGCTATCCTAGAGGTCATATCTGAAATCCTTACATATTCAGAAATAGCAATTAACCCATTTTTAAATTCTTTTTCAACCATCTCCATATTAACTTTGGCATTTCCCAAATTCGAAGCCCTTAATTCGAGTAAATTTTGTTTTAGTAATAAGTCTTCATAATACCTAATTACTAATTCTCTTAATTCGTCTTCTTGCGATTTGGCCAAACTCCTAGCTTGTTCAAGCTCAGCTTTAGCTTGCTTTATTTGTGATTTACGATTGATTACATCAAATACAGGAATTTTTAAATAAAGACCAATATTGTAGTTTAATTGTTGTGTATTACTAGCTAAGTTAACAGTTGAATTATCTCCACTAACTGTTGAAAAATTATTAAAGGTTCCGTATCTCGTATCCGCTTGAACTCCAAAATTAGTTGTCCAATATTGTCGTTTATATTTAAGGTTAGATTCTTTAGCTTCTATTTCTAGTTTTCTATAGTTTACCATACCATTATAAACAAGAGCAGAATCAATTAATTCATTAAGTTGTGGAATTAATAATGTTATTGATTTTGTTTTGCTGCTTGATTCAGTATTATTTTGAGCCGAAATCTCATTAATTGTAAAATTCAACAAATAAAAAACTACAATTATTTTATAACTATTTTTCATGATTATAAGTTGTATTATACAGTACTTTTTTGAATTAACTCTGGGAAGGTTCTTAAAATTAATTTCACGTCGTACCAAATTGAATACTTATTGCCGGTAAAGTTATCTGCATATTCATTGTCAAGTCGCATACGTTCTTCTTCAGACATATTTCCTCCTCTTCCTCTTAACTCAACTTGCCATAATCCTGTAATGCCTGCTGGTGCTAAAAATCGTTTTGAAATGGTATCTTTTGTAAGTAATTCAGCTTCATAAACCGGAAGGGGTCTATTACCAACAATAGACATATCTCCCTTAATCACATTTATTAATTGAGGTAATTCATCAATACTAGTGTTTCTAATAAATTTTCCAACTTTTGTTATTCTTGGGTCATCTACTATTTTTATAAATGTTGAGTTAGCAGATTCAATTTCTTTTTTCTGAAAACTGTACCAATAATCACATATTTGGTTTTCATTTATAAATAATAACGGAGAGCAAGAATGACCTGTATCCAATTTACTACACTCAGGACATGCAGTGTTAAAACTGATTGTTTTTTCTTCTTTATTCTTATTATATTGATTATTTTTTTTTGCCAAATTTTCAATTAACTCATCAGAACCTGTTCTCATGGATCTAAGTTTATAAAAATCAAAAGTCTTTCTACCCACTCTTTTAGCTATATAATACACTTTACCTTTGGATTCTAGTCGAATTGCCAGCATCGTTAACAACATTAATGGTGTAATACCAATTAAAACTAATGAAGCAAAAACAATATCAAATATTCGTTTTGACAATGGTAGCTTATATGTATGGTTACTAACCTTAGTAGCTAAAACATGTGTTTTTAGACATTGTATTTTATACAAGGATTGTACTCTTTCAATAATTTGATTTTTGTCTGTTGAAGTTGACACAAAAAAATCATTAATACCTTTAGTAAAAGCTTCTGTAAAAAGCTTTGGATTATATTCTTCCGACAACAAAATAAATGGTCTCTTTTTTAAATTAGAGTCACTTTTTATAGTATTATAAAAAAACATTCCTGTATTTCCTGGTAAATTGTATTCACAAATAATTACATCAATTTCACTATTGGTTTTAAGAATAATCAAGGCTTCAATACCATTAGATACTTCATTCCATATAATGTTTTTGTCTTTTGCAATTTGCGCATAACTTTCAAGAGAATTCCCAATATATAAGATAGTCATGTTCGTGTTTTTTTAAATTTTTAATTGAATAAAAATTACTTTACTAATAGATAATTGTTACCAAGCGCTGGTATAATGGATTGGGAATAGGTTTTTTTTCACAACCTCTTTAAGTTCTTCAGGATTAAAAGGTTTGGTCAAATAATCCTGTGCTCCCATTTGATAACATTTTATACGTTCTTTACTTTCAGTACGACCAGAAAGCATAATAACTGGTGTATGTTTTGTAAATCCTTTTAATCTAACTTCTTTTAAGAATTCAAATCCATCCATATTAGACATTTGGATATCACTAATGATAAGATTAGGTAAATTATGGTCTAACCAATTTAAGGCTTCTAGTCCAGAACTTTTTGTCACAACAATATGTTCTGGAGATAAAAAGTTTTCCAATAACATACAGGTGGTTTGCTCATCGTCAACAACTAATACTTTTTTCTTCATCATATTAGATTTAATTTTTTTGTTTTTTAAATAATGGTTTTGAAATACTCGATCGTTTTTATTAAACCTTCGTCAAGCTTCATATGTGGAGCCCAATCCAGATGTGTTTTTGCTAATGTAATATCTGGTTTTCGCATCATTGGATCATCAGAAGGTAAAGGTTTATAAATGATTTTTGATTTAGAACCTGTAAGGTTTATAACTTTTTCGGCTAATTCAAGAATGGTAAATTCGTCGGGGTTTCCAATGTTTACAGGTCCAGTGATTCTATCTTCTGACTCCATCATTTTAATCATGCCTTCAACCAAATCATCTACATATTGAAAACTTCGTGTTTGCTGCCCTTCACCATAAACAGTAATGTCCTGGTTTTTTAAAGCTTGAACAATAAAATTAGAAACTACACGGCCATCATTAGGATGCATTCTTGGACCATACGTATTAAAAATTCTTACAATCTTTATTTTTACCTGATTTTGTTTATGATAATCATTAAATAAAGTTTCTGCTGCACGTTTACCTTCATCATAGCAAGAACGTTCGCCTATTGGGTTTACATTTCCCCAATAACCTTCTGGTTGTGGATGCACTAACGGATTACCATAAACTTCACTCGTAGAGGCTTGCAATATTTTTGCCTTAACTCGTTTTGCTAATCCCAACATATTGATGGCTCCCATTACAGAAGTTTTTATCGTTTTTATTGGATTATACTTATAGTGTATTGGAGAAGCTGGACAAGCTAGATTATAGATCTCATCAACTTCTATAAGAAATGGATTGATGACATCATGACGTATTAACTCAAAATTTGGATTATTGAGTAAATGAATAATATTTTGTTTTTGTCCTGTAAAGAAATTATCTAAACAATACACTTCATGACCTTCATTTAAAAGACGTTCACATAAATGTGAACCCACAAAACCAGCACCACCAGTTGCAAGAATTTTTTTACGTATCATAGTTTTAATTATAAAAATTATACTGCTTCGCTTAATTGAGCCTTTAACACAAGTTGAGAGGTATTGATTCCTATACAGAAATAATCGAACCCATTTTTAAACATCTCTTCCTTGTCATAGATATTTCTACCATCAAATAAAACAGGTGCATTTAACACTCTGTTTATGATGCTGAAATTAGGAATTTTAAATTCTGGCCATTCTGTTAATACTGCTAAACAATCGGCATCAATTAAAGCTTCATATTGGTCTTCATAATATGTTATTGAATTTCCAAAGTGATGTTTTGCTTCATTTATAGCAACTGGATCATAAGCTTTGACATTCGCTCCAGCTTTTAAAAGACTATTTACAATTTCTAATGATGGTGCTTCACGCATATCATCAGTTTGCGGTTTAAAGGAAAGACCCCAAATTGCAATCGTTTTACCTTTTAAATCGCCATTATAATAATTCAATATTTTATTGAAAAGCACTGACTTTTGATTTTTGTTTACGGCTTCAACGGCTTGTAAAACTTTTAAATCATAATTAAATTCTTTTCCAGTTCTAATTAAAGCCTGAACATCTTTTGGAAAGCAAGAACCTCCATAACCAATACCAGGATAAATAAATTTAGTACCTATTCTACCATCAGATCCAATACCTTTTCTAACATTATTTATATCGGCTCCAACAATTTCACATAGGTTAGCAATGTCATTAATAAAGCTAATTTTAGTTGCTAACATAGAGTTCGCTGCATATTTTGTCATTTCAGCTGAAACTACATCCATTACAATTATTGGATGTCCATTTAATGTAAATGGCTTATATAAATTTCTTAACAACGTTTCGGCTTTTGGGCTGTCTGTACCTACAACAATTCTGTCAGGCTTCAGAAAATCGTCAATAGCTGCCCCTTCTTTAAGAAATTCTGGATTTGAAGCAACATCAAACTCAATTGACACATTTCTTTTTTTCAATTCTTCATTAATAGCTTTTTTAATCTTTAGAGATGTACCAACAAGAACTGTACTTTTTGTTACAACCAATGTATAATCCTCCATATATTTACCACAATCTCTAGCAACCTGAATAACATATTTTAAATCTGCACTTCCATCTTCATCGGGTGGTGTACCTACAGAAATAAAAATTACATCAGATCCTTTAATGGCCTCCGAAATGTTTGTTGTAAACTGTAATCTCCCTTTGTTCATATTTCTGGTAATCATTTCTTCTAAACCAGGTTCATAAATTGGGATAATGCCTTTGTTTAAGTTGTCAATCTTTTTTAGATCAACATCTACACATTTAACATCGATTCCTACTTCTGAAAAACAGGCTCCAGCAACAAGACCTACATATCCACTTCCTACAATTGTTATTTTCATGATATTAATATTTTTGTATTTATTTATTATTATGCAGCGTTAATTGGCTGAATCGCTTTATATATGTTATCATAATCTTCACCAATAATTGCAAATTTTTTATTTCTTAATAGAGAGGTTTTATAAAGTTCTTCTAAAACTTGAAATCCATTATTATCTATAGTTTTTACACCATCCATGTTTATTGTCAGTGACTCAGAAAATATTAATAAGTGCTCTAAGTGACTTTTAAATTGTTTAACTGTAGTTGCGCTTATATTGCCTTCAATCAAAAAGATTTCACCTTAATTTTTAAAACTTAATTCCATAATTCTATTTTTTAATTACTCCTTATGACGCAAACTTATAACATGGCTTAGCCTGAATTGGCCAAATTTCGATGAGTGCCTATTTTAGTGTAGATGAATGGTGACTTAATCTTGGTTAATCATAAATATCTATTGATAATAAATACTTTTACAATTAAGGTATATGGTATAACAAAAAAGACAAAAGAATGCTCTTTTGTCTTTAAATTGCTATTGCCCAATCTTTGAGGGGAACTTTATGTTTTAACAAATATATAATAGTAAATAAATGTGCATCATTTTTTTTGACTATTAACAATTAAAGTGTAGTCCAAATTCTGAAAAGTTTCGATGAGTTATATTATAGAAGATTTAGGCGCTTCATAAGTTCTGGCCTATTTGAGCGACTTACAGGAATAACATCTTTTTTTATAAGGACACTATTATCTTCAATATCAATGATTTTTTTTATGTTAATTACAAAAGAGCGATGTACTTTTAAGAATAAATGATTTGGTAATTTACCTTCAATTTTCTTAAGAGTTGAATGGACAGTATAATTTTTATCATCTGTTTTAATAAGAATATAGTCGCCCTTTGCTTCAATTAAAGAAATGCTTGGGATATCTATTTTTATGAGTCGTCTATCAATATTTACATACAAATCATTTCCAGAAGTACTTTCAATTTTCTCATGTGTTGATGACCCGTTATTGGCAAAATTTGTAAATGTTTTAGCTTTTTGGATAGCTTTTTGAAAACGTTCTTGACTAATTGGCTTCACAAGATAATCCACAATACAATCGTACTCAAAAGCTTGAATAGCAAAATTAGCATCCGAGGTTGTTAATATAATTTTTGGTGGATTTCTAAGAGTATCAATAAAATCAAATCCCGTAAAATCAGGCATATGAATATCAAGAAAAATTAAATCAACATCATTTTGATTTAAATACTTAATTGCTTGAATAGCATTTGGAAATTCTTCTGTAACCTTAAGACCTTCAATATTATGACAAAGCTGTGAAATAATAGCTCTAGCTGTAGCTTCATCATCAATGATAATACAATTCATAAATAGTTATTATAGCTGTTTAAGAAAGTTGGTTATTATTAATAGAATAGATTCGAATTCTTCTTGTAGTGCTGTGCTCTCATCCAATAAGTTATTTTCAAATTCTACTGCAATTTTATAACTCTTTTTTAGGCCTAAAATACTAATTTTATGTTTAAGTTTATGCACAATCTCTGCTGTAAGTTGGTAGTTTTGTGCTTCAATGTGATTTAAATAAATTTGTTGTTCTGTTGGAAATTCAGATTTAATTATAGCAAATAACTTCTCCTCAAAAGATTTGTCACCACCTGACAGGCTTTTTATGTAGATCATATTAGGTTGTTCCATGTTGCTTTTTTATAGTAAAATGAAATGTTGCACCTTTGTTTAATTCGGATTCTAACCAAATTTCCCCTTGATATAAATCTACAATCTTCTTAACGACAGATAGCCCAATACCCGAAGAATCTTTATTTTTATTAAAAGAATGAAATATTTTAAAAATTTTCTCGTGATATTTTTTTTCAATTCCTAACCCGTTATCTTTAATAGAAAATTGATAAAAAGATTTTTCATCTGAAACATCAATTTCTATTAATCCTTTTTCTTTATCATTATATTTTATTGCATTGCCAATTAGGTTTTGGAATAATTGCTGAAACTTTGTACGTTCTCCATTCAAAATAGGCAGTTCATTTTTAACCTTAATTGAAATATGCTTTGGAATAAAAAGAATTTGTTTTACATCATTAATAACAGTATTAATATCTATTTTTTGACTTTCTGAAATATCAGAATCAATACTCGAATAAGAGAGTATATCTGTAATTAGAGATTCCATTTTTTCGAGTGTTAACTCTATTAAATTAAAATTCTCTAAACTTGATGTGTCAAAATTTTCTGCATTGTCTTCTTTTATCCAATTCACTAAGGCATTGATACTGCGCAATGGTGATTTCAAATCATGTGATACAATGTGAGCATATTCCTGAAGTTCATCATTACTTTTTGCCAACTTTTCTATAAGTAGTTTGTTTTTATTTTCTACTTTTTGCTTTTCTCTTAAATTCATTGCGCTCTTAAGCTGCAGGACAACCAAACTTGCAATATTTTGTAAAGTAATTAATTGTTTCTCTGTAAAATAATTTCTTTCAGGATGCTCAGAATCAATAACACCGATAACTTTCCCTTCACTAATTATTGGAACGGTAACTTCAGATAACCTTCTTTTGTCATCAACAATATATCTTGAATCTACACTTGTATCGTTTATAATTTCAGCGACGCCTGTTTTGGCAACTGTACCAACAACACCTTTTCCTATTGGAATTTCTATTTTAGAATCAATTTCTGATTTTAGATTAAGCTTTTCTCCATATGCAGCAATTTGTTCTAACGTATTTTTATTCTCGTCTACGACATAAATAACGCAATCATACGTTTCCAAATATTCGGCAATACTCCGTGTAATTTCCCATGCAATTGCATATAAATCTAATTTTCCTAAAATGGACTTGGCAACATCATTTATCAATTCACTCATCAGCGTTTTTTCTCTATCTGCCGTAATATCCCTAACAATACCTTGTGATGCAACCGCTACGTCATTTTCATATATTATGCTTGCATTAATATGCACTAATTTATAACGGCCTTTTTCAGTAATAATTTTTATAATAAAATTCGTTACAGTGCCTGTTTTCATAAGCTCCTTAAATTTGGGAGCTACTTTATCTATTTCACTTGGATCAACTAAATTCATTAGATTTGCCTGATCTTTAGTTGTCTCAAATTCTAATAAATTAACAGCAGCATCATTCATTTTTAGAATATTTCCATTCAAATCCATAATTACATAGGCATCAACAATATTTTCAAACACACCTTGTAATTGAGAATTTGTTTTAGCATATAGGGACAACAACTCTGCATGAGATTCCTCGAGTTTTTTGTTAACCTCGTAAAGCTCTGTAGATTTTAATTCTAAAATTTTTTCTGCTGCTTTTCTGGAAGCTTTTTCTCTTGCAATGGCTCTATGTAGAATATCAATTTCTTCTTGATTCATTAGACTTTTTCAATTACAAATCTAACCTCCGTACCTAACGTATTTAATTTTTCATAGTTAATACTTACAGGTACTTTAAAAAGTTTAAAGGTCTCTAGCATTAACCCTTTACCTAACATATATAACGCCTTATCTGATTTATAAAGCATAACCATTTTCGTTTCTGTTCTCTCCTCTAAATCAAATGTTGGTAATTGTGCCTCCGGATATATTTTTTGTACTTCAACATGAATGTGATTTTCAATAGAAGCAAGTAAATCCATGGGGTCTTTATAATGGTCAACTAATTTAGGATGAGTTTTAATTAATGTTGCGAATAAATGCTCTGAATAAACCAATAACAAATCGTCTACCGAAATATCTGTATTTTTGCTTAAATTTGAAATTAATTGTAGCATTTCAGCGAACTCGTATGTTCCTACAGACGTATAGACGCCACCAGAATCGAGCTTTGATTGATTTATGATTTTATCAACCATCGCCAAGCCAAATTTCTCTTCTACTAGATCTAGAAATTCTGTGAATATGATACCTTTCATTTTAACTAATCAATTCGTTTATGCTCCAATATGATAATAATTTTTCAATTTTAGAAACATAATCCTCATATTTTAATGGCTTAAGCACATAACCTGCAATGCCAATTTTATAACACTCTAGCAAATCTTTATTATTATTTGAAGTCGTTAAAATTATTGTCGGAATATGTTTTAAATTATGATCATTTTTTATAATATTTAAAAATTCTATACCACTAATTTTAGGCATATTTAAGTCTAATAAAATGATGTCAGGCAAACTATCTTTTTTCTCTAAGAGTTTAAGAGCATCTTCTCCATTAGTAGCCTTAATTATATTATGACGTAAACCTAATTTTCCAACTGTCCTATTTAATTTCATGATTTCAATCATGTCATCTTCAATTAGTAAAATATTTAAAGTATTCATCTTTCGCTAAATTAAATAACTAAAATAGATAAAATCGATAAAATGATATTTTCATTTCGTTCGACTGTCAATATGCTTCGATGGATAGCACATAAGTATAGTTGAATGGATTCAAATAACTTATTGGTAGATACATAAAGCTTTTCTATTCATGTCGATTACAAGAAAAATGGTGTGCATAAGGGATAATTGTTATAAACTATTTACCAATACAGAAATTAGCAAATATGTTTCCTAACAAATCGTCAGTGGTGATTTCTCCTGTGATTTCTCCAAAATGATGAAGCGCCTGACGAATATCAATGGCCAATAAATCACCCGATAAGCCCGTATCTAATCCCATTTTTACTTTCTGAATTTCTTCAAAAGCCTTAAGTAATGCATCATAGTGACGCGTATTAGTTACAATCGTTTCATTATTTCGTAATGCGCCCGTATTAATCAATTCTAAAAGTCGGTTAGTTAACAACTCTACCCCCTGCCCTGTTTTGGCTGAAAGCAATAATACATCTTCAATTGAATGAGTTATGGCATTTTGTTCCTCTATCGAAATAACATCGGCTTTATTAGCAATAATTATGAGTGGCTTTTGTGGGTATTTATTTTTAATTTTTTCAATCTCAACTTTAAAACTGTTTATAGTTTTTGGGGTTTTTAAATTGGTACTATCTGCTAAGAATATCACAACCTGAGATTGTTCAATTTTTTCAAAAGTCTTTTTAATACCAATACTTTCAACTACATCTTCAGTTTCACGAATTCCTGCGGTATCAATAAATCTAAATCCAATTCCGCCAATACTTATTTCGTCTTCAATGGTATCTCTTGTGGTTCCCGCTATTTCAGAAACAATGGCACGTTCTTCATTTAACAAGGCGTTTAATAAGGTCGATTTCCCAACATTGGGTTCGCCAACAATTGCCACAGGAATACCGTTTTTAATCACATTGCCAACTGCAAACGAATCTATTAATCGCTTTAACACAAACAGTATACGTTCAATGAGTTTATAAAACTCATCACGGTTAGCAAATTCAACATCTTCCTCGGCAAAATCTAACTCCAACTCTATGAGACTCGCAAAGTTTAACAACTCATCCCTTAAAAGTTTTATTTCATTACTAAATCCGCCACGCATTTGTTGCATCGCGATCTTATGAGACGCTTCACTATCACTTGCAATTAAATCTGCTACTGCTTCGGCTTGACTTAAATCTAACTTTCCGTTTAAAAAAGCTCTAAGTGTAAACTCACCAGCATCAGCCATTCGGCAACCATTTCTTAGAAACAACTGTATAATTTCTTGTTGTATATACAAACTTCCATGGCAAGAAATTTCAATAACATTCTCACCCGTATAAGAATTAGGATTTTTAAATATAGTCACCAAAACCTCATCAAGAATTCTATCACCTTCTACTACATGGCCAAGATGAACAGTATGTGTGGCTTGATCTGCTAACACCTTTCCTGAAACCGATTTAAAGTGATTTGAAGAAATACTAATGGCGTCAGGTCCAGAAATTCTAATTACAGCAATAGCTCCACTACCTGAAGCTGTTGCTAAAGCAATAATGTTGTCAGTATGCGACATGAAATTAATTTTTTACAAAAATATTGTAAATATGGTAGTCTACATATTTTATGACTCAATACTTTAGTTTTAGTACAATGCAAACTTTTCACTTTCGCTAAACTTTCTATATTTGTAGTTCTCTAAATTTAATTTAAAATGAAACATTTACTTAGTATTTTTTTAGCGTGTTTTATGGTATTATCCTGTGATAATGCTAAGAAAGAAACGGCTGTAGCAAATCAAACTACATATACAATTTCTGGTGATGCCCCTGGGATTTACAATGGGATTCGTGCCCAATTAAAGGTAAAGGCTGACCGAGGTAAATACAATCTCGTTGATGAAGTAATAGTTATGAATAATTCATTTCAATTTACTGGCACAATTGACAATCCGCAATTGGTTTATTTATTTGTGAATAGCGTAAAAGGAAATTTACCTATGATTTTAGAAAATCAAAACATTTCTGTAGCTATTAATAAAGACAATCTTGCAGCTTCAAAAATTTCTGGTTCGCGCTCAAATGAAGCTTTGACTGAATACAATGCACATGTAAAAGAACTTACTGCGCAACGATACCAACTTAGCGCAACTTACAGAAAGGCAGCTGAAGAAGATGACCAGGCTACTAAGGACGCTACTAATCCGAAATTAGAAGCGCTTACTCAGGAAATGAAAGATTATCCTTTTGAATTTATTGCAAAAAACAACGATAATTTCTTCTCGGTTTCTTTAATTGAAACTTTGGTAGGCAGTAAAAAACCAAACTTACCTAAATTAGAAAAGGCATTTAATGGATTAGACCCACAGATTAAAAACTCTGAATATGGTGTAAAAGTGAAAACTCAAATAGCGGCCTTGCAATTAAAAGATACAAGAGCGGAAGCACTGCAAATTGGAAAACCAGCGCCTAAATTCACTGCTCCAACCCCTGAAGGTGATATGATTGCTTTAGATGATATTTTAGGTGATAAAGTCACTGTTATAGACTTTTGGGCATCATGGTGCGGCCCTTGTAGAAGAGAAAACCCTAATGTTGTTAAAATCTATGAAAAGTATAAAGACCAAGGTTTAGAAATCATTGGAGTTTCATTGGATAAAAAAGGACAGGTTAACCGTTGGAAGCAAGCCATCAAAAAAGACCAACTTACTTGGCCTCAAGTTTCAAATTTACAATTTTGGAAAGAACCTGTTGCGCTTCAATACGGTGTGAGATCTATACCTGCAACATTCATTCTTGATAAAGATGGAAACATTGTCGCAAAAAATTTAAGAGGAGACAGACTTGATGAGAAAATTGCTGAATTGATTAAATAATAAGCAGTTATATATGCAAAAAAAAGCCTTCAGTTAAACTCTGAAGGCTTTTTTAATTGGTTTAAACTCTAATTAAGTTGTCCACGCTTATGAAGGATAAACAACAATACAATGGGCACCGCTAATAGTAAAACCATTTTAAGACTGCTTTCAAATAAATCGGGTCTAAACAATAAGGTAACGATATAACCTCCTACTGCCCCACCAAAATGTGCATCATGACCTATATTACCCATTTGAGTTTTCATTCCGTAAATTGAATACAATAAATAGCCTATTCCAAATACATAAGCTGGTATAGGAATGGGAATAAAAAACATATATAAACTCATCTCTGGTCGTAGCAATATTGCCGCATATAAAATTCCAGTAACCGCGCCACTTGCGCCAACTGCACTATAGTGGTATTCGTTTTTATGAAAATAAAGTGAAAACAAATTCCCTAATACCAAACTACATAAGTAAACGATTAAAAAATTTACAGTACCCATACCTTTAAGCACAACATCCGCAAAAAAATAAAAAGTAATCATATTGAAGATAAGGTGTTGCATATCTACATGCAAAAAGCCTGAACTTACCATTCTAATTTGATCACCTCTCCGAATTGCACCAACATTAAACTTGTAGCGCTCAAAAAAATGATAATCCTTAAATCCCTTAAGAGATATAATTGTATTTGCTGCAATAATGACTAATGTTACTAAACCTAAATTCCCCATAATGAATAAACGTATCTTTTAAATATACTATATATTTGCTAGCACAAATCTAATATTAATTAATGCAATTTTTAGCTTACATTTTAGTTTATCCATTACTTTGGTTGGTGTCAATACTTCCGTTTAAAGTGCTTTATGGCATATCAGATGTGATGTTTGTTCTTGTTTACCGCGTTTTTGGATACCGCACAAGCACTGTAAAAACAAATTTAAAACTTGCATTTCCAGATAAATCTGATCAAGAAATTTCAGAAATTACAACAAAGTTTTACCATCACTTATGCGATATGATTATGGAATCGATTAAATCCATGAGCATTTCTGAAAGCGAACTAAAACAGCGATTTACCTTTACCAATATTGAAGAAATACATAAAGTAGAACAAGAAGGCAAAAGTATTGCTCTCATGTGTTCTCATTACGCAAGTTGGGAATGGATATTTATCTTGCAACGATACATGAATCACGATGGCTATGCAGTTTACAAACGCCTCAACAATAAATATTTTGATAAACTTGTAAAAAGGATACGAGCAAAATACAACACCTATTTATACTCTAATAAGGAGATTGTACCCGTATTATTTAAAGCTAAAAGAAATAACCAAGTGTGTACCGCCGGCTTTGTTGCAGATCAATCGCCTAAGGCAGAAAAAGCAATATACTGGCAGAATTTTATGGGGATTAAAGTACCTGTGCATGTCGGTGCCGAAGTGTTAGCCAAACGCTTAGATATGCCTGTGATGTTTTATGGTGTTAAAAAGGTAAAACGAGGACATTATCAAACCACATTTAGTACAATAACCTTAGACCCAAAATCATTTAAAGATTTTGAAATCACTGATGCTTATATTAAACTTTGCGAAGCACAGATATTAGATGCCCCTGAATATTACCTTTGGACACACAAACGCTGGAAACACCGTGATAAGGTTCCAGCTAAATTTCAATAAACCCTTTTTGTGTTACAACCTAAACCAATCTTCTAATGGTGCTTCTGCCTTTGAATCGCCGTGAAGCTTATTTACAAACTCATTAGAATCTCTCAAATAATGGTACTCATTAGCCCATTCTTTGTGATTTTCAGCTAATGCCAATACACTTTTGCAAACAAAATCTATTTCGGCGTCCGTATTTGTAGGGTGAATAGAAAGTCTAATCCATCCCGGTTTTCTAACGAAATCTCCAATAGAAATTTCACTCGTTAACTCTTGTGAAGTTTCAAAATCTACATGAAGTAAAAAGTGACCATAGGTTCCTGCACAGCTACATCCTCCTCTGGTTTGAATTCCAAACCTATCATTCAATAATTTCACACCTAAATTATAATGCAAATCATCAATATAAAATGAGATAACACCCAAGCGGTCTTGATGCTTTCCGGCTAAAATATTTAGGTTATCAGCCTTATTAAATTCTGAGAATAACTTTTCTACAATTTGATGCTCGCGCTCCAACATTTTCTCCACGCCCATTTGTTCCTTAAGCTTAACACATAAGGCTGTTTTTATGGTTTGTAAAAATCCTGGAGTACCACCATCTTCCCTATCTTCAATATTGTCAATGTATTTATGTTCACCCCATGGATTAGTCCAACTCACAGTTCCTCCACCTGGGCAATCAGGGACCATATTTTTGTACAATTTTTTATTAAAAATTAATACTCCAGATGTACCAGGACCTCCTAAAAATTTGTGAGGCGAAAAGAAAATAGCATCCAAATGCTCGTCTTCATTTTCTGGGTGCATATCAATATTTACATAAGGCGCTGAACAAGCAAAATCAACAAAACACACACCGCCATGCTCATGCATAACTTTTGCTATTTGATGATATGGCGTTTGTAAACCAGTAACATTAGACCCCCCAATAACAGAGGCTATTTTTAAGGTACATTCTTTATACTGGATCAATAGTTTTTTCAAATTTTCAACACAAAACAATCCGTCTTCCCCAGGAGGAATAACTTCTACTTTGGCTATAGTTTCTAACCACGACGTTTGATTTGAGTGATGCTCCATGTGAGTTACAAAAACTACAGGGCGTAGCTCATCAGGTATTGAGGTATATTTTCTTAAGTTTTCAGGTACTTTTAATCCTAAAATACGTTGAAACTTATTTACAACCCCGGTCATTCCGTTTCCAGAAACGATTAACACATCGTCTTCATTTCCGTTAACATGGGTTTTAATTATTTGACGGGCCTTATGGTACGCCTTTGTCATCGCAGTACCGGTAACCGTAGTTTCCGTATGCGTATTGGCCACAAAAGGTCCAAAATCCTTAGCAAGTTTAGCTTCAATTGGTCCATATAAACGTCCTGAAGCTGTCCAATCTGTATAAACTATAGCTTGTTCGCCATAAGCAGTTTCAAATGTTTGGTCAATGCCAATTATATGTTTTCTGAATTGAGAAAAATAAGCTTCTAAATCAGTTGGCGTTTCTATGGATATATCGGTATTTAACATGCTATTAATTTGGGATCAAAGTTACTAAATATTTGCGATAGCCTTGATATCAGCTATAATCTTATCAGCCAATTCATCGGCCTCAGTTTGTGTTGGAGCTTCGGTATAAATTCTAATAATTGGCTCTGTATTACTTTTACGTAAATGTGCCCAAGAATTAGAAAAATCTATCTTCACACCGTCAATTGTAGTTAATCTTTCGTGGCTGTATTTATTTGCCATTTCTTCAAGAATTGCATCTACATCTAATTCTGGTGTCAATGCAATTTTATTTTTACTCATAAAGTAACTTGGGTAAGACGCTCTAAGTTCACTTACCTTCGTTTTACGCTCTGCTAATAAATTTAAAAACAAAGCTACACCTACAAGTGCGTCTCTTCCGTAATGTAATTCAGGATATATTATTCCTCCATTACCTTCACCTCCAATAATGGCATTGTTCTTTTTCATCAGGTCAACAACATTCACTTCACCAACTGCACTTGCTTCATAAGTACCTTTATGAGCATTAGTCACATCGCTTAACGCTCTGGTTGAACTCATATTACTCACTGTGTTTCCAGGCGTCTTACTTAACACATAATCGGCACAGGCAACCAATGTATATTCTTCTCCAAACATTTCTCCGTTTTCATCCATAAATGCCAATCGATCAACATCAGGATCAACGACAATACCAAAATCGGCATTGTGCTTTACAACCTCATTGGCTAAATCACCCAAATGTTCTTTTAAAGGTTCTGGATTATGTGGGAAGTGACCATTTGGCTCACAGTACAACTTCACAGCTTCTACTCCTAATCGCTCTAAAAGTAACGGAATTGCAATCCCTCCTGTTGAATTCACTCCATCAACAACCACCTTAAATTTAGCGTCAGCAATGGCCTTAGCGTCCACCAAATCTAAATCTAACACCTCATCAATATGAATATCTATATACGCATCATTCTTAGTAATTTTCCCTAAGTGATCCACATCAGAAAAGCTCATCTCATCAGATTCGGCAATGTCTAATATTTTAGCACCTTCTTCGCCATTCAAAAATTCGCCTTTAGCATTCAACAGTTTTAAAGCATTCCATTGTTTTGGATTATGACTTGCTGTTAAAATAATTCCGCCATCGGCATGTTCCAGCGGCACTGCAACTTCTACAGTTGGTGTCGTTGACAACCCTAAATCAATAACATGAATTCCTAAACCTACCAAGGTATTCATTACTAAATTCTGAATCATTTCCCCAGAAATACGTGCATCTCGACCAACAACCACTCTGTAATCTTCTTTTACGCGTTGTTGTTTTAGCCAAACACCGTAAGCTGATGCAAATTTTACGGCATCAATAGGTGTTAAATTATCACCCGTAGAACCGCCAATAGTACCTCTAATTCCTGAAATCGATTTAATTAATGTCATAATAGATTTATATTTTGATACTTACAAATAGTCATTCTTATTCACCTCAAAAAGGCTCAATTCTGCAAAAGTGGGTATATTAATTAATATTTCCATATTTCTTCGCTTAAATTTAGATTAAAATTTTCCACATTTTATTCTCATTTCTTAAATTATTGTACCCTTTTATAGTTTGGTTCTATTCTGAAATATCTATATTTAAACATGAACTTTTTAGCACATATCTACCTCTCTGGAGATAACAAACTTATAACTTTAGGAAATTTTGGTGCTGATAGTATTAAAGGGAAGCAATACGCGAAGTATCCTGAAGAATTTCAAGTTGGTGTTTTATTGCACAGACAGATTGATAGCTTCACAGATAGCCATCCTATTGTTAGACAAAGCACCAAACGTTTACATTCAAAATACGGACACTATAGCGGAATAATTGTTGACATTTTCTACGATCATTTTTTAGCGAAAAATTGGTCTGAATATCATAATTCAAATTTAAGCGATTTTGTTTCAGATTTCTACCAAACATTATTGAGACATCAAGACATCATGCCAGAACGCATTCAGCAAATGACACCTTTTTTAATTCAAGACAACTGGCTATTATCCTATGCTAAAACTTCAGGAATTGCAACGGTTTTAACCAACATGAATAGAAGAACAGGATATAAATCTAACATGAACAAAGCCATTGAAGATTTACAATTGCATTACAGCGAATTTGAAACCGAGTTTCGAACCTACTTTACAGAATTAATAGCATTTGCTGACCAAAAATTAAAAGAATTAACACTTGAAATCCTTCTCAATGATTAAAAACATTTGCTTAACATTTCTTGCCTTAATTCTATTTTTTAACTGCTCTGAAACTAAACCCCAATTAGATAACAACAAACCAGTTAACCGTGGATTAATTACCAAAAAGGCTATGGTAGTTTCGGCACGACAAGAAGCATCAAAAATTGGTTCACTTATAATGCAACAAGGCGGAAATGCATTTGATGCGATGATGGCTACAGAAATGGCTCTTGCTGTAACTTTTCCTAGTGCAGGGAATTTAGGCGGAGGAGGTTTTTTAGTATTCAGATTAAATGATGGTACCAAAGGCAGTTTAGATTATAGAGAAAAGGCGCCAATATCAGCTACAACACATATGTACCTCGACACTTTGGGAGAAGTGATCCCGCATAAAAGCTCTATTGGTCCATTTGCTGTTGGTGTACCTGGCACTATTGCTGGCATATTTGAGGCCCAAAAAACATATGGCCTTTTGGAAGTGAGCCAAATCTTGAAACCGGTTATTGAACTTGCTCAAAAGGGTTATATAATGACCAAAAACCAAGCAGAATACATCAATAATTTTGATAGTATTTTTTTAGCAGTTAACAAAAAACCTATTTTATATACTGGCGGATTTATAGCCGGAGATACTTTAAAAAATATAAAATTAGCTGAAACGCTTAAACGAATTTCAGAAAACGGCGTCAACGAGTTTTATACCGGAAAAACTGCCGAATTACTTACAGCTTTCATTCAAGATAAAGGCGGTATTATTACTTTAGAAGATCTTAAAGCTTACAAACCAATTTGGAGAGAACCAATCAGTTTTTCATATAAAGATTACAAAATCACATCAATGGGACCACCTTCAAGTGGAGGAATTTGTCTTGGGCAAATACTAAAAATGGTAGAACCCTACCCTATTGAAACTTATACGCATAACAGTGTCAAAACCATGCAAGTAATAACCGAAGCAGAACGCCGTTCTTACGCCGATAGAAGTTTCTTTTTAGGAGATCCTGATTTTGTTAAAATTCCCGACACTACGCTTTTAAGTGAAGCATATCTGTCACAAAAAATGAATTCTTTCTCATTTGAAAAAGCAAGCTCGTCTTCAGAGGTATCACATGGCTTTATAAATGGATATGAAAGTCCGGAAACAACTCACTATTCCATTGTAGACCCTTTTGGTAACGCCATTGCAGTTACAACTACACTTAATGCCAGCTATGGCTCCAAACTTTTTGTAGATGAACTTGGATTCTTTCTCAATAACGAAATGGATGATTTTAGTAGTAAACCTGGAGTCCCAAATTTTTACGGTTTGATTGGAGCAGAAGCCAATAAGGTAGAACCACAAAAACGCATGTTGAGTTCTATGACTCCCACCATAGTAGAAAAGGATAATAAATTGGTAATGACTGTAGGGACACCCGGAGGTTCAACAATCATTACTTCGGTAGCACAAACCCTCATAAATGTCATCGATTATAACATGAGTATGCATGACGCGGTAAATGCACCAAGATTCCATCATCAATGGCTTCCGGATTATATTAGAGTCGAATCTGGAAAGTATAATGCATCAACTTTAAAAGAGTTACAAAATTTAGGCTATAATATCGATGACACTTACTATAAAACTATTGGAAGGGTTGATGGCATTTTAGTATTGGAGGATTCGAGTTTAGAGGCAGGTGCCGATAGTCGAGGAGATGATACCGCTTACGGATTTTAATAGGAATTATCTAAAAACAAATACTATATTGTAAAGGATAACCATGTTACTAATTTTCGCCCGTGTTATCCTCAATAATTAATAGCAATTAACACCACCTACACCGCATGAATATAAAAAAGACAGTAAAAATAATAGGCGGTGTATTTATCTTTTTAACGCTTCCTACATTTCTTCTTTATTGTTTTATTTATTTTAAATATGATAGCCCTGTCCCCGAAGGTATAGAAGGCCCGAAGGCTGATGCTTTAGCCACAAAAATGTTAGAAGAACTTAATTACAAGGCTTACGATTCAACCCATTATATTGAATGGTCATTCAAATCGAGGCATCATTACCAATGGGATAAAAAAGACAACAAGTGCACGGTTTATTGGAAAAACCTTAAGGTGAATTTAGATTTTGAACACCCTGAAAACAATAAAGCTTATATGCATAATTTCAAGCTTATTGATCAGGAAAAAGCTGATGCTATTGCTCAGGCTACAAAATATTTTAATAATGATTCGTTTTGGCTGGTTGCGCCTTATAAGGTTTTTGATCCGGGCACAGAACGCAGGTTGGTAAACTTAGAAAATGGCGATACCGGTTTATTGGTCACCTATACCTCAGGTGGCACTACTCCAGGAGATTCCTATTTATGGCAATTTGATGCTAACGGCAAACCAACAAGTTTTAAAATGTGGACTTCCATTCTACCAATTCAAGGTCTTGAAGCTTCTTGGACCGATTGGAAAGAAACAGAAACCAAAGCCCAATTACCAACTTTTCACAAGCTTTTAATACTGGGTATCGACATCAAAAATCTAAAAACAAAATAACCACCTATTCCATTTCATTTTCAGCTATCACTTAGTATTTTATTGGGATTCACAATACCAAAATTTCAATTCAAAATCTGTACTTTTGCGTTTCCGCTATGAATAAATTTGAAGACAACATTGAAGTAAAAGGTGCAAGGGTTCATAATCTTAAGAACATTGATGTTACCATTCCTAGAGAAAAATTAGTCGTAATCACTGGCCTTTCCGGCAGTGGCAAGTCATCTTTAGCCTTTGATACCATTTACGCCGAAGGTCAGAGACGTTATATTGAAACCTTTTCGGCTTACGCCAGACAGTTTTTAGGTGGGCTCGAACGCCCAGATGTCGATAAAATTGATGGGCTTTCACCTGTAATTGCTATTGAACAAAAAACAACCAGTAAGTCACCACGATCTACGGTTGGTACAATTACCGAAATCTATGACTTTTTAAGGTTGTTATTTGCTCGTGCTAGTGACGCTTATAGTTATGAAACCGGCGAATTGATGGTGAGTTATAGTGACCAGCAAATTCAGGAGTTAATCACATCTACATTTAATGGTAAACGCATAAACATATTAGCCCCTGTAATCAGATCAAGAAAGGGACATTACCGCGAATTATTTGAACAAATTGCAAAACAAGGATTTGTAAAGGTAAGAACCGATGGTGAGATTAGAGATTTAGAAAAGGGAATGAAACTGGATCGTTACAAGACCCATGATATTGAAATTGTAATTGACAGGTTAAAAATTGATGATTCTTTAGACAATCAAAAGCGTTTGTCAGAATCTATTAATACAGCAATGTATCATGGAGACAATGTTTTACTAGTCATTGATCAAGACACTCAGGAAGCCCGATTTTTTAGTAGGAACTTGATGTGTCCGACCTCCGGAATTTCATACCCGAATCCGGAGCCCAACAATTTTTCATTTAATTCTCCAAAAGGTGCTTGTGATGCCTGTAATGGTATAGGAGAATTGCATAAAGTCAATACCAAAAAGATTATTCCTAATGAAGAATTATCCATTCTTAATGGCGCCATTGCGCCACAAGGCACAAAAAAAACAGGTTGGATTTTCAAACAATTAGAAGCCATTGCCTTAAAATTTGAGTTCGATTTGAACACACCTTTTAAGGACATCCCTAAAGAGGCTAAAGATATTATCCTTAACGGTGGTAACGAAAAATTCTCTATCGAAAATAAAACGCTTGGTGTCACTCGAGATTATAAAATTGAATTTGAAGGTATAGCCAACTTTATAACAAATCAATACAAAAATTCAGATACGACTTCACTTAGACGATGGGCCTTGGAATATATGGACAAGGTAGAATGTGATGTGTGTCATGGATCAAGGCTTAAAAAGGAATCCCTTTATTTTAAATTAAACAATGAAAATATTGCCGATTTAGCGCATAAAGACATAAGTGACTTAGCTATTTGGTTTAATGATTTGCATAATCATCTCAGTGAAAAACAACTTAAAATCTCTGGTGAAGTTGTCAAAGAAATCAAATCCAGAATTCAGTTTTTATTGGATGTCGGTTTAGACTATTTGTCTTTAAACAGAAGCTCTAAATCCTTATCCGGTGGAGAGGCACAACGTATTAGATTAGCAACTCAAATTGGTTCTCAATTAGTGGGTGTTTTATATATTTTAGACGAACCGAGTATTGGCTTACATCAAAGAGATAACGAGAAGTTAATTAACTCTCTTGTGTCATTACGAGATATTGGAAACTCTGTTATAGTCGTAGAGCACGACAAAGATATGATTGAACGCGCAGACTATGTTATTGATATTGGTCCGCATGCTGGAAGACATGGTGGAGAAATTATTAGCAAAGGATCTCCAACCGAATTAAAATCACATCATACACTCACAGCAGATTATCTTAACGGAACAAAAAGTATAGAAGTACCTAAAGTACGTCGCAAAGGAAACGGAAAAAAGCTTGAACTAAAAGGCTGTACGGGTAATAATTTAAAAAACGTATCAATTACTATTCCTTTAGGAAAAATGATTGGAGTTACTGGCGTTTCTGGTAGTGGAAAGTCCACTTTAATAAATGAGACCCTCTACCCTATTTTAAATGCCTACTATTTTAATGGTGTCAAAAAACCAATGCCATACAAAAGCATAAAGGGATTAGAGCATTTAGACAAAGTAATAGACATCAACCAATCTCCAATTGGAAGAACGCCAAGAAGTAATCCAGCAACCTATACCGGAACATTTAGTGAGATAAGAAGTTTGTTTGCCAAAATACCTGAAGCTATGATTAGAGGTTACAAACCTGGTCGATTTAGCTTTAATGTGGCCGGCGGTAGATGTGAGACTTGTCAAGGTGGAGGATTAAAGGTTATAGAAATGAATTTCTTACCTGATGTTTATGTAGAATGTGAGACCTGCCAAGGCAAGCGTTTTAATAGAGAAACCTTAGAAATTAGATATAAGGGTAAAACGATTAGTGATGTGCTAAACATGACTATTAATGAAAGTGTATCTTTCTTTGAACACATCCCGAAAATTCATAAAAAACTAAAAACAATAAAAGACGTTGGTTTGGGTTATATCACCTTAGGCCAACAAAGCACAACACTTTCAGGCGGTGAAGCCCAGCGTATAAAACTGGCAACCGAATTAAGTAAGAGAGATACAGGAAATACCTTTTACATTTTAGATGAACCAACTACAGGATTGCATTTTGAAGATATTAGAGTTTTGATGCAAGTCCTAAATAAATTGGCTGATAAAGGAAATACCGTTTTAATCATTGAACACAATTTAGATGTGATTAAAATGGTAGATTATATCATTGATATCGGTTATGAAGGCGGAAAAGGCGGTGGCCAAGTTGTAGCCTCTGGAACTCCTGAAGAAGTGAGTAAACATAAAAAAAGTTATACGGCTAAATTTCTCAAAAAAGAATTAAATTAGTCATATTCAAAAAATTACAACTATATGCATAGAGAACAACATCCAAAAAGCTGGAATGAAATAAAAACAAACGATTCATGGGCCATTTTTAAAATTATGGGCGAATTCGTTAATGGTTATGAAAAACTAAGTAAAATTGGGCCTTGCGTTTCAATTTTCGGTTCGGCAAGAACTAAACCAGACCATAAATATTATAAACTGGCAGTAGATGTTGCATCTAAGATTGTAGAACATGGATATGGAGTCATCACAGGTGGTGGACCAGGAATTATGGAAGCAGGTAATAAAGGAGCACACACCGCCGGAGGGACATCGGTTGGATTAAATATCGAACTCCCTTTTGAGCAACATGATAATCCGTATATTGACCATGACAAAAGCTTAGATTTTGATTACTTTTTCGTGAGAAAGGTCATGTTTGTAAAGTACTCACAGGGCTTTGTTGTAATGCCTGGAGGATTCGGAACTTTAGATGAGTTATTTGAAGCAATCACCTTAATTCAAACTAATAAAATTGAAAAGTTTCCAATTATCTTGGTTGGTACTGACTTTTGGGAAGGTCTTTTAGACTGGGTTAAAGCTACGCTTTTAGACAAGTTTGAAAATATTAGTGCCAAAGATTTAGACTTAATTCACTTGGTAGACTCTGCAGATGAAGTTATTAACATTCTAAATGATTTCTACGAAGAGTACAGGTTAAGTCCTAACTTTTAAACCCGTAAAAAGAAAAGAAAAAATCGCTATATTTTTAAATTATTAATTAAGCTAAAGAAGAATTAGTACCACTTAAATTTGAAGACAACCTATTTATCCCTTTTACTCTTTGTAATTGTGACCGTTGGATATGCACAAAACCGAATAGAAGTTAGTGCAAACTTTGATGTTCCCAATAAGAAATTGAGTGTTGAGCAAACTATTCGTTACCAAAATACAAGTAACGATACCTTGCATGACATTTATTTACACGATTGGATTAATAGTTATTCTTCCAAGAAAACACCTTTAGCTATTAGATTTGCAGAAGAATTTAATTCGAAAATTCACCTTGCAAAGAAAGATGAACGCGGATTTACAAATTTAGCTTCTATTTCTACACTTGAGAATTCCCCATTAAAATTTACACGATTAGAAGAACAGGTTGATGTTATAAAAGTCACTTTATCAAAACCTCTTTTACCAAATGAGAATTATAACATCAAATTATCGTATAACTTGATATTACCTTCGGATAGGTTCACGGGTTACGGCATTAGTAATTCTGATGAAATCAAGTTAAAATACTGGTATATACTGCCAGCGGTGTATGATGGCGAATGGCAGTACTACAGCAATAAGAATTTAGACGATTTATACATCCCTAATTCCGAAATAAAGTTAGAGTTAGAATACCCTCGATATTACGCTTTAATTTCTGAATTAAATACGTCTAAAATTGAAAATAAAAACACAACTCAAAAGGTAATTTTAGAAGGCAATAATAGAATAAACACCTTTTTATTATTAACAAAGGAGCCAAAATATTCATATATACTAACAAATGAATATACTGTAATCACTGACTTGGAGGGTAAAAACTTATCTGAAACTCAAAAAACAATTATTTGTGATAAGGTCAATTCGTTCCTTACCAAAAACTTAGGAAGATACCCTCACGAGAACTTTTTGATTTCAGAATTAGAATATAATAAAGACCCGCTTTATGGTTTAAATCAATTGCCCGATTTTATTAGACCTTATCCAGATAACTTTCAGTATGAATTGAAACTAATTAAGACGGCATTGCGCGTGTATTTAGACAATACTGTATTTGTGAACCCACGAAAAGATTATTGGCTTAAGGAAGGCTTACAAACGTATTTTTTGATTAGATATATTGAAGAAAACTATCCTGACATGAAGCTTCTTGGAGGGTTAGCAGATATTTGGGGAATTAGATCCTTCCACGCCGCAGATTTGTTTTTTAATGATCAATACAATTTGTTTTTTATGCAAATGGCTCGAACTAATAGAGATCAAGCCTTAACATTGCCTAAAGATTCGTTATTAAAATTTAACTCTAACATAGCCAATAAATACAAAGCTGGTATTGGTCTTTTATATTTAGATGATTTTGTAGGAGATGAAGTTATCCATTCGAGTATTACAAGCTTTTTAAACAACGCTCCTAATCAACCTAAATCCTCAAAAGTATTTGAAGATTTTGTACGCCAAAACACGACTAAGGATGTAGATTGGTTTTTTGGCACCTATTTGAATACAAGAGATCGAATTGATTTTAAATTCAAAAATGTAAAACGCACAAAAGATTCTGTTACTTTCAACCTTAAAAACAAGAGAAAGAACGATATGCCAATATCCTTATTCTTAATGGATGAAGATTCAATTGTCTCTAAACTTTGGGTTGAAAATGTTAAGGACAAAAAATCTATCACTTTACCAAGAAAAGGCGTTTCTAAACTGGTATTAAACTACGATTACAAAGTACCTGAGCTTAATTTACGTAACAATTCCCAATCTATAAAAGGATTAATGATCAACAGTAAACCATGGCAGGTAAAACTGATAAAAGATTTAGAAGACCCTTTATTCAATCAGCTTTTTATAATGCCTATTATTGAATACCGTAACATTTATGACGGATTAACACTAGGGTTAAAACTCTACAATAAAACCGTTTTGCGTAAACCTTTAAGTTACAGAATAGCACCTCAATACTCCATAAACTCTAAAACCATTACAGGTTCTGGTTTGTTTAAATACATGAAAGAAATTCAAGGTAAAGACTTATATAACGTATCCTATGGAATTAGTGGTGGGTATTCGTCTTTTGCTGAAGATGCGTTTGTAACTCGAATTTCTCCTTCAATTGTATTGCGGTTTAGAGATAATGATAATTTTAGATCTAACAAAAGAAGTAAACTTACATTTAGATATTTAGATATTAGCAGAACCCAAGAAGATGATCACATCGAGCTTACTGAAGATCCAGATTATGGGGTATTCAATATTAGGTTTAGTAAATCAAATGCAGGTTTAATAAAGTTCAATCATTTCAACACCGATTTCCAACTCTCCAAAGACTTCGGAAAATTGGCTGTTATGTATGAATACAGAAAACTCACTGAAAACAACAGACAATTTAACCTGAGATTTTTTGCAGGTACATTTTTATATAATAACACCGACTCCACATCAGACTATTTTAGCTTTGCTTTAGATAGGCCATCAGATTATCTTTTTGATTACGATTATTTAGGACGATCTGAAGACACAGGGCTTTTTAGTCAACAAATAATAATTGCAGAAGGTGGGTTTAAATCTATGATGCCAACTGAGTACGCTAACCAATGGATGACTACTCTTAATGGAAGTGCTTCTATTTGGAAATACGTTGAAGCTTATGGGGATATTGGTTTTATCAAAAACAAAGGATTTAAAAGTGAGTTTGTTTATGATGCTGGTATTAGATTAAACCTACTTACCGATTATTTTGAATTGTACTTTCCCGTATATTCCAATTTAGGTTGGGAAATTGCTCAATCTCATTATGCCGACAAAATTAGATTTGTAATCACCGTTGACCCAGCAACTTTAGCAGGGCTATTTAGACGTAAATGGTATTAGATTTTTCTCAGTCTAAGCTTTTTTTTTAACAGTATTTTAAATAAAATTTAAAGAAAACACCCTTTTTTTAAACATTATTCAAAATTATAACATTTTACAACATTGTAAAAGTCGTTAGATTTGTTAACTTTGCAAAAAAACAAACCTATGACACAATTAGATTCTACACTTGCTAAAGACATGACTTTCGAAGATTTCAAAACAGAAGTCTTAAACGATTATAAGATAGCTGTCACAAGTCGAGAATGTAGTTTACTTGGTCGTAGAGAGGTACTTACAGGTAAAGCTAAATTTGGAATTTTTGGTGACGGTAAAGAAGTACCGCAATTAGCTTTGGCTAAAGCCTTTAAAAATGGTGATTTTAGATCAGGTTATTACCGAGATCAAACCTTTATGATGGCTATTGGCCAGCTTGATATTCAACAATTTTTCTCAGCACTTTATGCACACCCAAGTATAGAAGCAGACCCAATGTCGGCTGGTAGACAAATGGGAGGGCATTTTGGCACACATAGTTTAGATAATGAAGGCAATTGGAACAACTTAACAGAGCAAAAAAACTCAAGTGCTGATATCTCACCAACAGCAGGGCAAATGCCTCGTTTATTAGGTTTGGCGCAAGCTTCAAAAATATACAGAAACGTTGACGGAATAGACACTACAAAATTTTCTATTGAAGGAAATGAAATTGCTTGGGGTACTATTGGAAACGCAAGTACAAGTGAAGGTTTATTCTTTGAAACTATTAATGCTGCTGGTGTATTACAAGTACCAATGGTAATTAGTGTTTGGGATGATGAATATGGAATTTCTGTTCATGCCAAACATCAAACAACAAAAGAAAATATCTCAGAAATTTTAAAAGGATTTCAAAGAGATGAAAAAAATAACGGTTACGAAATCTTACGTGTTAAAGGTTGGGATTACGTAGCATTAGTAGAAACGTATCAAAAGGCTGCTAAAATTGCAAGAGAAGAACATGTTCCTGTTTTAATTCACGTAAATGAATTAACTCAACCTCAAGGTCACTCTACTTCTGGTTCTCATGAGAGATACAAAAGTAAAGACCGATTGGCTTGGGAAACAGAATATGACTGTTTAGCTCAAATGCGCGAATGGATGATTACTAACAACTTCGCCACTGAAGATGATTTATCAGCAATTGATAAACAAGCAAAAAAAGCGGTTAGAGACGGTAAAAAGAAAGCTTGGAGTGCTTACGTTGCTCCTATTCAAAATGAGCAATCTGAAGCCATCACATTATTGGAGTCATTGGCGCAATCAAGTTCAAATACAGCATTTATAACAAAGCTTAAAAATGACCTTGCCGAAATAAAGGAGCCTATTAGAAAAGACATTATGTCAACAGTTAGAAAGGCGTTACGCTATGTACTTTCTGAAACTTCTAATGAAAAAGAAGCGCTTAAAGCTTGGATTGACGAACGTTTGGAAGCTGTACAGCCAAGATACAGTTCTCATCTTTATAGCAACTCAAAGCAGTCTCCTTTAAACATAGAAGGTGTTGCTCCAGAATATGATGAATCTGCCGATTTGGTTGATGCAAGATTAGTAATCAGAGATAACTTCGATAAAATCTTTGAAACCTATCCAGAAGCTTTAATTTTTGGAGAAGATGCGGGTAATATTGGTGATGTAAACCAAGGATTAGAAGGTTTACAAGAAAAATACGGCGAACTTCGTATTGCTGATGCAGGTATTAGAGAAGCAACAATATTGGGTCAAGGTATTGGAATGGCTATGCGTGGTTTAAGACCTATTGCAGAGATCCAATACTTAGATTATATCTTGTATGCCTTACAAATAATGAGTGATGACCTTTCAACCTTGCAATATAGAACTGCCGGTAAACAAAAGGCCCCATTAATTGTTAGAACTCGTGGACACAGATTAGAAGGAATATGGCATTCAGGTTCTCAAATGGGAGGAATTATTAACCTTGTAAGAGGAATGCATGTACTAGTACCTCGTAACATGACAAAAGCAGCTGGATTCTATAACACTCTTTTAGAAGGAGATGATCCTGCTTTAGTGGTGGAGTGCTTAAACGGATACCGATTAAAGGAAAAAATGCCAACTAACCTAGGTCAGTTTAAAACACCTATTGGAGTTGTAGAAACAATAAAAGAAGGCACAGACATTACGTTAGTATCTTATGGCTCTACCCTTAGAATGGTTGAACAAGTTGCAAAAGAGTTATTAGAAGTTGGCATTGATGCTGAAGTTATCGATGTACAATCTTTATTACCTTTTGACCTTAACCATGATATAGTAAAAAGTGTTGCTAAAACCAACAGGTTAATGGTTATTGATGAAGATGTTCCTGGCGGAGCTTCTGCTTATATCTTAGACCAAATTGTAAATACTCAAAATGCGTATAGCGTTTTAGATAGTCAACCACAAACTTTAACTGCCAAAGCACACAGACCAGCTTACGGTACAGACGGTGATTATTTCTCTAAACCATCTTTAGAAGATATTTTTGAAGGAGTTTACAACCTAATGCATGAAGTAAATCCAACACAATATCCTGAATTGAGATAATATAAATTAGATTAAAAAAAAGGCATTGTAGATTTTACAATGCCTTTTTTTATGTTTTTAGTTTAAATTATCGTACTCAAGCCAATTTAAGTTTTTGTCTAAGGGAATAGAATTAAACTCTAAATGAATAACTCTTCGATTAGATGAATTATTTGAGCGATTAGATGAATGCAGAGTTAAAGGTTTCATCAGCATAACTCCGCCTTTCCTCACTTCACAAACTTGTGGGGATAATTCACTACAATAATTTTCATCTACCCGAACAATACCTTGTAAATGAGATTTAGGTACAACATTTAATGCACCATTTCCAGAATTTGTGTCATCTAGGTGAATCCTAATTGTAACGGTGTTTTCTAATATTCCCAATGGCGGAATTACCCCATATTGTCCTTTTTTAAAAGTCCATTGATTGTAACCCTCAACATGCTTCTTATCTGCTACCGAAATACTTAAATCTTGATGAATAGGTACAAACCAATTAGATTGCTTTGGTTTGTCAAAATATATTGCCTTGGTTAAAAAAGAATTTCCTTCAAATAATTTAGAAAGTAAAAACCTTAAATTATCATTGAACAAAAATGATTTAAGTTCAGGTATTTCAATTAGCAGTTTTCTAATAGCAAATACATTATTCGATCTAAAATTAGAATTATTAGACTTTTCAAATGATTCAAGGCAATTAATTATACCTTCAAGCTCTTCTTCTGAGTAAATCTCGTTTAGAATATAAAACCCGGTATTCTTAAAATCCGAAATTGATGTTGATTTTAGATTCATTCCAATTAAATAACTACTTTAACATCCTTACCATTAACTCTTTAAGCAAATCGCCTTGAGGTGTTGCACTCACTCCTACCCCCTTGCTTTTGACATCAAATTCTCTAAGTAAATTAATAACCTGACTTACATTTCTCATCGGATAATTTTTAACAGCCACTAAATATTCATTAACAAAATAAGGGTTCACTCTAATAGCTGAAGCCACAGACCTTGGGGACTTATCCTGTAAGCCATGAATATGCAATAATTGAGAAAAGAAACTAAACAACAATGACACCGTCATCACCATAGGGTTACTCTTTGGGTTATCTGCAAAATATTTAATAATTTTAAATGCCTTTTCAGTGTTTTTTTCACCAACTGCCTTACGCAATTCAAAATTGTTATAATCCTTACTTATACCTATATTTTCTTCAATATGTTCTGGTGTAATTTGGGTTCCTTTAGGTAAAATAATCTGAAGCTTTTCTAACTCATTATTAATCTTACTTAAATCTGTACCCAAAAACTCAACCAACATTTGAGCCGCTTTTGGCGTAATTGCATATTGCTTGCCTTTCAATACGCGGGTTATCCAATCCCCTATTTGATTTTCATATAAACGTTTACTTTCAAAAACTACTCCCACTTTCTTCGCTGCCTTATAAAGTGCTTTTCGCTTATCAATCTTTTTGTATTTATAATTCACCACCAAAACCGTAGTTGGCTGTGGGTTTTGAGCGTATTTCGCAAGTTGCTCAATCGTACGAGACAAATCCTGTGCCTCTTTTACAATAATCACTTGACGTTCTGCCATCATAGGAAACCGCTTGGCATTACTAATAATTTCATCGACACTCACATCTCGGCCATACATTGTCATTTGGTTAAACCCTTTTTCCTCTTCTGCCAATACATTTTTCTCAATGAAATCTGAAATTCTATCAATATAATACGGCTCTTCGCCCATCAAAATATAAATGGGCTTTAAATTCCCACTTTTAATATCTGTTACTAACTGTTTAACTTCGTCCATTAAAATATTTTCACCAAATTTGTGTCGTGCAAAAACTCAACTTTCCCACATACGCGTTTCGTTTCAAAAATAGCGAAAATAAAGTATCTATATTCGATGAGATTCGTAAAAAATTTGTGGTTTTTCAACCTGAAGAATGGGTAAGACAACATTGCGTAAAATATCTCATAGAAGAGAAAAATTATCCCATTTCTCTCATTAACGTAGAGAAAGAATTAAAGGTCAACAATTTAAGCAAGCGCTATGATATCGTGATCTATCGTCCAGACGGAAGAATTTTTCTCATCGTAGAGTGTAAAGCTCCAAAGATTAAAATAAGTCAGAGTACTTTCGACCAAATTGCACGATACAATCTCACATTGAATGCTGAATATTTAATGGTCACTAATGGATTAAATCACTATTATTGTCAAATGGATTTTGATCAGAGCAAATACCTTTTCCTAAAAGACATTCCAAATTACGATACATGGAAATAGCTGTTGTAATTTTAAACTGGAACGGCAAGCAACTCTTAGAAGAGTTTCTTCCAACTGTCATGAAGCACAGTAAGGAACAGGCTCAAGTATATCTTGCTGACAACGCTTCGACAGATGACTCTATTTTATTTGTTACAACCCATTTTTCAGAAGTAAAAATTATTAAAAACGAAAGTAATGGTGGTTATGCAAAAGGGTATAATGATGCCCTAAAACAGGTGTCAGAACCTATTTTTTGCTTATTAAATAGCGATGTAGCGGTTACTAAAAACTGGCTTACTCCAATTATCAAACAGTTTTCCTCTGAACCAAATACTGCTATAATTCAGCCTAAACTATTGGATTATAAAAATCCGCCTTTATTTGAATATGCTGGCGCAGCAGGTGGTTTTATTGATAAATATGGCTACCCTTATTGTAGGGGTCGAATTTTTGATACGGTTGAAGAAGATAAAAACCAATATGATGCCGCAAGCATCTTTTGGGCTAGTGGTGCGTGTTTATTTATAAGAAAAAATGTATTCCTTAATCTTAACGGATTTGATGAGACGTTTTTTGCCCACATGGAAGAAATCGACTTATGTTGGAGAGCTCATAACCAAGGTTTAGAGATTAAGTATAATCCCGACTCTACAGTATTACATTTGGGAGGTGGCACCTTATCTGCAATTAATCCGCAAAAAACCTATCTCAATTTCAGAAACAGCCTATTCACATTAACAAAAAATGCCAAAGGGCCGCTCCTATTGCTCATATTTGTGAGGTTACTATTAGATGGATTAGCAGGCGTAAAGTTTCTATTTAGTTTTCAGTTTAAACACATTTTAGCCATAGTTCATGCGCATTTCGGTTTTTATTATGCGCTACCTCGTTTACTCAAGCAAAGAAAATCAACGCTTGAAAAGCGTGACTATTACAAGCTCAATTCTATCGTTTGGCAATATTTTGCTCGTAAATCTAAATTTTATCATAAATAGCTGAAATGACAGTAAAAAAAATGTTAATACGTAATTAAAGACTCAATTTTTGCATATTTTTGTTACTTAATCACGAAATTATTTGTCAAAATGAAGAAACTTGTATTATTAAGTTTATCTGCAATGTTAATGTTAAGTTCTTGTGTATCATCAAAGAAATACGAAGAATTAGAAGCAACTAGTAAGAAAAACAAAGATTTATTAAATTCTGCCACTGTAAAATTAAATACTTGTTTAGAGGAAAGAGCATCATTATCTGCGCGTTCTGAAGTATTACAAGATCAGGTTACAGATTTAAGAAACGCTGCGAAAGAATTATCTATTCTTACAACGAAAGGCGCTACAAACCTTGAAAAGACTTTAGAAAGTCTTCAAGAAAAAGATTTGCGTATTACAAGATTACAAGATGCCTTAACAAGAAAGGATAGTGTTAATCTTGCCTTAGTATCTTCATTTAAGAAGGAAATAGGAATGGATGATCCAGACATTCAAATTAATGTTGAAAAAGGAGTTGTATTCATTTCTATCGCTGATAAATTATTATTTAAAAGTGGTAGTTATAACGTAACATCGCAAGCTAAAGAAGTATTAGCAAAGGTTGCTAAAGTTGTTAACGGTAAGCCAGATTTTGAATGTATGGTTGAAGGACATACTGACAGTCAATCTTACAAAAAAGGAGTATTACTTGACAACTGGGATTTAAGTGTTAAGCGTTCTACATCGGTAGTAAGAGTTCTTGAAGATTTAGGAGTGCAACCACAACGTTTAGTTGCTGCTGGTAGAAGTTTCTACGTACCATTAGTTGATAATGATACTGCTGAAAACAGAGCAAGAAACAGAAGAACAAGAATAGTTGTTTTACCTAAAATAGATCAGTTCTATGATATGGTTGAAAAAGAAATGAAAAATTTATCTACAAGCTCAAACTAAGCTTTAGAAACACATAAATTAAAAAATCCAACTTAGTATTAAGTTGGATTTTTTTTATAATATATCTAAGCTACCTTTTCCTTCCCTGACCACTACGGGATCGTCATCAGAAAAATCGATTACTGTAGAACCTTCATTATCTCCGTAGCCTCCATCAATAACTAAATCTACTTTGTTATCCCATTTTTCAAGGATCAACTCAGGATCTGTGGTATATTCCAAGATTTCATCTTCATCTCTAATAGAAGTCGAAATTATAGGATTACCAAGCGCCTTAACAAGTTCTATAGCAATATTATTATCTGGCACACGAATACCAACGGTCTTTTTCTTTTTAAAAGGGTGAGGCAATGTTTTAGCCCCTGGCAATATAAACGTATACGGACCTGGTAATGCCCGTTTAAGAACCTTAAACGTACTTGTACTAATCTGCTTTACGTAATCTGAAAGATTGCTTAAATCATGGCATATAAATGAAAAATTAGACTTTTCTAATTTCACGCCCTTAAGTTTTGCAACACGCTCCAATGCTTTAGTATTACTTATATCACAACCTAACCCATAAACCGTATCGGTAGGGTAAATAATAAGTCCGCCACGCTTAAGCACGTCAACAACCTTCTTTATTTCTTTAGGATTTGGATTCTCCTCATATATTCTAATAAACTCTGCCATTCTATTTCTAAACTGAATATGAAAATTACAAAATTAAACCGTAGAAAGCACCATTAGCCTAAAACAGTAAGTTTAGCAAATCTCAATAGTAGTTTTTTTACACCACCGTTTTCAAAATTAATTTCGGCCTTTGTATCTGGGCCTTTTCCTTCTATACTTAATACTTCACCTTTACCAAAACGCAGATGTTCAACAAAATTTCCTTTTGTTAATTGTCCGTCAAATAAATTGACATTACTTGACTTTGCGTTCGAAACAGGTTTTAATTTTTTAGGCGGAATAAATTTTGGTGGTGCTTTATCCTTCTTCTTTTTTATTGGCTTTTTAAATCTGATTTTATTGGGTTCAACATCGCCAAAAATATCAGCACTAAGCATTGGGTTTACTCTTTGCTCATGAATAGGTGTAAGCATTTCTAAATACTGCTCATCAATTTCTTCAATAAATCGGCTTGGCTCTCCGTCAATTAGTTTTCCCCAACGATATCTGGACAATGCGTAAGTTAAATACGCCATTTTTTCTGCACGAGTTAAAGCCACATAAAACAATCTTCGCTCCTCCTCTAACTCGCTGCGTGTATTCATACTCATTGCACTCGGAAACAAATCTTCTTCAAGACCGACAATATACACACATGGAAATTCCAAACCTTTAGCAAGGTGAATTGTCATTAAAGCCACTTGATCTCCATCATTCTTGTCGTTATCTAAATCGGTAGCAAGCGCAACATCTTCTAAGAATTCGGCTAAAGATCCTGTCGTATCAGCAATTTCTTTTTGCTCCTCAACAAAATCCTTCATACCATTTAAAAGCTCCTCGATATTATCCACCTTTGCAACTCCTTCTGGCGTTACATCCTTTTCGTACTCCTTAACAATGCCAGTTGCTTTAGAAACATGTTCGGCCAAATCAAATACATTAGCCGTTTCATTAAGCACCTGAAAACTTTCAATCATGGTCACAAAATTGAAAAGCTTTGCTTTTGTACCCGCATTGATTTTTATATCTATTTTATCAATATTCTTAAGAACTTCGAAAATTGAACGCTTATAACCGTTTGCAGCAACTATTAATCTATCAATTGTTGTTTGACCAATACCACGCGCAGGAAAATTAATTACACGTTTTAAGGCTTCCTCATCGGCAGGGTTAACAATTAATCGTAAATAAGACAATACATCCTTTATTTCTTTACGCTGATAGAAGGATAATCCTCCATAAATCCTATAAGGAATATCTCTTTTACGCAGACCATCTTCTATGGCCCTGGATTGTGCATTGGTTCTATATAAAATTGCAAAATCACCATTTTTCATTTGGTGTTGCATTTTGTTTTCAAAGATAGAACTGGCTACATAACGGCCTTCATCACCTTCAGTTAGTAACCGATTGACTTTTATTTTTGGCCCTTCGTCATTAGAAGTCCATACCACCTTGTCTAATTTGGTCTGGTTTTTATCAATTATTGAGTTTGCAGCGTTTACAATATTTTTTGTCGATCTGTAATTTTGTTCCAATCGGTAAACATTTACACCAGAATAATCTCTTTGGAAATTTAATATATTATTGATGTTTGCTCCCCTAAACGCATAGATACTTTGGGCATCATCACCTACAACACAAATATTTTGAAACTTATCAGAAAGGGCTCTTACAATTAAATATTGCGAATGATTGGTATCCTGATACTCATCTACCAAAATGTATCTAAATCTGTTTTGATATTTTCCTAAGACCTCTGGAAAACGAGTTAACAACTCATTAGTTTTAAGTAATAAATCATCAAAATCCATGGCACCAGCCTTAAAACAACGATCCACATAATTGGCATAAATCTCACCTAACCTTGGTCTTTTGGCCATTTTATCGGCCTCCCTTAATTCGGGATTAGCCATATAAGCTTTTACAGTGATTAAGCTATTTTTATAGGATGATATTCTTGAAAGTACTTGCTTGGTTTTATAGATGTCTTTATCCAAGCCCATTTCCTTTATAATTCCGGAAATTAGCTTTTGCGAATCCTGAGAATCATAAATAGTGAAATTTGAAGGATACCCTAATTTATCCGCTTCAATTCTTAAAATCTTTGCGAAAATAGAATGAAATGTTCCCATCCATAAATTTTTGGCCTCACTTTCACCAACAATTTGAGCAATCCTACTTTTCATTTCTCTTGCCGCCTTATTGGTAAAGGTTAAAGACAATATATTAAAGGGATCAACCCCTTCATGCATCAGGTATGCAATTCTAAAAGTTAATACTCTTGTCTTTCCTGAACCCGCACCAGCAATGACAATCATTGGTCCATCCTTTTGAATGGTTGGTGCTAGTTGTGCTTCATTTAGTTGGCTTAAATACTTCTCCAAATCTTATAACTTTTAAAGTTGTGAAATTAACTAATAGAGGGCATTTTTTCGGCTCAAAAGGCGATTAATTATAAACAATCAATTTCTATTTGATTAAAATCCTTTAATTTTTGAATATATTGTAATTACAAATTTAAATTCACTCTAAACCAACCACATATGAAACTTAGTTTTTGGCTATTTGGCCTCATGAGCTTCTCCCTTTTTAGTCAGGAAACGATACAAGGAGATATTGCTTTAATAGAATCTCAAGTTATTGAATGGCGACGTCATTTTCATAAAAACCCCGAACTATCAAACAGAGAATTTAAAACTGCAAAAACCATTGCAGAGCATCTTAAATCCTTAGGATTTGAAGTTAAAGAAGGCATCGCTAAAACAGGTGTGGTTGGATTGCTCAAAGGAAATCACCCAGGAAAAGTAGTAGCACTTAGAGCCGATATTGATGCCTTACCTGTAACAGAACGAAATGATTTGCCGTTCAAATCTGAAGTGACAACCACGTTTTTAGGAAGCCAGACTGGTGTAATGCATGCCTGTGGTCATGACACACACATTGCCATTTTAATGGGCGTGGCCGAAGTGCTTTCTAAGCATAAAGATAAAATTCATGGGACCGTTAAATTTATTTTTCAACCAGCTGAAGAAGGTCCACCTCCAGGAGAAGAAGGTGGAGCGAAGCTAATGATTAAAGAAGGGGTGCTAGATCAACCCAAAGTTGATGCCATCTTCGGCCTTCATATTGATTCGGGTATAGAGGTTGGACAAATAGGTTATAAATCTGGAGGGATTATGGCTGCGGTTGAACGCTTTGTAATACGTGTAAAAGGAAAACAAACTCATGGTTCAACCCCTTGGGATGGTGTAGACCCTATTCTGGTTTCCGCAAAAATAATTGATGGTTTACAAACTATAATTAGCCGAGAATCAAACTTAATTACAGAACCTGCAGTCATTACAATTGGTAAAATTACCAGTGGTTTACGATTTAATATAATTCCTGAAGATGCCGAACTTATAGGTACAGTTAGAACCTTAGATCCCGACATGCGATCTCATATCATTTCTCGAATGACCGAAATGACAAAAACTATAGCCAAAGCTTATGGTGCTGAAGCTACAATTGAATTTCAAAACAATGCTGCTGTCACTTACAACGACCCTCAACTTACAGCTCAAATGATTCCGTCACTGGAAGCCTCGGCAGGTAAAGACAATGTAGAAATCATCAAAGCTATTACCGGTGGTGAAGATTTTTCATTCTTTCAAGAGAAAGTGCCAGGTTTATACTTTTTTGTTGGGGGAAAAACAATTGGAAATGAAGCTCCGTTTCCTCATCACACTCCTGATTTTTTCATAGATGAAAGTGGACTTTTGTTAGGCGTTAAAAGCTTAACCCAGCTAACCTTAGATTATTTAAATGCGAAATAATAAATGAATCAAATTATAGAGTTATTATCACATATAAGTTGGTGGCAATGGATAATTATTGTTTTAGCAGCAATTGCCATTCGAGATATATTTATTCAAAAAACACATACCATAAGTCACAATTACCCAATTTTTGGGCACTTACGATATCTCTTCGAAAGTATTGGTCCTGAAATGCGGCAATATTTTGTTGCCAACAACAGAGAAGAGCTGCCATTTAACCGGATTGAGCGCAGTTGGATATATGCCTCAGCAAAAAAAGAAAACAACTACGAAGGTTTTGGTACTGACCGTGACATTTATGCGCATCATCATATTTTTATAAACAATGCCATGATGCCATTTAAGGTTGATGAAAATCATCCTAATTCAAAAGACAAAAGTTTTCTACCTTCAGCCAAAGTAATGGGATTGTATAACAAAAGAGCAAAACCATATAGGCCAGCCTCAGTCATAAATGTTTCTGCAATGAGCTTTGGTTCTTTATCTGCGAAAGCAATAAGTTCACTTAACCAAGGCGTAAAACTATCTGATGCCTACCATAATACTGGCGAAGGTGGTCTCTCTCCCTATCATAGGCACGGCGGGGATGTCATTTTTCATTTTGGTACCGGATATTTTGGTGTTAGGGATAAGAACGGCGATTTCTCTTTAGAAAAACTTGTAGCCTTAGTCCATCAAAACCCTTTTATTCGAGCCATAGAAATCAAGCTATCACAAGGAGCAAAACCAGGTAAAGGCGGTGTTTTGCCCGGTGCTAAAATCACTAAAGAAATAGCAGACATTAGAGGTGTAGAAATAGGAAAAGATGTGCTTTCGCCACCAAACCACAGTGCCTTTTCAACAGTACCAGAATTATTAGATTTTGTAGAACAAATTGCGAACGCAACAGGTTTACCTGTAGGAATAAAAGCTGCGATTGGGAAATTAGAACAATGGGAAGAATTAGCCGATTTAATGGTTCAAAATGGTACCGGTCCTGATTTCATTGCAGTTGATGGCGGTGAAGGTGGTACTGGTGCAGCCCCACCAAGTTTTGCCGACCATGTGTCACTGCCCTGGGTATACGGATTTAGTGATATATACAAACTTTTTAAAAGTAAAAATCTAACCGACAGAATTGTATTTGTGGGTAGTGGTAAGTTAGGATTCCCTGCTAAAGCGGCAATGGCCTTTGCCATGGGCGTAGATTGCATAAACGTGGCACGTGAAGCCATGCTGAGTATTGGTTGTATTCAAGCTCAAATTTGCCATACCAATCGATGTCCAAGTGGCATTGCAACCCAGAGTAAATGGTTGCAAAACGGCATTAACGTACCTCTTAAATCTGAACGATTAGCGCAGTATTTTAACACCTTCAAAAAAGAGTTTATAGAAATCACACATGCCGCAGGCTACGAACATCCTTGTCAATTTACAATGGCCGACATAGAAATTAATGTAGATGATCATAACCTTTCTAAAGCTTTAGGAAAAACTTATGATTATCAAAAGACGAAAGTCCCATTTTCAGGGGTTCAAAATTTAAAAGATTGTCTATATTTGGGCGGTAAACACTAAGTCTAAAATTTAACCGTTATCCTGATATGGAATTTGATACTCTAATTAATTTACTTTTAAATGTTGTCCCTGCTTTAATTACGGGGTTTGTAGCTTACTATTTTTTTAAGGAGCATATTGAAAATGAAGATAAACGCAGACGCTTTTTACTTCAAAAAGACATGCAAATAAATGCCATGCCTTTAAGATTGCAAGCTTATGAAAGAATGGCTTTGTTCTTGGAGCGTATTTCACCTTCAAAATTAGTAATTCGCGTAAAACCTAACTCCTCAAATAAGGAAGATTATGAAGCCTTATTAATAGCAAGTATTGAACAAGAATTTGATCACAATCTGTCTCAACAAATTTATGTTACTGACGAATGCTGGAACGTGATTTCTACTTCTAAAAATGCGACAATCCAACTTATTAGAAAGGCATCTATGTTAGAAAAAACAGATACAGCTAATAAATTAAGGGAAGTATTGCTTACGGAAATGATGGAAAAACGAGCTCCGAGTGATGCTGGACTTTCATATATCAAAAAAGAAGTAGCCGATATGTGGTAAACTCTTATACATACCAATAAAAAATCCCCAACGTCAACCGTTGGGGATTTTTTTATCATTTAAATTACAACCTCTATTCTGTTACAATTGGTTTTTCGATTGGCGTATTACTTTTAACTACAACGTAAGTTGAAATAGCATAAAATGCATTCCCGCCTTCACCATTTGAAGTCCAATCCTCAAAATCATATTCAAAATCAAAACTTGTTCCTGCCATTGCAGTTGCAAATTCATCAATTCTAATAGGCACTTCCATCCCTGGGCACCATCCAGCTCTATCTGGCTCCCAGTTTCCTGGTTCTTGATTATTGACAGGGTTACTTGCACAACCTAAAGGTGCCAAATCGTGTTGAAATTCTTGATTTCCGTTTATTAACACATCATGTGTTCTGTAGCACCATTCTGCACAAGGACGACCGTCAGAGTCATTTGGAGTTGCATGTCCCCAACCAGAAATAACGGTACGCAAATGTGTGTTTTCAGAATTTGCAGGTACCGCAATGTTTTTGTTTAAATCAAAAGAATGAGCCACACCATAAGGTACACCTGCAAGAGAATTACCGTTATACTGCATTACTCTCGATACCGCATAATACGGATAATCCGGTGTTCCTTCAATATAATCGAAATCTAAAGTCACTTCGTAACCTCTATCATTCCAGCATTCAGTAAATATTCTAAGTTCTGCTGCTCCAGTTAATAGCGATTTAAAATCGGTTACATCAAACACAAACCCACGCTCTAATTGGCTATTATCATTCCAATAAGGGGTAATATATCTTCCTAATTCATACCACTCTCCAGAAGCTACATCTTTAACTTGAACATTTGCATACACATCCCATTCGTCACAGCCTCCGGTAGGGCAACGCAATTGAACATACATATTAATTGTTCCAATATTCGATAAATCAGAATGTAAATTAAACGTTTGAGCTGCCCCTTGGTTATATCCTCCGCCAAACGCTAATCGTTCAGAATTAAAGGTTATATAATTATGTACAACCGGAGTACCTTCTCCAGATAAATTTAATTCGACTGTCACTGCATCGGTATTTTGTAAACTCAAAACTCCAGAAATCTGCCCTACCATATTAGGAACAAACCTCACATAAACAGGGTTTGAACTATTGGCATTATCGATATTAATAACAACAGATGAAGAATAATTAGTGTTATCTAAGGACACTTCATAACCTTCTGAAACAGATATTTGAATTTGAGACTCCAAGTTATTTCCTCTTACAGAAATTATTTTAGAATCCGAATGTTGCATCATGGCGGTATTATCAAACTGTAAACTCGTTTCGCCACTCTCAATGGTAATAACTGGCTCAATACTCAACCCCAGTCCATTTACACTAATGGTTTTATTGTCAGCTTGAGCGCTTGACAACGTAATTGTTCCGGTTTGTATTCCTATTGAATTCACCAAAGGAGAAAACCGAATATAAAGTACAGCGCTACCTGACAAAACGGATTCTGTAGCAATTGACAATTGGCTTGAATAGCTTGTACCATCTAAAGATACTTGAAAGTTAGCCGTTGCAGAAACCGAAATATCTCCAACCAATTCTGAACCGTTAATTTCTACTGTTTGTGCTTCTGAATGACTTAACACATCAACTCCTCCAAAGGCGTTAACGGTACCATTAATTGAGATTTGAGGATTTGCAGGAGCACTATCATCTCCACCACAATTTGTAACTAATAAAAAGGAAAATGCAATGCATAGCATAGCTAAACATCGACTCGTAAACTTAGACATTGTAGATTGATTTAAAATTCCCACCAAAATATAGATAATTACGAAACCTACAACATCAAAAACTAATTTTCCTTAACGATTATAAAACGTCATTATTCTCATGAAGTGATTTGGCGTGTTGGTATCCTTGCTCCCACCATTTTACCATCAGATCTTTACTAAAAACAAGCGAATTTTCGGTTAAACTGGTAGGCGTATAATACAAATTTAGTTTTGCATTTGCATTTTTGGCCGCTAAATCTCCTATAATAATATCACTGCGTTCCACCTGATCTAACAGGTGACTAAACAAGTTAAGCATCAAGGAAAAGGGATTTTTACCAAGTACTTTATTGCGTTCCATTTTTTCAGCTTCTAAAACCACAGCATCCACTTCAGTCGCTCCCCGTTTAATGGCTTCTTGAATTGGAATCACACAACCTAATCCTCCATCAGCATACTCAAACCCATCAACAGTTGCTAAAGACATAAAAGGAATATAGTTACAAGAAATCCAAACCCAATTGCAAAACTCATCATATCCAAAATCATTAATAGACTTATATTCTACCCTGTTTTTTGAAAGGTTAGAAACCGTAACAACCACCTCTTTGTGCATAGATTTAATCTGATTAAACTCTTCAATTGTAAAGTGTTTTTTCATATAACGCTTCAAGGCCTTACTCTCCCCAAAAGTTCGTTTCATTTTTATAAACTGAAACAAAGTGTTGACAAAATTGATGGATACAAATTCACGATTACCACGCTTTCTTTGCACAAACGGATTAATACTAAACACATCATCTTGGGATACATTAGTAAATATCTTATACAATTTATCAATACTATTTACTGCTAAATGAGGCACCAACAAACTGCCAGTTGATGTCCCCAAAAACATGTCATATGTCTTACCTTGTTCTTCGATTAAATATTGGGCGACTCCACCTGCAAAAGCACCTTTACTACCTCCACCAGATATAACTAATGCTCTCATATTTTAATTTTCAATTTCTTTTAATAGTTGTTCTGCAAATTTTTTGAACCTCCAGTTATGATGCTTACTCGCTTTTTTAATATTCTCACTACAAGTTGTATTACACGCATCCAACATCACCAAATATTCCATAGCGTTTTTACGAATTTCAAAACTATAATCTAAACCTGTGTATTTTACTAATTCTTGATAATTAGCCATTGCTTTATCTCTATCGTAATTTTCGGTTGCCAATGACAATGCTAACCACAAGGTTCTAAAGTTTAATGCAGAGCTACCAATTATATCCTTGGTTTCATCTAAATAGCTCATTCTGTTGTCTGGAAACCACTGCCATAATTTATATAGTGCAATTTCATTTGTCACATATGATGCATCTCTTAACAGAGACTCCAACCTTTCTTTTTCTAAATCAAGTGGCCCCTCCAATTGCTTAGCAACCTCTTGACGTAACTTTATAGTATTAGAATCCATGGCCAGTGAAAAAATTTCCTTTTTAACAGAATCATTCATTTTTGAACTCAATGAAATCATTTTCTTTTTTGAATAAAATCCAGCTTCATTATAATCACTACTTGTTTTTGAACCAATGTTTTCTTCGGTTAAATCTAAGGCTGCTTGCACATCTTGATTCGTAATCCCTAATCGTAAAGCATTTTCTGGAAAATATACGGTGTTCAACCATAAATCAAAAAAGGCTGTCAAATCTTCACCGCTCTCTTCTTCTACAATTGCTATAAATTGAAAAGACTCGGCATTTCTATATTGATAGGTATCTAAAAAACGCTTAACCGAGGTCCTAAACACTGCATCTCCAACAACCTGCCTTAAGCGATGTAAAAGCCAGCACCCCTTTTGATAAAAAGTAATACTCGAACTTTTAGGATTTAATAATTTTGTACTTCCGCCAGTTTTATCTTGCTCTAAAAGGTTATTTGCATAGGTCACTAAAACATTATTATAGTAGGCATCACCAAACACTTCTTTTTCAGCTAATAGTGCGTAATAAGTTGCGAAGCCCTCTTGTAACCAGTGATGTTCTCCAGATTTTGCTGTAACTAAATCGCCAAACCACTGATGAGCCAATTCATGCGCATTCACGTTTACATAATTTTTATCTCCAAACTCAACAGAATCTACCATAAATCGATCTGAAAAAATAGTAGTACCCGTATTTTCCATTCCTGAATATAAGAAGTCATGAACCGGAACTTGTTTATAGTTTTGCCAAGGATAAGACACTCCAATTTCTGATTCTAAAAAATCAAACATCTGTTTACTATATCTAAAACTTGGCTCTGTTTTTAAAGCATCTGAAGAATAATGATAAAACAACAACGGTATTCCTAAATTTGAAACCTCTTCATAGCTTTCGTACTTACCTATAGCCAAAGCAACTAAATAGCTACTCATAGGCTTTTCCATATTATAAGTAACCTTAATCATCTTATCATTTACAACTTGTGATTCAATCTTTTCTCCGTTTGCAATAATCTCATATCCTTTTAAAAAAGTTACACTCAAGTCAAATTCTAATTTCTCGTTTGTATCATCAAAACTTGGTAGCCAATTACTTGTATATTTTCCTTGGCCTTGCGTCCACACCTGAGGATTATTCATGGTTTCCCAGCCAACGAAGTACATACATTTCTTTGGAAATACCTCATAATTAAATTCTATTGTATACGTTTTTCCGCCTTTAAACTTATGCTTGATCCAGATAAATTGATCATTAGAAAAGATATTTGCTTTTTTTGAATTGACTAATCCTTGAGAAACTTTCATAAACCGACCATCAATTACCACTGAATCTGATTTTGACAGCACATTTAGTTTAAACTTAGTTTTACCAGACACCTTTTTCTTAAAAGGATCTATACTAATATCAGCTTGTAAAGACAAAAAATCGACAGTTTGCTCATCTTGAGCTCGAGATATACCCATGCCCACAAACCAACATATAATTACCAAGCTGAATTTTAGACAGTTACTATAATTTGGGTAAGAAAATTTCAGTTTCATCTTTCAAGTATAAGAATTATATTCGTTTTTATGAATACGCAATTGCAAACCCCTATCGATTATTTAAAAGGCGTTGGTCCCAACCGTGCCGATTTATTGCGTAAAGAATTGGGTATTCACACCTACCAAGATTTAATTAATCTATTTCCAAACCGGTATTTGGACAGAACTAAATACCACAAAATTGGACACTTACAACGTAATGATGCCGATGTTCAAATTATAGGCACTATAACTGGACTAAAAGAAGTTTCTCAAAAAAGAGGCAAACGTCTAGTCGCCAAATTTAAAGATGAGTCTGGTGTCATGGAGTTAATTTGGTTTAGAAGTCATAAATGGATTAAAGAATCAATTAAAATCAATACACCCTATGTAGTATTTGGTAAAACCAATTGGTATAATGGTATGTTTTCAATCGCTCATCCAGAATTAGAATTGCTAAAGGAACATAAAGCAAACCTAAGAACGGCTATGCAACCTATCTACCCATCAACCGAAAAGTTAAGTAATAAGGGAATTACCAATCGGGTTATGGGTAAAATAATGCAACAATTATTTGTTGAAACCAATGGTAGGTTTTACGAAACCATGCCAAAATATGTTTTAGAAAATTTAAAATTAATTGGCAAAAGTGAAGCGCTATTAAATGTTCATTTTCCAAAATCTCCAGAGCTATTAGCAGCCTCAAAACGGCGCTTAAAATTTGAAGAATTATTCTATATTCAATTACAATTAATCCTTAAAAATTTAATCCATAAATCGAAAATAAAAGGGTTTCAATTTACTGCAGTTGGAGATTATTTCAACACCTTTTATAAATCGCATTTACCCTTCAATCTTACCAACGCACAAAAACGAGTACTAAAAGAAATTAGGCAAGATTTAGGAAGTAACGCTCAAATGAATCGCCTATTACAAGGTGATGTGGGTTCTGGAAAGACAATAGTTGCTCTAATGTCAATGCTCATGGGGCTTGACAACGGTTTTCAATGCTGTCTTATGGCGCCTACTGAAATTTTGTCAGTTCAACATTATAACGGTTTACTCGAATTATGTAAACCACTGAATATCAATATAAAAATACTTACTGGCTCAACTAAAACTTCAAACAGAAGAATAATTCATGAACAATTAGAAACTGGTGAATTACAGATCTTAATTGGCACTCATGCCGTACTAGAAGACAAGGTGAAATTTAAAAATTTAGGTCTTGCAATTATTGATGAGCAACACAGATTTGGGGTTGCCCAACGTTCAAAATTATGGAAAAAAAACAAAGTTCCACCACATATTTTAGTCATGACCGCCACCCCTATCCCACGCACCTTAGCGATGTCTGTTTACGGCGATTTAGACATTTCTGTAATTGACGAATTACCACCAGGCAGACGACCTATAAAAACGGTACATAGGTACGATTCAAATAGACTAAATGTTTTCAAATTTATAAGAGAAGAAATAACCAAAGGTCGACAAGTTTATGTTGTATATCCATTAATTCAGGAAAGTGAAAAAATGGATTATAAAGATTTGATGGATGGGTATGAAAGTATCTCCAGAGATTTTCCAATGCCCAATTATCAAATATCAATTGTTCACGGTAAAATGAAACCTGCTGATAAAGAGTTTGAAATGGAACGCTTTATTAAAGGTGAAACTCAAATTATGGTGGCCACCACGGTCATAGAAGTTGGAGTGAATGTACCAAATGCCTCAGTTATGATTATTGAAAGCGCTGAACGCTTCGGACTCTCACAATTACACCAATTAAGAGGTCGTGTTGGTCGTGGCGCAGAACAATCGTATTGTATTTTAATGACAAGTCATAAACTTAGTGAGGACAGCAAAACAAGACTACAAACAATGGTTAAAACTAACGATGGATTTGAAATTGCGGAAGTAGACCTGAAATTGAGAGGTCCTGGCGATTTAATGGGTACGCAGCAAAGTGGGGTCCTACTTTTAAAAATAGCTGATATTATAAAGGATAAGGATATTTTAGAATATGCAAGACATACAGCTAAAGAAGTATTACAAAAAGACCCATCTTTAAGTCTTAAAGAAAATGAAGTCATTCTACATACCTACCGACAGCTCATGAAATACAGGAATATCTGGAATTATATTAGCTAAAAAAAAGCCCAACTAAGTTGGGCTCAATTACAAACTGATCGTGTTTTGATTAATTAATTGATTTTACTTAAAATCGCCTTAATCCTACAAAATTAAATTCTAAGTCTTCTAAAGATAAACCTAAAGCCCTGAACCGCTGTTACTTTTGTGTTAAAGAAAATCAACACACTGTTAATTAACAGATTGTGTCAAAGTTGTTATTGTTTTAGAAAACTCTTTTTTAAAAGCTTCAAACGCTTCACCAGTAGCAGGCCCATTAAACCCTGTATGAATTTTATAAACCTCATGATTTTTATCTAAATAGATTGTTGTTGGGTAAGACAAAACATGATTTAGCATAGGCAATTTTTCATTGGCCTTAGACTTACTTGATGTCCCATATTGCGCTAACAGCACAGGATACTCCATCCCAACACCATTTTGCAACCTGTTAATCGCTTTCACAGCAGAAGCTTCGGTTTTAGCATACTCAAAGGCCAATGCTACGATTTCAACGTCTTTATTTTGTTGTGCATTATAAAACTTAGAATAAAACTTACTCTCATCTAAACAATTAGGACACCATGTTCCCATAATTTGAACCAAAACCGGTTTACCCTCAAATCGTTGGTCATTCAAACTTAACATCTTACCATTCACATCAGGAAAATTAAACTCAAAAGACTCATATCCTTCTTTTAAATAAGTTAAATCATTAGCATCTGTCAATTCAAACCGTTCATTGCGTTTAGCAATAAATGGTTCTTTATAATGGTTTCCCGAATAAAACATCCCGTCCATAATCGAATCAGTAAGTTTGGCTTTAAAGAAAAAAGCATGTGCTCCATCAAAAGTGGATAATTTCAATTCTTGACCATCTACAACACCTTCTAAAAACCTATAATCTCCAGTTTCAGTCATAAAAGTGCCAGTTACTTTATTGCCTTCTTGTTTAAAAACACCTTTAGCAACATATGAGTCTTCTTCTACATCTGGACTAAATGTAGTTTCCCAAACTCCAGAAACATCTGCTCGATTTCCATTTGATTTTACCGTAAATCTATCTTTAACACCTTGAATTGCGGTAAATTCTACAATTCTATCCAAGCTTTCCTTTACATACTCACCTTCCCATTTATCTGCATTAATTTTAGCCTTAATATAAGCTTCAAATACAGGTAATTTAATGGTGACAGAATCCTTTAAAAACAAAACTTCGGAAGTTGAGATTTTCTCTTCAGCATTTGTAAACACCACGGTTGAATCTGACAATACTTCAAAATTAAACGGAAGAATTTCATCATCTAAAACTTTCAACTCCCCCAAATACACTCCAACAGGGCTATAATCTTGTTTTTCATTTTGGCAGGACATTAAGATTAGCCCTATGATAAAAGTAAATAGCAATCTCATAAACAGTAGTTTTAAATTTTGTTGATTATTCGAAATAAGTTCAAATAACTTACAATAAAAAATAATTTAGCATTTCTATTACTATTTAGTATTGTTATCTTTGCTGCTTGATTAAACGAAAAGCATGAAAATATCATACAATTGGTTAAAGCAATTTATTAAAGTTGATTGGACACCAGAAAAGACTGGAGAACTATTAACAGATTTAGGTTTAGAAGTAGAAGGTATTGATTCTTATCAGTCGGTAAAAGGCGGATTAGAAGGCATTGTTGTTGGTGAGGTGTTAACCTGCGTTCAACACCCTAATGCAGACAAACTTAAAGTAACCACTGTTAATATTGGCGAAGAAAATGCAGTACAAATTGTTTGTGGCGCACCAAACGTTGCTGCAGGACAAAAAGTGCCAGTAGCTACCATTGGAACCGTGTTATATAATGCTGAAGGTGAATCATGGAAAATTAAAAAAGGGAAAATTAGAGGCGAAGAAAGCTTTGGTATGATTTGCGCTGAAGATGAACTTGGGCTAGGTCAATCTCATGACGGTATCATGGTATTAGACGAATCTTTGGAACCTGGAACTAAGGCTGCCGATATTTTTGATATTGAAAATGATCATGTTTTTGAAATTGGCTTAACGCCAAATCGTGCCGATGCAATGAGCCATTTTGGTACTGCTAGAGATTTAAAAGCAGGATTGCTTCAGCAAGAAATAAACACGGAGCTCATTACACCTTCTGTGAGTGCTTTTCATGTTGAGAATAGAGCATTAAAAATTGATATTGAAGTAGAAAACAAAGAATTAGCACCAAGATACTGTGGTGTTACACTATCTGGTTTAAAGGTCAAAGAATCTCCAAGCTGGTTGCAAAACCGACTTAAAGCTATTGGTCTTGCACCAATAAACAATATAGTAGATGCTACAAACTATGTACTGCATGAGTTAGGACAACCGCTTCATGCTTTTGATGCAGCAAAAATTAGTGGTGGAAAGGTTGAAGTAAAAACACTTGCCGCCGGGACAAAATTTGAAACATTAGATAACGTTGTTAGAGAACTTCATGAGGATGACCTTATGATATGTGATGGTGAAAAACCTATGTGTATTGCCGGTGTTTTTGGTGGTGCTCACTCAGGAGTTACCGAATCTACTACAAGCATATTCTTAGAGAGTGCCTATTTTAATCCGGTTAGTGTTAGAAAAACAGCTAAAAGACATGGTTTAAATACTGATGCATCTTTCCGTTTTGAACGCGGTATCGATCCAAATATTACCAAGTATGCTTTAAAGCGTGCAGCCTTGTTAATACAAGAACTTGCGGGTGGAGACATTACAAGTGATATTATTGACATGTATCCTAACAAAATTGAGGATTTTCAAGTCAGATTAAGTTTTGAGAATGCCAAAAAATTAATAGGACAAGAAATCCCTACTGAAGTTATAAAACGTATTTTAACTTCGTTAGACATAAAAATAAACAATGTTACCGAAGCTGGATTAGGTTTAACTGTTCCTGCTTTTAGAAACGATGTGCAACGTGAATGCGATATCATAGAAGAAATATTACGTGTGTATGGCTATAACAACATTGGTACAACTGAAAAATTAAACGCATCAATATCCAATACATCAAAATTTGAAGATTACAAACTTCAAAATGTGGTTGGGAATCAGTTAGCAGCACAAGGATACTTTGAGATTCTATCTAATTCTTTAACTACTCCTGATTATACAGAACTTACTAATCAGTATAATTCTGATCATAATGTAACAATGCTTAATCCGTTAAGTAATGATCTTTCGGTCATGCGCCAATCGTTATTATTTTCAGGATTAGAAGCTGTTTCATATAACATTAATAGAAGACGTCTGGATTTAAAGTTATTTGAATTCGGAAATACTTACCATAGTTTCAGCGGCAATCGTGAAGAATACAAGCATTTATCACTTTTAGTTACTGGAAACACCTCTGATGAACGTTGGAATAACAAAGCAGAGCAAGGTGATTTCTTTTATTTAAAAGGAACAATCATTTCTACATTAGAGCGATTAGGTATTAATAGACTTAAATCAAGCGCAATTAAAAATGAGATTTTTAGTGAAGGGCTGACTTTAAGTTTTGGAAAAACTAAAATCGTTGAATTTGGTTTGGTCAAAAAATCAATATTAAAACATTTTGGTATCCAACAGGAGGTTCTTTATGCCGATTTTAATTGGGATGGTGTAATTGAAACCGCACGTTACAACAACATTAAATTCAAAGACATTCCTAAATACCCTGGAGTTCGCAGAGATTTTGCTTTATTAATAGATGATGCTGTCACTTTTGATCAAATTAGCACCATTGCTAAACAAACGGAAAAACAGCTACTTAAAGAAGTAGATTTGTTTGATGTTTACCAAGGGAAAAACCTTCCAAACGGTAAAAAGAGTTATGCGGTAAGCTTTGTTTTGCAAGATGAAAACAAAACCCTTAACGACAAGCAGATTGATAAAATCATGAATAAACTACAATCTAATTTCGAACGCCAATTAGGTGCTGAATTAAGATAAAATTTAAATATTATATTAGAGAAATTAGTCAGCTACTGCTTTAAGTGGCTGGCTTTTTTTTTGCGCTATCAATTCAAAATCAATCTACATTCAAATCATAATTTCAGAAAGAATAATAAACTTTTCATAAATCATATTTTTTGAATTTATATTTAAGTATTTTTAAACCTTAAAACCAACTATTATGGCAGCAATTACATTACAAGGATCAACAATTCATACCTCAGGAAATTTACCAGAAAAGGGAAGTCAAGCCCCTAATTTTTCTCTTACCGCTACAGACTTATCTACAAAATCATTAAACGATTTTAAAGGAAAAAAGGTGGTATTAAATATATTTCCGAGTATTGATACAGGCACTTGTGCTCAATCTGTGAGATCATTTAACAAAGAGGCGAGCCAATTAGACAACACGGTAGTTTTGTGCATTTCAAAAGATCTTCCTTTTGCCCAAGCACGTTTTTGTGGCGCTGAAGGACTTAATGATGTTATTAATTTAAGTGACTTTAAATCTGGTGAGTTTGGAAATAGCTATGGCTTAGATATTATTGACGGACCTCTAGAAGCTTTGCACTCGCGTTGTGTTGTAGTGTTAAACGAAGAAGGCAAGGTTTTACATACCGAACAAGTTTCTGAAATTGCTGACGAACCAAATTACAGTAACGCTTTAGCCGCATTATCCTAAGTTTTTGCATGAGTAAAGATTCATTTCTTTTAAACCGTATAAAAAGTATTGGATACGCCTTTAAGGGTGCAAAAACGCTTGTACTCACTGAGTCAAGTATTAAAATCCAAGCAATAATCGCAATTGCAGTTTCTATTTTAGGTTTTGTAGTAAACATCTCGACTACCGAATGGCTAATACAAATTGTATGCATAGGACTGGTAATGAGTATAGAAGGGGTTAATACAGCCATTGAATATATTGCTGATTTTGTTCACCCAGAACATCATGAAAAAATTGGACGGATTAAGGACATTGCAGCTGGGGCAGTTTTTATAGCGGCAATGGCTGCAACTGCCGCCGCCATAGTCATTTATTACCCTAAGTTATTTTAATACGAAACCGTTAGGATAAACGTTAGTAATTTGTATTTTTGTTTTAATCCAATTGACTTGAATGGCTAAAAAATCGACGAAATCTAAGACTAAAAAAACTTCAAAATTTAAAGCACCTAACCTTAATTTATCCAATCAGCAAAAGCTTGTTTTTGGGACACTGCTTATAATTTTGGGAGTCATTTTATTTATTTCCTTTGTTTCGTTTTACTTCACTGGAAATCAAGATCAAAGCACAGTAACAGAACTCGGTCAACGTCAAGTAGAATCTCAAAATTCATTGAATAAACTAGGAGCCTGGGTAAGCAATTTGTTTATTCATAAAGGCTTTGGTATCTCAGCATTTATATTTGCTGGACTTTTTATCATGTCCGGAATATCAGTGAGTTTGGGGTTGGATAAAACGCGTTTAAAAAAGCACTGGATCTGGGGCACACTAATCGCGGTATGGTGTTCTGTTCTTTTTGGTTTCTTTACTCATAAATATCCAAATTTGGGTGGCACCTTAGGCTATGAAATAAATAGTATACTTCAAATTTACATTGGTAAAATAGGTACTATTCTATTACTTCTTTTTGCTCTTATAGTGTATTTGGCAGTACGATTTAAGCTTACAGCTCATAACATTTTAGATTTCTTTAAACGCACCAAATCTAAGGTTAAGAATGAAATTAATGAGGAAAATTTCGATTTTCAAGTTGACAATAGCCTTTCTAATGAAGCTGACGCCATTAAATCATCGTTTGAAGTGCCTTTAGATAATTTGCAACCAACAATTAGCAACCACTCAACCAACAAGGTAACTAACAAAACAGATGTTAAACCTTCAATTGATATGGAGGTAGCTCCTATTTCAGGACCTAAAATTGAAGCACCTGTTTTAAAAACAGAACCTATTGAAGAGGAAGTTGAAATTGAAATCGCTGAGGTTCCAGACGAGCAATCAGAAACCAACAACCTTGCGAATAAATTGGTGGAGGATTTTGGACAATTTGATCCAACCTTAGAATTAGGTAAGTTTCAATTCCCGCCTTTAGAATTACTAAAAAAATACGATTCAGAAGGGATTACCATAAACCAAGAAGAACTTGAAGAGAATAAAAACAAAATTGTAGAAACCTTATTAAACTACAAAATTGGAATTTCAAGTATAAAAGCGACAATTGGGCCAACGGTCACCTTATATGAAATCGTACCTGAGGCTGGTGTTAGGATTTCTAAAATTAAAAACTTAGAAGACGATATTGCCTTATCATTGGCGGCACTAGGAATTAGAATTATTGCCCCTATCCCAGGAAAAGGAACCATCGGTATTGAAGTACCTAATAAAAATTCTACGATTGTTTCTATGCGTTCTGTAATAGCTTCAAAAAAGTTTCAATCTTCAGAAATGCAATTACCTGTTGCTTTAGGCAAAACAATTAGTAACGAAACTTTTGTAGTTGACTTAGCCAAAATGCCTCACTTACTAATGGCAGGTGCTACCGGTCAAGGTAAATCGGTTGGATTAAATGCTGTATTAGCCTCCTTACTTTACAAAAAACACCCTGCCGAAGTGAAGTTTGTTTTAGTTGACCCTAAAAAGGTAGAACTTACTTTATTTAATAAAATTGAACGTCATTACTTAGCAAAATTACCAGACAGTGAAGACGCCATAATTACAGATAACACCAAGGTGATTAACACCCTCAATTCACTTTGTATTGAGATGGACAATCGCTATGAGCTTCTTAAAAATGCATTGTGTAGAAATATTGCAGAATACAATGCCAAGTTTAAAGCGCGTAAATTAAACCCTAATGATGGGCATCAATTTTTGCCATATATAGTATTAGTGGTCGATGAATTTGCCGATTTAATAATGACTGCAGGTAAGGAAGTAGAAACCCCAATTGCACGATTAGCACAGCTTGCAAGGGCCATTGGTATTCATTTAATTATTGCAACTCAAAGACCATCGGTTAACGTAATTACCGGTATCATAAAAGCTAACTTCCCCGCTCGTATTGCATTTAGAGTAACCTCAAAGATTGATTCCAGAACTATATTAGATGGTTCGGGAGCAGATCAATTAATAGGACGAGGAGATATGCTTTATACCCAAGGAAATGATTTAATACGAATTCAATGCGCCTTTGTAGATACTCCTGAGGTTGAAAAAATAACCGAGTTTATTGGTTCACAAAAAGCATATCCTGAAGCTTATTTATTACCAGAGTTTGTTGGTGAAGAAGCTGGCACTAATCTTGATATAGATATTTCTGATCGCGATAAGCTCTTTAGAGAAGCTGCCGAAATCATTGTTACAGCGCAGCAAGGTTCTGCCTCTTTATTACAACGTAAATTGAAATTAGGATATAACCGAGCTGGAAGGTTAATTGACCAGCTTGAAGCTGCAGGTATTGTAGGGCCTTTTGAAGGAAGTAAAGCAAGACAAGTACTGGTCCCAGATTTTATTGCTTTAGATCAATTATTAGAAAATGAAAAATAATAGCATAAGATAGAAATAATGAAAATGAAATTAGTTTTAGTAGCATTACTGTTTAGTGTAGGATTAGGAAGTTTTGCTCAAGAAAACCAAGATGCTCAAGCACTATTAAACGACGTTAGTGAGAAGATCAAAACTTATGAAAACATAAGCTTAGAATTTAAATACACCCTTAAAAACGAAAGTGAAAACATAAATCAAGAAACTCGAGGTTTTGTTGTCATTCAAGGAGATAATTACCATTTAAATGTACTTGGAATCACAAGAATTTATGACGGTAAAACACTATACACCATTAGTCCTGAAGACGAAGAAGTAACAATTTCTTCAGATAATAGTGATGAAGAGGGTACTATTACACCTAGTAAGATGTTATCATTCTACAAAGAAGGTTACACTTATAAAATGGATATTAAACAAAATGTTCAAGGTCGTACTATCCAGTACGTAAAATTAACACCAATAGATTCTGATTCGGAAATTAAACAAGTGCTTTTAGGGATTGATGCTACAACCAAAAACATCTACAACCTAATTGAAATTGGACAAAATGGTACACAGACTAAGTTAACTGTAAATTCGTTTAAAACTAACGAACCTATTTCAAAAACCTTATTTACCTTTGACCAAGCTAAATATAGCGACTATTTCATCAACAAAATAGATTAGGTATCTAAGCTCAATGAAAATACTAGACAGGTATATAATTACTACATACTTAAAAACATTCACAAGTGTGTTCTTAATTCTCATGTTCATTTTTGTACTCCAAACCATTTGGCTTTACATTAGTGAACTTGCAGGTAAAGATTTAGATATCGTAGTAATAGGTAAGTTTCTACTTTACTTCGCACCTAAAATGGTTCCGTTAGTGTTACCTCTAACTATTTTGGTTGCGTCCTTAATGGTCTTCGGGCAGTTCTCAGAAAATTATGAATTCGCCGCAATGAAATCAACGGGTATTTCTTTGCACAGAGCCATGAAAGGCTTAAGCTTTTTTATTTTCGGATTAGCTTTCACGGTATTTTTATTTGCCAATAATGTCATTCCTTGGGCCGAATACAAATCTTATAATCTTAGAAAAAATATTGCCAAAAAGAAACCTGCAATGGCTATTGCTGAGGGACAGTTTAATGAATTGGGAGACTTTAATATAAAAGTAGAATCCAAATCTGGTGATAGAGGTCAGTATTTAGAAAATGTAGTTATTCACAAAAAGAAAGCTCAGAAAAGGGGAAACTATACAGTTATTGTTGCCAAAACAGGCGAGCTAATGAGTAGCATTGATTCTGATTTATTGCAATTGGAACTGAAAGATGGTAATTATTATGACGAGGTTATTTCTAATAAAGCCAAAAAGGACAAAAATAAACCTCACGTAAAAAGTGCGTTTTCAAGTTACATTATAAATGTAGATTTAGCTGAGTTAGATGAAGTTGATTTATCTGAGGAAAATTATAGTAACCGCTATAACATGCTTAAAGTAAGTGAGCTAAATTATAAGATCGATACGCTCTACCAAGATCAAGTAAATAATTACAAAGAATTGAGTCAAACCTTGTCTAATAGAAGTACAGTTAAGGCATTAAATAATAATATTAACGTGTTAAAGCCTATAGATAGTGTTTTTAAAGGCGATGTATTATCACTCTACCGGACCTCAGAAAAAGTTCAGGTTCTTAACTTAGCGCTAAACTCTATAAACAGTACCCGACAAATATTAGATGGCCGAATAAAAGAGCAAGAAATTTCTAAAAGATGGCTAAATAAACATATTGTCGCCTTACACGAAAAATATGCCTTGGCATTAGCTTGTATTATTCTATTTTTTGTCGGTGCACCGTTAGGAGCGATTATTAGAAAAGGTGGTTTGGGATTACCAATGATTATTGCCGTTCTTGTCTTTTTAATTTATCACTTCATTGGCATATTTGCAAAAAACAGTGCAACTGACGGCACTTTAAACCCTGTTTTAGCCTCTTGGATGTCAACATTAGTTATGTTCCCGCTTAGTGTATCTTTAACTCTAAGAGCTACAAAAGATAGAGGATTATTTGAATTTGATGAATTTATTAGACCTATAAAACGTGTTTTTAAATTTAAAACTAAATCAGAGGATGATGAATTTAGAACCAGCCATAGTTTCTTTCTCGAATATCATAACTCTCGCTTAATTGATATCCTAAAGCACAAAAATGAACATAGCACTGAAGAAGTGAATTACGCCTTTGATATTTTAATGGATAGAGGTGTGAATTTTCATCAATTAGAAAATGTTGGTGTGCCGTTAGGCCAGGAGATTGTAAAAGCAGAACAGCAATATTACGACATCAAAGCATATTCTAAATTTGCCTATATCTTTTATTTAATTGGTGGAATTTTAATCATTCTTCATTTTGTATTCAAAAACAACAAAATTTCAGAATTCATAGTTCCTGCAAGAGATTTGAGTATCATAGCATTTGTGGTTTCCATATTCTACATGTTCGTCATGTATAGTTTATCGCGCAAATTCTATAACTCTATTAAATCTCCTAATTTAAATTTAAACTTCATATTGTTTCTCATAGGAATACCTTTTTACGGTATCTCGCACTTTTTACTTAAAAACAGGATTCTGGGAGACTTAAAAAAAAGGTGCTTACAATTATTAAAATAAGCCATACCTTTGCAAAAAATATAACACCATGACAGTAAGTTCATCACCTGTAGACATACAATTAGATAATATTGAAGATGCTATAAATGACATCAAACAAGGAAAAATTATAATTGTAGTAGATGACGAGGATAGAGAAAATGAAGGTGATTTTTTAGCGGCTGCTGAAAAGGTAACTCCTGAAATGATAAATTTCATGGCAACTAATGGTCGCGGACTTATTTGTGCACCACTAACTGAAAACAGATGTAAAGAACTGGAATTAGGTATGATGGTAAATAATAATACCGACCCAATGGAAACCGCTTTTACGGTTTCTGTAGATTTAAGAGGAAATGGCGTTACCACTGGAATTTCTGCCAGCGATAGAGCAAAAACTGTTCAAGCCTTAATCGATCATGATACACGCCCATTTGAATTAGCCAGACCAGGACATATCTTTCCTTTAGTGGCAAAACAAGGTGGGGTATTAAGACGAACAGGTCATACCGAAGCAGCTATTGATTTTGCTCGATTAGCTGGACTAAAACCTGCTGGTGTTATTGTTGAAATCATGAATGAGGATGGCACGATGGCGCGTTTACCACAACTTATGGAAGTGGCTAAAAAGTTTGATCTCAAAATTGTCTCTATTGAAGATTTAGTCGCTTACAGAATGCAACACGATTCTCTGATTGAGAAAAAAGAAGATTTTGATATTTCTACACGGTTTGGGCACTATCGTTTACGTGCATACCAACAAACCACAAATAACCAAGTTCATATTGCATTGACTAAAGGCACTTGGACTTCTGAAGAATCTATTTTAACTCGCGTAAATTCTACTCTTGTTAATAATGATATATTAGGTACGCTAACAAACAATGCGGATAAGAAATTAGATGATATGTTTAAGGTTATAAATGACAACGGCAAAGGAGCCATCATTTTTATCAACCAACAAAATCAGTCAACTAATCTGCTAAATAGATTATCAGTTTTAAAAGAATCTCAAAAAGATTCAGAAATTGTAAAAGCTCCAAGCATTAAAATGGATAATAAAGATTTTGGTATCGGTGCTCAAATTTTACACGATCTTAATATCACTAAAATCAGATTAATATCTAATGCCGAACAAACAACCAAGCGAGTTGGTATGATTGGTTACGGATTGGAAATCAAGGAATACGTAGAGTATTAATAATCTAAAACCGCTCGAATAGCGTTTACCATTTTTTTAGCGCGTTCGGCTACTTCTGCCTCCGTCCAAGATAATTTTATAAGACAAGAAATATTCTTCCCTATAATATCATCAGATTGTGCGTACGATTTAGTTTCCAAATAAGCTAATCCGTCTTTAACCTCTTGTGAGACCGGATACAAGGTTTTTAAGGACTTTAAATGTTGCCACTCTCTAATATAATGCCAACTATTATCGTAATAATGAAAACACACATCTACCCCATTTGCTTTAAAGGCATCCATTGTTTTACGGGCCTTTTCTAAAGTAGGTAAACTAAAACTTAAAAATCCATAGCTCTCTTCACCTCCCTCTGGAACGGCTCTAAAAGTAACTTCATCAATCTTAGCTATAGCTGATCTAATAATTTCGTAGTTGCGTTTTTGGATTGCCAAAAACTCGTCCATTTGCTTAATTTGACCAAGGCCTACAGCAGCATGCAACTCAGAAATTCTAAAATTATAGCCTAAGAACGGGTGAGACTCCTTCCCCCTATCATTACCAACATGGTCATGACCATGATCACTATAATGATCGGCATAACCCGCGTACTTATCAGAATTTGTTATAACCGCTCCGCCTTCACCACAGGTAATTGTTTTCACAAAATCAAATGAAAAGCAACCCAAATCACCAATACTCCCCAAAGGTTTCCCTTTATAGCTTCCTCCAATAGCCTGACAAGCATCTTCAATTAAAAGAAGATTATGGGTATCAGCAATTGTTTTCAGTGCATCTAAATTAGCCATACTACCACACATATGAACTGGCATGATCGCTTTGGTTTTAGATGTAATAGCCCTCTCTACAGCTTTTGGATCTAAGGTTAAGGTTTCATCAATATCAACAAGTATGGGTGTTGCACCTAACATCATAATAGCTTCAAAACTGGCAACAAAGGTAAACGTTGGCATAATCACCTCGTCTCCTGCTCCCACACCAGCAACTCCAAGCGCGACAGACACAGCTGCTGTACCACTGGACACTAATTGTGCATGTTTAACTTGCAATTTATCTTCTAAGGCGCGTTCTAATTCTTTAGCCTTCCAATGCCCATTCCTCATGCCATCAAACCCATAACGCATCAAAACACCATTATCTAAAACATCATTTACTTCTTTACGTTCATTTTCACCAAATAATTCAAATCCTGGCATACTTTTTTGTTTAGGGTTATACTGTAGTAGAAAAACAAATATATAGTATAAATACAGTAATTTAAAGCGTTAGGCAGGATTAAGTCATTTAATTTATTTACAAATTATCAGGTCTAAAATATTTTTTTTCGGCTCTAAATATCAGATATAGAAGCGTTCAGCAACAATTCTAAAAAAAGTCTTAAAAAAACCCTCTAATTTGTTTGATAGAATTAAAAAAGCGTTTTATATTTGCATCCGCATTCAGGGAATAACCTGATGAGACACTTGGAGAAATGGCAGAGTGGTCGAATGCGGCAGTCTTGAAAACTGTTGAGGGTCACACCTCCGGGGGTTCGAATCCCTCTTTCTCCGCAGAGCAAACGCTTCATCTTTTGATGAAGCGTTTTTGTTTTTGGACTAAATCCACTTCCAGTTCCAAAATTGACCAAATCCTTTATTTTTAATCAGTTTTAAATCAGATTTTTAATAAAAAAAAGTACATTAGACATACCAATCACTTTTTTATGAAATCGTCTTTAAAATATATTATTTCAACCGTAGTTTGTGCACTTTTTATAGTATTGCTCGCTGTGCGATGCAAAGACAATGAAAATGCTAAATACATTGATTACACAACGACTAATAAAGATTTAAAATTCTCAGATTCAGATTTTGTAGGTACAGAAACCTGTATTGCGTGCCATAGTGAGGAATACAACCAATGGAAAGGTTCTCATCACGATGATGCTATGAAAATTGCGGATTCTACTTCGGTTTTAGCCGATTTCAACAATACCACGTTTACCAATCAGAATGTAAAAAGCACATTTTTCAAAAAAGATGGCGACTATTATGTAAACCTCGAAAATCCTGAAGGTGAATTTCAAGATTATAAAATCGTTTACACCTTTGGTGTGACTCCATTGCAACAATACATCGTTGAGTTTCCAAATGGTGCGTTCCAATGCTTACAAACCGCTTGGGATTCTGAAAAGGGTGCATGGTATGACCTTCAACCAAATTATACCCTTAGAAGTGATGAGTGGATTCACTGGAGTAGCGGTGGAATGCGTTGGAATTCGGCTTGTGCAGATTGCCATTCAACTAATCTTAAGAAAAACTATAACAACGAAACCAGTACGTTCAATACAACCTTTGATATTATAAATGTGAGTTGTGAAGCCTGTCATGGTCCATCAAGTAAACACGTCGACTTTTATAATCAAGATCTTTTAGAAGGCCTAACGCCACCTAAAATGTATATGCCTACAGGTATGGAATCTCAAGAAGTGGTAGATAAATGTGCAAGATGTCATTCAAGACGATCTCAATTAACCGATTATTTTGATTACAATGGTAAATTTGAAGATCATTATTTACCTGAAGCCTTATCGCACCCGAGATATGAAAGAGATGGTCAAATTTTAGATGAAGACTATGTTTATGGTTCTTTTATTCAAAGTAAAATGTACCATACCAATGTATCCTGCCGAGATTGTCATAATATGCATTCCTTAAAACTTAAAGAAACAGGTAATGCGCTATGTATTAACTGCCACCTTCCAGAAATTTACGATGCGCCAGAGCACTACTTTCATGAAGTTGATAGCGAAGGTTCCCAATGTATAAATTGTCATATGACAGGCCGTACCTATATGGGCAACGACTTTAGACGAGATCATAGTTTTAGAGTTCCCAGACCTGATCAATCTTTAGCCTACGGTACCCCAAATGCCTGTAATGGCTGTCATACAGACAAGGATGCAAAATGGGCAAGTGATGTAATAATTGATAAATTTGGTCCAGATAGACCTGACCATTATTCCAATCATCTCACAAAAGCGACTTTAGGCGATATGATCGCTCAAAAAACACTTTTAATGAATGAGTCTTATCCTGCATTAACAAGGGCTTCAGCCTTAGACATGTATAGTAGAAATAGGCTAAATGATGATATGCTTAGAGAATTACTTCCGCTACTACAAGACGAAGCTCCAATGGTAAGATTTCATACAATTTCTGCGTTTGAACGCGCGGAAAGCACCAACTTTACAAATCAGATTTATCCCTTTTTAGATGATCCTATAAGAATGGTAAGAATCGCTGCTTCGAGATATTATCACTACAAAAACATTGAACTTTTTGAAGATGAAACTTACAACAAGGCGCATAAAGAATTGCAAAACTACTTGGCTGTAAATGCCGATTTCCCTGGCGGACAAGTTCAATTAGCACTGTATCATCAAGCTAAGAATGAAATGGATTTAGCTATAAAAGCTTACCAAAAATCAATTTCGTATGATGTTTTTTTCAACCAGGCTAAAATGAATTTGGCCCTTTTGCACTACCAAGAGGGCGATTTAGATGCTGCAGAAAAATTATATATTCAAGTCACCGAATTGGAACCTAATTATGGATATTCTTATTATATGTTAGGATTGTTGTACAATGAAAAAGGAGATGCACCAAATGCGAAGAAATATCTCAAGTTAGCAAGTGAACGCGAGCCTCACATACCAAATACCTTTTATAATTATAGTTTAATACTTCAAGGTGAAAAGCAATTTATGGAATCTATTAAGGTCATTGATAACGGTCTTGCACTATTTCCAAATAACGAACGCTTACTTTATATTAAAGTGTTAGCCTTAATTAACACAAACAACCGACCCGCTGCGATGCAGGTTTGTCAACAACTAATACAAGTTGCACCTAACAATCAAAATTACATGCAACTCTACCAATCCTTAATGCAACAATAAACAAAAACCTCGGATTAAACCTCCGAGGTTTTTTTATGATCCTCTGTAATTCTAATATTTTATCTGTTTAGAGCATCAACATTTTATTCAAAATGCTTAACAAATAATAATTCTTTCTAAAAGTTGTCATAAATAGTGGTTAAAGCCTCTTAAATACTGACTTAAGTCATATTCTAACATTTTAGAATCGAATATCTTTATTCAGATACTCAACACAAAAAATGTTCACATTATGACGGATTTACAAATTGCTAAAAAGATAAAACTCGAACACATTTCTAAAATTGCCGAAAAATTTGGTTTGGATGAAGAGCAAATCGAAATGTACGGTAAATACAAAGCAAAAATTCCGTTAGATGCCATAGATAAAACCAAGGCTAAAAAAAGCAATTTGATTTTAGTATCTGCCATCTCTCCAACTCCTGCAGGAGAAGGAAAAACAACAATGTCCATCGGTCTATCTGAAGGCTTAAATAGATTGCAAAAAAAGACCACCGTAGTTTTAAGAGAACCATCATTAGGTCCAGTATTTGGGATTAAAGGTGGAGCTACAGGAGGTGGTTACTCTCAGGTGCTACCTATGGAAGATATTAACCTCCACTTTACAGGTGATTTTTCGGCCATTGAAAAAGCACACAATCTGCTTTCAGCCATTATTGACAATAATATTCAAAGTAAAACAAACTCTTTAAGATTAGATCCCAGAACCATCACATGGAAACGTGTTTTAGATGTAAATGATAGAGCATTGCGCCGTATAATTGTGGGATTAGGAGGAACAACTTCTGGTGTGCCACGTGAGACCGGCTTTGATATTACGGCAGCCTCGGAGATCATGGCCATACTATGTCTTTCGGAAAGTCTTTTAGATCTGAAAAAACGTTTAGGAAATATTTTTATTGGTTATACCTACGACAAATCCCCTATTTATGCAAAAGATTTAAAGGCTGAAGGAGCAATGACCGTCTTACTAAAGGATGCCATAAAACCTAATTTGGTTCAAACTATCGAAGGTAATCCTGCCATTATTCATGGCGGACCATTTGCCAATATTGCTCAAGGGACCAACACTACATTGGCAACATTGTTAGGGATGACACACTCAGAATATACGGTGACGGAAGCAGGTTTCGGATTTGATTTGGGTGCAGAGAAGTTTTTTGATATCAAATGCCAAAGTGCAGGATTAGCTCCTAAAGCTGTTGTGTTAACAACCACTATTAGAGCTTTAAAATATCATGGTGGAGCCGATTTAAAATCGCTGACTACACCTGATATAGACGCCTTAAGAAATGGTCTTCCAAACTTAGAAAAACATTTAGAAAACATTGCTAAGTTTAAGGTAACACCGGTAATAGCAATCAATAAATTTACTACCGATTCACCTGAAGAAATTCAATTAATTTTAGATTATGCCCAATCTTTAAACGTAAAAATTGCACTTGCCGATGTTTGGGGTAAAGGTGGTGAAGGTGCTTTAGAGTTAGCCCAATGCATTGTTGATATTATCGAAGAAGACACGTCTAATTTCACGCCTCTATATAACTGGTCATCGCCCGTTAAGGATAAAATTGAAACCATCGCAAAAGAAATTTATGGTGCTGAGCATGTCGATTTTACTGCTAAAGCCAAAACCCATTTAAAAACTATTGCCCATTTAGGGTTGGAGCATTTACCGGTTTGTATTGCAAAAACTCAAAAGTCGCTTTCAGATAACCCAAAATTATTAGGTAGACCAAAAGATTTTATAATTACAGTGAGAGCTATTGAAATTGCATCTGGAGCAGGTTTCCTTATTCCAATTACTGGCAGTATTATGCGCATGCCAGGTTTACCAGCACATCCAGCATCTGAAGGTATTGATATCGATGAGAACAATGAAATTGTAGGATTGTTTTAAAAGCATTGATTTTAACCGCAATTCTTTTTAACTTCTAATCCTTTATAATCAATCACCTTAACAACCTTATAATGAGTTTAGAAAACCAAAAGAATAACGCCATTGCATTTTATAAAATGGCCTATTTGGGGAATCCCAGAGAAGCTGTAAACTTATATGTAGGCGATGAATACATTCAACACAATCCTGATGTTGCAGACGGCTTAGATGGATTCATCGCTTATTTTGAACGCATGCAAAAAGAATACCCCAACAAATCTATTGAATTTGTGAGATGTATATCTGAAGGCAATTTGGTAGCACTACATACGCATCAAACCTGGCCAGAAGAGGATCAATATGTCACAATGGATTTCTTTAGATTTGATGAAAATGGAAAAATATGTGAGCATTGGGACAGCATTCAGCAAATTCCAAAATCTTCAGCAAACCCAAATTCCATGTATTAATACAATACTATGACAGAACGAGAAAAGATGCTTTCTGGGGCACACTATAAATCAAGAGACCCCGAATTAATTGCAATGTATCACAATGCAAGAGCGCTTTTACAACGCTTTAATTCTGCAAACAGTAAAGAAATTGAGGAAAAACATAACATCCTCACTCAATTATTGCATAACTGTGAAGATGGTGTATGGATAGAGGCGCCTTTTTTCTGTGACTACGGTAGTCATTTATCAATTGGACAAAACACCTTTATTAATACTAATTGCGTGTTTTTAGATTGTAATTTCATTAGCATTGGATCTAATTGCCTAATTGCGCCAAATGTTCAAATTTATACGGCTTCACATCCTATAAAAGCTTCAGAACGATTGGTAACAAAAAATAATGAAACCTCATATCTCACTTCCTGCAAGCCCGTAAGCATAGGAGATAACGTTTGGATTGGTGGCAATACAGTAATCTGCCCTGGCGTTTCAATCGGGAATAATGTAACCATTGGAGCGGGAAGCGTGGTTACTAAATCCATTCCAAATGATGTACTTGCCTTTGGAAGCCCATGTAAAGTGATTAAATCTTTAGAATAATAATATTCATGGTACTGCTTCAGTTAAAATTGAATGATCGTCTTGTTTCTAATCAATTTTGTAATTAGTAATTTTGAATTTTAAATAGAAATTATGAGTAACAATTCACCTTATAGCTTTGATTATTTTATTAAAACCTTAAAAATTATGCACCTACTATTTGTGCTCTTTTTATCGTGTTTTTTAGGATACATCTATTTTTCCAATGATGTCTGGGCCGTTTCTTTTGAAAATTCTATGACTGTAGTTGGAGTTACTGCAATTGTGTTCTTGGCTGTTGTTGTTAGCAATTACATTCAGAAACATAAACTCAAAGCGTCTAAAGATTTTAAATCTATAAAAGATGTATTTGAAAATTATCAAAAAGCATTTATTATAAAACTGGCCATACTTGAGGCTACAACCTTGCTATGTTGCGTTGTTGGGAAAACGACTGACAACTTATATTTTGTATTATTAGCATTGGGGTTAGTTATTTATTTCATCAGTCTTAGACCCTCTAAAAAAGGTGTTAGAGCTGAGCTTTCCTTAAATTCTGAAACCGAAAATCAACTCTCATAAAATTTAATTTTGATTTTTTTATTCGCTTTTGAAAGGTTGATAAAAATAGCCGACTGAAGGCTTATAAAATTAATATAGATCAATAATCAAGTTGGTCTATTTTTTAAAATTTAAACTAAGCACCTGCTTAGTATTACAACTCAAATACACGTATTTTATGAAATCATTTACCATTCACAATTCCGACTCGGCTCCACAAGACAGCAAACCATTACTAGAAAATTCAATCAAAGCATTTGGTATGATACCCAATTTACACGGGGTACTGGCAGAATCTCCAGGATTATTAGAAGCTTACCAAATGTTACACAATTTATTTTCTAACTCCTCTTTCAATGCCGAAGAATTAACGGTTGTGTGGCAAACTATAAATGTAGAACACGCTTGCCATTACTGTGTACCGGCACATACAGCAATTGCCCACATGATGAAAGTTGATCCAGAAATTACGGAAGCGCTTAGAAATAAAGGCAATATGCCAACCGAAAAACTACAGGTGTTACACGATACAACATTAATATTAGTAAGAGAACGAGGTCACATCTCTGAATCTGATTTAAATCGTTTTTACAATGAAGGATACACACAAAGAAACTTACTAGACATTGTTTTAGGTATATCACAGAAAGTGATTAGTAATTACACCAATCACTTAGCAACCACTCCTGTTGATGCACCATTTCAAAAATTTGCTTGGGAGAAAAAATAGAATTCGAAATTCTATTTATTTAGAAAAGCTAACATGAGAATGTTAGCTTTTTTTTGGGTTTATAACCTGCGTTTTTATTTTCTCTAACAATTTAGAAACATTATCCCAATTAAATTAATAATCAAAACATAGTGTTGTAACATCTTAGTAATAGTTGCTTGTTAGATTTATCCCAAACCTGCAATAGTTATGAAAGCTTTTAAACTACCTCTTGTTTTACTACTTATAGTACTTCAACTTAGTTTGATCAAACACAAACTACATTTTAAAGCCATCAAGCCAGGACATTTCACTTTTGTTACAATGCAATCTAATAGTTTTCAGATAAAAATTAAGGATACCATTCCGCCACATGCAAACATCTATTTTACCAACTCTAAATGGAATGGTAACCACTTTAATATTAATGGGTCTCATCTTACTTGGAATACGGGTACAGAATCTATATTGCCCGGTAGTAAAATATCATTTAGCCAGATAGAAAAACAGCCAACAGCTTCTAAAGGCAGTCTAGAAGGCCAAATGAAACTAACTTCTCAAGACCCCATATTTGCATACTTAGGGCATAACAAAATGCCAACACTTTTCTTGGCTGCTGTTGGTACAAACAATAAGGCATTTGGCACACTCACAAACACGCAACTTACATTAGATAAAACAGTTACCATACAAATGCCATAAAAAAAGTATATTTAGCTATCAAATTATACAACGGCATGGGTAAAAAAACAATCTTCTCTGTTGCACTATTCCTTTTCACCTTAGGATGTTTATCACAAACAGAACTGGTGGTTGGTACCTATTTTAAAAAAATGGGTAATGAAAAGCACAACATAGAATACACCTTAAAACTAAATAGCGATCAAACTTTTAGTTTCCACTCCTACTCCAACAATGTTTCGGGCTTACCCCAAATTGTAAATAAATATGGAAAGGGCACTTGGACAATTAAAGACAAAATCATCACTTTAAGCACGGATCAAATGGATGATTATGATGATAAAAACACTTTAGATTTTACAAATTCTAAGGCACGCTTTATAAGCAAATCACCTCGAGACAAATCCGATAGAGAAATTCCAAACAGTTTACAATTTTATGAATCTGATATATTTTGGATTAAAAGCTTACAAATTACCAAGAAATAAAAGTCTTCAGCTGTTGCTGAAATAACACATCAATCCTTATGCGAATCATTTTACTACTTGCTGTCCTTTTAAGTGTTTCTTGTTCTGATAAAAAAGCAAACAACACCCTTCAAAACACAGCTCCAGATGCCAAAACCTTAACTGCAATGTTAGATACTATTTGGGACACAGAACAAACACCTATTACAAAACGGGATTCGCTAATGCGCATTTATGGGGATGAATCTGAGCTATACCAGGAGCAACAAAATTTAGTAAAAGCTAACCATATCATCAATGAAAAAAAGGTCACTCAGTATTTAGACACCTACGGCTGGCCTGAGCCTGAGCGTTCTGGGGAAAGAGGTAATTGGACCATTTGCAACGTTATTCAACATTCTGATAATGCTGTACGCATTAAATACCTACCAATGATGCGGGAAGCCGTAAAGGCTAACAAACTGGAGCCACGATTTTTGGTTAGGGCTGAAGATCGCATAGCTACCGAGCGAGGTGATTTACAGATTTACGGCGGGCAAATGAAATACTACCCTGAAACCAAATCCTTTAACCTTTGGCCAGTTTATGACCCTGAAAACATAGATAAACGAAGGGCAGAAATAGGTTTGGGCCCAATAGATGAATTTCTTAAACTCCGGTTTGATTTTGAATGGAACTTGGAAGAGCAAATAGAACGTTCAAAAGCATTTGAAGCGGCCAAACTTAAACAAAACAGGGCGAAAAAGAAGTAAATGCATTAAACATACATCATTCCAACCTAGATTATCTTAAAACAATAGAAATCATTTAAAGTAAGGTATTTGGGCTAAAAATCTAAGATAACTAAAAGCCAATATATCCTTCTCATTGCATGGGGTTTACCTCAAAATCTTAAAGCAACCCACTAGACAACTGCTTTAAATTAAGCCCTACCCTATTATCATAATCAATAATGTCCAAGCACAAATGACATATGTCATTAGCGTTCGTTTATTATCTATTAATTTTGTAACTTATTTTTTTCGATAAACAACGGGGTATGAGTGATTTAGAACAAGCGAAATTAACATTAGAAGAAAAGGGATTTTTAGATATAGAAACGCCTAACATTAACTATGTTGAAGAAATTCTAAGATTAAAAAAGGAAAAAAATGCGGTTTTATTGGCCCATTATTATCAAATAGATGAGATTCAAGAAATTGCCGATTTTGTTGGTGATAGTTTGGCTTTAGCCCAACAGGCCGCCAAGACTGATGCCGATATGATTATTTTTGCAGGAGTTCATTTTATGGCTGAAACGGCAAAAATTTTAAACCCCACTAAAAAAGTAATCCTCCCCGATTTAAAAGCGGGTTGTTCACTGGCGGATTCTTGTCCGCCTGATGCTTTTTCTGAATTTAAAAAGCAACATCCAGATCATAAAGTAGTGACTTACATTAACTGCTCTGCAGATATTAAAGCGCTTAGTGATATTGTATGCACCTCATCTAATGCCAGAAAAATTATTGATTCCTTCCCCGAAGATCAACCTTTAATTTTTGCTCCTGATCGAAATTTAGGCGCTTACCTCAACAAAGAAACTGGAAGAGATATGCTGCTTTGGGATGGTGCTTGTATTGTGCATGAGGCCTTTTCTATGGAGAAACTTATTGAAGTGGTGAAAGAACATCCCGATGCCGAGTTAATCGCCCACCCAGAATCTGAAGCACATATGCTTAAAGTTGCAAAATACATAGGCTCTACTTCAGGACTATTAAACCATGTGAGACAAAGTGAAAAGAAAAAATTTATAGTGGCCACAGAGGCCGGAATTCTTTTTCAGATGCTTCAGGAAAATCCAGATAAGGAAATCATTCCGGCGCCCGCTAAAGAAGATAATACCTGTGCTTGCAGTGAATGTGCGTTTATGAAAATGAACACCTTAAAAAAGCTGTATTTATGTTTAAAGTATGAATTGCCTCAAATAGAAGTTGACGATGCCTTAAGCGCCGAAGCTATCAAACCCATTGAGCGCATGCTTGAGCTTTCTAAATAAAATAGAAGTATGACCAACGATAAAAACTGTATTCAATCAGATTTCTTAGTTATAGGATCTGGAGTTTCGGGATTAACCTTTGCTTTAAAAGCGGCTTTAAAATTTAAAGACGCTAAGGTTATTATCGTTACCAAAGACGAGCAACACGAATCTAATACCCAATACGCTCAAGGCGGAATTGCTACAGTATTCAATAAAACGGTTGATAGTTTTGAACAACATGTACAAGATACCCTTGTGGCTGGTGATGGTCTTTGTGATGAAGCTGTAGTACGTATGGTGGTTGAAAATGCGCCCGACCGATTGCAAGAACTCATTAATTGGGGCACCAAATTTGACAAAACAGAAAGTGGTGATTACGATTTAGGTCGTGAGGGTGGTCATTCTCAACATCGTATTTTGCATCATACCGATGTTACTGGGGCAGAGATTGAACGTGCACTTTTAGCGCAAGTAAATGCCCAACCCAACATTCAGTTTTTGTCTTATCATTACGCTATAGATTTAATCACAGAACATCAGGTTAAAAAAACAGCAACCAAACGACATTCAAACATACAGTGTTATGGTGCTTATGTGTTAGATATAAAGTCTAATACTGTAAAAACCTTTGCTAGCAAATACACCTTATTGGCTGCTGGTGGAAATGGTCAAGTGTATGAAACCACAACCAACCCAACCGTTGCCACAGGTGACGGCATAGGGATTGCCTACCGCGCCAAAGCCGAAATTGCAGATATGGAGTTTATTCAATTTCATCCTACGGCACTTTATAATCCTGGTGAATATCCAGCATTTCTAATCTCTGAAGCCGTGCGTGGTTTTGGAGCTAAACTTAGAGATTTTGAGGGGCGTAAATTCATGCAGCATTATGACCCAAGAGAAGAATTAGCTTCCCGTGATATTGTTGCCCGCGCTATCGATAAGGAACTTAAAAAAAGTGGAGCTCCTCATGTGTACTTGGATTGCACACATTTAGACATGGAAAAATTTATTGCTCATTTTCCCAATATCACAGAGAAATGTGCAAGTTTGGGTATTGATATTGCCAAAGATTATATTCCGGTGGTTCCTGCATCACATTACATTTGTGGCGGCGTAAGCGTAAATAAAAATGCTGAAACTTCAATAAAACAGTTATACGCCTGTGGGGAAGTTACCAGAACTGGTTTACATGGCGGCAATCGCTTGGCTTCAAATTCTCTTTTAGAAGGTTTGGTCTATGCGCATCAAGCCTATACCCATATTTCTGAACGTTTTGACAACACAGCATTCCCTAAGCATGTTCCCGTTTGGAACGATAGCGGTATGATTAAAAACATGGAGAACATTTTAATTACTCATGACCGCAATGAAGTAAAAACAATCATGACTAATTATGTTGGAATCGTAAGATCTAACGAGCGCTTATTAAGAGCAGAAAAGCGTTTACATGTCCTTTATGAAGACAATAAACGCTTATATGATCATTCTGTTTTATCTGTGGAATTATGTGAGCTTCGAAATCTAATAACCACAGCTTATTTAATTACGCAATTTTCAAAACAACGTACCGAAAACCGAGGTGGTTTTTACAATCTTGATTGCGACTAATTAAATAGCGACATTCGTAATTTCTCCTGTCAACTGTAGCAATTCTAACTCTAATAATTTAGCCGTAAACTTGGCGTCATTATAGGCTGTTTGCGCATTCAATAAATTCACTTGAGCCTGTCTAAATTCAATAGACGAGATTTGTCCCAACTTATAACGTTCTACCGAGCGGTCAAAATTGTTTTTGTTGGTGAGAATATTTTGTTCTTGAGCTTGAAGTACAAACAAGGCATTTCGGTAGGACTCAAAACTATTTTTCATGGTGTAGTCCAATGTTTCTTCTTGTTGTTGCTTTAAAATCTTCTGATTCTCTAATTGAATTTGTGAATTTGCAATTCTTGTTTTTGTACTACCGCCATCAAAAATATCCCATGTAAAGGTGATGCCAGCATTAAGCCCAGTAACATCTGTCCCTGCATTAAATGCAGTTGAAGGATTTATATTTTTATTCCATCCGTAAGAACCGTTTAATCCAATTGTTGGTATGTATCCCGATTTATTCACCTTAAGATTAAACTCGCTAATGGCAATGTTCTTATCGGCTTGAAGCAAACTCACATTGTTTTGTTTTGCTTTTTCTAACACGTCTTCAAAAGTGAACAATGGTAAAAACTCAACCTCCGTTTCTACCTCAAAATCTATAGCTTCTTTTACCCCAAGCAAAATGTTTAAATCCCGTTTAGAATTGTCATACAACTGATTTGCATTAAGCAATGCAATACTATCGTTATTGACATCAACTTCGGCATTCAACAATTCTAACTTTGTGGTTTGACCGTATTCATATTGATATTCCGCACGTTTTAATCGCTCTTTAGAAATGTTTAAAGCTTTGTCTAAATTGGTTACATTTTCAGATAATCTGGCAATTTGAAAATACACAGAAAACAACTGCAGATGCATATTCTCTATCGTTTCACGAGCTTGTAACTCTGATAGGTTATACGTCTCTTTTAGCTGCTTATAATTGTACTTTCTTCCCATGCCGTCAAAAAGCACATAGTTCATGTTTACAGACGCGTTGTAGCCTTTTGACTCAGCACCTTCAACATCTGTAACACTACCATCTTGAAATTCTACAGTTTGGTCACTAAGGTTATAATTTGCGCCAGCGTTTGCAGAAAGTGACGGTAAATAACCTGAGTTATAAATACTCGAATTGTTTTTTGCAATTTCTACATTGTTATTAGCAATTTTAACACCGTAGTTATTTTCTAAAGCAATTTCAAGCGCTTCAGATTTGGTGAGTACACGTTGAGCAACCACTTGGTAACTCAACAGCACACAACCAATATATATCATGGATTTAATGTAATTCATCATCTTCATATTTAGATTCAATAATAGCGCGTTCTACCTCTTCTCGAGTCACATCATGACCTGTTCTCATCCATTTAAACCAAACTTTAACCGAGTTGGATACAGAAAGTAATAATGGTAACATGACTAGGGTAAGCACTGTTGCAATCCCGATTCCGTAAGAAATAGAAACTGCCATAGGTTTTAAAAATTGTGCCTGTCTACTCCCTTCAAATAGTAAAGGCGCTAAACCAGCAATTGTGGTTAATGAGGTTAAGAAAATAGCTCTAAATCTCGATTTCCCTGCTTGTACCAAGGCTTCGTTAAAGTGCATGCCTTCTTTGAGGTAAGAGTTAAACTTACCAATAAGTACAAGGCCGTCATTAACCATAATCCCCACGAGAGCAATGATCCCTAACCAGGATAACATACTAATCTGGAAACCATGCACATAATGTCCGAAGGCTACACCAATCAAACTAAATGGTATCATGAATAGTAATAACAAGGGTTGGCTATAGGTTCTAAATGTAAATGCAATAACCATGTAAATTAATAGTAAGATTACCGGAGCAACTTTATTAAATGATTTACTAACCTTGGCTGCTTCACGGTTCTGACCTTCATAGAGTGCTGAAACAGTAGGATATTTTGAAGAGATTTCGGGCATGATATTAGCCTGAATATCTGCAATAACATCGGTCGCACTATCTTCAATATTTGCTAAATCGGCATTCACTTGAATTTCACGCTTTCCTTCCAGGTGATTAATAGCAACATCACCACGTTCTATCTCGTAGGTAGCGATTTCGGAGAATGGCACTTTACTACCTGTAGGTGTATTGATCCACATATCGTCTAAATTCTTGATAGAAGAACGGTCTTCTTTCTTATAGCGCACCCAGACCTTAATTTCGTCTTGACCACGCTGAAAACGTTGCGCTTGAAAACCGAAGAATCCTGAGCGTACTTGAGACATTACCGACTGTAAATTCAATCCGAGGATATATGCCTTATCTTTTAGTTGGATCTGAATTTCCTTAATTCCTGCAGGATCATTATCTGAAATATCTTTTAGAATTGGGTTTGCAGAAAGTACTTTTTTAAGTTCGTTTTTAGCTGCTTTTAATTCATCTATATTATTTCCTAATAGCGACACAGAAACTGGGCTTCCTCCAAAGTTACCACCAGAACCAAAGGTTAAACTTTCTGCTCCATAAACTTCGTCTGAAATGTTTCTAATTTTATTGGCAACCTCTTGAGATTGAATATCACCTCTAAACTCACCATCTAATAAATTAACGGTTAAAGTGGCGTTAGATGTTCCTGGACCAATACGTTTAACCACATTTTTCACAATGCTACGACCTTCAAAATCTGCTGGATTATAGTCATCATTTACCACCCAAACTTTCTCTTCAATATTAGAAATAATAGAATCGGTAATGGCTTCGTTTGTTCCCTGTGGCATTTTTAGAGAAATAGTAACTCTATCACTCGCCATTCTTGGGAAGAAGGCTGTACCAACAATACCTCCACCAATGGCTCCAATACTTAAAACTAATAAGGCTATTGGAATAGCAAAACCTAAAAATTGATTCTTTAAAAAGTACCTTAAATACGGGACATAAAACTTATCTCTAATCCTACCTAAAAATTCATCTGCGCCTTTGTTTAGTTTTCTAAAAAACAAATCGACTTTATTAAACTTTCTACCTTCCCTTTGCAAAGCTTTTGAATGTGCAACGTGAGCAGGAAGAATGATTAAAGCTTCAATCATAGAAACCAATAAGGTTAAGGTCACAACGGTGGACACCTCTTTAAAGAAATCACCAATACGTCCGTCTAAAAAGAAGAAAGTGGCAAAGGCAATCATAGTAGTCAACAAGGCCGAAATCACAGGTGGCATAACTTCCATAGTACCATCAATAGCGGCTCTAACGGGAGATTTTCCTTTTTCGTAGTGGTGATAAATATTTTCACCAATTACAATACCATCATCCACCAGAATACCAATTACAATAATCATCCCGAATAGGGACAATACATTTATGGTTACGCCCATTTGTGCTGCAAAAATGAACATCCCAAAAAAGGAAACTGGGATTCCTGCGGCAACCCAAATGGCTAATCTTGCGTTTAAAAATATGGCCAAGAAGAATAACACTAACAGTATCCCCATTACCGCATTTTCAACCAATAAATCTGTTCTCTGATTTAGAGTAATAGAGGAATCACTTGAAATGTCTAACTGTACATTATCATATTGCTGGTTAAACTTATCGATATAGATTTTCACCTTATCGGCAGAGGCCAAAAGATCTTCGCTATTGGTATTGCTTACGGTAACATTTATGGCTTTTTTACCATTGTAATAAATTCTATCAGGTGTTTCAGACCAAGTGTCTTCAACATCTGCAACGTCTTTAAGTCTGATTATGTTTCCGTTTGGTTCTGCTCTAACAATAAGGTTGTACAACTCTACTCCATAATAGGAACGGTTTTTTGCACGAATCAAATAATCTTCTTCAGATGTTTTAATATTACCACCAGAAATAAGAATGTTGGCTCTTGATACGGCGTTAGCCACATCCTGAAATGACAAATTATAGGCTCTCAAATCGTTTTCACGTACTGAGATTGCAATTTCTTCATCAGGGAATCCTGAAATTTCCACTTGTGAAATTCCATCAATTCGTCTTAAATCATTTTCAATTTCTCTGGCATATTGCTTTAAGGTAGAAAGGGGAATGTTCTCTCCACTCACCGAAAAACTGATTGTTGATCTAATGGCTTCTTGCTTAGCTATAACAGCAGGTTCCATACCACTCGGGAACGAAGGTACGCGGTCTACCGCATTTTTCACATCGGCCAGAACAACATCAATTTTTGAGTCTTTTTCAGTTTCAACTGTTATGGTAGCCGAGTTTTCTCTTGAAACCGAAGTCACACGTTCAACACCAACAATTCCTTTTAAATTATCTTCAATTTTAAGAACTACACCTTCCTCCATTTCAAAAGGCGATGCTCCAGGATAGTTTAAACTAATGGTAATGATTCGGGATTCTGCTAAAGGGAAAAACGACGATTTTAAATTGCTTACACCTATGGTACCAAAAATGATAAAAGCAAAAATCATCACGTTCACCGCAACCGGGAACTTTATAAAATAACTTATGATCTTTTTCATGGACTACTTCTTACCTTCGTATTGTTTCACTTTCATCCCTTGATATGCCCCTGGAGTTGGTTTAGCCAATAATAAGGTTTCGTCTTCGATGCCTTTGATTACCGCTTTATCTATTGAAAAATACACGGGCTCCACATCTATTAAATCTAAAACTGAATCTCTAACAACATAAACCTGTTTATTATCTACCAATAATTTACGAGACACCTCAATAGCATCATGCTCACTCCTTGCCAATAGATTTGCTTCAAGGTACATGCCTTCTCTAAGGTTTTCATCCTTTAACTCGATATAAGCATTAATGGTTTGTGATGCGGCATCTACACGCCCGTTTATCCTAACTACCTTACCTACAAAAGATTTAGATTTATCTAAATTATGCAGTGTAACTTCGTTATCTAATTTCAATAAATCGGCGAATTCAGCATTTACCGCTACTTCCATTTCATAGATATCGGTGTCAATAAATTCACCTAATTTTTGTCCTGCTCTAACCAATGAACCTGGTGTTACCAATGCTTCAGTTAGAACACCCGAATATGGTGCTCTTATTGAATATTTAGACAACTTAACTTCTAAGTTTTTTACATTGTAGTATGCGGTATTAATTCCGCGACCAGAAATAAAATACTTTTCTTGTTCAGAATGTAATTCAGGTAATTTTGGCGTTGGTTTATTTATATCAAACTGCTGTAAATACGTTTGCCACTTGTTATACTCGTTTGGATAGTCTAACCTAATATCAGGCATGATAGACGTGATACTGTTATAAAAATTACTTTTTTGAGATTGCAAATTGGCATAAAACTCATCACTATTAATTTTTAAAATCGAAGTACCTTTATTATAAGTTGTTCCCGCTTTAAAATCTTTGGTCGCGGGCTCTAAAACACCTTGTACTTCTGAATATAGCTCAATTTTGTTTTTAGCCGTTACATTACCACTTGTTGTAATAATAATTGGCACATCATGGTTTTTAACAGGTTCAACAAAAACCGTTTTCACCACCTTATCAAATTTTGGTTTTGGCTTTGTTTTACTATCGATCAAATATTTTGCAAAAAATACGGCCGCTGCAAGTAATACAACGCCTAAAATTATTGAGGTTATCTTTCTCATAGATTCGTGTTATATAGATTCAAATTCTGAATCGAAATTTTGTTGAATTTTTTTTAGTGTCTTTATAATTTGTTGTTTCTCTTCTTCTGTAATGTTATGCTCTAAAGTGTCTAATGTGTTTTTGATCGCTGGTCTTGATTGGTTAAACACCTCTCGTCCTATATCGGTAATAAACACGTGATTTACGCGTTTATCGGTATCACACTGCTGTCGTTTGATGTACCCCTTGTTTTCCATTTTACCAAGTAACCGTGTTAAAGACGATTTATCTCTAAGGGTAAGAAACGCCAGATTGTTTTGACTGATACCATCTTGGTCATGCAGTTTTTTAAGTACAATCATCTGCTCCTTTGTAAGCGATAATCCATGGCTCTTAAACTGTTCTTGCAAATAGAACTCTATTAGTTTTACAGTGCGTCCTAACCACGGCCCTACCGAGTTCTCAAAGTCTATATTATCAGTTTTGGTTTTCATGCCGCAAAGATACTTCATAAATAAAATAGTTGCACATGCAACTATCTAAAAATATTGTTAAGAATTTATGCATTTCATCTCATACTTTTCGGGCTTACAACCCTAATCAATTAAGATAGAATGTGTTTAGACTTAAGCCAGGGAATTAGGTTTAATTTCAAGTGTGTTAAGTAATTCATAAAACACAAACCACAATCTAAACGTTACATAACTAAGAGTCAATAAATTAAAGAGACAGCAATAACAATATTACTTTAACCTATTGCTGAGACAGGGCTCTGCACAATAGAACACTTATTGTATTGTTAATAATTTTATGCATAACTTTAGGAATTTACGCTCATACTTGTAGTGGGATATTCTATTTTTGGGAAGCAAATTAAATGATGCTTTTTCCAAGCTTAATCCTAACCAAATTAAACAACAAATACCACTATGAAAAAACTAATTACCATTATCGTATTAACGCTATGCACAAGCGTAACATTTGCACAAGATTTTAGTGACTTGGCAAATCAAAAATTAAAAAAAGTAGACAGTTATAAACCTGCTGAAACTAAAGTTTTAGAATGTGTAAACTACTTATTTGAGACGCCATTCGACAAAAACGATTTAAATAGAGCTGTTGCTCAAGCCTATATTATTCAATGGATGACTGGAACTCCAGATCACAGCTTCGCCTTAGACTCAAATGCCATGGAACTTACCAAGGGTTCAACAGATTTGTTTGCATTATTTATGGCAGCTATGACGAAGGTAGTTTTAGAGCAACCTAATCAAAAATTAAGTAATGAAGCTATTTACAAACAAGCTGAAGCCTTATTAGTTTCTTATTGTTCCGATAGCAACAATAAATTAAAACCTTCAAAAAAGATTAAGAAACTAATTAAAGCTACAGAATAGATATGCATTAGCATATACAGGTATTATGCCGCAAAGCTCACCCTAATCCAAAAATTCAATCCTGAAAATGAAACAAAATTTTAAACCTATAAAAACAATACATTTAGCTTTACTTTCAGGACTATGTTTGGCATTTTGGTTTTTGGGTGACTTAACTTCTTTTGAGGTATTTAAAATACCATCTATTGATTCTACCAATTTCATAAATATCCTATTCCCCATAGCAGCACTAGTTATTGGACAATTAATTTTTAATTATAAGTTAAAAGCAATTCAACCAGAATCAAACATAGAAGAAAAGCTAATGCGTTATCAAGAAGCTTCAATTATAAGATGGGCATTAATAGAAGGCGCCTCCTTTTTTATCTTATTTGCAGCACCAAAATTTATTGGTATTGGGGTAATCATGATCGCCTACTTTGTTTACCTCTACCCTTCTGACTCAAGAATACATAGGGCGTTAAAAATTTATCATTAATTAACGCACTACTATGAAAGCTTTTAAAATTATTCTATCTCTTTTCTGTATTTGCGTCATACTGCAAAGTTGTAATGCCGAAGAATGTGAACCTGGTTATGTGGCAGACATTGATGGTTTTTGTGTTCCTAAATTTAATGATGACATGAATCAAAACTTTGACCCTGGCAGCAAGTTTTACCACGACACCCATAGTTTTATATATTTTGAAAATGGCCAATGGTTTGATGAAAGTCACACTGTAATTCTGGATTTGAAGTAATACATGGTAGAAACTGCATTTAAAAAAACAGCTGAACTATATCGTACTAATTATCAAGTTGAACATTTTAAAGTTCCAGGGGATATGGGATCTTGGCTTCCTATTTCAATTTATTATTTGGCAATAGAACACGAAGGTTCTATGATTAAAATAGAATATGAATTTGGCAATGCCAACTTAGCAGAAATTTCCTTTCAGCTAAAGTACAATACCAAAATACCTGAACTAACCCTTTACACCAGAACTCATCTTTCACGTCTATTTTTTCCCAGACAACACAAATGGGCCATTACATCAAATTACAAGCGAGTAAAAAGAAATCTTACTTCAGCTTTAAGAATTTCTGGTCTTGCAAAAATTGCCGATAATTATGCTTTTGAACCAGTAATCAAAGGGGAATTTGTAAATGACACATATATTTTTAATACCAAGTTTAGTTTAGCATTTCCAGAGAAAGAAAAATCGCTTGTACCAGTAATCGAATTTCATAAATACATGATTAGCTACTTAAATGGTTTGAATTGATCAATTTTTAATCCTCCATACCAGAAAACTCAATTGACTTTAGAAGTAATTTACTTTTTATTCACCGCAATAAATAGCTAAATTACAACATATTAACCACCAATCAAGTGTATGAAGCCCTTTTATAAAGCAACCCTTTTTTTAGTTCTTGTTTTTCTTTTAGAAATTGTATTTAGAAATGGATTGCTCATTCATTTTATGCCTTTTCAACTTCCGTATAACGCTAATATTTTGATAGGTTTTACTGGCTTTACTATTTGTTGTTGGTTCATTACTAAACGGTTTTGTAAATGGGATAATATGAGTTTGAAAGACTTGGGGATTTCATTTTTATCCAACAACCGAAAAGATTTTTTCTACGGATTTGTAATAGGCGTTATTCTATGGGGCATTGTTTCCCTTGCACAATCCTATTTTGCTGGCTTTTCATGGGTTCTCAGACCTAATGTAAGTCTTGTTAATATTTTTTATGGACTCCTATTTATTTTCATTGCAGACTTAGGTACAGAATTATTTTATCGGGGTTACCCGCTTACACGATATAAAGACAGTTTCGGTTATCTATGGGCCATTATAATCATGTTTTTGTTTGTATCGCTAAAAAGCTACTCTCCCGGTTTATCTGGAGAATTGTTATTCTACGCGTTATTAATTCCTGGTTTACACACCATTTTTTTCAGCATTATTTACTTCAAGACCAAACGCCTTGGTGCTGCAGTTGGATTGCATACGGGAGCAAACTTTATAACCATTAGTATTTTTGATTTAAGAGTTACCAATCCCAATCAAGCAATCCCCTCGGGCATTTTTGATTCTAATGTAGCTGTTGATACCCTTTCTCTTACGGCTGTTCAAATGCCTTGGGTTGTCATGGCTTCACTTTTATCTATTGTGGTTTACTTCTGGTGGCAAAAAGAATAAATTAGTTGGTCTACATCTTCTTATTTATTGCTATTAATGCAATAGCCCACTTCTATTCTTAGAATCCAAAAAATATTCAAACCGAGATGAAATAAATATTTCTTGTATTATTTTAGTGCAATTCACATTAAATTAGAATATTTGACAAATTCAAATTGTAGAACCAGCTATGCCAAGAACAATTTATCCCAACATAACCTCTATCCGGTTTTTTTTGGCAGTTTTAGTTGTCATATTTCATGTTTCTCAATTTAGCGAAAATCAAGGCTTACCCTATTTTAACGATTGGGCCGTTTTTCAAAAAGGTACAGAAGCTGTTTACATGTTTTTCTCTCTCAGTGGCTTTTTAATTATCAAACAACTTTATGATGAAAAGAAGTTTACTAACAGCATAAACCTAAAAGCTTTTTATACCAGAAGAGCTTTAAGGATATTCCCGCTTTATTATCTAATTTTAATTTTCGGCTTTTTATACTATCAAGTTATTTTACCTCAATTAGGTTATCCAGTTGAAAACAACTACGATCTTCTCTCGGGAATTTTATTAGCATCCACCTTTTTTTCAAATGTATTTAGCACCTTTCAACCCGGAGGTATTCTTGAAATCTTATGGTCTATTGGTGTGGAAGAGCAATTTTATTTATTCATTGCTCCAACCTTATTACTTCTTCCTATTAAGCGAATTAAAATATATTTGGTTGGTTTTACCCTTGTATATTTTTCACTCTTCTTCTCCGAAGCATTTTCGTTTTTGAGAACTTATAATATGCTTTTCTTTTACTTTTCCTTTAGTGGGATTTGCGCACTTTTCATGCATAAATTTAAACTCAATAAATCTCATTACTCACTATTGATTCCTATTTCAGTATTAACCATATTTTATTTTAATTCTAATTATTTCAAACATGAGTTAGGAGCCATTTCTTATCATGCCATAAGTATGATTTTGTTTGGTGTTTTTATAACATTGTTATCACTCAAACCATTAAAATTATTAGAACACAGGTCACTTAAATATTTAGGTAAAATTTCCTATGGTATATATATGTTTCATCCTATTATAATGCAACTTGTTGGATTCTTGTTTTTAAAATATCAGTTAGACGCTTCAGAAAACAATTTGGTTTCTGTTGTTTTTATAAACGTTTCTATCATAGCTTTAACCATTATCACATCACATTTATCCTATAAATATTTTGAATCTTACTTTTTAAGTCTAAAATCAAAATCAAGAATTCTATATCAAAAGAAGTAAAATCAACAGCAACACTGCACAACCACACAATACTTTAATAATCAATCCATAACACTAAGTTTTCGGCATAATAATTGTTAAATATTGCCTATATTTTAACAACTATTTATTACAACTAAGGCTACATCGTAAATTAAAAACGCCTTTGTAGTCTAACATAAACCAATTACTTATGAATTATATTGATTTACTATTACTATTAATTGTATCGATTTACATTCTTTTTAATCGGCAAATAAACGTCAAACTTAAAAAATCATATATCCTTGGCGGTTTATTCTCAATATTTATTCTTCAACTTATAATAAGTGGTTACCGCTGGCAAATGATACCAACATATGTTTTATGGATAATTGCTCTCTTCTTGGCCATTAAATATTCCATAAAAAAACCATCAAACTTGGCTTTAGTATTTAAGTCGTTTATAATTCTGATTATCGCCGGACTCGCCTATTATGTACCAAGTTTATTACCTGTTTTCAAATTACCACAACCTACTGGAAAATATAGCGTAGGCACCAATGACCTTGAACTCACAGTGAATCGAGATGAAATTATAACAGAAAATCCCAACGACAAAAGAAGTTTTATGATTAAAACTTGGTATCCGACTACCGACTTAAGTGGCAAGCAAGATTTATATATTGATAAAGGTGGAAGGAATGGTTTTGCAATGAAATATGGTCTTCCAATTTCGATGTTAGATTATTTAGACCAGGTTGACACTCATGTTTATCGAAATGCTGCAATTGAAAATGAATCGTTTCCTGTACTACTATTTTCCCATGGATACAATTCAAAGGCAAATGGGTATTACGCACTTTTATCAGAAGTGGCCAGTCATGGTTACATTGTATTCGCCATTAATCATACTTATGAAAGCACAGGATCTACTTTTATTGATGGTAAAGAAGTGTACTTTGATAATCATTTTGCACAAAAGATAGAAACCGACACTTGGCAAATTATAGTACCGATTAAAGACGCTTTTAAAACCAAAATTTCGTTTGAAGAGCGTCAACCTATAGTAAAAAAAGCCTTAACAACATATTTTGTAAAAGACATAGTAAATCGTTGGGCTCAAGATATTGTGGACGTTTCAAATGTGCTTCAGCAATATAATTCTACTGGTTTTTTTAAAGATAAATTAGATATGACTAGGATTGGCGTTTTTGGGCATTCACGTGGCGGTGGAGCCGCTGGGCATTCACTATTGTTACCAAGCAGTATAAAAGCTGGTGTAAACTTAGATGGCGTACAATGGGGTGAGATTGCAGATACAACTTTCCAAAAGCCATTTATGTTTGTTGCTGCCGACTGGCCCGAAGAGCATGAGAATTTAAATCAGCATGCCTATATAAATAAAAGTAGCTCCTATTTTTATGAGGGACTCATTAAAAACTCAGCGCACAGTAACTTTATGGATATTCCCTATATGGTTCCAGAACAATCCATAAGTGAAGCTGGCACCATACAAGCTGATATGGCAATAAGCATAAGTTCGAGTCTGGTCACTTCCTTTTTTGACAAACATCTGAAAGAAAAGCCTATTGATTTACTGTTGCTCAATTCTGAATTTGAACTCCTCGAATTAAAGGTATTTGAAGGTGATTCGATTAGAATAAAAAATTAACTCAAGACCATTACAATAACCTTAAAATCAGTACGTTTACCTCATCAAACTCAACAACCAGCAAAAAGTGATATTATGAGCTCTTATTTGGCAAGCCTAAAAACCCAATTTCAGTACTACAAAACTATTGCAGAAGACACAATACATCAATTACCAGAAGAAAAACTGTTTTGGCAGTTTAATGAAGAGAGCAACAGTATAGCAATGATAATTAATCATCTTTCAGGAAATATGCTATCGCGATGGACTGATTTTAGAACTTCGGATGGAGAAAAATCTTGGCGTAATAGAGATACCGAATTTGAAGTAACAATGACTTCAAAAAAAGAGGTAATGGCACAATGGGATAAAGGTTGGACTTGTTTATTTGATGGACTTAATTCTATTGCAAACAATGAAATAGAAGACCTTATTTACATCCGTAATATGGGTCACACAATTACAGAAGCTCTTAATCGGCAATTAGCACATTATACATACCACATAGGTCAAATTGCATTTATTGGTAAAATGATTCAGAATGAAACTTGGCAGTCTTTATCCATACCTAAAGGAACATCTGAACAATACAATAAAGAGAAATTTGAAAAAGGCAAAAGAACCATTCATTTCACAAAGGATCTTTAATTCAACTGATACTTAATATTTACTTTAAATGAGACTAAAAAATTTATTTATTATTCCTTTAGTCTATCTATGTAATAGCATTGGGATTGCACAAACAGCACATTTTATAAAATCGGATTGCAAGCTTATTTCTTCAATTGAATTTTCAAAATTTTTAAAAAATTCTCCTGAAACCAAATTTTATTCTATATCTGAGGACGGCACTCCTTTTACTAAAGTCCAAAGGGATTCGATTGTAAAATTACTTGGGTATAAAGCCATAAAACAAACACTTTATAATGATACGGTTTCAAATCAATTGTTTGCAGTAAACAAAATACTAAGCTTGGAAGAGCAAACCCAGATGAAACAAGAGACTATTGCAAAGAAAAAAGAAGAAAAAACGTTTAGAAAATCACTAAACGGCACAAAATTATCACCTCTTGTATTAACCGACCTTGAAGGCAATAGCTATAACACTAAAGATTTAGAAGGTAAAGTTATTGTATTTAATTTTTGGTTCACGCAATGTAAGCCATGTGTAGCTGAGTTCCCTGATTTAAACAAACTAAAAGCGAAGTTCAAGGATAAAGATGTTGTTTTCTTTGGAGTCACTTTTAATTCTAAAGATGCTTTAATTCCATTTTTTGAGAATCATAAATTTGATTATACCATCATACCAAATGGAAATTTTATTAATGACACTTTTAAAATTCCATATTACCCTTATCATATCATAATCGATAAAACAGGTACAATTGAATATTTTAATAGCGTTTTAGTTCTAAATGTATTTAAATCCCTTGAAAGGAAAATCAATCAATCCTTGAAAAGAAAAATAAAAACTTAAATTAACAATCGATTTCAAATTCAATTACGATGAAAAACATATTAAAATATGTATCTATCAGTGCTCTAGTTCTTTTTGGATTATTAATTGCTGAATATAAGTTTTATAATAATCTAAGTTTTAACAATGGAGATTTACGAAATTTATTCGTTTTAATTTACCTCTTTACAAACCTAAAGTACTATCAATATGTTGTAAAAGAAAAGGATGAGCTCATTGAAAACTTAAACGATCAGTTAGCCAATAATAACCAATAGAAATTTAAAACATATTCTCAATTAATTAGTGCTTTAAGATTTTTGTATCTTAGAAAAATGAAGAGAAAAGGCATAATTAGACTTGCAATTGTAGTATTAGGAATTTTATCTATCCCTTTGATAGCCATGCAATTTACAGAAGAAGTGAATTGGAATGTAACCGACTTTATAGTTGCCGGTATTATTTTGACTGTCTTTTTTTTTGTAATAAATTATATAATAACCCATTTAAAAAACAGCAAGTATAAGTATGGTTATTTAGTACTTAGTGTCATTTTCTTTATTTTATTATGGGCTGAATTGGCTGTAGGCATATTCAATTCGCCTTTGAGTGGAAGTTAATTATTGCATCCTATTTTCTTAAAAGGCGTAAAATTCCCTTTTTTTTTCTATTTCAACAATTCAAATTTTAGATGTATTAAAGTGCTGTTTATTTTTTATCCGAAACCGAGAAACAAAAGTTAATCAAACACTATCATAGCTTAAAACATGGTATAACAGTGAGTTTCAATGACACCTTTATTGGGGCCTAAATCAACTCTATGTAACCTCTCTTTTGACTTTATTACAAGGTTAAATGGTGCAGCTAATAAGTCTATCCCACTTTTCTTTTTAAGTCTAATACCCTGTCCAGAAATGATATCTAAATTTGGAATAAATTCTCCGTTAGGGACATGTTCTGTTAAAATAACATATTTATAATTTCGAAGCTTTTCAGAAACTTCTTGAACTTCTGTATTGCTCAAATGTTGAAGCACTTGCCTCAGTACCACGCAATCGGCATCAGGCAAATTAGATTTGGAAATATCCTTACATTGAAACTCTAAACCTACTATTTTAAACTTCTCTTTATTTCTTTTTATTAATTCCGATACTATATCAATACCAATGTATTGATTTGTATACGGTACTAATTGTCGACCTATATTAAAATCTCCACAGCCCAAATCGCATAAGGAAATTGCATTTTCAAACCTTTTTAACCACAGGGTCAAAGCTTCAATATAGGGATTGACTATGCTTGGCAAATGCGACCCTTCTCCAGAATAAAAGTCGGTATCAGAACCTCCCCAAAGATTCAATTCATAGACCTGAGTCATGGCAGCTTTGGTAGGCCAAGGTTTCTTTTTATTTGTTCCTTCCGTTTTTGAATCCATTACAGCAAAATTATGCTTTAAACTCATATGTTTTATACTCGATTTTCAAGTTTTATTCAAAAAGCTAATTCATTTTTAACTAACTTAGATTGAAGTGATTGCGCTAAAATAAATCTTACTTACTGATTAAAAAATGGATTATACAGTTTTACTCTTCGGTTTTCTTTTTGGTTTTGCAATGCAATATGCCAACTTAAATAAGTTTAATACAATAAGTGGTATGGCCACATTAGAAGATTATACCATGGCTAAAACAATGGGGTTTGCTATTGGCTTAGGAGCTATTATAATTGCTTTAGATGTTGGACTAGGTTTCGCAAATTACCACGTAAAACCGCTCATACCTATTGCAAACAGTGTTGGCGGATTAATTTTTGGAGTAGGTATGGCAATTTTAGGGTATTGCCCTGGAACCTTACCAATTTCATTAGGTCAAGGTGCTTTAGATGCTTTAGTTGGGATTATTGGCGGTCTTTTTGGAGGATGGATATTTACTATAAATTATGAATCCATTGCTCCCTATTTTGGAACTAACTACGGTCCTATTTCATTATATTCTCTTTTAGAAGGGAAACCAATAGTCTTTTATGCGTTGACTATTTTATTTGGTTGTTCTCTCATGTACATTGCTTTTAAATTGGATGACCTTGAAGGCAGGAAAAATAAAAAATGGTTAATTACCGGGTTGGCATTTGCTCTTATAAATGGTATTATGCTACTTAATGTTGTATTTTCAAGACCTATTGGTGCTTCAACTGCATATCCGTATTTAGCAGATATCATTTCAAACGACGTAAATAACACTTATTTCAAAATGATTTCTGGTCCCGGTAGCTGGGAGTTAATGTTTTTAGTCGGCGCTTTTTTTGCAGGACTTTTACCTGCCCTATATAACAAATCTTATAGACTCAGTTTCATCCAAGAAAGATGGCAACACTATTTTGGATCTAACCTTTGGAAACGATTAATATGGGCATTTTTAGGTGGGTTTTTATTGATATTTGGTGCTCGGGTTGCAGGAGGCTGTGCAAGTGGCCATATACTTTCTGGTGTCATGCAAATGGGTATTGGTAGTTTGGTTTTTGCACTTTTTACCTTTATAGCCTTTATCATTACCGGAAAGTATTTTTACAAATCAAGTTTCGGAAAGTAATCCTATACAAAACGATTAAAACTACGTCATGAATATACTGTTAACCGGAGCCACAGGTTATATTGGCAAAAGATTACTCCCCTTACTAATTAAAGAGGGGCATAATGTTATTTGCTGTGTACGTGACAAATCACGATTTAACCCACCAACCTCACTACAATCCAAACTCACAGTACTTGAAATAGACTTACTTGATAAATCTTCCTTAGAAAAAATACCTACTGACATTGATGTTGCTTTTTATTTGGTGCATTCTATGTCTGCTTCAGATAATTATTCTGATTTAGAAACACAATGCGCCACTAATTTCCAATCCAGATTGTCTCTCACCAAAGTAAAGCAAGTTATTTACCTGAGCGGAATTACAAATGAAACAGTACTTTCAAAACACCTAACGTCTCGACAAACAGTTGAAAACCAATTGCAAAAAGGCAGCTACAACCTAACTACTTTTAGGGCGGGTATTATTGTAGGTTCAGGCAGCGCTTCTTTTGAAATTATTAGAGATTTGGTTGAAAAACTGCCCATAATGATTACGCCTAAATGGTTGAATACAAAATGTCAACCTATAGGGATTTCAGATGTGTTACTCATTTTGACATCCGCAATAAACCACCCCAAAACCTTTAATCAAAATTTTGACATTGGATGTAATGATATCCTAACGTATAAGCAAATGTTATTACAATTTGCGGAAGTTAGAAACCTAAAACGACGCATTTTTATCGTTCCCGTTATGACTCCTAAACTTTCATCATATTGGTTGTATTTCGTAACATCTACCTCATATAATCTCGCAAGATCACTTGTAGAAAGTATGAAGGTTGAAGTAATATGTAGGAATCACGATATCATGAACATTCTAAAAATCACTCCCATATCATACAAAGAAGCCATTAAAAAGGCATTTACAAAAATTGAAAATAATGATATCGTTTCAAGTTGGAAGGATTCTTATTCTAGTAGTGACACCAGCGTGAATATTACCGAATTTATAAATGTCCCATCATTTGGGTGCTTCAAGGATAAACGCAAAAAACATATTAGCGATTTAGAACAAACAAAGTCAAAAATTTGGCGCATTGGTGGTAAAACGGGGTGGTATTATGGTAATGCACTTTGGCGAATGAGAGGATTAATAGATAAAGTTTTTGGTGGTGTAGGACTTAGAAGAGGAAGAACCAACGTCGACACCATAGCTGTTGGGGATGCACTCGATTTTTGGCGTGTAATATATGCCGACAAGACTGAAGGCAGGCTATTACTATTTGCTGAAATGAAACTTCCGGGAGAAGCTTGGTTAGAATTTAAAGTAGAAGATCAATCGTTAATCCAAACCGCCACATTTAGACCTTTAGGTTTGGCTGGAAGATTGTATTGGTATGCGGTACTTCCTTTTCATGGTTTAATATTTAACGGACTTATTACTGCATTAACAAAAGACTAAACTAAAACACTATTTGTCAGTAATTTGCGTTTTACAAAAAAAACCAACCTGATCATTTATGCGATACTTAGTCATTCTGTATATTTTCATTTTAAGCATAACTTCAAATGCTCAAACTTTCAGAATTCAATCCATCGACTCTATTCTAAATTCTTACGGAATTCAAGGCTTTAGTCCGGGGTTTACGGTGGGTATTGTTCATGAAGATAACCTCCTTTATCATGGATATAGAGGCTATATGAATCTGGAATACAATTTACCTTTTAACGATTCAACCGTTATAAGTTTGGCTTCAGTAACAAAACAATTCACTTCCGCGTGTATCGCTATATTGGAAAAGCGAGGAAAATTATCTATTGAAGATGATGTTAGAACGTATATCCCAGAATTAAAAGATTATGGATCTATAATAAAAATAAAACACCTGTTAAATCACACAAGCGGTATACGTAATCATAACGTATTATTAAATCTAATGGGTTTTGATTATAACCATGAAGGCTATACCAACAAAAGTATCCAAAAGTTAATGTTTCAACAAGAAGGCGTAAACAACAAGCCTGGTGAAAAAATGTTGTACTCCAATACCAATTATGTTTTACTCGCATTAATTATAGAACGAGTATCCAATGAGTCCTTACCAGAATTCGCAAAATCTAATTTGTTTGAGCCGTTACAAATGAATTCTACATTTTATAAAAGTAATTTAAATGCCATAATAAAAAACAGGTCTTATCCTTATTATTACCATAATGGCTCGCATTACCAGAGGAAGTCTTTAACACATTGCATTGGAGCCGGAGGCATAAAAACCACTATAAGGGATATGGAAAAATGGGCTCAAGTATATTTAGACAATACACATAAACTTCATTATTTAGGCCTTTTTACAACCCAAACTGAAACACTCAACAACAACGAACAAATGACTCACGGCAAAGGTATGTTTACGTCTAATTATAACGGGCTAAAAACCTATAATCATAACGGTAGAGATATTGGAATGCGATCACAATTTTTGATAATACCTGATTTAAATCTCGCCATATTTGTATATTCTAATACAGATGAAATTAATGCAGTAGATCTGTCTTATAGCCTACTAAATCTGTGGATACCTGAACAATCTAAATCCGAAGTACCAAAGAACGCACAAACATTCAGCAGTAAAAACCTAATAAAATTTACTGGAGATTTCCAAGAATTAAACAGTGATTTAAGAATGAAAATGTTTGTTGAAAATGACACTTTAAAAGCTTTAAGTAGTTTTGGTCGTAACCCTATTCCATTAATTCGTGAGTCTAAAACCTCATTTTCAAGAAAAAACAATCCTTCAGTGAAATACGAGTATATATTGCATAATCAAACGGCAGAACTATTAAATGTAGATTTTGGAGGCGCTCAGTTTTATTTTGAAAAAGTTACTCTTAGCGGCAACCCAAATTCAAACGTTTCTGATTTTGTTGGCAGTTATTATTCAAAAGAACTGAATGTTACATATGACCTAAAAGTTGAAGACAATAAATTAGTATTGAATTACCCAAACTCTAATAACATAATCTTAAATGAAGGAGAACAAGATGTTTTTGGTTCTAATCGCAGAACGAAATATGAATTTATTAGAAATAACAAAGGACAAGTCAATCGGTTTTTGGTCTCCTCTGAAGGGACGGTAAAAGATATTTTATTTCATAAAATTTTGAGATAAGTTAAAACAACATTTACTACGAATATTAAATTATTTAATACTTTAGTTCAAACTAATCCTCGTCAAAGTCAACATACCAATGAATTATAAAATTGAAGATGCTTTAGCCATTCTAAAAAGAACTCCTAAAGTCTTAAAACAACTTTTAAGCGGTTTACCAAATCAATGGTTACATTCTAATGAAGGCGAGAAAACTTGGAGTCCGTATGATGTTACTGGGCATCTGGTTCATGGCGAAAAAACAGATTGGCTAACACGAATTAACATTATCCTATCAGATTCAGAAGAGAAAACGTTTCAAACTTTTGACAGATTTGCTCAGTTTAATGAAGATCAAAACAAACCAATTGAAAACTTATTAGCTCAATTCTCAGAATTAAGGACAGAAAATTTAGAGCAATTACTTCACTTAAACATTACCCCCGATCAATTGCAATTGCAAGGGATACACCCGCAACTAGGGCCGGTTACATTAGAACAATTATTATCTACTTGGGTCGCTCATGATCTTGGACATATTGCCCAAATTACGCGAGTAATGGCAAAACAATATGAAAATGAAGTAGGACCTTGGAAAGCCTATTTAGGGGTTTTAAATCGATAACTATAAATGATAGAAATAAAACTAGTACACCAATTACCAGAATTAAACTTAGTTGAAACACTAGCTAAAGAAATCTGGACTGAGCACTATACTCCCATTATTGGAAGAGCTCAAGTAGCATATATGCTAAACAAATTTCAATCTGTAGAAACCATGTCTAATCAAATAGATGAAGGCTACCAATACTACGCTATTTTGCATGACGACAAAATGAAAGGCTACTTCTCTATTCAAAAAAGAGAACACAAGTTATTTCTAAGCAAACTCTATGTTTTAAAATCTCAACGCGGACTTGGATTAGGAAAAGCAGCTATTCAATATATTACCAAACAAGCCCCTCAATTAGACTGTGATTGCATTGCCTTAACCGTAAATAGATTTAATAAAAAATCTATTAAAGCTTACGAGAAAATGGGATTCACAAATATAGGAGAAGTGGTTATGGATATTGGTGAAGGCTATATTATGGATGATTACATTCTTGAAAAGAAAATAAACTAGTAATCAATCATTTTAGTATCTTTTACATCCTAATCCAAAAACATGAAATTATTCCACTTTAAAGACTTGAAATTGAATAGATGGAATTTTGTATCTCAACACCTTTTTCTTCTTTTTCTTTTATTAGGCGCTTCGTCCTGTCAACAGAAAGCGAACAGCCAAGTTAAGAAGGAAACAGTGCCAGTAAAGCAACAATCATCACCTATACCCTATTCCCTGGTAGACTCATCTACAATTATTTTGGATTATGATATGCCAATTGAAAATGTAAATCCAACTGACATTCCAAATAACCTTCTTGTGCCTTTATTTTATGAAGGTCAATTGTGTCATTGGATTCGTGAAATTTATCAAGATAAAAGGGGTGATTTATGGTTTGGCACCAACCATTACGGCGTAATTAGATATCAGGACAACACATTAACATACATCTCTGAAAAAGAGGGTTTAGGTGGTAATAGATTAAATGCTATAACAGAAGATCAAAACGGGAATACTTGGTTTGGTGTATCTGGTGGATTAACTGCTTTTAACGGCAAAACATTTAAAACCTATACCTCTACAGATGGCTTGCTAAATAATGAAGTTTGGAGTTTATGTTTAGATTCTAAGGGTATACTTTGGATTGGGACTATTGATGGACTTTGTACGTTTGACGGTAAATCATTTTCAAAAGTTGAATTACCATTAGCTCCAATTGATAACCCTAACCCTATTCTGTCGGACAAACGAATCAATAGTATTTATGAAGATAACCAAGGGGTAATATGGGTTGGTACTGATGGGTATGGTATTTGCAAAATTGAGAATGATTCTATCACATATTTAAATACAACTCATGGATTGCCGGACAATAACATCACTGGGTTTTTGGAGGATCATGGAGGAAATATGTGGATTGGCACGATGCATGGCGGAATCAGCAGATACAATGGTAAAGAATTTAAAAACTTCACAGCAGACGGCCTAATTCAAGGTGTAGAAATATCAGGTTTATACCAAGACAAAAACAATGCAATTTGGTTTAGTGCTGAACATCAAGGCGTGTACAAATACAATGGCAAAGAATTCACTAATTATTATAAAGACAATGGATTATTTTCTGGAGGAATTATTTCCATTTATCAAGATGAGCAAAACAGATTTTGGTTTGGTGGATGGAAAGGGCTTTTTAGATTTCAAAACCAAAAATTTGAAGCAGTCACCAAAAAAGGACCTTGGCGGTAAATTCTAATCTACAAAATTAGTTAACAAATGGAGCATGAAAATATCAACGCCAAAAACAAAGCCATTTGGGATACCAACGCTTCAGACTGGGACCAGGCTATGGGAGAATTTGGTAATGACTGGCACAACCAACTTATAGCTCCAATTACAGAAAACCTTCTCAATTTAAAATCTGGAGATCAACTTTTAGATATTGGTTGTGGAAATGGGATATTTGCACGACGAATGGCTGATAAAACCGTAAATGTTTTGGCCTGTGATTTTTCCAGTAAACTGCTAAAAAAGGCACGCTCATATACCACCAATAATATTACTTATCAAGAGTTAGATATCACAAATCTAAATCAACTAAAATCATTAAAAGGGAAAACCTATAATGGTATTGCTGCAAATATGGTATTAATGGATTTACCCCATATAGAGCCTATATTCTCGCAAATTAGCCAACTGTTGACCCCTGATGGAAGCTTTGTATTGTCTATCCAACATCCAAGCTTTAATTCAGAATTCACTACTGTTAAAAAGGATTCAATTCAAATTTCAGATTATAATACCATAAGCACATCAAAGGGTGAAGCCATTAAAAATCAAACTGAAAAGCAATATTATTTTCATAGACCTTTGAGTTATTATATCAACATGGGTTCAACATATAATTTAGTTACCGTAGAATGTCAAGAGCCAACATTTACTGATTCAAGCAAAAAAATATATTCTAAAATACCTCCTATTATTATTCTTAAAATGAAAATCAATAAATAAGAATTAATAAAACTCATTCAAACGGCCCTTATACGTGTTTAAAGTCATAGTTGGCTCAATCTTGCTTTATTTTAAATCCCTTCCTATATAGATTTGAAATAAACAATAGATATTATGAACACACAATTACAACCTCATGCATGGAGCTTAAATCCATCACAAATTAATTTTCAATTTTCAGTTTTAAACTTGTCCTTTAGGCTAATGGCATTTATTATGTTTCTAGCCCTTTCATCCTCAAGCCTAAATGCACAAACCAAATCTGACACCACCATTCAAGATGTCTCAGTACAGGGCGTAGTAAATTCTGAAGAAGGTCCATTGGCAGAAGTAAGCATCTTAAAAAAAGGAACTACAGAAGGTACCATTACTGACAAAAACGGAAAGTATCGTTTTCCATCGCCTTTAAAAGTGGGTGATGTATTAATCTATAGCTATTTAGGTTATGTGACTCAAGAAGTGAGTATTGACAGCAATTCGTCTGTACTAAATATTGAATTGCCTTTGGAAATAGCTGAAATTTTATGCGCACCTGCAACAACAACTTTATATAAATCTAAACGTAGAAACTAGACTATGAGATGCCTTTTACTTTTAATTTTCTGTATCACAACCCAAGCTCAGACTTCCGATTTTAAATCCATTGATTTTAGATTGGCCGATAGCATAGCAGCAGAATACAAGGTAAAAGGCATTAATAATCTCCCGCTATTAACTCAAAATCTAACAATAAACTTAAATACTGATGTAGAAAAGTTTAGAGCTATTTACACTTGGGTATGCTCCAATATTTCTAATGATTACAATCTGTCATTTAGAAATAATAGAAGACGAAATAAATATGTTCAAGATGAAGATAACTTGACCCAATGGAACAAGGAATTCAATGCCAAAGTGTTCAAAACCCTTAAACGAAAACATAAAACCCTATGCACAGGTTATGCTTATTTAATTAAAAGCATGGCTATTTTAGCAAATATTGAATGTAAAATCATTAATGGATATGGCAAAAACAGCCAAACAGGTTCAAAAGATTTAAGAAGCCCAAACCATTCATGGAATGCTGTAAAACTCAATAACAAATGGTATTTATGTGATCCTACTTGGTCTGCGATAAAAGGAACAGGTCTTTCATCATCCCAATCAAAACAACGCATTGAAGCGTATTTTTTAGCTGACCCTAAGCTGTTTTCTTTAAACCACTTTCCAGTGGAAGAAAAATGGTTTTTATTAGATTCAAACAAACCAAATTTCGATTCATTTTCAAACGCACCTATTTTATACAGCAAGGCATTTAACAGTTTCTCATCTCATGATTTTCCAAAATCATTAATTACAAATTTGGTCAAAAATGAAACTGTTCAATTCAAATATTCAATGCATAGTGTAATAGACAAGGATGACATTAAATTACTAATCATAGATGGGAACTCTGATTTACTATTTTCTCCAGAATCAATAACAATTGAAAACAAACAACTTATATTTCAATACCAATTTAAGTATTCTGGTTTTTATGATGTGCATTTACTTATAGATAACGAAGCAGCTGCTTCCTATTCTTTTAACGTATCATCAACTGATATCGTTTCTAAATAGAGAATGCTATTACCTTTGTTAAGGCTTTTCTTTTCCTTAAATTGACCCTTCAATTATCCCCAGAATGAATCCAAAATTTAAACCCATCATTTCCTATAAGTGCTCTGCATTTTTGGTCTTGTTTATAATTACAAATTGCATTTATTCTCAGGACTCCATAAGGCTTAATTTAGTTCATAAAGGTCCTTTTTCAACTTATAATTTCATAAATCAAAGTGATAGCGCTTTTGTAAAAATCGGGCATGAAAACGGAATCCCCGACAGTCCTTTTTTTGAATTAAAACCAGGCCTCAAGGACAACAATTACTTGGTTTTTGTAAATGATTCACTTGCATTGGTTGATGAAGTAAAAAGTCATAAAAAACATGGCACTTGGCTTAGATACAACTCAGGGAAAATAGTAAAAAGGCAACATTTCAAAAATGACACAATTTGGTCAGAACAGACTTTTCATCCTAACGGACTTCTTAAATCTAATTTCAAATTGTACCCAAAATACAACGAAGTCAATTTCAAATCTTTTTATCCTTCAGGAAGTCTAAAACAATCAAGTAAAACCAATGGCGGTACCAATTATGTTAGACATCAGTATTATGAAAATGGTAAAATAAAATCAAGAGAGATTATAAACAGTGGTAGCGTATGCATCCAAAATTTGTTTGATCAAACTGCCAAGTTAACAACCACAAAAATCATTACTCCATACCTAAATAAAACTAAGGAATACCAGAACAACAGTGACAATGATAGCCTAATTAGCTACCATTTTAAAAATGGAAAATTCAACTTGCAGTACAGCAAAGGCAACTTAAAACAATGGAAATTTATTCCAACTGGAAATGCCATTGAAGTTTCAGAGTATGTCATGCATTACTCCCGTAATAAACTCTCTGACATGATAAAGGAGTCTCGATTGGTCAAGGATGAGGATGTAAACTTTGATGGGTATAAGGATAAAATTATTATTCCCAAATTAGGTTCTGGTGCCAACCAGCCATTTTCTATTTTTCTTTATAATCCAATATCTCAATCCTTCGAATATTCGAAAACGCTGTCGGGAAGTTCACTCTCTGATAACGGACCTGATTTGGATAGTGAAAAGAAAACAGCAACATACACAGGCTCTTCAGGTGGCGGTATTTATGGCATGGAAATTATTTATTTTAATTCCTATGGTCAGATTAAGTTTAGCGATTTGTATCATAATGAAGAGTTAGGCAACTACACCTATAGAAATGGCATAAATCACGGAAGCTATAGCTTTAATTACAAAAGAATTCAGGACATTGAAATTATTGACGAACATCAATTTATAACCGATTTACCTCTTAATGGTAATGAATCTATTTACATTCCATTTTTTGACTGGGTAGCACTTCAAATTGACGCAAATAATCGCTAAATTTAGTTTTCGTAGAAACTAAGACCAATCACTTTAAATGCATATTCATTTTTCTGAAAAACAAAGATTCAACCAATGGTGGCTTATACTCCTTTTCATTGGCCTTGCGCTTATTCCTTTAGTGGGAGTTTATAAACAACTCATCTTAGGGCAACCCTTTGGTGACAAACCAATGTCTGATTCTGGGCTAATTATTTATGCTGTTTTAACCTTTTTATTTATACTCGGTTTTCAAGCTTTAACACTTAAAACCAAAATAACATCCAGAAGTATTGCGTTCCAGTTTTACCCTTTTGTAAAAAAAGAAATAAGTTGGAATGAAGTAAAATCGGCCAAACTTATTAATTATGGCTTTGTTGGTGGTTGGGGCATTAGATTATGGACCAAGTATGGAACAGTTTACAATGTAAAAGGCACAAAGGGATTAGCCATTGAATTAAATAACGGTAAAAAATTAGTTATTGGAACTCAAAAGTCTGATACGCTACAATTTGTTTTAAAGAAAATAGATCAATTCAACACTAGAGAATGATACCAAAAATTGACCACATTCAGATTACTGTAAAAGATTTAAAAAAAGCCGAGGCTTTTTACGATCTACTTATGCCTATTTTAGGTTTTGACTTGGATAAAAAATCTAAAGGTACAGTAGAAGCTCACGATTTTGAAGTTATAGAATATATTCATAAAGAAATTACAATTGGGTTTAATTCGCCTAGAACAGCCTTTGCAAACGACGATATTCACAGGAGAAAACCTGGTGCATTACATCACCTTGCGTTTAAGGCTGAATCCTGTGAAGCCGTTAATCAAGTGTATTCAAAAATCTGTAATATTGGAGCCCATATTGTAAATCCACCACAATTTTATCCTCAACATGGTGCATTTTACTATGCTTTATTCTTTAAAGATTTAGACGGAATTAAATTAGAAGTGGTTTATGAAAAAGAATTGTGATTCTCATATATATAAATTACAACCATCACCTATTGCAAATTAATGGTGAAGTTTTATCTTTAAAAAAAAAATTAACCAACCATGTCTATCACTAAAAAATCGCTAATTCTAAGCCTTTTTTTCCTACTTATACTTCAGTTAGATGCCTCTTTAACTGCACAAACTTTTACTAATATTCAATCGGTTTCGGGAATTGAAACTTCACACAATAATGGTATTGCTGTGGCCGATTTTGACAATGATAACGATCTTGATGTATTTGTTGTAGCTAAGGCAAAGGACAGCCCTGATAATCCACAATCTCTAAGCAAACTCTACAAAAATAATAACAATGGTACCTTTACAGATGTTACAGCATCTTCCGGCCTAGTTAACCTATTGCCTGAGGCAGAAAATCCTTCCGAATCATTTTTAGGTTTAGACGGCTTTAAACATGGCGTGTCTTGGGGTGATTATGATAATGATGGCTATCCCGATTTGTTTTTAACGCACTCCTATAAAGTACAACTCTTTAGAAATTTAGGTGATGGTACTTTCGAAGAAGTTACGGTCGATGCTGGATTTGGAGAAAACAACAGCTGTCGCAACACTGGAGCCACATGGTTCGATTATAATAACGATGGCTTTTTAGATATTTACATTAATGACTGGGATGAATGTCCAACTAACAGTTTGTATCAAAACAATACCGATGGTACATTTACTAATGTCACTGAAAGCACAGCAATTGGAACACCAGATATGGCGAGTTATACCGCTTTTCCGTTTGACTTTAACTCGGATGGATTTATGGATCTGCTTGTGACCAACGATTTTAGCGATCCTAATGATGTACTGATAAATCAAAATGCTGAAATGTTCTCTGAAGAAGGTTCTATTTATGGGTTTTCAACTGGAGCTGATGATATGGGAGTAGCCATTTCAGATTTTAATGGTGACGGTAATTTTGATTTTTTTATAACAGCAATTGATAAAAACTTTTTATATCAAAACAACGGTGACAACAGTTTTACAGATGAAGCTCAAATTCACGGATTAGACAATACATTGTGGTCTTGGGGTGCTAGATTTGCCGATTTTGATTTAGACTCAGATGAAGACTTAGTAGTTGTAAATGGCTATGTCTTTGAAGAAAGATCTACTGAAAAAAATTTTTACTTTAAAAATCTTTTTCAGGAAGGACAAAACACCTTTGAAGATATCTCAGGAACCTTAGGCATAGACCTTTCTACCATTAGTGTTGAAGTTATCGATGTTGATTATGATAACGATGGAGATTTAGATTTGATAATTACTAATTCAAATAGTCCCGTTATTTTTTACGAAAACAAACTTCTTAATTTTGATGAAGATCCATCGCATTCATGGTTGAAAGTAAAATTAGAAGGTACCACTTCTAACAGAGATGCAATTGGTGCAATATTAGTACTTGAAACAAGTATAGGTGTACTTAAACGGTATTATTCTGGGGTAGGGTTTTTATCTCAAAGTCTTCAACCAGTTCATTTTGGAATAAACCAAGATGCCGAAGTAAATTCTTTAACCATTAAATGGCCCTCTGGCTTAACCGAAGTGATTTCAGACATTACCGCTAATACCACAATTAAGGTAATAGAAGGCAATGGTTCTGAAACACTGTCAATTTTACCAAGTCAAAAAATATATGGTTGTTTAGACCCAACCTCCTGCTCCTATAATCCAGAAGCAACGGTTAGTGATGGTAGCTGTACTTATTTAGAGGCCAATACCATCCAAGGGGATTCACAAGTCGCATTTTTATCAAACTCGATTTATACCTATCCTTTATCTGAAGATGCTGTTGCCAACTGGCAGGTTTCAAATGGAGAAATCATAGAAGGCCAAGGGACCAATACGGTTACTATTAAATGGCAATTGGAAGAATCAGGAACTATAAGTGTACGTGAAAACAATGGCACATGTTATAGTTTACCCCAAGATTTACAAGTGACTATTACAGGCGAAAATTTGCCTGAAAACATATCTGTAGCACGACTTTGGAACGAAGCGCTATTGGATGCTATTAGATCCGATTATGCTAGACCAACTGTGCATGCAAGAAATTTGTTCCATACCAGTATTGCGTTATATGACGCCTGGGCATTCTACGATGACAAGGCGCAAACCTATCTTATTGGTAATACATTAAATGAATATACTAACGCCTTAGAAACCGATTTTATTCCTTCTGAATCTATTGAAGAGAGCCGAAAAAAGGCCATGAGTTTTGCGGCATACCGTATTCTTTCTCACAGATTTCAAAACAGCCCGAATGCTGAACGCACCTTAGAAAAGTTAGATTTTTTAATGAATCAATTAGGGTATGATACAAGCTATACGCCTACCCTTTACCAATATGGTAATGCTGCAGCATTAGGAAATTACATCGCGGCTTCTGTCTTAGCTTACGGTGATTTAGACCAATCAAGAGAAGCAACTGCATATGACAATGCTTTTTATGAAGCCGTAAATATGCCTTTAGCACCAACTATTTCTGGAAATCCAACAATTACAAATGTTAACAGATGGCAGCCTTTAAGCCTTGATACCTTTATTGACCAAAGTGGAAACCTCATAGAAGGTAGTACGCCTGAGTTTTTAAGTCCGGAATGGGGTGCTGTTTGGGGATTTGCCTTAGAAGACACCAATAAATCTGTTTTTCAAAGAGACGGCAATAACTATCAAGTTTTTCATGATCCAGGACAACCACCTCTTCTTGGTGATGAATTCTCTCTAGAGTCTAATGAAGCTTATAAATGGGGATTTTCTTTGGTTTCAATTTGGGGTGCACATTTAGATCCTTCAGACAACGTTATGTGGGATATTTCACCAGCATCTCTTGGTAATATTAACCCGGTAAATTTCCCGACAAACTATTCCGATTATCCTTCATTTTACAATTTGATAAATGGTGGTGACATCAGTTCGGGTAGAGCATTAAATCCGAGTACTAATCAAGCTTATGAAACTCAACTTGTACCCCGTGGAGATTATGCTCGAGTATTGGCAGAGTTTTGGGCAGATGGTCCAGATTCTGAAACACCTCCTGGACACTGGTTTACACTACTAAATTATATTAATGACAATCCTTTACTTGAAAAACGCCTCAATGGAAATGGCGCTATATTACCAACTTTAGAATGGGATGTGAAATCGTATTTTATTTTGGGAGGCACCATGCATGATGCTGCTATCTCTGCTTGGGGAATCAAAGGATGGTATGATTATTTGAGACCTATTTCTGCAATTAGATATATGGCAGACCTTGGCCAAAGTAGCGACGCCGAACTACCTAGTTATCATCCTCAAGGAATAACATTACTTCCTGGCTATATTGAATTAGTAACTGAAAATGATCCTCTTGTTGGAATGAACGGTCAACACCTTAATAAAATTAAGGTATATAGTTGGAAAGGTCCGGACTATATTGAAGACCCAGAAACAGATTTGGCGGGTGTAGATTGGATATTGGCAGAAAATTGGTGGCCTTACCAACGACCTTCATTTGTAACACCTCCTTTCGCTGGATATGTCTCAGGTCATTCAACCTATTCTCGGGCAGCTGCAGAAGCATTGACACTGCTAACAGGGGATGAGTATTTCCCTGGTGGAATGGGAGAATTTGTAGCCAAGAAAAATGAGTTTTTAGTTTTTGAAGAAGGGCCTTCAACAGATATACATTTACAATGGGCTACCTACAGAGATGCTTCCGATCAATGCAGTTTATCACGAATTTGGGGTGGAATTCACCCTCCTGCCGATGATATCCCAGGTCGCCTCATTGGAGAACAAATAGGCGTGAATGCCTATAATTTTGCTGTACCTTACTTTAACTCTGACCCTGTCTTAGAAACAGAAAACAGTACTATGTATCCTAATCCTGTGGGTGATTTTAAGGTTAACGTATCAAACTCTAATGCATTAGAAGAATTTGCGCTTTACGATATAAGCGGACGTTTTATAACAGCCTTATACCATGATTTTAATGAGTTATCAGGCATTTCGAATATTGAATTGCCGCAAACTTTAAACACTGGAATTTACATTTTAAAATCTTCTGAAGACGCATTCCTTTTATCTATTAAATAAAAATATCTATTACTTAGCAAAGACTTGCAGTACTTCAAAGTTCTTTTCAACTACAAAAGTTGCAACACCATCTATTGTTTCAATTGGAATTTCTATGATTTGACCATCAATTTCTACATGAGCAATGTCAAATGGTAATGCATAAAAATTAAGTTGAAACGTTTCATATGGTGTACTGTAATTCCCTTCTTTATGTTGACTAATGGTTATACCATTCTTTTTACCTTTAAATTTAAATGTACGCTCACTATATCTGCCTTTCATATAATCATAACCGTTTTGGGCATCTTCATACAAATGTGATACTTCGGAACCTTTTAAGAAACAAATGTCTAATTTTACCTCTTTTATTTCTTTCTCACCAACATATTGCTGAACCGGATAATTTGGAATTATTGCCCCTGCTTTCACAAATATTGGTATTTGATCTATATCGGCATCTACCCAAATTTCTTTACCTCCTTCAACAAGTTGCTTGTTCCAATAATTAATCCAAGTGCCTTTAGGAATATACATTCGTCTTCCCTTAGAGTTGGCTTCCAAAATAGGGCATACTAAAATATGATCACCAAACAAAAACTCGTCTGCTCTATAATAGGTCTGTGAATCTGATTGATCATACATCATAAGAGGTTTAATCATTGGCGTCCCCTTATCATGATATTTCCAGAACATCGTGTAGAGATATGGCAATAGTTTATACCTCAACTCAATAAATTCCCTCGCAATATTTGTGACATTTTCGTCAAATGACCAAGGTTCTTGATCTCCATGATCTCCACTTGAATGCGTACGAAAAAAAGGATGAAATACAGCTAATTGTATCCATCTGGTAAACAACTCGCCATTAGGTTGCTCAGCAAACCCACCAATATCAGAACCTACAAAAGAATAGCCAGAGACACTCATGCGCTGCACTTGTTGATTTGCAATCCATAAATGTTCCCAGGTTGCAATATTATCTCCTGTCCAAGTAGAAGAATAGCGTTGCGTTCCGGCATAAGCTGCTCTTGTAATTACAAAAGGACGCTTTGGATAAGTAAATTCCTTAACACCATTGTAGGTCGCTCTAACCATTTGCATCCCATAAATATTATGGGCTTTTCTATGACTACAAGCATTGCCATCAAAATCATGTCGGACGTCTAAAGGAAATGTTTTAGAAGGCACTTCCATTACAGCAGGTTCATTCATATCATTCCAAACGCCCGCAATTCCAACATCTTCAATCATTTCTTTATAGAGTGTCCCCCACCATTTTCTAACCTTTGGATTAGTGTAATCAGGAAAATTACAATCTCCTGGCCAAACTTTTCCAACCATTAATGGGCCATCAGCTCTTTTACAGAAATAGTCGTTGTCTAATGCTTCCTTATAAATAGAATAATCTGGGTCTACTTTTATACCTGGATCAATCATCGCAACTGTATTGAATCCCATATCCCTTAATTCACCTACCATCCGTTTTGGATCTGGAAAATGGTTATCATCCCAAGTAAAACACCTAAAGCCATCCATATAATCGATATCTAAATAAATAGCGTCACACGGAATTTTTAAATCTCTAAATTTTTGAGCTACATCCATCACCTTTTTTTCAGGATAGTAACTCCATTTACATTGGTGATAACCTAATGCCCAAAGTGGTGGCATTTCTGGTTTCCCTGTTAAATCGGTGTAAGACGTTACGACTTGCTCCATTTCTGGTCCATAGAAAAAGTAATAATTCATTTCTCCTCCTTCTGCCCAAAAGCTTGTAATATTTCTTCTTTCATGACAAAAATCAAAATGCATTTTGAAGGTATTATCAAAGAAAACACCGTAAGTAATATCATTATGAAGGCCAATGTAAAAAGGAATTGCCTTATAAAGAGGATCCCTTTCTGTATCAAATGCATATTGGTCTGTTACCCAATTTTCAAATCGTTTACCCTTTAAGTTGAAATGAACGGGTTTATCTCCTAAACCGTAAAAACTTTCCGTTTTTTGAGCATGCTTAGTCATTTTTACAATATCTCCTCCCCAATCATAATTAAATTCCCAATGAAAACCAGATTCATCTTGATTAAGAAGTTTCATATTTATATCATAAATAGATTTTCTTAAATCAGATTTATTAATCTGAAGAATCAACTTAGTTGTCTTAATTTCAAAATAGGTATCAAACTCTATATAATCCAAAAAATTATAACCTGTTACGGCAGTTTTAGACAGGGCATATGAAAAGTCATTTTGAAATGTACCATTTGTAGCATATCGAAACCTAAATACACTATCTCTTACCACAGTTATTTCTAAGGCCACATTATTTATGGTTGTGATAAGAAACTTGTCCTTAAATTTTTTAAAACTTGATATCGAAGATGGAAATTGATTTCCCTTTTGCTCTAATTCTGTATTAGTAATCATGAATTGACAGTGTTATCCTTTACAATTTGTAACGGAATTAATTGAAATTTAAATGGTTTTTGTTTTATGCTTTTTTAAGTACTAATACGCCTAAAGGGGGAAGATTTAATACAATCGAAGCATCCCTATCGTGGCTTTCAATCTCTTGAGATTTCACTTTTAAATCTTCAGAAACACCAGAGCCATTAAACGCTCTTGAGTCAGAATTGAAAACAGCTTTATAAGTTCCTGGTTTTGAAACACCAATTCTATAATTTTCTCTCACCACTGGGGTCATGTTACAAACAACCAAAAGTTGATTTTTTATATCGTGCCCATGTCTTAAAAATACTAAAACAGAATTTTCGGCATCTCCATAATCTACCCATTCAAACCCTTGACTTGAAAACTGTTTTTCATGTAATGCCGGTTCTTCTTTGTAAAGGGTATTTAAAGCAGTCATTGTGTTTTTTATTCCTTTATGAACATCATATTGCAATAAATCCCAATCCAGACTACCTTGAAAATCCCATTCAGATGATTGTCCAAATTCTCCTCCCATAAATACCAGATTAGAACCTGGGTGAGTAAACATATAACTATACAACAACCTCAAATTAGCAAACCTCTGCCATTCATCTCCAGGCATTCGTCCTAAAATAGATTGCTTACCATAAACCACTTCGTCATGACTAAGCGGAAGCATGAAACGTTCTGAAAACGCATATGTCATACTTAAGGTGATATCGTTTTGATGGTGTTTTCTGTAAACAGATTCCTTTTTAAAATATTCTAAAGTATCATGCATCCATCCCATCATCCATTTCATCCCAAAACCAAGTCCGTCATTCTCAACTGCTCGAGTTACGCCAGGAAAAGAAGTAGATTCTTCGGCTATAGTTTGAACATCAGGATAACTAGAATACACTTCTTGATTTAAATCTTTTAAAAATGAAATAACTTCAAGGTTTTCTCTCCCACCAAATTGATTTGGTTCCCATTCTCCATCTTCTCTAGAATAATCTAAATACAACATTGAGGCCACCGCATCTACCCTTAAACCATCGGCATGAAATTGATCTAACCAAAAAATAGCATTACTTATTAAAAAAGCTCTAACTTCATTACGACCGTAATTAAAAATTAAACTTTTCCAATCTGGATGATATCCTCGCCTTCTATCAGGATGTTCATAAAGATGCGTACCATCAAAATTACCCAATCCGTGTGCGTCTTCAGGGAAATGCGAAGGTACCCAATCCAAAATTACACCTATATCATTTTGATGCAATTGATCTATTAAACATTTTAAATCATCCGGGTTCCCAAATCTACTTGTAGGTGCAAAATAACCTGTTAATTGATATCCCCAAGAAGGATCGTAAGGGTATTCCATTACAGGCATAAATTCTACATGTGTAAAATTTAATTCTTTAACATAGGCCACCAGTTCTATGGCTAACTCTTGATAGGTTAAACTTCTATCTTCTTCTATTTTTCGTTTCCATGATCCTAAATGCACTTCATAGACAGAATACGGTTTATCCAAACCATTTTTATCTTTTCTATACCCCATCCAATCGGTATCTTTCCACTTATAATCATCTTCCCAAACTACAGATGCTGTGTGAGGTGGATGCTCACATAAACGTGCAAACGGATCTGCCTTTTCGGTTTTGGCATCATGATGATTGGAGTGAATTTTGTACTTATAGGTATCCCCTACTTTTACTCCAGGAATGAAACCTTCCCAAATACCTGAGCCATCCCATCTTACATTTAAAGGATGTTGCCCTTCTACCCAATAATTAAAATCAGAAATTACGGATACAGCTTTAGCAGATGGCGCCCAAACGGCAAAATAAACGCCTTTTACACCATCAACTTCTAAAACATGAGACCCTAATTTCTCATATAACCTATAATGTTTTCCTGCCTTAAATAAGTTTATATCAAACTCACTAAACAAGCTGTATACCTGAACTTTTTCCATATTATAATTGTTCCTTCATTAATGAGTCTATTCCTTGTAGTGGTATTAATGCCCAATCTGGTCGCGCATTCATTTCATATCCTAATTCATAAACTGCCTTTTCAAGCAATAAATATTTTAATAAAAATACACGTTCTTGGTCATATCCTATATTAATATTTGCCTTTTGAATATAATTGGTGTATGTCATTAAAAATACACCACAAAAAAAGCGATATAGTTTTTCTCCAACACCAAATAATTCATCCTGAGTATAAGGATAGTTGTCTTTATTGGTAAGTATATTAGAATAAATAGCGTAATGAAAAGATCTAAATAATCCAGCAACATCTTTAAGAGGTGGTTGTTTAACTTTTCTATCTCTAATAGTACTTTCGGGCTCACCTTCAAAATCCAAAATAAAATAATCGTCTTTATGCACTAGAATTTGTCCTAAATGATAATCTCCGTGAACTCTTAAGCGTTCACCTTTTAGTTTAGTCCAATTGAAGCTCATAAACCGTCGTCTAATTTCTCCTTTATTTTCAAGAAATTTTTCTGCTAATTCTAAGGATAACCCTTCTAATTTATGAAGGTTATTTTCCACCATGTTCAACCTATCTTGAAATTGGTAAATTAATTTATTTTTAAGCCATACATCATAATCTGCATTAAATCGTTGTGGTTCAAAAGCAGTTTCTTCAAACTCTGAACCCAAGGCGCTGTGCATTTCTGCCGTACGTCGTGCTAATTGTTGTAATTGAAGAAACACTCTCAATCCTGCGATATCTATAATTTCTGGAGGGACATCCTGAATCCCTAAACGTAGTAAAAAAGGCGTATCAGGGACTTTTTTTAAATCTATTTGCTTTAGCTCTAAATTTTGAAAAATTTTATCTAAATCATCAACCATTACACTCCATGCTTCGCCTTCATTTGGAACCATTTCTTGCATTAGTGCAATGGTTACCGTATTTCCTGTTTCTTCCAAAACATTTATACTACCTTGATATCTTGGGACATTAGAGAAATTGGCTTTATCTGATAAAAACCTTGAAATTTCATAATCCGGATTTCTGTCTGAAAACAATCGTCTGAAGAATTTTATAACACAATGATCATTGATAATTATAGACGTATTACTTTGTTCTTTACCCATGAGCCTAGAACTCACATACTCGGTATCCTTAAACGAATTACCTTTGTGATATTGTACGCCAATATTAGGTGAATTATCACTTTGAATTATACGTTCGAAAACTAATTTCCTAAAAGCTTCAATGTGCACCGCATCTACCAAATATCCTTTTACACCATTTAAAGTGATATTCATTAGTACATCTTCACGTGCAAATTCTTCATCAGTAACAAATGCTAAAGGAATAAAGTAATGTTGAAAAAAAGCTTCTTTAAAATTAATCTCTAATATTAACCCATAATAAAGTTCAGCATTCTGCTCAATTTTAAAATCATGAGATAACTCGATATACTTTAGCGTGCTTGATTTACCCGCATACCAACGTTGATCCTTAATATACTTTTCTAGTATATCCCTCAAAAACAATTTTAAAAATGCTTTATTTTCTAACAAAGATTCCCATGACGAATCAAACTCCATTTGAAAATCATTTTTTACTTGAATTGAACTATTTGAAGATTCTACTTCCTTTTCTTCCATTACTTGTTAATTTTAAATAAATGAAATGGCATACTCGGATCTAATTCTACAAAACACCACTCTTTATCCCATATATAATTACTTCCGCTTATTAAATCATTCATACCAATCGGGTGCCCTTCCGGCACCCCTAATTTATGCAATGGCATTTGCACCCAACCTTTTTGAGCATAATACGGATCTATGTTCACCACCATTAAAGTCTCATCCTCATGCAAATCATCGTATTTGTAGTACGCCAATAACTTATCATTTTCAAGATTCAAAAACTTGATATTATTAGTTTGTTGAAGAGACCTATGAGATTTTCTAATGTCGTTGATCCTAGAAATCATAATGGTTAACTTATTCTCTATATCCCAATTCCAGTCCTTCAATTGAAATTTTTCTGAATCTAAATATTCTTCTTTTCCTTCTAATGCTGCTCCATTTAAGTGTTCATAAATTGGACCGTAAAGCCCAGTATTAGAACTTAATGTTGCCGCTAAAAAATACCTAAACAAATAAGTGGCTTCGTTCCCACTTTGCAAGGCCCAAGGATTTATATCTGGAGTATTAGGCCAAAAATTTGGCCTGAAATAATACTTCTGATCTGTTGTTGTAAGCTCGTTCATATATTGAATGAGCTCATCTTTGCTATTTCTCCATGTAAAATAGCTATAGGATTGTGTATAGCCTTGTTTTGCCAGTTGATGCATTATTTTTGGTCGAGAAAATGCCTCTGCTAAAAATATCATATCAGGATGTTTAGCTTTAATCTGCTCAATCATCCAACCCCAAAAATAAAAGGGCTTGGTATGTGGATTATCAACCCTAAAAATCTTAATATCACATTCTTCTATCCAGAACAATGCGGTATCTAACATTTCTTGCCATAGGTTTTTCCAATCGGCAGACTCATAATATATGGGTAGAATGTCTTGATATTTTTTTGGAGGATTCTCGGCATATTGTACTGTTCCATCGGGACGCCATTTAAACCATTCTGGATGATCCTTAACCCATGGGTGATCCGGCGCCGCTTGCAGTGCAAAGTCTATAGCTATTTCAATACCTAATTCTTTTGCTTTTTGCACTAGTGCTTTAAAGTCATCCAAACTTCCTAATTCTGGATGTATGGCCTTATGACCACCAAATTTTGATCCGATCCCCCAAGGTGAACCAACATCACCCTCAAAAGCATGAGTTGTATTATTTTTTCCTTTTCTATTTACTTCTCCAATCGGATGAACAGGTGGAAAATACAATACATCAAACCCCATTTTGGCTACCCTTGGCAGCAAGCGCTCGCAATCTTTAAATGTGCCATGAACTCCTGGTTCTGATGAAGCCGAACGTGGGAAAAACTCATACCAGGTGCTAAATCTTGCTTTTTCTCGGTCTACATATACCTTGAATAAAACAGAACTGTTTAATAAAAATTTTTCCGGATATTTTGTAAAGATTGCTTTTAACTCGTCAGATTGGGCTGATCTCGTTGCAGCTGTATAACGCTCTTCATCTTTAAATTCATCTATCAGATAATTGAGGTAATCTTGTTCTTCTGGCAATGCTTTATCCCTAACACGCATCACATATTCAACGCCCTCAAGGAGTTCTGACTTCACATGTTGATTATCATCAATTTTTCTACCAATACCATATTGCCAATTTAGCGCATAATCAACCCAACCAACAATTTTATACTCATATCCGCCTTGTTTGTCAACCTTAAAACGACCAATCCAATGGTCATTACCAGTGTGAAGTAAGCGTTGTTCTTGCCATTCTGATGCTTCAGAGCTTTTATACATTACAGAAGCAGCCAACACATCATGACCATCTGAAAAAATTGAAGCACTAACAGGAATTATTTCTCCCACTACTGCTTTTATTTGATGAATTCCACCATCCAATTGTGGTTTAACATCTTCTATAATAACCCGTTGTTGACTATACATAAAACTCTACGCTTTAAGGTTTTAACCTTAAAGATAACATTTACAACTTTAATTTCCATAAATAATTTTTAGGATGTCTAAAATGGATCCTCAAGCGTATAAATCAGCCATCATAAGGTATGATCAACATTGGAAGTTTAGCATTAAAAGCAAATTTCTCAACATTATGAGTGTTAAATAAACGTTCTAAAAAACTATGTTTTCTGCTCATCATACATAACAAATCGGTATTAAATTCATCACAATAATTAAGGACAGAATTTAAAACATCATCACCTTTTAGGGTTACAAACTTGTGTTCAATATTTGAAAAATAAGCATCTAAATATGCTCTATTATTTCGTTGTTCTCCAGTTAAAGTTTCGTCTTCATTTACGTGTAACACCTTAACTGAGTAATTGTAATGTTCGCATAATTCTACTAAAATCCCTAAATCGTCTGGTTTATAATGGGATAAATAATTTGAGATAAAGACTACTTCTTGAATTCCAGTAAATTTATAGGCTTCAGGAATTACCAATACAGGGCAATTAGCGCGTTGCATCACTCGAACTGAGTTACTGCCAAAAATTATACTTTCAGCATTAGTTTTACCTTTTGTCCCCATGACAATTAAATCAATATGTTTTGTTTTAATCATCTGATTTATGGCATCAATAAAATTATCGTAATCAACGCAACTATGATAACCATGTAATACATTGTCATATTGTAGTTTTAATTCAGAAACAATGCCTTCAACTCTAGTTTTTGAGGCATTAATCAAGGAATTATAAATAGTCGTGGAAGGTTGCATTGTCATTAAATCATCCGACACAAAGGAGGACGCTTTCTGCACATTTAAAATATAAAACTCACATTCTTCAAATTGAAATTGTTTAACCGCAAAGTGAATAGCATTAATTGAGTTTTCAGAAAAATCGGTGGGTAATAAAACTCTTTTCATGACCTAATAATTTTGGTTTACCTCAAGTTAATAATTAGTATTGAAAAAAATTATGACAATTATCAGCATTCCAGTATTTTATCAAACATCAAAACCAATAGATTGTAATTTTGGCATAATAAATGTATGTTTACTGCAAAAGCCACTTAAATATGAAACAGCTATTTAGCGTTATCTTATTACTAGTAACCTGCTATACTTTTTCCCAAAACACAACCATAGCTTCTGGAGAGAAATTAAAATTTTCTGCAACCTATAATATGTCAGGACTATTAACCGAATTAGCTGAAGTCACTATGGAAACCAGCTCGGTAAAAACAAGTAAAACCACTTTATTAAGATTAAAATGTACTGCTGCTACTTATAGTCAGTGGGATGGTTTTTTTAAAATCAGGGATTTATACGAAAGTTATGTTAGTCCAAAATACTTGACGCCTTACTTATATAAAAGAGATATAAATGAAGGCGGATATTATAAGTTTATGCAATATAAATTTAGCCATAAAAAAGGGAGCGTTTCCAGCCTCAAAAAGAAAAGAAATAGCAAAGGTGAAATCTACAAGAAAGAAAAAACCATACCCATCTCCAAGAATGTGAAGGATATAGTTACTACCATTTATCATCTGAGAAATTTAAGTTTGGATCAAGCAAAAGTTGGTGACAGCCAAACCTTTAAGGTCCTTTTTGATAATATTGAATATAGTTTAACCATTAGTATGATGGGCAAAGAAACTATCTCAACCGCTATTGGAAGTAAGGAATGTTATAAATTAGGCTTAAGCATTAACAATAGTGATGTGCTAAAAGGATCGACCAATTTGCTTTGGTTAACCGCCGATAAGAATAAAATACCTGTCTATGCCAAGTTTAAAATTGCAGTAGGCAACGGCGAATTAAAAATAAAATCAGCAACAGGATTAAAATATTAAAATGAGAAAAACACTTATAATACTAGGCTTAATTTGCGCGACTCTTTGCGTAGTACTATCTGTATTACCATTATATAAACTTAGTTTTATACCTGCGGTATTAGCCTTAGGATTTGGAGCTGCGGCCATCTATTTTTCAAACAAACATCATAAATCAAAAAAAACAATTCACCTTGTCTTTTTACTGTCTATAATAGGTATGTCTGTGAGTATATTTAAAACTGTTACAGAAACATCTGAAATTGGAGATACCGAAGTTTTGAATAAAAAAGTTCAAGAATCTGAAGAAGATTCCAAAGAAATTTTAGAAGAATTAGATATTGAAATTGAATAACTTATGAAAACTAAAGTATCACACATCTTTCTGTTAGGAGCAGCAGTGCTAACGTTTTTTAATTGCTCTTCAGAGCAAGACAAGAAAAAAGCACACTTCAAAGAGATAACTGCTTTTGAACAAAAGGAAAAACTCAAATCGTTTGCAGAATCAATTACTGTAAATGATTTAAAAACACACGTGTATACCTTAGCAGACGATAGTTTAATGGGACGTAAAACGGGTACCATAGAACATCTTAAAGCATGTCAATATATCTCTGATTATTACACGGCAAATAATATTGAAACCTTCCCTGGATTGGACAATCATTTTCAAATTATTGAAGATAAATATATCCCAAACGTTACTACAAACACACAAAATGTAATAGGCTATATTGAAGGCGAGGTACATCCTGACGAGGTTTTGGTAATTTCTGCACATTCAGACCATCTTGGAAGTAGCGATGCTATGATTTACAATGGTGCAGATGACAATGCCTCTGGTACGGCGGCAATTATGGAAATTGCTCAAGCCTTTAAAACAGCAGAGCAACAAGGTTTTAAACCCAAACGTAGTATTTTATTTTTACACCTTACTGCCGAAGAATTAGGACTTCATGGGTCAAGATATTTTACTCAGAATCCGATATTGCCGTTAAAAAATATGGTCGCCAACATTAATATTGATATGGTTGGACGCGTAGACTCTACACATATCAATAATCCAAACTACATTTATGTTATAGGTGCAGATCGTTTAAGTAGTGAACTTCATGTTATCAATGAAGTAGCAAATGAAACCTTTACAAATTTAGAATTAGATTACACTTACAACGATGAAGATGACCCTAATAGATATTATTATAGGTCAGATCATTTTAATTTTGCCGTACGTAATATCCCTTCTGTCTTTTTCTTTAATGGCACGCATCCGGACTACCACCAACAAACAGATACAGCAGATAAAATCAACTACAAAGCACTTTCAGAAAGAAGTAAATTAATCTTCTATACCTCTTGGTATATTGCAAATTCTCAGAAAAGATTATCGGTAGATTAAGCGATTTCTAAAATGTTAACGAAATGTTAAACACCTACTATAAAAAATAGGTGCTCATTTCATTTTGTAATATAGCGACTCATTATATAATAATACAGTCGATGAAAAAATCACTTCTTTTAGCTGGTGTCGCATTCGCATTTATTGGGTGTGGAGCCTCCCAAGACACAACTACAACAAAATCAAATACTTCTAAAGCAACTGCAGATCCAGTAACTTATGCACAAACAATTACTGAAGATGAGCTTAGAGATTTACTATTTACTTACGCCTCAGATGAATTTCAAGGTCGTGAAACTGGAGAACCCGGACAAAAAATGGCGGTAGACTATTTACGTACACAATACATGAATATGGGTGTGCCTTCTCCACTTCAAAATGATGATTACTTTCAAGAAGTACCGCTTGAAAACGCCAAATCCCCTGACGTTTCTTTGTCTGTTAATGATCAACCCTTCGATTTATACACAGATTTTATATCAACAACTACCGTAAAAGACCAAAAATTAGATTTAAAAGAATATGCATACGCTGCTTACGGTATAGAAGATGGAAATTATAATGACTATGCAAATTTAGATGTAAAAGGAAAATTTGTAGTTATTAAAAATGGGGAACCAAAAAATAGTGATGGTACTTATGTGACTACAAACGCAAAGGAGTCTACTAAATGGTCTGGAGGTCGTCAAAGCTTACGATTTAAAAGAGATTTAGCCATAGAAAAAGGCGCTAAGGGAGTTATTATAATGGACCAAGAATTATTTGTTAGGTATTCAAAATATTATCAAAGTAGAGCTGCTTCAGGTAAAGGAAGTTTAAGTTTAGTTGAAAACAATGAAAATGAAATGTCATTATTAATTGGTACGAAATTAGGGAATAGCTTAGTGTCGGATATTTTAAATAATGATAAACCTCAAATGTTTGAATCACATATTTCAATTAATATTAGAAATAAATCGGAATTATTAGAATCTGAAAACGTTGTTGCCTTTATTAAAGGTAGCGAGCTTCCAAACGAAATATTAGTTATCTCTGCTCACTTGGATCATGAAGGAATTAAAGATGGAGAAATATACAATGGAGCTGATGATGATGGTTCTGGAACGGTTGCCCTTTTAGAAATCGCTGAAGCTTTTAAAATGGCCCAAAAAGATGGTAATGGACCAAAACGTTCTATATTATTTTTACACGTTACGGGTGAAGAAAAAGGTTTATTAGGTTCAAGATACTATTCAGATTTTGATCCAATTTTCCCTTTAGAAAACACTGTTGCCAATTTAAATATTGATATGATAGGACGAATAGATCCAAATAGAAAAGGAGATAGAAACTATGTGTATTTAATAGGAGCTGACAAACTAAGTACTGAGCTTCATGAAATTTCTGAAGCCATGAATTCTAAATACACTAATATTGAATTAGATTATAAATTTAATGACGAAAACGATCCTAACAGATTTTATTACCGATCTGATCATTACAATTTTGCAAAAAACAATATTCCTGTAATTTTTTATTTTAATGGTACACATGATGACTACCATAAACCAAGTGACACTCCAGATAAGATTAATTACGATCTGTTAGAAAACCGAACAAAATTAGTATTTCACACGGCATGGGAGTTAGCAAATAGAGCTGATAGAATTACAGTTGATAAAGCACAAGCAGTTAAAAAATAAACCAAAATTAACGTACAAAAAAAGCCTTTCAAATACTTGAAAGGCTTTTTAGTTTTGGGTGGAAGACCGGATTCGAACCGGCGACCCTCGGTACCACAAACCGATGCTCTAACCAACTGAGCTACAACCACCATGTAACTGCTTTTTTAATGCGTGTGCAAATGTAAAAGTTTTAGCAAATATAGCAAAGGTTTTTTTAATTTATTTTAAATTAAATAAGCTGACAACAGCGGCTACACGTTCAACGGTAAAACCTTCGGCATGCTCTACTCCAACCAAGCGACCTAAATCTCTTGCTCGATAATCTACACTATCTGTAAAATTTTTACTTGATATTGGAGTTGTAGGCTCCTGACTATCAGGATCAAAAAATTGAGTTTTATAAGCCAGAACTGCCTTCATTTTTACGTTTAAAAACCCAGAAATATCAACAACAACGTCTGGTTCCAAATTTTTCCATTGAATATAATGGTAAACAAACTTTGGCCTCCAAGGTTCTTGAAAGCCATCGGTATCTTCACATTTCGTGTCTATTTTTAACAATCCGCTTAAAAAACAGGAATCACTCACGAGTCTACTCCCCTTTCCATGATCAATATGCCTGTCGTCAATAGCGTTACATAATACCATCTCAGGACGATATTTTCTTATCATTTTTATTAACTCAATCTGATGGTATTTATCATTAATGAAAAAACCATCGGCAAACTCCATATTTGTACGCATTGACAAACCTAAAATTTTTGCAGCATCATCAGCTTCAACATCCCTAGTTTCGGCCGTACCACGAGTGCCTAATTCTCCTCGAGTTAAATCGATTACGCCAACTTTTTTACCGTTAGCTATTTCCTTGGCTATCGTTCCTCCACAACCTAATTCTATGTCATCAGGGTGGGCACCAATTGCTAGTATATCTAATTTCATGTAATTTTAAGTTTTGATAGTTTCAAAATTAGCCAATTTATTCTAAAGCGAATTAAAGACTATGCTCTCATCTGTATAACTCCAAATTAATACTTGAAGTTTTTTATGGCCATGCTCCATTTTAATGGTTGCATATTTTTTACAACCTGCCTTTTTTAATTTGACTTTAAACCCGCGTACCAAATCTTTATCAGAAACCAAACAACTATACCATTTTACTTGAGTTTTATAATTACTGCTTTCTAATATATAGCGTTCAATAAACTTCCTTTCACCTCCTTTAATCCATAATTCATTATGAACCCCCGAAAAATTTCTTTTAAAATCCTCATTATCCTTTCCTAATCCTCTTAATTTCTTTTCGGTAGCTTTTTGAGCTTGTTCTTCGGATTCAAAGAATGGTGGATTACACATAGACAGTGTAAATGATGAGTCCTCTTTTAAAACATGTTCTAAAATTCTAAATGAATTAGGCTGATGAATTACCGCAATGGATTCTGACATACCATTCTGATCAATAATTTGTTGCGCATTTTCAATTGAAGTTTTAGAAACCTCTGATCCTAAAAAGCTCCAATTAAAAAGACTATTTCCTAATAATGGATACACCAATGTTGCGCCTGTTCCTATATCTAAAACTTTAATATCCCCTTTTTCATTTTTAGAATTAAGCCAGTCATTTAAGTACAAAAGATAATCTGCCCTTCCTGGAATTGCAGGACACAAATTATGATCACTAAAATTCCAAAAATCAATATTGTAATCTACTCTTAACAACGCTCTATTAAGTTCTTTGACCGCTTTAGGGTTACCAAAGTCAATAGAAGAAATACCGTCTTTTCGTTTTACGACATATTGTTGTAATTGAGGATGCCCCAATGCCAATGCCTCTATATTATAGCCGTTTAAATGTTTATTATTAGAATGCAAAATATTTTACGTTTTAGAAATTAAGTAAAGATTAATGTTCTGCAAGATATCTGATTTTAAATCTTTGACTCCATAAAAAACCCTTTTTAAATTATAATTAAGAATGGTTTTAGTGCTAATTACTTTTCATAAACTCTGAGCTAAAATTTTAAAGAGAAAACCTATTACTCTATTTTTTTGATTAATAAACCCACATGACCTAAACATAAAACCACGAAAAAACCAACACTTTAACAACCTTATAACAAACGATTTATAAAACAATTAACTTTCATTTCAATCTTTAGATGCTTAATTTTGCACCTTATAAAATACGTATATTATGACTACAATGTTTATAATACTTGCCATTACAATTGTATTATTTATATGGGGAAAATACTCACCAGATTTAATTGCTGTGTTCTCTATGTTAGCCTTGTTTTCATTAGGAATTCTAACCTCCAAAGAAACTTTAAGCGGATTTAGTAATCCGACGGTTGTCATGATTGCCGCCTTGTTTGTTATAGGTGAAGGGCTTTCTAGAACAGGATGGACCGCTTTAGCAGGACAGAAGTTTATTGAACTTGCTGGAAGTAGCGTTAAAAAGCTTTTGGTTATTGTGACTTTTGGAGCTGGCGCGCTTTCTGGATTTGTGAGTAACACTGGAACGGTAGCTACACTTTTACCGGTTACGATTTCATCGGCATGGAATATTGGTGCATTTCCCTCTAAAATCTTAATGCCTGTTGCTTTTGGCTCTAACACTGGTGGGCTGTTAACCTTAACTGGTACGCCTCCAAATATTATTGTTAGTAATACTTTGGCAGAATCTGGATTTGAGGGTTTTTCATTTTTTGAATTCGGATTAATAGGCTTACCTCTTCTTATTATTGCAATATTATATTTTAGATATGTTGGATACAAACTTTTACCCAGCAACAAAACTAACAACAGACCAGTAAATATTGATTCGACTTTACACAAATGGATTGAGGCTTATCAGGTTCAGGATGATTATTATAGATTAAGGGTTCGAGGCGCTTCTAATTTAATAGGTAAAACCTTAAGAGAAGCTGGATTTGAATCCACTTATAACCTTTCTGTAATACGAATGCATTCTCATCATGAAGAATCTATAACGCATAGAGTTGTTGATGATTTTATAGAGTTTCCAGAATTAAGCACGGTCATTTCTAAAAATGATGTTATTACCTTTAAAGGTGACACAGAAAACATTAATAAAGTCATGATTAAATATAGGCTTGCTCTTCTTCCTTTAGAAGCTGCTCCAGATGAATTACGTCACAACTTAATCAACCAAGAGGTTGGAATGGTAGAGGTAATTGTTACTCCTAAATCTGTTTTGGTAGGCAGACGTATTAAAACAGGTGACTATTTTAAACGTTTCGGAATTCAAGTTTTGGCGGTTTCAAGAGACAACACACCTTTACAAGAAAGAGACATAAAAATACAGGCTGGTGATGCCTTTTTATTAAGAGGAACTTGGAAGTCTATTGAGTCCTTAAAAAATCTTCATGAAAATATTGTTATGTGCGGAAGCCCAGAAGGACTTGCCAAAAACGTAGATAATTTAACACCTAAGTCTTATATCGCTCTTGGCTCTTTAGTACTAATGATTGCATTACTTGTGTTTAAGGTGGTACCTGGGTCAATTGCCGCGCTAATTTCTGCTGCATTGGTAATAGTTACAGGCTGTGTGCCAATATCAAGAGCTTATAAATCTATTAGTTGGACGAGTGTAATTATGATTGCAGCTATGATACCAATGGGTTTAGCACTACAAAAAACTGGAGCTGCACAGTTAATTGCAGATAACCTTGTTAGTACATTAGGTAGTATTGGTCCTGTTACATTATTGGCTGGTGTGTTTTTATTAACAACTGCATTTAGTCAAATTATTAATAATTCGGCAACAGCTGTTTTAATGGCACCTATTGCTCTAATAGCTGCGCAACAACTAAATATATCACCAGAGCCATTTATGATTGTAGTAGCCATTAGTGCTTCAACTGCATTCCTTACTCCGGTGGGAACAACAACAAATGCAATGGTAATGACTGCTGGAGGTTATAAATTTATGGACTACTTTAAAGTGGGCTTACCATTATTACTCATCTTTTTACTAGTTACCTTATTATTAGTACCAGTTATTTGGCCATTCTAATACGCATATAAATTAATATCAAAAATGGAAAATCACTAAACTGCTGTGGTTTTCCATTTTCCTTTTTTAAACCAAATTATTCCGATAATAGCAATTAAAACCTCAGCCAATGTAATGGCCCAAAATACACCTGCAGGCCCGAATTCAAAAGTAAAAGACATGAGATAAGCAAAGGGCAATTGAAACACCCAAAAGCAAAAGAAGTTAATATAAGTTGGCGTTTTCGTATCTCCTGCGCCATTAAAAGCTTGAACCATAACCATACCATAGCCATAAAAAATATAGCCAGCTGCTATCACCTTAAGACAGAGACTACCTTGAGCAACCACTTCTGGAGTTGTATTAAATAAGGAAATTATTTCGGTAGCAAAAAGAAGATATATTATAGAAATCACCCCCATAAACACTGCACTATACCGTCCAGTTATCCAAACCGATTTTTCTGCTCTATCAGGACTCTTGGCCCCTAAGTTTTGTCCTACCAAGGTCGCAGCAGCATTACTTAGTCCCCAAGCCGGCATTAAAGTAAATAACATCACACGAATAGCAATGGTATAGCCTGCTAAAACCTCACTACCAAACTCACTCATTATACGCATAAGAAACACCCAACTTAAAGTGCCTATTAAAAATTGACCGATACCTCCTAACGATACCTTAACAAGGTTAAATATGATATCAAATCGAAGTTTTAATTTATTCCAGCTCAACCTGATTCTAGAAGAGCCATAAAACAAAATGTACAACTGAAAACTAACTGCAAAACCTCTCCCAATGGTCGTAGCTATAGCTGCACCTTCGACACCATAAGCTGGTACTGGCCCAAAACCAAAAATAAAAATGGGATCAAGAATGATGTTCAAACCATTGGATATTATTAAAGCCCACATGGCTATTGAAGCATCACCCGCACCTCTAAAAATTGCATTAATTAGAAACAGAAGCATTATTGTAATATTACCTCCTAATAAAATTTGTGTATACCTGTAACCTTCTTCAATTAAATCTGGCTCAGCTCCCATAAGTGCGAGAATATCTTTCGGAAAAAAAATACCAATTAAACTAATGATTACAGCGATAATTATTCCTAAAAAAATGGCTTGAACTGCGGTATTAGATGCCGCTGCTAAATTCTCCTCTCCTACTCGCCTGGCAATAATGGCTGTGGCTGCCATGCTTAAACCAATGGCTACAGCATAAACTAAAGTCACAACCGATTCTGTTAACCCTATTGTGGCAACGGCATTTACACTCACCTTTGAGACATATAAAATATCTACAATTGCGAAAATGGACTCCATGCACATTTCTAAAATCATAGGAATGGCAAGCATAAAAATTGCCCTTTTTATACTTCCTGTAGTAAAACGTTGCTCTTTACCAGAAACTGCACTTTTAAAAAGTGTAAAAAAAGAATTGAGTTTTTTAGTAACCACAGGTTTATTAACCTTTAATCCAATTCACTATTTCTGGATCTGAAGGTAAGGTTCGAGGAGAAATCACTTTAGCCAAATGCCCATTTTCATCTATCAAGTATTTTTGGAAATTCCAACTCACCTCAGAATCTTGAAGTCCGTTTTGAGATTTTTGAGTTAAAAACTGATATACTTCATGCATATCGTCTCCTTTTACAGAAATTTTACTCATCATTGGAAACTTCACTCCATAATTTTGCTCACAAAACTGTGCAATTTGCTTATTTGTACCAGGCTCTTGAGCGCCAAAATTGTTTGCAGGAAACCCTACAATTGTAAATCCAGAATCTTTATAAGATTCAAATAACGCTTGCAATCCTTCATACTGCGGCGTTAATCCACATTCACTTGCAGTGTTAACAATCATTATTTTCTTTCCTTTTAAATCACTAAAATCGAAAGAATTTCCATTTAAATCTTTCACTTTAAACTTATAAATAGAATCCATAAATTCGTTGGTTGTAGTGTTAGTATCTTCGTTAAATTGATTGAAACAAAACAAAGTGGTTATTGATAAGATAATTGTAGCTATATATTTCATAGGAGGTTTTTTATTAAAAAATTACGTTCTTAGGTTAAGTTGCAAATCTATCAAAAGCAAAGTAATACTTAGTCGTTTTTAGACGCTTTGTTATAGGCCCAAACCATTGCTATAGCCCAAAGTAAAACACAGGTGATAACAATTACCGAAAACCAAAAAACTATATCATTTGCTTCCATCTCTCACTTGCTTTAAAAAAATCATTACTAATAATAAGGTAGGAGCCCAAAGCCCCACAAATATGCCGTGCATTTCTTGTCCATCAAGAAACAACCATTCAGCCACAATAATAATCACAAAACAGAGTAAAAGCATTGCCGAAAACCCTGGTCCTAATTTTTTATAAAAACTCATTTTCAATAATTTAATAGTGTAATTTAAAAAATATAAATTACTATTTTGGTAATTATAGAAACAACGCTTAAAATTCTTTCAATCCTAGAGAAGAACTAAAATCTATGTTTAAAAATTTAAAGATTTCAATTTTATTAATTTGTCTATTAGGATGCAAGGCCATTCCACCCCTTACAAAAGGACCTGACACCTCCAATAGATCTAACAAAATTGTTGTTTGCATGGATGGCACAAATAATACTACTAAAGACAACACCAATATTTACAAATTATATAATCTTGTGACGCCAAAGAAAAACGTTTCGTCTTTTTATACGGTGGGCGTTGGTGCTGGTCCTGATTTCAAGTTTTTAGGATTAGCATTTGGGTTTGGTTTAGAATATGATGTGATAGAAGCCTATCAATATATTTGCAACAATTATTCACCTGATGAAAAAACCGAAGTTTTTATTTTCGGATTTAGTAGAGGTGCCTATACAGCAAAAGTACTAACCAACTTAATTTACACTGCAGGTATTAGAGATTTATCTCAATTAAGCGCTAAGCAACAACGTAAGTTTATAAAACAACTATACAAAGCTTACTTAGGACCTAAACCGATGGATATTATCGAAATAGACACAGATGTTGTGGTTCTCAAGTGGGAGCGTCGATTACGCATTTCCATACCTAAAAGATCTTATAATAACATTGAAGTGTTGGGGCTTTTTGATACCGTTGAAGCTTTGGACAAACCCAACTTTGAAGAAATAATCTGTAGTCCAAATTGGGATCACCTTGAACAATTTAAAAATGTAAACCATGTGTTACATGCTGCATCATTAGATGATAATCGAGCCGATTTATTTACTCCGAGCTTAGCCAGTTGTCCTGATATTCTTTTGGAAGATCATCAAGACCTAAATAAAACCGTGAATGAAGTCTGGTTTTCTGGAGCACATTCAGACATTGGTGGAGGCTATCAGGATCATACTGAAATAAATACTATAAGCTTAAATTGGTTTTTGAAGCATCTCAAATCTTACAACTTATTCAAATCAAATAACTTTGACAAGGCAAGCTACGATGCACCAATTCATGATGCTCAATTGGGATATAAGAGATTATATGATCGAAAAAACAGATCTATAGTTGATTATTATAATCAAACTAAAGCCTATAATAACGGAAGGCTGAAATTACATGAATCTGTTATACACCGAATGGAGCGTGGACAAATACCCAATTTTAAACTTAGCGCATTAGATAGCATACATTGGTTTGACAAAGCCCCTTTTAACAAGTGCTTTGAGAAACGTGATAGTCTTAGGATTTATAAGCCTGAAACCTGCGAGGTACTCGAAATAGTAAATTAATTGTTTATTTCTTGTAGTATTTTAAATGCTTACGGTACGCTAATACCCCAACAAGAGCTACTATAGCACAAGCATAACCAATAAATTTAAGACTTACTATTTGATCTCCACTCGCGTAAGAATGCAGTCCCGCTAAATAGAAATTCACACCAAAATAGGTCATCATTATACTTGAGAATGCAATAATCGATGCCAGGTTAAAGCCAAAACGACCTCTTAAGCCAGGAACTAATCTCATGTGAATTACAAAGGCGTAAACCATAATACTAATTAAGGCCCAAGTTTCTTTTGGATCCCAACCCCAGTATCGTCCCCAACTTTCATTAGCCCACATTCCTCCTAAAAAGTTACCAATAGTCAGCATGACTAAGCCCACGGTTAAGGCCATTTCATTGATAATTGTTAACTCCTTAATGTTTACTAACATTTTAGACTTATTCTCTTTATTGGTAAAAATCATTAGTAACAATGCAACCAAGCCTAAAATCATACCTAAAGTAAATGGTCCGTAACTTCCAACAATTACAGCTACGTGAATCATTAACCAATAACTATCTAAAACTGGCTGTAGATTTGCAATTGCAGGATCCATCCAATTCCAATGTGCTACCATTAAAATTATAGAAGTTACAAATGCTGTTGAAGCTAAAGTTAAATCACTTTTTCTTCCGAAGGCTAAACCAAAAAACATTGTTGCCCAGGCTACATAAATCATAGATTCATAAGCATCACTCCAAGGTGCATGACCAGAAATATACCAACGTGCAATCAGACCTGCTGTATGCATAAAGAACAACACTATAATCAATCCTTTAAACAATGTAATGGTTGTATTTAACGCTTTGATATTGTCTTTAAAGATTTGAACAATGAGCAATAAGAGCATTATTGTACCTGCGTACATATACCAACTAAATAGCTTTTTAAAGATATCGTACTTGTTGTATAACACTTCAGTATTAATCTTCTCATCACTAAGCATTACGCTCGCGCCCATCTTTTGTTGAGACTTTTTTATGCCTTCTAGCAAACTATTAGCTTTGGAGTAATCTCCAGATTGCTTAGCGTTATTTAAAGTAAACAGATAAGCGTTAAATCCACTATTTATAAAATTGGCATAAAGCGAATCTTTTATAGCGGTTCTATAACCATCTTCCCTAAATTCTATTGAAGAAATCCACTTGTTGTTATCATCTTCAGGAACTGGAAAAATTCTCAATGCGCGACCTTCGATAGCATTATACAGTAAATTTACACGCTGATCCGTTTCCTTGAATTCCTTTTGAAATCCGTTGGGTATTTGAGCTTTATAAGCTTCTTCTAAATAAGGTGCCAATTTGTATCCTCCCCGATCATTAAAGAAATCGACTAAAGCCACATACTTTTGCGATTTATCAACGCCTATTAATCGTCTTATAGAATCTCCCTTTTTAGGTTTCAAATAAATAACAGGAACGTTATACCAAAGCATTGGACTCTCATGAATCGATAGAAACACTTGATTAGCATCTAAGCCTTCATAGCTATCCGCTTTAGACAACTTTCTCAGCATTTCTGACGCATAGGTATTAACCGGCATCATTCTACCGCCCATGTCTTGCACAACCATTCTACCAAACTTATCGGCATGATCCTTTGGTGTGACATTAGTTCTTAAAACCGAATCTATTTGAGTTTTAGTTGGTTTATCATGCGCATGCCCGTCATCTGCAGAATGTTGAGCAAACCCTTCTGCACCTAACATCATAAACAAAGCAATCACAGCAGCTTTAGCCTTTGCAGATTTTAGTTTATCTAAGCTCTTTTTTAGTTTTCCAAAACGAGAATGCTTGCTGAATAAAATAGCCATTAATCCAAAGTATAACATTAGATAACCTAAATAGGTAATCCATGTGCCCCAAAAGTCATGATTTACAGATAGGATAGTGCCCTTTTCATCTGGATCAAAACTTGATTGGAAAAACTTGTATCCTCTGTGATCCAAAATATTATTCATATAAATGCGATAATCAAATTCTCCTTCTTTTGGGTCTATAACTGTTACCTCTGAAGCGAATGCCGAATAACTATTTTCAGTACCTGGATATCTATCTGCTATAAAATCATTCAGTTTTATTTGAAATGGTAACTCAAGTACCTTTGCTCCAAACTTCATGGCAACATCTAATCCACCAACATTTACTTGTTCAAATGCGTTGTTTGTTCCTTTACCTCCTAATAGATTTACGGTTTTAGATTCGCCGTTAGCTGAAATTTTTACAACAACACCGTCATCTCCTCCTTTAAGCATTTGCGATTTTTCTACAACGTCAAAATCACCCTTAATAACAGGTTTAGGAAATACCATTTGCATGTTCCCTATAATATATCTTGATCTTAGATAAAGTGGTTGTAAACTATCTTTAACCAGAACCCCAGTTGCTCTGGTTGCCATGGTCATATATTCTCCTTCAAATGGAGAATTGATAAAAATCCCTTCATCTGTGTCATAAATATTAATAGCACCTTCAACTTCTTTGTTTAAGGACACCAAAATATTATGGATACTCTGTACCTCTCCTTTTTTAAGGAAATGGTTGTGAGGTTGTCCTCCACCGGCTTCAACAATTTTTAAATAAGACTCCCCATCATCACTGGGAACCACATCTAACTCTGCATTAGACACAAATTTCTGTAATTCTATTTGTACTGGTATGGTATCGTAAGTCGCGCTTGTAGAAAATTCATTATCCAAACGAGGTGAGAAATCAACGTCATTTTGAATTGCTAATCGTTGCGGCACTCCGTCAATTTCGTAGTTACCGTCAATATAGGTTGTGAGATATGTTTTTTGAGATAAGAATTGATTTTCGGTAGCGCCTTCTCTAATCGCCATCATACCTTCATAACCAATGTATCTGGTAACAAAAGCTCCAATTATTATAAAAATGAAGGAAACATGTAAAGTTAAAGTTGCCCAATTTTCCTTTTTCTGAAGATTATAGCGTTTAATATTACCAATAAAATTTATCAAGAAAATAACCATAATGGTTTCAAACCACCAGGTATTATATACCAAAGTTCTAGAGTATGCAGTTGGCGATGTTTCTTGGCCTGCATCCATAAAAGTACCTGTTATCATGGCTGCAGCAAAAGCCACAAACAAAATAGAGGTTAAACGTGTAGAAAAGAGAAAATTAACCAGTTTATTAATCATAGTGTGGGACTGTAAATTTTATTGCCGCAAATTTAATGTATTTGTTGTTCTTATGGTATAAAACGATAATAAAAGTAGCTATTTAACGCATTTTAACCCTTTGACCTAGATTCAAACATTTTTAAAAATAAAAATGTACTCATTTTACGAGCTCTATTTTTTGCCATGTTGGCATGCTCACCCACAAATAAATCGTCAATGGTCTTAAACCATAAATTTAACCACAGTCCAAAGTGTTTTTCTGTAATTGTATGATTTACTGCTTTATCCAAATTTACATGAGCTTCTAAAGGGTTGCCGAAATATTTGGATTTTAAAAACAAACTGGAGTCCCAAAAGGAAACCAGTTTTTCTAAATGCGATTCCCAATCTTTAATCGTTTCATTAAAAAAAGGCCCTAAAACAGCATCATTTCTCACTTGTTCATAAAAGGTGTGAACCAATTCTGAAACATCTTCTCTACTTTCAATATCCTTTAACTCCATATCTTTCAAAGATAGCATATATCTGTTTTTTTATCATTCAAGACTTGCTTATTTTAGCGGAATGATAACTTGCAATATTATTGGCGCAGGAAATGTTGCCAACCACCTCTATAAAACTTTTAAAAAATCTGATGGCATACAGATTAATCAATGGTATGCGAGAAATGCGTCTAAAATTGAATTGTTTAAAACCGAAGTTGAGATAATTACAGATATTAACAACCTTCGTCCTGCCGACGTTACCATACTAGCGGTAAATGATGATGTAATAAATGAAGTTTCTCAATCCATTCCTTTTGAAAACCATTTGGTTGTACATACTTCTGGAGCCGCCGTTATCTATGATTTAGACAAAAAACACAAACGCGGCGTTTTTTATCCGTTACAAACATTTACAGCCGGTGCAGATTTAAATTTTGAAGATGTGCCAATTTGTTTAGAAGTCATCCATAAAAGCAACCTTCCAGTTTTAACTGAGTTGGCAAATTGTATTGGAAGCCCAAATTACCGAGTTAACCCAGACCAAAGAAAAGTATTGCATCTAGCTGCTGTATTTGTGAACAATTTTACAAATCAGTTATATAGACTTGGGCATGAGATTACGGAATCTGAAGGTGTGGAATTTGAAATTTTAAAGCCTTTAATTACCGAGACCGCAAATAAAATTGCATCAATGTCTCCTTATATGGCGCAAACCGGACCAGCAGTAAGGAACGACAAAAAAACAATAAAAAAGCACCTAAAATTGCTAAATAGTGAGCATCACAAAGAAGTCTATAATTTGCTCACAAAATCAATAAAAAAGACACATGGATTCAAGAAGTTATAAAGAAATTTTAGAAGATATTACGACGTTTATTTTTGATGTAGATGGCGTTTTAACCGACGGAACAATTACCCTTACATCTGACGGAGAAATGTTAAGAACCATGCATACCAAAGATGGATTTGCAATGAAAACAGCCTTAGATAAAGGCTATAATATTTGCATTATTTCTGGTGGCACAAACGAAGGGGTTAGAGTGAGATTAAGAGGCCTAGGGATAACCGATATTTATTTAGGTGCCCACAACAAAATAGAGCAATTAGATGAATATTTAGACATTTATAATATTAGCTTAGATCAAGTGCTTTATATGGGTGATGATATTCCAGATTTACCTGTTTTAAAACGTGTTGGTTTGCCAACTTGTCCTCAAGATGCGGTGCCTGAAATTAAAGAAGCTTCTAAATACATTTCTCCTGTTAATGGCGGAAAAGGATGTGTGAGAGATGTCATAGAACAAACTTTGAAAGTTCAAGGTCAATGGAATTCTTCATTTGATGCTAAATACGATTAATTAATTCCCCATTATAAAATTACTATGGCTTTACTTAACCTCATAAGGTATAAAAACCTACTTATAATTGCTGCCGTTCAAATTCTTATCAAATACTTTCTTTTCGAACCTTTCGGAATAACTGTAATGCTAAATGGCTTTGGACTTTTCTTGCTTATATTATCAACGATTTGTTTGGCTGCTGCAGGTTACATTATTAACGATGTTTATGATGTTGAAACCGATTTGATAAACAAACCAAACAAGGTTATTGTTGGTAAAGCTATTTCTGAAAAGCAAGCCAATCGCTTATTTGTGCTTTTCAATATTATAGGCGTTGCCGTAGGGTTTTATTTGTCTCACCTGGTTGGAAAAAGTAATTTCTTTAGATTATTTGTTATTATTTCGGCCACTTTATATGTGTATGCCTCGTATTTGAAACAATTGCCTTTCGTTGGTAATGTTGTAATTTCAATCCTAGTTGGCTTAAGTGTTTTAATTGTACCTATATTCGATTTAATTCCGGCTATTACTTCTGCTAACAGAGAAACACAAATCACTTTATTCGAAATTGTTTTAGACTACGCCATTTTTGCTTTTTTAATCAACCTAATTAGAGAAATGGTGAAAGATTTAGAAGATGTAGATGGAGATTATAAAGCCGGAATGAACACCCTACCAATTGCTATTGGAAGAGAACGTGCTACCAAACTTGCATTTATAGTTTCATTACTACCCGTATTTGCAGTTGTGTATTATATGTTAACCTATTTGTACAAACATAATATTGCAATCATATATTTTCTACTTTTTGTAATTGCCCCACTATTATATTCCTCAATCAAATTATTTACAGCTTCACAAAAATCGCATTACAGTCATATTAGTAAAATATTAAAAATTGCAATGATTTTTGGCATGGGTTCTATGATATTGTATAAATACATCTTACTTTAGAACATGCTAAAAAACCTAACTTCAGACTATAATATAATCTTGGCTTCTGGTTCACCAAGACGACAACAATTTTTCAAAGAGTTAGGATTAGATTTTTCAATTGTATTAAAACCCGTAAAGGAAGAATACCCAAAACGTTTAAGACATTTTGAAATTAGTGATTATCTATCACAACTTAAAGCCTTGCCGTTTAAAGATGAATTAGAAGATAATTCTATTTTAATTACAAGTGATACTATCGTTTGGCATAATAAAAAAGCATTAGGAAAACCTAAATCCGAAATCGACGCATTTAATATGTTATCGTCTTTAAGCGGAACAAGTCATGAAGTGATTACGTCGGTTTGCTTTACAACCAAAACACTTCAAAAAACGGTGAATGCAACAACAAAAGTGACATTCAAAAATTTAACAGAAGAAGAAATAAGGTATTACATTTCGGAATATCAACCTTTTGACAAAGCTGGCGCTTATGGCATTCAAGAATGGATTGGTCAAATTGCAGTAACCAAAATTGAAGGTTCTTATTTTAATGTCATGGGGCTACCTACTCATCTTGTTTACAAAACGTTAAAAGGCTTAATTTCTTAAAGGCATAGTTGTATCTTACAGTTAAATGTAAGAATCTATGAAAAAAGCATTTAAGTTAGAACTCATTATTTGGTGCATCATCCTCCTTTTTGTGCTCATTTCTTGCAAAAACAAAACTACTGTAGACACAGCTATTGTAGAACCTCTAAACGTTGATTTAAAAGAAACCGCTTTAGTACAACGAACGCTTTCAAGTGAATTTAAAAACTACTGGTATCAAGGTAAAGCAGAAATTTCATCCTTTAAACTTGAGCAAGCACGTTATGGTGAAATTAGAGAAGGCGAGGCTGTAATGGTATTTGTAACCGAAAGTTTTTTAAAAGACAAACAAGTCAAAGCAGATGGTGCTCACCCGACCAACGAACCCGTTTTAAAACTAAATTCTACTAAAAACTTTAATACAGGTATTTATCCGTATTCCATTATGGAGAGTACATTTTACCCACTAAAAACGAATAAACATGCCTTAAAAATTAGTTGTTCTGTTCAAGAATGGTGCGGACAAGTTTACACGCAATTAAACAATAGAGATACTTTTGAAGTAGCCCTTCACTCCTATTTTGAATCTGAAGGAGATAAACAATTTGAACTTGAAAAAACACATCTTGAAAATGAAATTTGGACAGCGCTTCGCATAGACCCAAAAAGCCTGCCTACAGGTGAATTACTTATGATTCCCAATATTTCATACAGTCGATTAAAACATATTGACATTAAATCTTACCAAGCCATTGCTTCTTTAAATAATAACTCTTACACCATTCAATATCCTGAATTAAACCGAACACTTTCTATTGAATTTAGTACAGAAGCACCTTTTCATATCTTAGGATGGGAAGAAACTTTTATTAGCGGATTTGGAGCAAGCGCTCAAGAATTAACCACAAAAGCCACGTTAATAAAACGCATTAACTCTGATTATTGGAATAAAAACCATAATTCTGATTTGCATCTAAGAAACGAACTTCAATTAAATTAAAAGCTTATAATTTTCTGTTGTATATTAGTTTAAATGAATAGTTTATGGAACTCTCTTTAATGCAATCTCCTGCCATACAATCTTTAATATTAGTAATTGTATTTTTAGTCATTCGGTTTATTGTTGCAAAACTAATCAGTAAAATAGGAAATCAAAAAGGCATTTATATTGGCCGTACTCAAATCATAACCCGTTATATTAGTTTTTTTATTTTCGGGATTGCCTTACTTATTGAACTCTATATTTTAGGAGCCAATTTTCAAAATCTAATAGTTGTATTCTCTTCGATATTTGCAGTAATAGGTATTGGCTTATTTGCTGTTTGGTCCATATTAAGCAATATCACAGCAGGTGTACTCATGTTTTTCTCCTTTCCGTATAAGATTGGTGATAAAATTGAAATACATGATAAAGATTTTCCAATAATTGGAATCATTGAAGACATAAGGGCTTTTCAACTTCTTTTACGATTAGAAAACGGAAACTTAGTGACTTACCCAAATAATTTAGTCATGCAAAAGGCTATTACTTTAGTTAAAAAAGATGCTATCATTTCTGAAGACCAAAAAGATTAAATTGCACTAAGCGTTAAAGAAACATTAAAAGACCGAGTATAAAAAGTAACTTTTCTATATTTGGTAGCTATCAACCTTACTTAACTATGAAAAAAAAGATAGTTGCATTAGTCACTATTTTATGGACATTTAGCGCCATTCAGGCACAAGCTCCAGTGAAACCATCGACTTCAGAAATCTTTGAATCGGTTCAAAAACTTAACTTTTTAGGCTCCGTACTTTACCTTGCTGCTCATCCAGACGATGAAAACACAAGACTTATTTCGTATATGTCAAACCAAGTTAAAGCGCGAACCGCATATTTATCTCTTACAAGAGGTGATGGCGGTCAAAATTTAATTGGCCCAGAATTAAGAGAACTTTTAGGCGTTATCAGAACTCAAGAATTATTAGCTGCTCGACGAGTTGATGGAGGCGAACAACGCTTTACCAGAGCAAACGACTTTGGTTATTCTAAACACCCTGAAGAAACTTTAGAAATCTGGGACAAAGAAGCCGTATTAGGTGATGTTGTTTGGGCCATTCGTCAATTTCAACCAGATATTATCATAAACAGATTTAACCACCGTACACCAGGTACAACTCACGGTCATCATACGAGCTCAGCAATGTTAAGTATGGAAGCTTTTGATTTGGTCAATGATAAATCTGCATATCCACAGCAATTAGAACACGTAAATACATGGAAACCAAAACGCTTGTTTTTTAATACCGGTTGGTGGTTTTATGGTAGTAGAGAAAATTTTAATAAGGCAGATAAAAGCAATATGCTTTCAGTAGATATTGGGGTTTACTACCCTTTAAAAGGCATGTCTAACAACGAAGTTGCTGCATTAGCAAGCAGTCAGCATTTATGTCAAGGCTTCGGGAGACTTTCTCAACGTGGCTCACAATCTGAATATTTAGAATTTTTAAAAGGGGATTTTCCTGAAGATAAAGACAATCTGTTTGCTGGAATCGACACCAGTTGGAACAGATTAAAAGGAGGTGATAAAATTGGTGAAATACTAAATCAAGTAGAAGCTAATTTTAATTTTAGAAATCCTGAAGTTCACTTAACAGATTTAGTAACTGCTTTAGACCTCATTAATAAATTAGACGATGAACATTGGAAAACCATTAAAAGAGCCGAAATATCTAAAATTATTGAAGCATGTGCAGGTCTTTATTTAGAAGCCACTGCTAACATCCCAACAGCCTCTCCTAATCAAGATATCGAAATTTCTATAGAAGCATTAAATAGAAGTTCGGCTCAAATCGAATTAATTTCTTTTACCAATTCATTAAATACTGAACGCACAGAAGTAAATTTAGTTTTAGACGAGAACAACAAAGAGACCTTAATTTCAAATGCAACGATTCCTTTAAACACCAAATACACAGCGCCGTATTGGCTGAATAAAAAAGGAAGTCTGGGAATGTATAAAGTCAACAATCCTTTAATTATTGGCAACCCCGAAACAGATAGAGCCGCAACAATACAATTAAACCTGTCTATTAACGGAATGCCTTTCGCTATAAACAAAGATGTGGTATACCGCTATTCAAAACCAGATAAAGGCGAATTATACAGACCATTTGAAGTGTTACCTGAGGCCACAGCTAAAATTGAAGAAAAGGTTATCATTTTTGAAAACGATCAAGAAAAATCTATTGTAGTTCAGGTTAAAGCCGGTAGAAACGACTTAAAAGGTAGCGTAAAATTAGCTTACCCTAATGGTTGGAATGTTTACCCAGAACAACAAGACGTAAATATTAAAAATCAAGGGGATACTCAGGCCATTACGTTTAAAGTAATTCCACCTAAATCTCAAAGTGAAGGGTTAATCACCCCAATAGTAGAGATTGGAAAAAACAGTTATACGCGTTCATTAACCGAAATTAATTACGAGCACATACCTTACCAATCTGTTCTACTCCCAAGTGAAAGTAAAATTGTTAGACTTAATATTGCTAAAAAAGGCGAAAACATAGGTTACATTGTTGGTGCAGGAGACGCTGTTCCTGAAAGTTTAAAGCAAATTGGATATAATGTTGTAATTATTAACCCTGATGACATAACTTCGGAATTACTAGAACGTTTTGATGCCATAGTTGTTGGAATTAGAGCATATAATACTGTAGATGAATTAAAGTTTAAACAAGAATTATTGTTCGACTTTGTAGAAAAAGGTGGTAACATGATTGTACAATACAACACGAGTCACAGGTTAAAGACCAATCAAATTGCACCTTACAAACTCAAACTTTCAAGAGATCGAGTTACCGAAGAAGATGCCAAGGTGACTTTAATTAATAAGGAGCACCCCTTGTTAAATTACCCAAATAAAATTACCGAATCAGATTTTGAAGGTTGGACACAAGAAAGAGGCTTGTATTTTCCAAATGAATGGGGAGACGAGTTTACCCCTCTTATTTCTATGAACGACAAGGGAGAAGAAAAAAAAGAAGGAAGTTTATTAGTTGCGCAACATGGTAAAGGGCATTATATATACACAGGTTTGAGCTTTTTTAGAGAATTTCCTGCAGGAGTTGCTGGTGCTTATAGGCTATTTGCAAATATGCTATCTATCGGAAAAGACAATATAAACCTTCAAGAACAACTAAACGACTAATTAACCTATGGAAAACAATACTACTCCCAAACAACCTTGGCTCAAATCCTACACTATCGTATTGGTCGCCAATGCCCTATATATTCTATTGTTTTACATTATAATGCAAGCCTACTAACTTATGGAATTATTAGACTGGTCAGTATTAATTGCTACCCTATTAACAATTGTTGGATACGGTACATGGAAAAATAAGAATAGTAATAATGTACAAGATTACATAAAAGGCGGAAATCAATCTAAATGGTGGACCATTGGGCTATCTGTAATGGCAACACAAGCTAGTGCAATTACCTTTTTGTCAACACCTGGGCAAGCCTTTAATGATGGGATGGGTTTTGTTCAATTTTATTTTGGTGTGCCTATAGCCATGGTTATTATTTGCATGGTTTTTATTCCGCTTTACCACAGACTAAAAGTGTACACCGCTTATGAGTTTCTTGAAAATAGATTTGACTTAAAAACCAGAAGTTTAGCAGCTATTTTATTTTTAATACAACGAGGACTTGCGGCTGGAATAACAATTTACGCTCCGGCAATTATTTTATCTACAATTTTAGACTGGGACCTAAATACTTTAAATATTATAATCGGAATTCTAGTCATTATTTATACTGTTACTGGAGGAACTAAAGCGGTTAGTATGACTCAAAAGCATCAAATGGCAGTAATATTTACAGGTATGTTTGTTGCCTTCTTTTTAATCATTAGTTATCTGCCAGAGAACATAAACTTTAATAACGCTTTAGAAATTGCCGGCATTAGTGGCAAAATGGAAATTCTTGACTTTTCTTTTAATTTAGAAAACAGGTACACCATTTGGAGCGGATTAATTGGAGGTACATTTTTAGCGTTATCTTATTTCGGTACAGATCAAAGTCAAGTACAACGTTATTTATCTGGCAAATCTGTAAAGGAAATGCAATTAGGCCTAATTTTTAATGGGTTATTGAAAGTACCAATGCAATTCTTTATTCTTTTAGTAGGAGTCATGGTATTTGTGTTTTATCAATTTAATCCATCGCCATTAAACTTTAATACAGAAGCCCAAACGGAAGTATTAAACTCAGAATACAAATCCCAATACAACGCTTTAATCTCTGAACAAGCTGTTGTATTTAAAGCGAAACAAGATGCCGTAAACTCCTATATTTCATCTAAAACTGATGCCAACAAAACCAAGGTAATGGCTTTAAACACGGCAGAACAGGAGTTAAGGGCAAAAGCCAAATTATTAATTGACAAAGCAAATGAGAATAGCATTAATAAATTAGAATCAAACGATAAAGATTACGTCTTTATACACTTTATCATTAACAACCTTCCTCGTGGATTAATTGGACTACTATTAGCTGTTATTCTTAGTGCCGCGATGTCTAGTACCGCGAGTGAATTAAATGCATTAGCTTCAACTACAGCATTAGATTTATACAAAAGAAATTTTGCCATAAACAAATCTGATACGCATTACGTAAATGCTACAAAATGGTTTACGTTTGGATGGGGTGTATTAGCTATAATAATAGCTTGTGTTGCCTACTTGGCAGATAATTTAATTCAACTTGTAAACATTATAGGTTCTATCTTTTATGGTAATGTATTAGGTATATTCCTTTTAGCTTTCTTCGTGAAATTTGTTAAAGGTAACGCTGTATTTACCGCCGCTTTAATAACACAAGTTATTGTGATATTTGGATGGTGGCATGACTGGATGCCTTACTTATGGCTTAACTTATTTGGCTGTATTTTGGTCATGTTAATTGCAATATTAATTCAAAAATTAAATTCTAAGACATAAAAAAAGGCTTCCAAATGGAAGCCTTTTTAATTTAATTATTTGGAGTTTACATTCCGCCCCATTCTTTTAAAGAATCTTTATTCATTTTTACATAATCAGCATTTCCAGCCGCTTCTGCACCTGCCAAAGATTTTTTAGCAGCTTCAATAGCTCCTGCTTTATCTCCACCCGCAGCATGAATTAAAGACTGTTGTCTCATATACCAAAATCTTGGATTATCGCTTGTCATTTCAACCGCTTTATCAATCCACATCATAGCTTTTTTCATGTCCATTTTCTCTTGTAAGTAGTACACTGCCGCCGAGTAGTAATCTCCAGCTTTAGGATCACCTTTCATAGTTTCATCTATACTTGCCGAAACCTTCATAGCTGTAGGTACAGTAAAAGGCATTCCAACATATACATTTTCCCAAATCATACCAATTACAGCAGAATTGTTAGAGATATCATCTACACTCACTGTAAACGATTCTACAGACATAGGCATTGCGTATACTTCTGCTCCTACTTTAGCAACTACTTTACTGTCATCCCATTTTTCAGGAGTTCCCCAGTTAGAAGCGTCGGCATAAACTAAAATATCCCAAGATTTTTCATTTGGAATAGTAAAAATGGCATAAGTACCCGCTTTTACATTTGAATCTCCAATTTTAACGTCATCGCTAAAAGTTACTTTCGTATTGGCATTAGCTCCAGTTCTCCACATTTTTCCGTAAGGCACTAAGTCTCCAAAAATTTTACGACCTCTAACTGCAGGACGAGAATATTCGATAGTTACATCTGTAAGACCTACTTTTTGTTCCATTTTAGAAAGTGGACTAGGTTGTGGCGTTTTTACTTGTGCATTTGCTGAGAATCCAAAAAAAGTCACCAAAGCGATTAGTAATAATTTTTTCATGTTAATAGTTTTAATTAGATTTTTGAATGTTAAAATTACACAATCATGGCAACTTGCTCTGTTAACAAAACCTTAATTTCAGCTTAGAGATAAATCTACGAAATCGTTTGAAGATTAAATTTTACATAAATTTCACATTGTTTTTTTTAGAATCTTCTTTTTTTTTGTAATTTAATCTGAGAATAACATATTACTAACCAGTCAATTACATGATTTCGCTTCGTAAATTCTTGAGACCAACAGTAATAAATTATTAAAATAATTTTAAAAGCATTTTGGATTTCGCTTTAATAGCTTATATTCGCCGCCGTTTTTATTCATATTTAGTATAAATAAAGAATTACGGTATGAAATGCTAAAAACCGTTTAAAGAATTATTATGGAAGTATTAGAAAGAGCATCAGAATTTGAACAAAGAAGACACGTATTCAAAACTACAAGCGAAAGAATTTCAGCCTCAAGAGAAGTTAAGAGTTTAATCCTAGGGATTAACGAACTATATAAAGAAAGTAAAGACGCTGCGTTAATGGATACTATGAAACGATTAACCGTTATAAAAAGAAAAATTGAAAAGCGATTAAACGGTGTACCAACCGTTTAAAAATTTGTTATTTCACAAAAAATTTATTTAGAGTAAACATTAGGTTTACTCTTTTTTTTGCTTTTAACTTAAAATTATTGTTTAACATTTAATTAAAAAAATTAAACATTGTATATTTGATTAAATAACAATCAATACAATGTTAGCAAGATTATTAAATCTTAAACCATTTAAGCTCAAGGAACCAAACGCATCACTATATGACATTGGGTTAACCACCACTAGGGGAGAACATTTAGATCTCAATCAATTTAAAAATAAGTACCTATTAATTGTAAACGTCGCATCAAAATGCGGATTTACAAAACAGTACACCGATTTGCAAAAGTTAGCCGAAGCTTATAAAAACAAATTGGTAATATTAGCTTGTCCCTGCAATCAATTTGCCAACCAAGAACCTGGTAGCAATGCAGACATTGCTAATTTCTGCTCCATTAACTACAACATTTCCTTCCCTATTACTGAAAAACTAAATGTTAAAGGATCAAATAAACATTCTTTATATAAATGGTTAACAGAAAAAGAACTAAATGGAAATTTCAACTCCTCTGTTAAATGGAATTTCCAAAAATATTTAATAAATCCAAAAGGACAACTTTTAGATGTATTTTACTCCACAACTAAACCAACAAGTAAAAAAATAACCTCTCATATAAATGGATAAAATCAAACTCTTTTTTATTTTTCTAATTATAAATTTAGGAAGCCTTGCCATTGGCAGTTGGTTAATGAATGATGGACCAACATCAGAATGGTATATGAATTTATACCAAGCCCCTTGGACACCACCATCTTGGGTATTTGGAACCGCTTGGACGATTATAATGATCTGTTTTTCTATCTATTTAACTTATCTCTTACCAAAGCTAAATTTTAGAAGATTTAAGATGTTGTACGGCGCACAAATTATTTTAAATGTGAGTTGGAATTACATTTTTTTCAATCAACATTTGGTATTTCTCGGTTTAATTAATCTTATTTTATTAATCTCCCTTATCGCCTATTTATACATGGCTTATAAACCTCATTTAAAATCTAAAAGTAATTTCATACTGCCCTATTTTCTATGGTTATGCGTTGCCATATCGTTAAACCTATACATTTTTGTACATAATTAAATTTGAGACTATATACCTTAAAATATAAACAGAAACTCCCAATTAGCAAGGAAGAAGCTTGGCAATTTTTATCAAATCCAGCAAACTTAAAATTAATTACTCCTAAGTATATGGGTTTTGATATCGTTTCTGGAGCAGACAAACCTATGTACCCTGGCCAAATTATTCAATATGTGGTTACAACAATAATGGGCATCAAAACAAAGTGGGTTACAGAAATCACACACTCGAAATTTGAAGAATATTTTGTTGATGAACAACGATTTGGCCCATATTCCTTTTGGCATCATAAACATTTTATAAAGCCTATTGAAGGTGGTGTGGAAATGGAAGATATTATTGATTATAAATTACCAATGGGTATACTTGGAGAACTGGTTCAACCCTATTTAGTCAAACCTAAATTAAAAGAGATTTTTGAATACAGACAAAGCGCTTTAATTGAAAAGTTTGGAATATTTAAATGAATCCAACTATCACAATATTTTGGTTTAGACGAGACTTGAGGTTAAATGACAATCATGGCCTCTGGCAGGCACTAAAGGAAAAGAAAAGGGTGCTGCCCATATTTATATTTGACACAACTATTTTAGATCAATTACCTAAAAAAGACAGGAGAATATCGTTTATAATGAAGCATTTAACTTCAATGAATGAGACATTGAAATCAAATTACAATTCTGGTATTTCAATTTTCCATGGTGACCCTTTAGAAATTTTTAAGCAACTATCCACTACTTACCAGTTAGAAGATGTCTATTGCAATCTAGACTATGAACCTTATGGTATTGAAAGAGATAGTCTCATTAAAATGTTTCTAAACGAATCTAACATAAATTTTAACTCATTTAAGGACCATCTAATTCATGACCCCACTAATATATTAAAATCAGACCAAACACCTTATGTGGTTTATACTCCATTCTCTAAACTTTGGATTAGTAAATATGCAGCTATAAAGGATGATAACTTTCCTTCGGAGACGAAATTGGAGTACTTAATTTCTAAAGACAACAACAAAATACCAACACTAAATTCAATTGGGTTTGAACGTGCATCAACCTCAATACAGGACTTTAACTTAACCGATTTGTTTATTGACAATTATGAAGCTAACAGAGACTTTCCTTATTTAGATTCCTCTTCAAAATTAGGTCCGCATTTACGTTTTGGTACTGTTAGCGTTCGGGAGATAGCAAAAAAAGCCTACAATCGAAATAATCGTATATTTTTAAAAGCTCTAATTTGGAGAGAATTTTTTATTCATATTCTATATCATTTTCCACACAGTATTACAAAAGCATTCAAACCAAAATATGATGCCATTAGATGGAGAAATGACCCTCAAGAATTTGAAGCTTGGTGTAACGGAGAAACGGGGTATCCATTAGTTGATGCTGGTATGAGAGAGCTTAATGCAACTGGGTATATGCACAACAGAGTTCGTATGGTAGCTGCAAGTTTTTTATGCAAACATTTACTTATTGATTGGCGCTGGGGAGAAGCTTACTTTGCTCATAAATTAAATGATTTTGAATTAGCAAGCAATGTTGGTAATTGGCAATGGGTTGCTGGTACCGGGGTTGATGCCGCGCCTTATTTTAGAATTTTCAACCCGATTATGCAACTTCAAAAATTTGACAAGCAACATCAATATATCTCCAAATGGGTTAACGACTTTTCAACGGAACACTATCCAGAACCGATTGTAGATCATAAAACAGCCCGTTTAAGATGCTTAGAAACTTATAAAAATGCTATAGCATAAAAAAGAGCTTCAAAATGAAGCTCTATATAATTTAATCCAATCTTACAATATTTGCTCCAATGGCTCGAAGTCTTTCGTCGATATTCTCATATCCTCTATCAATTTGTTCGATATTGTGAATTGTTGATTTTCCTTTTGCAGATAAAGCTGCTATCAATAATGAAATACCAGCTCTAATATCTGGTGATGTCATTGTAGTTGCTTTTAATTGAGATTTAAAATCGTGACCTATTACACTTGCTCGGTGTGGATCACATAAAATAATTTTTGCCCCCATGTCAATTAATTTATCCACGAAAAACAATCTACTCTCAAACATTTTTTGATGCACTAAAACACTTCCTCTTGCTTGGGTAGCAATTACTAAAATTATACTTAACAAGTCTGGAGTAAAACCAGGCCATGGGGCATCAGAAATAGTTAAAATTGATCCATCTATATAATTTTGAATTTCATAACCGTCTTTATGCTCGGGAATAAAGATATCATCACCTCTGCGTTCTACCGTTATTCCTAACTTTCTAAACACATCTGGTATTTGACCTAAATCATCCCAACTTACATTAGTAATTGTCAATTCACTTTTAGTCATAGCAGCAAGACCAATCCAACTTCCAATTTCTATCATATCAGGAAGCATTCTATGATCTGTTCCGCCTAATGCATCAACACCTTCAATAGACAACATATTTGATCCAACACCAGAAATCTTTGCTCCCATTCTATTTAGCATGTTGCAAAGTTGCTGTAAATATGGCTCGCAAGCTGCATTGTAAATAGTTGTTGTACCTTCTGCTAACACTGCAGCCATTACAATATTTGCCGTTCCTGTTACAGAAGCTTCGTCTAAAAGCATGTATGCACCTTTTAGTTTATCTGCTTCTACACCATAAAAATGGTCTTCTCTATTATATCTAAATTGAGCGCCTAATTTAATAAAGCCTTCAAAATGGGTATCTAATCGTCGTCTTCCAATTTTATCACCTCCAGGTTTAGGAATATAACCTTTACCAAATCGTGCCAAAAGTGGTCCTACAATCATAATAGAACCTCTTAAACCTTTACCATCTTCTTTAAATTCTTCAGATTCAAGATACTTCATATTAACCACATCGGCTTGAAAAGAATAAGATCCGGGACCTAAACGTGTCACCTTTACTCCCAACTTCATTAGAAGGGCAATTAATTTATTGACATCTACAATGTCAGGGATATTATTAATTGTAACTTTTTCAGGCGTTAATAAAACTGCACATAAAATTTGTAATGCTTCATTTTTAGCCCCTTGAGGTTGAATGCTTCCTTTTAATTTAAGTCCGCCTTCTATGATAAATGTACCCATACGGTTTAATAGCGTTTTCTGTTGCGATTAGAATTATTTGATTTTTTATAGGGTTGCTTTTTGTTTGAGCTGTATTTCTTCTTGCTTTTCATCAAACTACCAGCATCAGTCAAATCTTCAGAACTTCCTTTTAAATTAATTTTACCATTAGACAATTCATATAAATGATTAAAAATCACGTAATCTTCTACGGTATCTTTATTCCAGTTAAGGAAACATTTTTTCATATGATTTGCAATAGTATAAACTAAGGCTTCTTTCATTTCACCTTCTTCCCATGTATTAGCAACGTCAATCATGGTTTTAATATTGTTACCATAAAAACGATACTTCGGAAAATTTTGTGGATATTCTAAAGGTTCTGGGCGCGCTTGCAATAATTCCTTAGATGGCATATCGTAAGGACAATCAACATCCAATTCAAAATTGGCCATTATAAATAGCTGATCCCATAATTTATGTTGAAAATCTGGCACATCTCTTAAATGAGGTTGGATATTTCCCATTACAGAAATAATAGCCTTTGCGCTTTTGTTTCTTTCTTCCTTTGTTTCGCGAGATTTAGCATAGTTTATCATTTTTTGCAAATGTCTTCCATACTCAGGAATAATTAAATGCTCACGCTCTGTATTGTATTCTAAATTATCAATCAAAATATAAATGTGTAGATATTTTTTTTTGCAGCACGAAGTTTCACTGCTTGGCTGCAAAATACAAAAAAATATATAAGAAAATTTATTTTAAAGAGAAATTACGCCTTCAATTTCATTAGCAACTTCTTTATATTTTTCTATAACTGCATCTGGGTTTTTCATTCTTACATTTATAGAAACACTTGTGTATTTACCGTTTTTAGAAGCCGTTGTAGTTATTACAGCTCCCATGTTGTTAAAAAGGCCTTCCATTTTATCAATTTTAGCAGTATCGGTTTTCACAATAAACTTATACAAATACTCTGATGGCCAAAGTGCAGTCTCGGTTAGCTGTACTTTTAATTTTTTATAAAATTCTTCAGATTTTTGGTCTTTACTCATGCTCAAATTTTTGCTGTAAAGATACATTTTAGTTTACATTTTTTATTTAATATATTAATTCCGAATTTTGCAGTTAAAGTTTCCCTGTTTTGAATACAAAAAAAGTTGTTATTACCGGTGGTCCTGGTACGGGTAAGTCTTCTATTATTAATGAATTAATGAGTAGAGGGTTTGATTGTTTTGAAGAAATTTCAAGACAAGTAACCTTGGATGCAAGAAAAAATGGAGTGGACCAATTATTTTTAACGCAACCACTTTTGTTTAGTGAACTATTGTTAGAAGGACGTCTAAACCAATTTAAAGCTGCAAACAGCACAGAATCTGACCTGGTGTTTTTGGACCGAGGCATTCCTGATGTTTTGGCATATATGGATTATGCCGATAGTTCTTTCCCAAAATCGTTTACTCAAACCTGTAAAAATAACAGTTATGATAAGGTGTTTATTGCTGCACCTTGGGAAGATATTTTTGAAAGTGATAGCGAACGCTATGAATCTTTTGATCAGGCAAAGAAAATACACAGCCAATTAATTAACACTTATAAATATTACAATTACGAACTTATTGATATTCCTTTTGGAAGTATTTCTAATCGTACCGATTTTATTTTGGATGTGCTAAATCAATAATAATGGAGCATCCCATTACAATTTTAGAGCGTTACTGGCAATTTACGTCTTTTAGACCGATGCAAGAATCAATAATTGAATCTGTATTGAACAATGAAGACACCTTAGCGCTTTTACCTACTGGAGGAGGAAAATCTATTTGTTTCCAAATTCCTGCATTGGCAAAAGATGGGATTTGCATTGTAATATCACCGTTGGTCGCTTTAATGAAAGACCAAGTAAATAGCCTTATGCAAAAAGGTATTAAAGCCATGGCTTTAACAAGTGGTCTTAAATACAACGAATTAGATAACATGCTTGATAATTGCATTTATGGCAATTACAAATTTCTTTATTTGTCACCAGAGCGCTTACAACAGGATATCGTACAAGCTCGAATAAAACGAATGAACGTTAACCTAATTGCTGTAGATGAAGCTCATTGTATTTCGCAATGGGGTAGCGATTTTAGACCAGCCTATAAAAACATTAAACTTTTAAGAGATTTACACCCAAGTGTAAATATTGTTGCACTAACTGCTACCGCAAAGCCTGAAGTGATAGAAGAAATTTTATCAGATTTAGATACTTTAAATCCTAAGGTGTTTAGAGGTTCATTTGCTCGACCTAACATTTCATATATTGTAATGCATGCTGAAGACAAGCATTACAAAATTGATCAAATTTTAAAACGCTACTCTGGGCCCTCAATTATTTATGTACGAAGCAGAAAAGCTTCTGTCGAAATTAGCGATTTCCTAATTTCAAAAGGATATGAAAGTACATTTTACCACGGCGGTATAACCAATAAAGAAAAGCAAGATAGACTTTACCAATGGACTCATAATCAAAAACCAATAATGGTAGCAACTACAGCCTTTGGAATGGGAATTGACAAAGCCGATGTACAAACCATAATACATGTAAATCTACCTGAAAGTCTAGAAAGTTATTATCAAGAAGCAGGAAGAGCTGGAAGAAACAATGAAGAAGCATATGCTATAATTTTAAAAGACAATAGTGATGAAAACCGCTTAAAAAGTCAATTTTTAAGCGCACTTCCAGATGTTTCTTATATCAAAATGATATATAGAAAATTATGTAACTACTTTCAAATTTCCTATGGAGAAGGACAGGATTTATCATTTCAGTTTAATTTTAATGATTTCTGTAAAACCTATAACCTCCAATCTTTAGTAACCTTCAATGCTCTTCAACGCTTAGATAGAACAAGCGTAATTAGCTTATCACAGCAGTTTAATTATCAAACTAAAGTTCAATTTTTAATTGAAAGTCAAGCGCTAAACACTTATGTGCAAACACGACAACACCTTTCATTACTTATAAAGGCGCTTTTAAGAACCTACGGCGGAATTTTTGAACATCTTTTAAAAATAAACATCATCTTACTGGCAGATAAGACCAGGTTGGATGAAACCGAAGTCATTTCGCAGCTTCGTCAATTAGAGGCTGATGGTATAATTGAATTTAAACATTCTAACACCGATTCAGAATTAACATTTATTGCTCCAAGAGAAGACGATAGCACCATTAATAGAATATCTAAAACGATTACACAGCTAAATACTTTAAAAACAAATCAAATAGAGTCTGTTATAAAGTATATTAATAATGATACTAAGTGTAAAAGTTTACAACTACAACACTACTTTGGAGAAGATACTAAAACTGAATGTGGAAAATGTTCGGTATGTCGGTCAAATGAAAAAACAAGCAAAGCTTCTTCAGTAGATATAAAATCACAAATTATCAACCTGCTAAAAGAACAACCTCTTAATAGTAGGCTCATCTTAGAACAGGTAAATTGTTCAGAAGATCAACTTATTGAAATATTAAAAGAAATGATGGGATTGCAGCAAATAAAACTTACTGCATCTAATGCATTTACTTTAACAAAATAAAATTACAGAATAGCATAATATGAAAAGTTTAAGAATAGTATTTATGGGTACTCCTGATTTTGCAGTTCATGCCTTAGATCAGTTAATCCAAAACAATTATAATATAGTTGGAGTTATTACAGCACCCGATAAACCAGCTGGACGAGGTAGAAAATTAAATCAATCTGCAGTAAAAAAATACGCCGACCAACATAATTTAAACTTATTACAACCTACTAATTTAAAAGATGAAGATTTTTTAAAAACGCTAAAACAATTAAATGCCGATTTACAAATAATCGTTGCTTTTAGGATGCTTCCTAAGGTGGTTTGGGACATGCCAAAACACGGTACTTTTAATCTACACGCTTCTTTGTTACCACAATATAGAGGAGCCGCACCTATTCATTGGAGCATCATTAACGGTGAAACAAAAACTGGAGTGACTACTTTTTTCATTGATGAGAAAATTGACACAGGAGCCATTATATTAAAAGAGGAAACTAATATAGGTGCAACAGAAACTGTAGGCGAGTTGCATGACAGACTAATGCAAATTGGTGCTGAACTTATTATTAAAACCGTAGACCTAATTGAAGAAGGTAAGGTAAACCCAGTAATTCAACCTTCAGACACACCAATTAGAACTGCCTACAAGCTAAATCCGGATAATTGCAGAATAGATTGGACAGATGGCTTAGATAATATATTTAATAAAATTAGAGGTCTTAATCCCTTTCCTGCTGCTTGGACAGAATTGCATAATAATGATACGGTTATTAAAGTAAAAATATTTGCGATTGAAAAATTGGCTGTGGAACATAATATTGAAAAAGGTAAATTAGTAATTGAGGATAAAAAGATGAAAATTGCGGTCACTAATGGCTTTATTATCATAAATGAATTGCAATTGGCTGGAAAAAGAAAAATGGATGTAAAATCTCTATTAAATGGTTACCAGTTCTCAAACAATGCAAAACTTCTGTAAACCCCTATTATCAGTGATATTGATAAAAAACTACAAAAATCAAGTCCCTTTATTAACAAATAGGTAAAGTTATTAACAAATCCCCCTATTTCCCTTGCTATTACTTGCATAGGAAGATAATCCGTATAAATTTGTAAGAGGATTTAACAAAAGTTTAACCCAACTATTTAATAATTAAAAACTTATTTTTATGAACAAAACAGATTTAATCAATGGAATGGCAGAAAATGCTGGAATCACTAAGGCAGCTGCTAAAAAAGCATTAGATTCATTATTAATTGATATCGAAGGATCTTTACAAAAAGGTAACCGCGTATCTTTAGTAGGATTTGGTTCTTGGTCAGTTTCTAAAAGAGCTGCAAGAGAAGGAAGAAATCCTCAAACTGGAAAAACAATCAAAATTAAAGCTAAAAACGTAGTAAAGTTTAAAGCTGGTTCTGATTTAAATGGAGCTATCAACTAAACGTTGTACACATAAATGTAAAACCCACCAATTTGGTGGGTTTTTTATTTGCATAAAATAACCAACAAACAACATCTAATAATTGGAAATCCGGAAATAAAAATCTATATTTAATTACAATATAAGTAAGCCTATGATTATTTCCCAACCAAAAAAAGGACACTTATTAATATCAGAACCTTCCATAATGGGAGATTTGTCCTTTAACCGTTCTGTAATTTTACTCAGTGATCATACTGCTGAGGGATCAATAGGTTTTATTCTCAACAAACCTTTAGAATACAAATTAAAAGATTTGGTTCCAGAAAGCAATAGCGACTTTCAAGTCTATAATGGAGGACCAGTCGAACAAGACAATCTTTATTTTATCCACAAAGTCCCCGAGATGATTCCTGGAAGTATAGAGATTTCATTAGGCATTTATTGGGGAGGAGATTTTGATACAGTACTTGAACTTATGCAATCAAATAAAATTGATCAATCTCAAATACTATTCTTTTTAGGGTATTCTGGATGGGAACCAAACCAGCTCGTAGACGAACTTGAAAACAACTCGTGGGTAATCTCCGAAAACAAATATCAGCATGAGTTAATTTCAAAATGTAGTGACTCATTTTGGAAAGAAAATATGTTGAATTTAGGTGGTGAATATAGTATTTGGTCAAATGCGCCTGAAGATCCTACTTTTAACTAGACAACCTTACTCTTACATTTAATTTATCCAACAAGGTTTTAGACACTTCTGTATTAAACTGTTTTTTCCTGTAATTAGTAATAGGCTGAATTCCTTTAATTACATTAGTCACGAAACACTCATCGGCTTTTTGAATTTCAAATGGGGAAATAGATTCTTCAACCAATTCCATGCCTTCCCATTTACCAATAATATCAATAATTTGTTTACGCATAACGCCTTTTAAACAACCATCTGTTAAAGGTGGTGTTTTAATCACATTTCCTTTTACCAAAAAGAAATTTCCGCTAATGCTCTCAACTACCATTTTGTTGGTATTAAGCAATAGGCAACTATCCCAATTATTTTCTTTGGCATAAATCCCTGAGATAACATTTATGGCTTTGTTATTAGATTTCATACCTGATAACAAATTGGGAGCGATAAAAAAGTCTTTGTAAAGATCTACCCTAAATGGAGTATCATAAATTTGATACAATTCTTGATCAGCATTTTCCACTTGGATGATAAAATTCACATCGTTAGTTTCCGGACTATACTTCCCTCCTATTTTACGATCTACGGTAAGTCTAACTCGCGCCGGACTCTTCATTAAACCATTAACTTTAATTGTAGACTCCATTTGTTCTTGAAGGTATTCCATAGTAAAACTCATAGGAATTTCCATCCTCAAAATACGCATAGAAGCCATTAGTCTAAAATAGTGATCCTCCCAAAACAGCAGTTTCCCATTATTAGATTTTATAGTTTCAAATAGAGCATCTCCATATTGATATCCTCTATTATTCACATCTAAGCTTGCCGCATTTGGCAAGACCAATTTTCCGTTAATATTAACCATAAAAAAAGTCCCAATTAAAATTGGGACAAATATAATTTAAATTTCTGCTTCTATTAAGCCGAACCTAAAACTTGTTTCAAACTTGAGATTTGATTATCCCAAAGCATTTTTGCTTCTTCAACCTCATCTTCATCTGCAAAATCGGTAACGATAATAGACACATCTTTAGTGATCTCATCCACCTGAATTTTTATTTCAAAATAAGTAGACTCTCCATCCTCTTCTGCTTCCATCCATCTAAACTTAATACGTTCACCAGACTTTTTTGTAAGCAACTTTGCCTTTTCTTCACTACCGTCCCAAATAAAGGTAAAAAACTCACCACGAGAATTTACGTTATCCGCAAACCACTCTGATAAACCAGAAGGTGTTGAAATGTATTGAAATAGTAATTGAGGAGAGGCGTGTATTGGAAATTCCAATTCAAACTTTAACTTGTCTTCCATATAATTCTTAATCTTATGTTGCCAATATATACATTAATATGTAACTGAAAAAACTTATTTTAAAAAATATAATTTAAGTCAAATATGTTTGCGGAGATTAAATTTGTTTTTATATTTGCACCCGCAAAGAATGGCGAGGTAGCTCAGTTGGTTAGAGCGTTGGATTCATAACCCAGAGGTCACGAGTTCAAATCTCGTTCTCGCTACAAGAATAATAAGTTCGAAATCAACGGTTTAGTTCACTCTAAACCGTTTTTTTATGCTTACATTAAATGAGTACTTGACATTTGAACACAAAAGTGAACACAGATTTGAACACACTTTAAATTTCAATTTGAAAAAAGATCCAGACTTTTCTATCCCCAAAATTTACGATGCTAACGGCGATATTAGTAAAAGGTGGTATGTTTATTTTAGATATCTAAATCCCCATACTGGAAAAAAGGTTAGACAAAAAAATATCTACGGTATAGCCAATAAATTAAAGACAAAGGAAGATCGAATGTATGTACTTTTACATTACAGAAGAGAACTTCTCAAATTACTCACAGAAGGATACAATCCTTATGTTGATAATACCTCTTTGTTTTTAAAGCAAATAGCTGACAAAAACTCTCAAGCTAATAAAGTTCAGGTTGAACAAATTAAGGAACAAAATCAACCTATAGTTGAAATAAAGAAAGAGCCTCAAAAGCCCAAATCTAAAAGGGTTAAGAGGGATTCCATTCTCATCACCTCTGCTTTTAATAAAGCGCTTAGAATAAAGAGTAAAACCATGAGTAGCAAAACTACTCAAGATTACAAATACAAGATTAAAAAATTCAATACTTGGTTAACAGAAAATCATCCTGAAGTTGAAGAAGTACAGCATCTAACCTTAGACTTAGTTAATGATTTTTTAGATTTCATTGAAGATAATCACACCAAACGGTATAGAAATAATTTCAGAACTGATTTAGGAAGTCTAATGCAACTTTTAGCTGATCGTGAAATAATTAAGCGAAATTTTATGCAAAGCATAAAAACACTTAAAACAAAACCACAACGACATGCCAGATACTCAAAGGAGCAATTAAATAATATATTTGACTACTTAGAGAAAAACGACCCTATACTTCTTCTATTTATCAAATTTGTATCCTACAATTTTGTAAGACCAGTAGAAGTTTGTCGTATAACTATTGGAAATATAAATTTAGAAGAGAAAACCGTTAAGTACAAGGCAAAAAATAGTCCTTTAAAAACTAAACGAATACCAGATCTACTTTTCAATGATTTACCTGATCTTTCAGATAAATCAGAAAATATGTTCTTATTTACTCCCGATATTATTGGTGGGTTTTGGGAAACAACCGAAAACAATAGAAGAGACTACTTTTCAAAACGATTTAAAAAAGTAAAACGACATTTTGGTTTAGATCAAGATTATACTATTTATAGTTTTAGACATACATTTATCACAAATGCTTATAGAAAATTAGAAGAGTCTAATTCGCCATATGAAGCGGTAAATAAATTAATGCAAATCACAGGTCACAAATCTAGAGCGGCTCTTGAAAAATATTTAAGAGATGTTGATGCTGCCTTGCCTAATGATTATTCAGATTTATTGAAAGATGAATAAAAGCACTAAAAAAATATTTGAAAAATTAAATAAACGGACAGTCCAACCGTATATATTTTATATTCCTTTTGATCTATTACCAGAGGAACAAAAATCCAATTTTCGAAACAACCCGCCTTTATTAAAATCTACAAATACATTTATAACTATTGATAAGAAATTCAATATAAAAGAGGGAGGTAGTTCAACTGGCGAAATTGATATTACTCAAAAACAATCATTCTTAAATAATCAAATAATTACCCTTCTCGAACTGAAAGCAAATAATGACAAAGAAGTCTTTAATTTTATAATTGAGAAGTATGCTAAAACAGTAGAAAGTCTTTATTCAATTTCTTATTGGTTATTAGAACATTTCGACCTCACCTTTAAATCTGAAAATGACAAGAAGAAAAAAAAGCTTTTCGAAATTCAATTAGATTGTTTTGAAATCCACTTTTTAGAGTTAAAAAATAGATTTAATCAACTACAAAGTAATAAACAAACACCTAAAAAATTTAACCCATTTTTAAATCAAGAGTTTCAGAATCTAATTGGTAATCCTACTAATCAAATACTAAATTCAATTTCAAAAAAATTAATTTCTGAACCTCAGGAGCAGCAGGAGGTTTCTACTCCTTTAAAACGGCCAAAACGGGATAAACATATCAATGCCCAACAAGCAAGAGATTACCTTTTGGATCATGTTTTTGGGATTAATTCTCAAGAAATACTGAGTCAAAACAACAAATTTTGATATTTTAGCGTAAATTAAACGTTTAATTTACGCTTATGGAAACAAGACATTATATTTGTGACTATTGTCAAAAAGAATATTTACCAAGACGTAGGGGTATACAAAAGTATTGTAGTAATAGCTGCCGCTCTCGGGGGTATCAAATAAAATCTAAATCTACAAGTTCAAATCTACCGGTAAAGAAAGAAACTGAATCACTAGTTGCCAAATCTACATCTGAAAAGAAAGCTCCTGCAATAAAAGTTGACTCTATGTCTTCAGCCGGTGTTGGTAATTCAACAACTGGAACGGTAATAGGAAATGCTGCTTATGAATTAGGGAAAGCAATATTTACACCTGAAGTAAATAAACCTGCAACAAAAGGTGATCTTAATAAAATAGCCCAACTTATCTCAAATCAGTATCTTCCCATTTTGAATTTAGGACCTAATAACTTAGGCTATTTTCCCCATTACGACACAAAAACTCAAAAATTAGTTTACTTAAAAAATAGAAGTTAATCATCTCACTTCTCCCCTATACTAAACAAATATGTTCAGCAACAAAAGCAAATAGATTCTTTACAAATATTTTTCTATTTCTTATCTTTGTTATTCTATTAAACTTATTAGGGAATCAAGTTCAATAACCTCTTCATTTTAATTCAATTTACACTACAAAAATAATTCGCAAGTAATAACCTTGTGCAAAAAAGTAATGTAATGAAAAGATTTATTTCTCTGTTTTATATGTCGATTGTAGTCATATCTACTTTTGCTCAAACAATACCTACCGAATCGAGCCATATGACTTTTAAGGGAGTTCCAATTGACGGAACACTGACTGATTTTGTATTCAAACTTAAAACACATGGATTTGATAAAATTCAAACAAAAGATGGCGCTGCAATTTTAACGGGTGAATTTGCCAGTTTTAAACGCTGTTTAATAGGTGTACATTCACTCAAACAAAGAGATTTGGTAAGTCAAATAACAGTAATATTTCCTGAGAAAGAGAAATGGAGTAATTTGTCTTCAGATTACTTCTACTTAAGAGATCTATTAACTGAAAAATATGGTAAACCTGCAGAAACCATTCAGAAATTTGATACTTATAGTGAACCAGACGATGACTCCTCAAAGTTATATGCTGTCCAATTTGATAACTGCAAATATTCTACGACCTACGAAACTGAAAAAGGAACCATCCAGTTAATGATAGATCATACCGGTGTTTCAAGTTGCTATGTTAGACTAACTTATTTCGACGAGATAAATGGTAATTTAATAAGGAAAAAAGCCATGGAAGATTTATAAAAAAAGAAACGGTTTAGTTCAGTCTAAACCGTTTTGTTTTTATTCTAATACTCATCCGTATTCCTTTATTTAATCCAATTATATAAACCCTTTCTTTTTAAAAATTTATTATAATCATAATTCACCTGAGTGAAAGCTTTTTCAATACCTACTTCCAAAATTGGTTTACTATAATTATGAACACCTTTTGAATTATCAAAAAACCTTCCTGCGGGATCAACCATTACGTAACTCTCTTTAATTTCATTGTTTGATTCCGGAATCATTACAGAGATTTTATTATGCAATTCGATAAACTTATTGAACTCTGATTTTGTAATTACAAATTCCTCAACTCCGAAATCATTTTGCCCTGTAATTGGCAACACTTGCAGCACCTTCCATCTCTTAGGTTTAGCGTATTTGATAAAAGCAGTCATATCTTCTTGGAAATTTATCTTATTAACTACAGTATTGATTTTTAAACCATAATCATAGCTATGGATTAGATCAATGATCTTTAAATAATCATAATTTCCAAAAGCTTTCTTACCAACGATTGCCCTACCCGTTCTAACATTGTTTTCTTTGTTTAAACTATCAACACTCAAAGCTATCCAATCAAGATACATACTGTTTTCTTTCAAAAAAGAATCTGTTAGTTTCGTTCCATTGGTTACAATCATGGTAGTTAAACCCAGGTTTTTAGCCGTTTTAATTAGCATAGGTAACCACGGGCATAACAAAGGTTCACCACCTGCAAAAGTTATTTTTTCAAAACCTGAAGCCGCTATTTGTTTTACAACCTCAATTGCTTCTTTTTCTGGTAAATGACCTTTTGGTAAAATAGTCTTCTTGACATCCTGGAAGGTTGCAAAACAAAATTTACAACGCATATTACAAGGTTCCCAAAGATGAAAGTTAATACTAGGGATTTTATTGGTTTTGGGCATAAAACTATTATTAATTACCTCATTAAAAAATGAGGCAATTATGTTTTTGATTTTTTTTATTTATTCCTATTTTGATTTGGGTTCAATTGTTTGCCTCTATTTCCATGCACTTTGCTGTTTGATTTATTATTCCCTGAGCTTCCTCTGTTAGAATTTGCTTGATTTGATTTGTGGCTTTTTGAATTACTCATAATATTTAGTATTTAAATTTTAATTCAGATCAACTATTGATCTTTTTCTATAAACGAATTTCAATATTTGTAGGATAAACTTTTCTGATTTGTGCCATACAATATATATTTGGGAAATAATAAACTCTATTTGTGAAAACCTTCAATAAAAGCAGTAACTAACAACTTAAGCCTCATTTATTCTGAATGCAATACCAAAATAACAACATACAAGCTCCTGAATATTTGCTATTTATAGAAAAAGCTATACCAATCCTGTTCGTATTACTTATACTACTTATTATGAGGAACTGGTATAACCTATATAAAAAGAGAAGTTTTAGAAAAAAGAACAAAAAATTAAAAGCAAAACTTGATTCAAACCAGTTGGCTTTTTCCAATTATGATGCTCAAATAAACCAACTTGAATCATTAAAAGAGAATTTATCTACTAAGCAGACCGAAATCTTACAATTACATGATGAATTAGATAATTACAAAAAGAAATTTTATAATACATTAAATAAAAAGGATAAAGAAATAGAAGTCCAAAAAGAGACTATAAACCATCAAAAAAATGCTTACGAACGTTATATTAATTACAAAACTGTTGAAGCTAACAATACACGTTTAGGCGCACATTTTGTTAAAAATGTTATAAGTCAGATTTATGAAGATATAGAGGAGTCTGAAATTAACTATGGATCCTTTTTAGGAATTTTTTATTGGACGAATAAAACAAAAAGTAAATTACCGTCATTAAAAGCTTTAAAACATATATTTAAACTTCTTGACTATAATGTTTCTGCATTAAATAAAAATAAAACTTCTATTGAAGAAGAACTATTACATATAAACATGTTCTTGGATTTAATTAAATTTTTGAAACCCAATGCCAATGTGGAGTTTAAAAATTTATTAAGTGATAATGAGAGGAAACAAATTCAAATTAAACCAACATTATTTTTTCCCTTTGTTGAAAATGCACTAAAACATGGAAGTTTAAATAAAGAAGAATCATTTATTTCAATTGAGTTAAAACAAGCCGAACAAAATAGACTAAGTTATTGCCTAGTAAACAGTATTGAATCAATGGAGCATTGTGAAGTTTCAAATAATAAATCAAGTCAATTTGGATTAAATGCATTACAACAGTTACTTGATGCTTACTACCCTAACAGTGAATTAGAATATAAAACTTTACCAAATTCACAATACTTATCGCAATTAACAATAAGTCCAAACTAAATGATACGATATATACTTGTAGACGATGAACCAAAAGTACTTGGACGAGTAAAATCAAAAATAGATACTATTGCTTCTGATTTTGATTTAAAATATATTAATAGCTATCACAGTTCAAAACTTGCATCAGAAGAAATTAAAGAAAATGAATACGATTTATTAATTGTAGATTTTGAAATGCCCGTTTATAATGGAATTGAATTATCACAAAAAATTGCAAAAGACAAAAAAGTTATTTTTTTAACATCAAGTTTAAGTAATGAAAAACTCATCATTAATAGAGTAGATATTTCTGGCTATTTAAGTAAACCTTTTGATGTAATTGAATTTCAGGAAATCCTAAAAAACAAAATTATTGGAAAAATAGATTTTACTAAGTCATTTATAAATAAAGAATATATTAC
>MPDE01000003.1 GCA_001874335.1 Bacteroidetes bacterium MedPE-SWsnd-G2
CAGAATTCCACTTTTTGTTCGATATGTTTAATAAAGGAAATGTCATTTTTAAATTATGCACAACGTTAAATATATGGCATGTTGGGCAATAAATAAACGATTATTTTCGGTTTAGCCACAAGCCAAAACTTTTTATTTTGTTTTAATTTTTCTCTTTTAATACCAAATCAAAAGATTTGGCGACTTTGCAAATAGAAACAGACCTTTGGATTAAACACTAATCGCCCAATTTGCTATATATAGTGTTGCCATTAGTTTTTATTCCGATATTATTTCTAAAATCTCTGCTTCTCCAATTTTATTCGGTCCTTCGTGAATCCACCAAACTCGTCCTTTTTCAACTAATTCACTTATATTTTGATGTTTTAAAAATCGAACTTTTACATTTTCCGTTTCGTTTGGTAGAATCCATTCTTTTTCAAATTCAATTTGCCCGATATAAGTCGTTACAAAATCGGATGAGTTTTCTTTATACTCAAAAACGTGATTTGGTCGATAGTTAGTTTTAATTCCTGTTTTTCTTCCTCCGTTTTCAGTCGAATAAAGAGTGAGTTTAGCTTTTATTTCTATAACATCTGAATTCATATAATTCTATTCGACACTTTAAAATTCCACCATTCCATAATTTCCGTTGCGATTTTTTCCGCATCTTTCAAATCAGTTGATAAACCATAATTCACAGTCAATTCACTATCCAAAACACGAGAAACTTTCTCAAAATCCGCTCCTTTGTATAAATGACTTAAAACTTGATGGTTTATAGAGTCAAATTCATCAGATGGCGAACCAGGAATTAATTCCCACGCATTCAAGATTTTTCTTAATTCTCGGAAGTTTTCTTGAAACTCTTTCTTGATTTGATTTTTGTTCATCTAATTAATGGCAACAATAAAATAAACACACTGGTGTGTTTATTTATACTATATGTATATGTTGTAAATATAATAGTATTCCTACCTAAATCAAGACGTATTGCCGAAAAATAGCTGTTTAGCTGAATGTAAGCGACTACAACCGACTACAAACGAAAACAAATGTTAACCAACCGATTAGAATTAATTGACCCACACATCTTTGCAGTGTCGGTAATAATTATCGATAGTATTAACTGTTTAACCTTAAAATTTAAAATTATGAACACGCTTAGAAACAAAGTACAGTTGATTGGTAATCTTGGAAACGATCCAGAAATTATTAACCTGGAATCAGGAAAACAATTGGCAAAATTTTCAATTGCCACAAACGAGAGTTATAAAAATCAAAGTGGAGAACGCATTGTCGACACCCAATGGCATAATGTTGTCGCTTGGGGGCATACCGCAGCCCTAGCCGAAAAATACTTGATTAAAGGCAAAGAAATTGCAATCGAAGGGAAATTAACCACAAGATCTTGGGCCGATAAAGATGGTATTAAACGCTATTTTACCGAAGTGGTTTGTAGTGAACTCTTAATGTTAGGGAAATAAATTTTAAATGGCTTGAGCGAGGGTCACTTGACCCTCGAATTGAGCTGTTTCAATTTTAATTTTGGATTATTTAGTATCTTGTAACTTACTTTTAAAGCTCTAAATTAAAACGGCTTACGTTTAAAAAGTCAATTTATTTTACAAGTATGAGAACAATCTTATTTTCCTGTGTATTAGTTTCAGTCTTAAGTTTCACGTCTTGCAAAGATGAAGAAGCTCCTATGTCTACTGAACCTCAAAATCAACAAGCATTGACTACAGCATTTGAAGACCCGCCAGAATGGTCGAAAGAAGTGGTGTGGTATCAAATATTTGTAGAACGTTTTAGAAATGGAGACCCCTCAAACGATCCTACAAAAGCAGATATTGAAGGCGCACATCCCGGCTTGGTTCCTGAGTCTTGGACCGTTACCCCATGGACCAAAGATTGGTATAGTGATGATCCTTACTTTAAAGACATTCATGGTAAAACAGCAAGAGGGGGTTACGAGATTGTTAGAATCGATGATAAAATTCAGTTTAGACGCTACGGGGGAGACCTGCAAGGGGTTTTAGATAAAATTGATTATTTAGATTCTTTGGGAGTGACTGCCGTTTATTTCAATCCGTTAAATGACGCACCTTCCTTACATAAATACGATCCCAAATATTGGCGCCATATTGATAGAAACTTTGGTCCTGACCCGAAAGGAGATGTTGCTTTGATGGCTACAGAAACGCATAATGACCCTATGAGCTGGCAATTTACAAAGGCTGATAAGTTGTTTTTAGAAGTTATAAAAGTGATGCATGAGAGAGGAATGAAAGTGATTTTAGATTACTCTTGGAATCATACAGGTACTACATTTTGGGCTTGGGAAGATTTGGTTAAAAATCAAAGTCAATCGGCTTATAAAGATTGGTATTGGGTGAAGCAATTTGACGATCCAAATACCGTTGCAAATGAATTTGAATATGCTGGTTGGGTAGGCTTACAATCTCTACCAGAAATAAAAGAAACGAGTCCGCAAGTGCACGAAGGTGGCGTACATGCTATGGAAGGAAACGTGTACAGCAATGCCGCTAAATGGCATATTTTTAATGTGTCTCAACGTTGGTTAGATCCTAACCGTGATGGCGATACTTCAGATGGTGTTGATGGTTTTAGATTAGATGTTGCAGCCGAAATGCCACTTGGTTTTTGGAGAGAATACAGAACCTTTGTTAGAGGTATAAATCCTGATGCGTATTTGCTTGGTGAAATTTGGTGGGAAGAATGGCCAGACAAATTGTTAGATCCAGAACCTTTTGTAAAAGGTGATGTGTTTGATGCACCAATGAACTACAGATGGTTTAGAGCAGCAAGACATTATTTTAATAAATCACCAAACAGCATTCCACCAAGTGAGTTTGTAGATAGTTTAAATAGTTTTAGATCAAATCTTAGACCCCAAAGTAACTACGCCATGATGAATTTAACCGCATCTCATGATGTGCCAAGGGTAGGAACTTCACTTTTAAATAAAAACAAATACAAATACAATAGTACACCCTATGGCGATGCCAACTATAATATTGGTAAACCTGATGCTGCAACCTATAAGACACTGAAGCTTTTATTGACGCAGCAATTTACATACATAGGTTCACCGCACATTTGGGCTGGTGACGAAATGGGAATGTGGGGTGTTGATGATCCCAGTTGCAGAAAACCGCTAATTTGGCCTGATTACCAGTTTGAAAACGAAACCACTCATCCCCTAGGGTTAGAGCGTAATGAAGATGAGGTAAAGTTTAATACCAATTTATTTAACTTTTATAAACACATTATTGCTATTCGGCAACAACATCCAGTGCTTATTCACGGTGATATCGATTTTCTTCTAATAGATGATACCAATGATGTGTTGGCTTATCGAAGATTTGATTCGGATACCGAAGTTATTTCGGTATTTAATAATAGCGGCGTCAAACAAAGCATCACAGTAAAGGTTTCAAAACCGCAATTGTATAAAGATGTGTTGTATGGTCAAAGCACTAAGTTAAGTGAAGACCAAAAATCTATTACCATTAGTTTGGAAGCCAGAACGAGTGCGGTATTAGCCGCAGAGTAATTACTCTATGACAATTGCCTCAGACATAAAAGCACCGTTATTGGCGTAGCCTTCTATAAAAATGATGTAATTAAGATTAGATAAATTTGGAACCATGAATTTAATGGCACCTGCTTTGTTCGCAATCAAATCGGGATGCCAGTTTATGGTTCCAAAGTTTTTAAAATACTGACTTTGGTAAAAACTGTATTTGGGATTATAGAATCTTTTATTTGAAGAAAAAGTAAGCGGAAATTTGTACTCTCCAAAATATTTACGTGTCGAATTAGCATGTGAAAATTGAGGCGAAGTTACGATTCTAATCACACCTGCACTGCCGCGTAAACCTTCTCCAAACCCTTCTTTGTCTACGACAATATAATCTACATCATGTAGTCCAAAATTATAAAGGATATTAAAATCTGAAAGGCGCATATTATCCAAATAAACAATTGGAGTTTTAATATGAGGGTTTGGAGCAAATGTGTTTGTAATACTCAAGTTTCCATCGGTTTTATTAACCCTAAAACCTTTGGTGCTTATGTAGGTTGCAAAATCTATTCCGGTAGCCCTTTTAGCATCATCAAATACATCAATTTTTCCATTTACTTGAGTCTCCAAAAAAGCTTTCTTATCTAATTTTTTGTCTGTTGAAATTAATACCTCCTCTAACAGCTCATAACCATCCCAAGAGTATTCAATTAAATTTTGAGTTATATAATTGGCACTCGTATTGGCAAACGGTAATGCCGATACCTTGTACTTAATTTGCGGAATTCCGTTAGGTTTAAACTGCGGATAGATGGATGGCTTTTCTACAAACTTCTTCCCAACAGATCCAATTTTTAGTACTTCATCATCAATAGGGTAAAGGTGGTTTTTGGTCAGTTGATTTTCGCCATCAGGAAATTCTATAATTTCCGAATTTGAATTGGTGAGTGGGTAAAGCACAACCTTTGAATTAGATTTTGAATTGTTATTAAGAATAGCGGTTATTCCTTTTTCAAATGGGTGGGCAGGCTCAGGAAGTCCGCCAAAAATAGAATTCCAATTAAAACTACTCCAGCCTTGAGTTAAAAGTAAAAGGTCTATTTCATATTCCTTTTTTCTGTTAATGTTTGTAAAGTAATATTTAGCATTTTCAATATAGCCTTTGACATAAGGTTTTAGGTAGAGGTAAGAAAGTATATTGTGATGGTGCTGATAAGATTTCGTTTCTCTTGGTAAAATAGAAACACTAAAGTTATTAAACTGTGACGTGTTGATTTTAGATATAGCAACTGTGAATAATGTCGAATCTTGTACCCTTTCAGTCGAAACATTTTGACTCTTTAAAATAGAAATATTGTTGTAGTTGAAATATAGGCGTTCAAGAATAGGGATGTTCTGTTCATCAAATAAGGTGAAAATGTTCATGCCTGAAAATAATTCGGTATTCGGAAACACTTTGGTGGTATTCATTTTACCTGATTCAAATTGAACAGAGGTCGTTTTTATTTCGTAACCATTATGTATAGCCAACACAAAAGTTTTGTTAGCGATTAACTTATCTGAAGCTTGGTTAGTGGAAAATTGAACAGCAACTTTATCTGAATATTTACTCAAGGTAATACCAATACCTTTAGGTTCTATTCTTGGCATCGTGGCTTGAGTCTCAATGCTATCTGCCTTTATTGTAGTTGTATAGATTTGGTTTAATTCTGGGATGAAACTAAATTTTCCCAAGCCTAAATTGTTGGTTTTAAAAGTTGAGATTATAGCGCCAGTATTATCGATCACCTCACCTGTGCTGTTTGGTACAGCCAATCCGTTTTGACCTTTTACAACAACTCCCACAGTATTTGGTGTGTCGGCCAATAAATGACCGCCTTCTGGTAGCAACTGAACATCAATTTGAGTAGACAAGAGCCCGGATTTGGAGGCTTCCCTCACGATTTTAAATTCTTGATTGTAAACTATCGGTTCGTTAAAGTTATTTTGCCAAGACGTAAATGCCGAAATGGAATACCGCTCACCTAAAAAATCAGAATTGATATAAAAACTTCCTGCTGCTATGCCATTACTCACGTAAATTAACTTGCTTTTTACTCTGTTCCCCTTGTCATCATTAATGCATACATATAGGTTTTCGGTTAGATTAGAAAGTTGCTTTCTATTCTTGTCAAAAATATAGGCAGTAAATGCTAAGGTTTCTCCTTCAATATAAGCCGATTTGTTTAAATGTAAATAGACAACCTCTCTTGGTACTTTATTGTAATTAGAATAAGAAATACCGATACCTTGGTTTTTAGTTTGCCCCAATAGGTTTGGGCTAAGCAGTAGTGCGCAAATGATATAAATATGAAGGATATATTTTTTTAAACACATAAGAGAAGTATAATTGAAAAATTGAGTCGCAAATCTAATCTTTTTCTTACTTAAACAAAGGGCCGATTTTCTTTTTTATTGACATAATTTTTACTTATTCGCTAGGAATATAAAGATATTTACTAAGATGTTTAATTATCAAAAAATAGTTCAGTAAATTTATAGAACAATTTGATATGTAGTTTGTTATGTGAGCTGTGTTGATAATTAAGAAGGAATTTAGAATATAATAAAAGCGATATAAACATGTCATTACAACCAAAACTCATTAGGTTTAAACAAAATGTACTATCTAAGTATCAGATTTACAATAGCATCTTTATGACATTGCCGTTTGATACCATATCAAAGACAGGTGTTTTGTTACCCTTATTTCATGAAACTTGTGCAAAAGGATTTAAAAATGAAGATGACCCTACAACTATAGTCGAAACGTTTTTTGAGAAATATCAAGCCAGAAGAACAAAGCAAAGTCAGCTCAATTTATTGTTTAGGTTTATTCAATACATTGAAAGGCAGGTGGTGTTATTTGATGCCATTGAAGATGCCGCCTTTCCCGTCGTTAATAATATGGATGGTTTCGGTACCTTAAGAAGTTTAAAAGAAGCGGCAGTATCAGCAAGAAACCTCACTGGATTACAGCATTATTTGTCCGATTATAAAGTTCGAATTGTTTTAACAGCACACCCTACTCAGTTTTATCCTGGAAGTGTGTTAGGTATTATCACAGATCTTACCGAAGCGATTAAAGATAATAACCTGGTACAAATTAAAAATTTACTGGCACAATTAGGAAAAACACCATTCTTTAAGCACAAAAAGCCAACCCCTTTTGACGAGGCCGTTAGCCTCATATGGTATTTAGAAAATGTGTTCTATCGTTCTTTTGGAGATATGTATGATTACATTCAATTACATATTTTTAAAGGAAAACCTATTAATAACGATATCTTAAACGTTGGATTTTGGCCTGGAGGTGACCGTGATGGTAATCCGTTTGTAACGCCAGAAATTACCAGAAATGTAGCAGAACGATTGCGCTTAGCAGTACTTAGAAGTTACTATAAAGATATTAGAGCGTTGAAACGAAAATTAACCTTTTCTGATGTCGAGCAGCGAATGGCGAATCTTGACCTAAGCTTATATCATGCAAGTATTGGAGACGAATCTTATGGTAGCTTTACCCTCGAAGATTTCAAAACCGAACTAAACGAAATTAAAACCCTAATAATTGATAAACATCAATCCCTTTATTTGGCCGACGTCTATAGTTTAATAAATAAAGTAACCTTGTTTGGCTTCCATTTTGCAGCCTTAGATATAAGACAAGATAGTAGAGTGCATCATAAGGTGTTTACTAATATGGTCTCTGATTTGCAAAAGGCAGGAAATACTATTTTCCCTGATAATTATGATGCCATGTCCCCAAAAGAGCAGTTTGAATTTTTGTCTAAGATATCTGGTAAAGTTGATCTCAGTTTGATTTCTGATGAAGACGTTTTAAAAATGCTTAAAACGATAGAAGTTATTAGAGAAGTGCAGGAGAAAAATGGTGAAAAAGGCGCTAATCGATACATTATTAGTAATAATCAAACCGCATTGAATGTGATGCAAGTTTATGCTATGTTAAAACTTGTGGCTTTCCAAGACGAATTGACTGTTGATATTGGTCCTCTTTTTGAAACCATTGATGACTTGGAAGGAGCACATTTAGTAATGGAAGAGCTTTATTCTAATGAAAATTATAGAAAACACCTCGAATCCAGAGGGAACAAACAAACCATTATGCTTGGGTTCTCAGACGGTACTAAAGATGGTGGTTATCTGATGGCTAATTGGGCTATCTTTCAAGCAAAAGAACGATTGACCTCAATGTCAAGAGCGCACGGTATTACTGCACTATTCTTTGATGGTAGGGGAGGACCACCAGCAAGAGGTGGTGGAAAAACACATCAGTTTTATTCCTCTTTAGGACCAACAATTGAAGATAAAGAAGTGCAATTAACCATTCAAGGGCAAACCATTAGCTCCAATTTTGGAACCTTAGATTCTTGCCAGTATAATATGGAGCAGTTAATTTCTTCTGGGGTATACAATAGATTAAATGAAAGTAAGGAGCCAATGTCTTCTCAAAATGTTGAGACGATGAATATGCTGTCAACATTGAGTTATAAATCATATTCCGAATTTAAAAGTCATCCAAAATTCTTGTCTTATCTAGAAGGGATGAGTACGCTTAAGTATTATGCAAAAACCAATATTGGGAGTAGACCATCTAAACGTGGTAAATCTTCAGAGTTAGTTTTTGCAGATTTGAGAGCCATTCCGTTTGTGGGATCTTGGAGTCAATTAAAACAAAATGTCCCTGGGTTTTATGGCGTAGGAACAGCTATGAAGTATTATGAAGATCGAGGTGAGTTTGATAAGGTGGTAACCTTGTATAAATCGTCAACATTCTTTAAAACCTTGGTAGGTAATAGTATGATGTCTTTGTCTAAATCCTTTTTTGGGCTTACCAAATACATGGGTAATGACCCTGAGTTTGGAGTATTCTGGAATGTGATCTATGAAGAGTATCTTTTAACTCGAGACTTATTACTTAAACTTACGGGGTATGATCAATTAATGGAAAACCACCCTGCAAGTAAAGCTTCTATTGAAGTAAGGGAATCTATAGTGTTACCATTACTTACAATTCAGCAGTTTGCTTTGAAAAAAGTAAAAGAATTACAAAAAGAAGATCCAAACAATACAGAAGAGATCGCTATTTACGAGAAAATAGTAACCCGATCCCTTTTCGGAAATATTAATGCCAGTAGAAATTCGGCATAAAAAAAAGGCACTTTTTAAAGTGCCTTTTTTGTTTTATTTCCGTTTATTACAGTACAATTTTCTTTGAAATTGTAGCATTAGTAGTAAGATCTACTAGCTTAATAATATAAATTCCACTTGTTGTATTTGCAGCAGAAATTGTTTGTTCCGAAGATTCAATTGTACCTGATAATACTTGTTTTCCTAAAATATCGTACACTTGATAAGATGCTGAATTATTTAGGTTTGAGATTGAAATGGTTTTATCAAAAGCTGAAATAGCAATATTTCCTCTTAATGAATTGTCATTTAAGCTTAAAGTGGTTTGACCTGCGTTAATAGCCTCGTCTGCCGTGGTGTTATAAGCATAATCTTTAATAGACCAATTAGTTGTTGAACCGTTAATAGCACCAATTCTAGCCCAACCATAATGTGTAGCACCATCAACGTCAAACTTAAGCCCAAGATATTTATCTCCTACAGCTCCGCAAAATTCAGCATTTGCTCTCATACATCCATTTATATTGTCCCAAGTGCCCATCCAATTGTAAACGTTTCCAGATGCCCAGCCTGTGTTACCACTACTTATTGCATCTCCCATATCTAAGCCAGTTGGATAAGATCCCAATCCTCCAGCAGAAGACGTTGTGTTAATAAAACTATTTCCAGCAGGTGGTGAGAAGTAAAAGTTAAGCAATAAGTTACCATAAAGATTGGCAATGTTAAAATCGTCAACCCCATTGTTGTCTATATCCAATTGGTAAGTAATATCGCCTCCTTCGTCAGGATTAATATCCGTATATTCTATTTGTCCCATGGCATCTGCACCGGCAATCATTGCAACTGATAGGGCACTGTATTTTGCCAGTTGATTTGAAAATTTTGGAGTAATTGTTTTCATGATTTTCTACAATATTAAGTGTTAGTAAATTGTTTAGTTACATGAAAGTTACCCTAAAATTATGATAAATCAAAAAAAGGCATCAAGTTAACCTTGATGCCTTTACTGTAATATATAAATTTTTTTGTATTATAAAATAACTTTTTTAGCAAATTTTGCTTGAGTTTCAGTGTCTGTTAATTCTATCACGTAGATACCACTAGCAACTGTATTCATGTTAATACTGTTAGCACCTGATTCTAATTTACCAGATTGTAAAACTTGTCCAGTCAATGAGTAAACATTGTAGTTCACGGCATTGTCTAAATTGTTAACTGTAATAGTTTTATCGACAGCAATTACTTCTACAGAGTTTGCTAATTCGTTATCGTTAATGCTTAAAGTTGTTTGACCCGCGTTAATTGCCTCATCAGCCGTTGTGTTGTACGCATAATCTTTGATTACCCAGTTTGTTGTTGATCCGTTTATAGCACCAATTCTTGCCCAACCGTAATGTGTGGCACCATCTATATCAAATTTAAGACCTAAGTATTTGTCTCCAACCGCACCGCAAAACTCTGCATTGGCTCTCGTACATCCATTAATATTGTCCCATGTACCCATCCAGTTGTAAAAGTTTCCATAAGTCCAATCGCCATTACTACTGCTAATAACATCTCCCATGTCTAAACCTGTTGGGTAAGATCCCATTCCAGCGGCAGATGGCATAGTGTTAATAAAACTATTACTACCTGCAGCAGGTGTGAAGTAAAAATTTAGAAGTAAGTTACCGCTTACGTTGGCAATATTATAATCATCAATACCATTGTTGTCTAAATCTAATAGGTAGGTGATATCTCCACCTTCATCAGGGGTAATATCTGTGTATTCAATTTGTCCAGAAGCGTCTGCAGCACCAGCCATAGCAAGTGATAAAGCTCCGTATTTTGCAAGTTGAGAGGATAATTTTTGAGTAGTTTTTTTCATAGAACTATATTTATTAATTATTAGGAATTAAGCGGTTTTTCAACCAGCTGCAAATTACTCTAATATGTTTGTTTGCCCAAAAAGTTAATGTTGATGAGAACCAGGGGCTTAAAAAATTTAACACTTGTGTTTTTTCAAAAAAAAGGAGAAGGAGAGTTAAAATAAGTTGTTTACTAGGTGTTAAAATTATAAGTAAACAAACTTGAATTGACACTAAATTTAGGTTATATACACTATATTTTATTTCTTTGTATTCTAATATAATACACTATAAACACAGGTAATTAGGGCGTTTGGTAAGTGTTTGTTTTTTAGGTATTTAAAACTGTTTAAAACTATGGGTGATAAAAAAAACACCAACGCAAATGCTAAGGTTGACGAAAAAGGATCTTTGGGCCTTTTGGCCTATGGCGATTTGGGATTGAGAGAATGGAGGGCTGTGAAAGCTTTAAGTTTAAAGAAAAATCGTAAAAAAAATGGCGAAGAAAAATAAAGTACTTTTATTAGGCTGGGATGGTGCAGATTGGAAAATAATAGGGCCATTGTTAGCTAAGGGGCAAATGCCTTCTTTACAACGATTAATAAAAAAAGGAGTTTATGGCAACATGAGTACCATGAACCCGCCTTACTCTCCTATGCTATGGTCCACTGTGGCCACAGGAAAAACGCCTGATAAACATGGCGTTTTAGGGTTTTTGGAATTACAACCGGATCAAAAAGGAATTAGGCCTGTATCTGTAAAAAGTAGAAAATCTAAAGCCATTTGGAATATTCTCCACAACCAAGGCATGAAATCTAATCTTGTAGGTTGGTGGCCAAGTTTTCCAGCAGAGCCAATTAATGGTGTAGTAGTTACAGATCGATTTCAAAAGGTAAAATTAAGTCCCTATCAAAAAAACCCGATTAATCCTGGAACAATTCACCCAGAGTCAAAAGTAAAGGATTTAGAAGACCTACGTATGTTTCCTCATGAGGTCACAGCAGCACATATATTACCATTTATTCCTAAAGCAGCTTTAATAAATCAAAACGGTCAGGATAAGTCCTTATTAAATTTTGCTAAAACCCTGACCGAAAATGTGTCGGTTCATTGCGCAGCAACAAACGTAATGCGTACTACAGAATGGGATTTTATGGGCGTGTATTATGATGCTATAGATCACTTTTGTCACGGATTTATGAAATATTTCCCGCCAAAATTAAGTGCGATTCCTCAGAATAAATTTGAGATATATAAAGACGTTATTGATGGGGCATATCGCTTTCAAGATATGATGCTTGGACGTATGATGGATTTAATTGATGATGATACTACTTTAATGGTAATGTCTGACCATGGTTACGAGTCTGGAAACAAGCGTATTTTAAAAATGCCCAAATACCCAGCGGCACCGGCATTAGAACATCGTCAATTTGGGGTTTTTGCTGCTTGCGGACCAGATATTAAAGTAAACGAAAAAGTGTTTGGTTTAGGTCTTATTGATATTGCTCCAACCATTTTACATATGTTCGATTTACCTGTTGGTAAGGATATGGACGGAAGAGTAGCCTTAGATATTTTTAAATCACCTAAAAAGCCTGAGTTTATTGAAAGCTGGGAAGATGTTGAGGGTGATTTTGGTCAACATAAAGATTTAGAAAACGATCAATTAGCAGACCAAGAAACCATGGAACAATTGGTAGAACTTGGCTATATTGATAAGCCTGATGAGAAAATTGAAGTAGCCGTTCTTAAAACCAAATGTGACCTTAGACATAATTTGGCACGAGTGTATTTGGGTAAGAAAGATTACGCTTCTGCAAAAGAGATTTTATTAGAGTTGATTACCGAAGAGAAGCCTATAGATGTGATCCCATTTTACATGGATTTACTAACTATTTCCATTTCTGAGAGTGAGTTTAAATTGGCTGAAAAGTACTTGAATACATTAAGAGAATTGGACAGTGAATTTAAACTGAACACGTATTTCTCTGAGTCTAAAATTTTATTGGGTAATGGTAAAGTTGAAGAAGCTTTACAAGTGCTTCAAGTTGCTAAAGACAAAAAGCCAAACCCAGAAGTATGGTTTCAAATTGGTAAAATCTATGCACAAGTCTTTAAGTATGAGGAAGCAAAAGATGCCTTTGAACATGCCATTGCAATGGAAAATGACAATGCAAAATACCATCAAGCCTTGGCTGTAGCCTTAGTGCGTTTGGGTGATTTTGAGGAGGCTGCAGATCATGCCTTTACCGCTATAGAGCTGATTAAGTATTTCCCTGAAGCTCACTATATATTGGGTGAAGCTTTAGAAAAGATGGGAGATTTAGAGAATTCTAAAAAGGCTTATGAAATGGCTAAAATGCTAAGACCTAAAAAGTCTAAGAAAGCAGAAATGGCTATTGAAAATATTAATCTTAAAAAAGAGGCTTTAGCTAATTTAGAAGATAAAACGACTAATACCTATTTTAAAGATCAGATTGTAATTGTATCAGGGTTACCGCGTTCAGGAACATCTTTAATGATGCAAATGATGAATAATGGTGGTTTAGAAGTCTTGACAGATAACCAAAGAAAATCTGATGACTCTAATCCAAAAGGATATTTTGAATATGAACCAGTAATGTCAATCCATAAAGACAATAGTTGGGTGGAGTTGGCTAAAAACAAATCGGTTAAGGTCGTTGCTCCATTACTTAAGCATTTGCCTTCAGAATATAGGTATAAAGTGATTTTTATGAATCGTGATATCACCGAGGTTATAAAATCACAGCAAAAAATGATTGGTCGAGATACAGAAACTTTACCGGTTAAATTATTTGATGCTTTCCAAAAGCAACTTCAAGTGGTTGATACATGGAAAGAAAAAGAGCCAGGTGTTGAAATGATGTATGTGAATTATAAGGATGTTCTTGAAAATCCTAACGATTTGGTGAATCAAATTTCAGACTTTATTAGTGTTGATATGGATCAAGAAGCTATGATATCAAGTGTAGATAAATCACTGTATCGAAATAAAAATTAAGAATAAAAAAGGAGCTATTAAGCTCCTTTTTTTTTGTTATCGTTTTAGGGATAGTTGAATCCTCTTTCGATTGATATCAACTTCCAAAACCTTTACAATGACATGCTCTTGCAGACTCACGTGTGCATTCACATCAGAGACAAATCCGTCAGCCAGATTTGAAATGTGTATAAGCCCGCTTTCTTTAATGCCAATGTCAACAAAACAGCCAAAATTAGTAATGTTATTGACGATGCCAGGTAGCACTTGACCAACCTGAACATCAGAAATTGTTTTTATGTTTTTATTGAATGTAAACACCTTTGCCTTGGCTCTAACATCCAAACCAGGTTTTTCTAACTCAGTCAAAATATCTTTTAAGGTTGGAAGCCCAATAGACTCGTTACAATAGAATTCCAAATTAATCGCACTTAGTTCTGCAGTATTGCCAATTAGCGCAGCTACATCTGTATTACGGTCTTTTGCAATCTGATTTACCAAGGCATAGCGCTCAGGGTGCACTGCCGAGTCATCTAAAGGGTTTTTCGCATCTTTGATTCTCAAAAAACCTGCACTTTGCTGAAAGGCTTTTTCTCCCAGCCGCGGCACCTTTTTAATTTCTGCTCTTGAGCCAAAACTGCCGTTTTCTGTTCTGTATGCAATTATGTTTTCCGCTAATTTAGGACCGATACCAGAAACATAACTAAGTAAATATTGGGATGCGGTATTGATATTTACTCCTACCGTATTCACACTATTTTCGACGACCCGATCTAAAGACCCTTTTAATTTGGCTTGGTCTACATCATGCTGGTATTGACCTACCCCAATAGATTTTGGGTCTAATTTTACCAATTCGGCAAGTGGGTCTGATAATCGTCTACCTATCGAAACTGCGCCTCTAACCGTAACATCATAATTTGGGAACTCAGCTCGGGCAATTTTTGAGGCAGAATAAATAGAGGCTCCCGCTTCGCTTACAATATATACTTCAACATCATGTTTAAAATGCACCTTTTTTATAAGCTGTTCAGTTTCTCTAGAGGCGGTGCCGTTTCCAATTGCAATGGCCTCTATTTTATACGCTTCAGCCAATTGACTAATTTTTTTTATTGCGCCAATACTATCGTTTTTAGGGGCATGCGGAAAAATAGTTTCGTTATGTTTTAAATTGCCTTGAGCATCTAAACAAACCACTTTACATCCGGTTCTAAATCCAGGATCGATAGCTAAAATTCGTTTTTCTCCAAGTGGAGCGGCAAGAAGAAGTTGTTTTAGGTTTTTAGAAAACACCAAAATGGCTTGATCATCGGCTTTGGCTTTGGCTTTTTGTAAAGCCTCATTGCTTATAGATGGTAAAAGTAATCGTTTAAAACTATCTTCAATTGCTAATTGTATTTGTGTTGCACAATCGGAATGAGATCGAATAATTTTTGATTCAATTTTATTTACAATTCGATCCTGATCAACTTCAATTTTTAATCTTATATAGCCTTCAGTTTCTGCTCTTAAAATTGCTAAAAGGCGGTGTGATGGGCATCGCGATAAGGACTCAGACCAATCAAAATAATCTCTGTATTTCTGTGCTTTTTCTTCAGTTTTTTGTGCTGATTTCACCTTGGTTGTAATAAGAGCATATCGCTCCATGTTTTGACGTAACATGGCTCTAATATCCTGACGTTCGCTAATCCACTCAGCAATAATGTGTCTTGCTCCTACGAGTGCGGTTTCAGCGGTTTTAATTTCAGTATTTAAAAACCGTTTAGCCGTTTGCTCAAGGTTATCTGCATTTTGGCTCATAATAATTTTTGCCAATGGTTCTAACCCTTGCTTTCTGGCTATTTCAGCTTTGGTTTTTCGTTTCTTTTTATAGGGAAGGTAGAGGTCTTCTAAGGTAACAAGGCTTTCACAATTATTAATCTTATCTTTTAACTCGGGTGTTAAATCACCTTGCTCTTGAAGTGTAGAACTTATACTTGATTTTCGCTTTTCAAGGTTTTCAAAAAGCGTTTTAAAGTTTACAATCTCTCCCAAGGCAACTTCATCGAGGTTTCCAGTAAGTTCTTTACGGTATCTCGCAATAAAGGGAATACTGCAATCTTCAGACAATAATTTTAGTGTAGCGTTTATGGCCTTATTACTTATTGTCGTGTGCTTTGCAATAAATGATGTGATTTGAGACATAAGTTGTTTTAATTCTAAAAATAAAGGCTTAATACGAATGTCATATTAAGCCTTATAAATGTTATGTTTATTCTATACTAGCTTATTGGTAATCCATTTGCAACGCCGCTATCATCCGGATTTACGAATACCAGTTTACCTTCTTCATTTTCGGTCATTAAAATCATGCCTTCACTTTCTACTCCTCTTAGCTTTCTTGGTGCCAAATTAACTAATACAGTAACTTTTTTACCAACGACTTCTTCAGCTTTAAAACTTTCGGCAATACCAGAAACAATGGTTCTTGTGTCAATACCAGTATCGACTTTAAGGACTAATAACTTTTTAGCCTTTGGCATTTTTTCAGCTTCAATAATAGTTCCTACGCGAAGATCTAATTTTGTAAAATCATCAAACGTTATGGTTTCTTTTTGAGGCTCCACAACTTTATTTGCGGCTTCGTTAGCTTTTTTACTGGCTTCAAGTTTTTCCAATTGTATATCAATTGTTTTATCCTCGATTTTAGAAAATAGCAATTCGGCTTTACCGATTTGGTGTCCAGCAGGAATAAGTTCAGATTTAGAGCTCACATCTTCCCATGCTAATGGTGTATTTAGTTTTGAAAGATTTAAAATTCCTTTCAATTTAATAGCAGTGTGAGGTAAGAAAGGCTCAGATAAAACCGCTAATGCACTTGCAATTTGTAATGCAACATACATTACAGTTTGCACGCGATCAGGATCTTGTTTGATAACTTTCCAAGGTTCTTCATCGGCCAAGTATTTGTTCCCTAATCGTGCTAGATTCATTAATTCTTGACTAGCTTCTCTAAACCTATAGCGTTCAATCGAACTTTCTATTACAGCTGGGTAAGCGGCTAGTTTGGTTAGTGTTTCTTGGTCTATATCTGAGAATTCATGAGGTTGGGGTATTATACCTTCGTAATATTTGTTACTTAGCACAACCACTCGGTTTATAAAGTTTCCGAAAATGGCAACCAGTTCATTATTGTTTCTCGCTTGAAAATCTTTCCAAGTAAAATCGTTGTCTTTTGTTTCAGGAGCATTTGCAGTTAAGGCATATCTTAAAACATCTTGTTGCCCAGGGAAGTCGGTTAAATATTCGGGTAACCAAACTGCCCAATTTTTAGATGTTGATAGTTTTTGTCCTTCAAGATTTAAAAACTCATTTGCAGGAACATTGTCTGGTAAAATATAACTGCCTTCTGCTTTAAGCATAGATGGGAAAATAATACAGTGAAATACAATATTGTCTTTTCCTATAAAGTGAACAAGTTTAGTGTCTTGATCTTTCCAATATGGTTCCCAATCTTTTCCTTCACGTTCTGCCCATTCTCTTGTAGCAGAGATATATCCGATAGGCGCATCAAACCAAACATACAATACTTTTCCTTCTCCACCTTCGGCAGGTACAGGAATTCCCCAGTCTAAATCTCGGGTTACTGCTCTTGGTCTTAGGCCGTCGTCTATCCAAGATTTTACTTGTCCGTAGACATTAGGTTTCCAATCTTTTTTATGACCTTCTAAAATCCATTCTTTTAAAAATTCTTCATGCTTATCTAAAGGTAAAAACCAGTGTTTTGTTTCTTTAAGGGTCGGTACGTTGCCTGTAATTGCTGATTTAGGGTTAATTAAATCTGTTGCATTATGACTGGTTCCGCATTTTTCACATTGATCGCCATAACTCTCTTCGTTGCCGCATTTTGGACAAGTACCGATAACAAATCTGTCAGCTAAAAATTGATTTGCTTCCTGATCATATAACTGTTCTGAAACCTCTTCAATAAATTCACCTTTGTTATTAAGAGTCGTAAAAAACTCTGACGCCGTATCGTGATGTACTTGTGCAGAAGTTCTTGAATAATTGTCAAAAGAAATACCAAAGTCTTTAAACGATGTTTTGATGATGTTATGGTATTTGTCTACGATGTCTTGAGGCGTGACACCTTCCTTTTTTGCTTTTATTGTAATAGGAACGCCATGCTCATCACTACCGCAAATAAATGCAACATCATTCCCTTTTAATCGTAAATATCTCGCGTAAATATCGGCAGGGACATAAACTCCTGCTAGATGCCCAATATGTATTGGTCCATTAGTATAAGGAAGTGCCGCCGTTATTGTATATCTTTTTGACATTGTGTGTTCTTTTTTGAAGCCACAAAAATACGCAAATCGACAGTGATTTTGAAAAGAATAATTAGAAGTTCCCTATATTTACCAAAAGCCTAGTTTATGTCCTTAAACATGTATTTCAAGCGTTTTCTATTTATTGTTTTGTGTTTGGGGTTTACCATGAGTAATGCTCAAAATACTATGAAAAACACTTTAAAAGTTCAGCCACCATTTCTTAAAACGGGGGATACTGTTGCAATAGTTGCACCATCCGGAATTTTAAAACATCAAACAGAAGAGATTAACCGAGCCAAGCAATTATTGTCTAATTGGGGTTTGAATGTTGTGATTGGGGAAAATTTGTGGACTCAAAACGGTCATTTTGCAGGTACAGATGAGGAGCGTTGCGCTGATTTTCAAAAGGCATTAGACGACCCTAATATTAAAGCTATTTGGTGTGCTCGTGGTGGATACGGAAGTGTTAGAATTTTGGATATGTTGGATTATAGCAAGTTTTTAGATCAGCCTAAATGGATTGTGGGGTATTCTGATATCACAGCTATTCATAATCAAGTGCATTTAAAAGGTGTGCAATCTATTCATGCCATGATGTGTGTGAATCTTACAGATACGATGACGATGGATAATCCGACTGTCTTGTCATTAGGTGCGGCGTTATTTGGAAAAGAGTTGAGTTATAGCTTAAAAGGGTCTTCTTATAATAAGGTTGGTAAATGCTCTGGTGAATTGGTTGGAGGTAACTTGACTATGTTGCATTCTATGTTAGGTTCTGATACAAGTTTAACTGTTGATGGTGAAATATTGTTTATCGAAGAAATAGGAGAGTATGCGTATCATATAGATCGGATGTTGCAGAGTTTAAAGCGAGCAGGCTATTTTGAAAATTGTAAGGGTCTATTGGTTGGTGATATTAGTAAGGTGAGAAAGAATACCACTGAGTTTGGTCGTACTATTGAAGAAATTATTTTAGATGTTGTTGCAGAATATAATTTTCCTGTTGCATTCAATATGCCTGCAGGTCATGAAAAAATAAATGAAGCGCTTTTTCTGGGTAGACAAATTGAATTGGTAGTTTCAAAATCGGGATCTACACTTAGTTATAAATAGAAATTAATGCATGGGGTTTTACGATCTATCTAAACAGGAGCGAAGCCAATTGGTGGAGGAGGTTTATAATGCTTTGTATGATGGTTTTAAAGCCAAAAGTTATGATCATATATTAGATTGTTTTTCTGATGATGATACTTACATTCGGAAATCAGCTTACTTGCAATTAGGCAAAATTTTTTACGCTCAAATAGAGCTTCAACAAGCTATCATAAACTTTTTAGAGCGTGAAATTTATAATGAGAATCCAAAGATTAGACAAACAGTAATCAACGCAGCTGGTGAAATAGGAAAGTTTCATTTTAATAAGGTGAACACATTATTTGACATAGGCTTGGTTGATGAGCATCATTCAGTTAGAAATGCGGTGATTGGGTCTATGAAAAAAATGGGAGAAAAAGACCCTAAGAGCATTATTGATTGGTCCAAACCCTTTTTAACGCATGAAAGTCCAGAAATAAGACGGCAAGTTTGTCACGGCTTAGAGTTGAGGGGTAGAACCCATCCGCAAGACATTTTACCCTTATTGCAACTGTTAGAATTTGATACTCATAAAAGGGTTAAAACAACCCTCATTCATGTGTTAGGTCAGGTTGCATATAAAATGGTTGTTTACAAACGGTAATCGCACATCTAAATACTTGGGAGAATCCCGAATTAGTAGAATTGGCAATTGATGAGATTGTCGATGTTCATGATCGTTATAAAACTTTTGCCGTGTTAACTCAAGAAGAAGCGATAACATATATTTCAAAACATTATAATCCTCATGGCGCAGCATAATGATTTAGGAAAAAAAGGCGAAGATCTTGCTGTAGAGTTTATGATTAACGAGGGCTACCAAATTCTTGATCGTAACTACAGGTTTGATAGGGCAGAAGTAGATATTTTGTGTTTGAAAGAAGGTGTTTTGGTTGCTTTAGAAGTTAAAACAAGAGCTTCCTCACATTTTGGTGATCCCCAAGATTTTGTAACCTCAAAGCAAATAAAACAATTGGTTAAAGTCGTTGATCACTATGTAGTAGATCATGACATGGATGTCGAAGTTCGATTTGACATCATAGCAATTCTAAAGCAAAAAGAAAATTATAAGATTAAGCATTTCAAAGATGCTTTTTATCACTTTTAATTACACCAAATGTAATAAAGTAGCAGACACCAAAGAGTAGAATAAAACATTCATAGCAAAGTCTTTTTTGCTATAAGAAAACTGGCGTTTAGCTTCATTAATAATCACTTTATAATTTAAAGCAAATGTCAAAGCGCTAATTGTAATTAGTCCAACCCAAAAAATAGGGTCTGGATATGAAATCACATAACTGGTTACCAAATAAAACAGAAATAACCCGGTAGAAATATAAACCTTAGTAGAAGACGATTTAGATAATTTATTCTTAAACACAAATTCATTTATGCTGTAGCACAAAATTGTTATTAAGATTAACGCGAGGGTTAGTTGAAAACTCATTTAAATTTATTAGGACAGTAAAAATAGCAAATCAAATTCAATTTTAAAACTCAATTGGCTAAAATTTGGGACTAATAAAATGTTAAAAACAGTAGTTGGTTATTATTGAATATTTTACCGCTTTTTGTAAAAATTCATTTCGTCTAAATATTCCCACACGTTTTCAGGAAGCATGGGTCTAATGTTTTTATTTTCTTTTATTGCAGCCCTTATAAATGTTGATGAAATCTCCATTATCGGCGCGTTTATTATAGTGACCTTTGGGTGTTGTTTAAGGGTGTTTTTAGCTTTTATGTCGGTGCGACGCGGATAAATGAAAATTGAATTATTTTCTAAAATTTGGTCGTAATTCTTCCATTTATGAAGACTGTTTAGGTTGTCTTCTCCCATGATTAAACTAAACTCATGTTGCGGATATTTTTCTTGTAAATACGTTAGTGTATTTATTGTGTAATTTGGTTGAGGTAATCCAAATTCAATATCAGATGGTTTGAGTTTTGGGTAATCTTTAGTTGCACGATACACCATTTCTAAACGGTGATGGTCTGGCAGTAAAGTGCTTTTCTTTTTGTGAGGGTTATGAGGTGTTACAATAAGCCAAATTTGTTCTAATTCGCTAAATTCAGCCATGTGATTGGCAATAGTCAGATGGCCTACATGTATAGGGTTGAAAGTGCCAAAATACAATCCTATTTTCATACCCTATTTTTCTATAAAATTTGAAACTAAGCTATAAGCTTGATCTAATGCTTGATCTAAATGTTCATTGATTACGATTTCATCAAATAAAGGCGCTGTGGCTAATTCTGCCGAAGCCTTTGCTACCCTCATGTTGATTTTGTCTTCGCTCTCAGTCTTACGCTTCTTTAATCTTATTTTAAGCTCGTCAATACTTGGTGGCTTTACAAATATGGCTAATGTTTCATCCGGGAATTTCCTTTTAATTCGTAATCCTCCCGATACATCAATATCAAAAATAACATTTTTACCAAGTGCCCAAATACGTTCGATTTCTGTTTTTAAAGTACCGTAAAAGTTGTCTCTATATACCTCTTCCCATTCCAGGAATTCGTCGTTTTTTATTTTGTTTTTAAATGTTTGTAGATCTAAAAAATAGTAATCTTTCTCGTGTTCTTCTTGGCCTCTTTTTTCTCTTGAAGTGGCAGATATAGAAAACTCTAAGTTCAATTCTTTCTTTGTTAGTAAATGTCTAACTATTGTTGTTTTCCCAGAGCCTGAAGGTGCTGAGAATACAATTAATTTACCTTTTTGCATTACAATACGTTTAGAAGTTGTTCTTTAATTTTTTCTAATTCATCTTTCATCTGAACAACTAATTTTTGCATTGGTGCATAATTAGATTTCGAGCCTATGGTGTTTATTTCACGACCCATTTCTTGAGATATAAACCCAAGTTTCTTCCCATTAGAATCATCAGAGTTTAAAGCAGTAATAAAATAATTAAGGTGATTTGTAAGTCTTACTTTTTCTTCTGTGATGTCAAACTTTTCAATGTAGTACACAAGTTCTTGTTCAAACCTGTTTTCATCAACCTTTTCTTTTATATCATTGATGCCTTTTTCTAAACGTTCTCTAACGCCTTCAATACGCTCAGGGTCCATGGTAATCACCTCTTGTAAAAGCGATCTAATGGTTTCAATACGTTGAATAAAATCGATTTCTAAACTTTTACCTTCATCGGTTCTATAGCCTTCAATTTTATCTAAAGTGTTGTCTATTTCTGTTGCAATAGTAGACCATTCGGTTTCATCAATTTCTTCACGTTCGGTAGTCATTGCATCTGGAAGACGCACTGCCATTTTTAAGAATTCGATATCATCACCAGAGGCTACTTCTTTTAATTGTGAAATATACTCCTTAACAACTGTAGGGTTTATTTTAGTAGAAATATCCTCACCAGTGATTTCAACATAAATTGAAAAGTCAATTTTACCACGACTCAATTTTTTGGCAATTAATTTTCTTAATCCCAGTTCCTTTTCTCTGTAGATAGAAGGCATTCTGGCATTTAAATCTAAATTTTTACTGTTTAGGGATTTAATTTCTATTGAAACCTTTTTGGAGGGAAGTTGAATTATTGACTTCCCGTAACCGGTCATTGATTGTATCATGTACTGAATTATAATGGATGCACAAAGGTAAACAAAAACTTATAGTTTGTAGTAGAGAGAATGTCCTAACATGTATTAAATTTGAGACTAAAAAAAGAAATGTTTTTAAAACCTTTTGAAATTAGATGGAGTGATGTAGATGCTAATGCACACTTGGCAAACTCAGCATATATTAACTTTATGAGTCATACTCGTGTTTCGTTTTTTGAAACTTATGGGTTCTCAATGCGCACATTAAATTTGCATAAAATAGGGCCTGTGCTGTTTTATGAGCATGTGCATTACTTTAAGGAGTCTTATTTAGGGATGAAAATAAATGTGAGTTTAGAACTTTCGGGCTTAAGTGAAGATGGAATGTTTTTTATGTTTGAACATAATTTCTTTGACGATAAGGGTAAAAACTTGGCGCAATGTGAGGTGATGGGGTCTTGGATTGATTTAAAAAGTAGAAAGTTAGTGCCTTTGCCAGAACAATTATTGACCCAGTTTAAGACCATTCCTAAATCTGATACATTTAAAATTCTTACCAAGGCAGACACAAGAAAATATGCCCGAGCGCCTAAGGATATCAAATTGCCTCAATAAAACGGTCCTAATTTTTTTTCATAACTTTAAGTACTAACTAATTGAAAATTAATAATTATGGAAGAAATTAGTCCTAATTGGATCGCGTTAATAGTAGCCGCAATTTCGGCGCTTGTTGTTGGATTTGTTTGGTACAACCCAAAAGTGTTTGGCACCATTTGGATGCGAGAAGCTGGTATTACTGAAGAAAAGGCAAAAAAGGCAAATATGCCTAAGGTGTTTAGCTGGTCGGTTATTCTGGCATTTATGGCTTCGTTTTTTATTTGGTCTCTTGTAATGTATGGAGGCGGAGCTGGAGAAATTCACGGAACCCCAAAGTATATGACCTTTAAGCATGGTGCATTTCATGGTGCAATTGCAGCACTGTTTTTAGTAATGCCAGCTATGGTAACTAATGCACTGTTTGAGCAAAAATCTTTTAAATACATGGCAATTAATGTGGGGTACTGGATTGTTACCTTTTCGCTAATGGGAGGTATTGTTAATGCCTGGAATTAGTGTATATGTAAGATTATTAAAGAAGAGGCTTAGGCCTCTTTTTTTGTTTTAAATGGCTGATGTTGCTTAAAAGGCTTCATGCTTATTTGCGAGAAGAAAGGCTTTAAAAATAAGTTGGTAATTGATTTTTTATGTCTGATATAACATACCAAATCTTCTGGAACGGCGCCCAAAGTGCTTTTTATTTCTGAAGCAGTACGGCCAAAATTTACGCGCTCAACATTTAATTCAAATCCTAATCTCACGTAATCATTTAAAATTCGGGGGTAAATGCTATACTGCTTATTGTAGTTGTAATCTATGCCAACAAAGTGAGCATCTAATTGCTTGTTGTTTACTAACCCCGATAAAAAGCCAACCAATTTGTTTTCTAAAAAATAACCTTGAATAATAAACTCATTTTGGTAGCTGTATTTAAGGTTTAAATAAGTTTCAAGGTTTAAAATTTGAGCATTAAAATTAGATTTAGAAACCGTATTTTCATAAAGTCTCTGAAGTTCAGGTAATAATGATTTAATGGCATTGACATCTAAGGGTTTAGTTTCGAGAATTTCACTTTTCTGATCGGCCTTATTAACTTTTACTCGGTATTTAGATTTTAATTGAGATTTGTACTCCTCAAAACTTGAAAAGCTGTGGGTTAATTCCAAAATCATATTTGGTTCGACCTCGAGTCGAGAATATCTATAAGATGTAAATTGATCTGTAAGTTTAAGAGATTCTTCTTTGAAATCTTTTATGAATATAACATCAATACCTTTGCTATGATCTGTGCTTATGGTCTTTATGCATTTTGAAAGCGCTTTGAAAGTTGCTTTAGAATCGGCATGAGATGATACAAAAATGCCATGTTCACCACTTACAAACACATTACCACAGAAAAGCACTTTCACTTGATTTTTACGAAAGAAGCAACTTAGTTTATGATTAATTCTTTCAGAAAAAGACAAATTTGTAGCTATCGAGTCTACATCTATAGGAAGAATTTGTAGCGTTGCTATTGCTACTGCTTTTTCCTCTTTATTTAATACCAGAATATAGTTAAATTCTATATGTTGATTAGCGTTTTCAAAAGCCTTAAAAAGGGCTTTATTAAAGTAGATGTTAGTTTCACAATTAAGGGATTGCCATTGTTCTTCTTTTATGTCGTCGACAGTATTTAAAACAGAACAATGCAATGCACTCATAGGGAAATTGATTAATTAGTTTTTTTTAGACACCAAGTAAACACCAGCAAATATTAAAGCAGCGGCAATAAGTTTAATCACATTAAGTGAATCACTACCCATAAAAATAGCAAAAGCACCAGCAATTACAGGTTGAATATACAAAAATGTACTTACAGTTGAAGCTCTTAGTTGTGTCAGTGCCAACGGATTTAATAAATAGGTTAAAAAGGTAGCTCCTATAGTTACAAATGCTACAGAAAACCAAACGTAACTGTTAAATTCGCCCCACTCTACTTCATTAAATTCTTGATAACCAAACGGCAGTACCATGATGAGACCAAATAGAAATAACCATTTAATAAAAGTTAAGGGATGGTATTTGTTTGTTAGCGTTTTTATGATGACTAAATAAATACTATAGGATATGGCATTGATTAAAACCAAAAAATTACCCAATAAAATATTGTCCCCAACTTGCGCTGGTTTCCCCCAAGCTGTTAAAACAATAGCTCCCGAAAACCCTAAAATAATCCCTACAATTTTTAATGAGGTAATTTTCTCTTTCAGTAAATAAGAGGAGAGTAATAAAACAATAATAGGCACAACAACCATAATCACAGAGGCATGAATAGGGGTTGTGTATTCTAAGCCTTTAAAGAAGGTAAGCATGTTTAATGCTACTCCAAACACGGCGGCAAATCCAATTTTTTTAAAATCTTTAGGTTCTATTTTTTCTTTTGGGCCAAATAAAGAAGCTATCCAAAATAAACAGCAAGCACCAAAAACTCGAATTAAAATAAAACCGAATGGCCTAATATGCCCACCGTCGATAACGTCGTTTGCAAACGTAAAGGTCAGCCCATAAATTAACTGCACCAAAAATGCAGCAATAAAGGCCAATTGTCTTTTACTCATGTACTTTTTTGTTAGCAGCTTCTACTACTTTAGCCGAATTACCTATAAAAATGTTGTCATTAAAAATAAGGACAGGGCGTTTTAGAAATGTATAGTGCTCTAAAATCATAGCTTTAAAATCGTCTTCACTTAAAGACATGTCTTTTAACCCACGTTCTTTATAAAGTTTGGCCCTTTTACTGAACAATGCTTCATAGCTTCCAGAAAGAGCGTGCATTTGTTCTAATTGTTTAACCGTAATTGGAGATTCCTTAATGTCTTGTAATGCAACGTCTGATGGTAGGTTTAAAGCCTTCAAAATGCGCATACAAGTGTTGCAAGTCTTTAAAAAGTACATTTTTTTCATGGTCCATGTTCAATTTGCTGCAAAGTAAATTGATTTGAATAGAAAAGAATTATTTTTATGCAAAAAAAATATAATGATGAATTGGGCTTTTGACATTGCATATAGAAACCGAGTTATTTTAAATTCCTTTTTGGAAAAACATACACTCCAAGAATTAAATACCGTTCCTGAAGGGTTTTCAAATAGTATAATTTGGAATATTGCTCATGTAATTGTAACACAGCAACTTTTGGTTTATGGGTTGTCAAACGTTAAAATGTTATTGACAGAGCAAATGATTGAACGTTACCGAAAAGGAAGCAAGACCGAAAAAGATGTGACTCCAGAGGAGTTGGAAGACATTCGAGCATTGTTGTTTTCAACTTTAGAACAAACAAAGAAGGATTATGCTAATGGCGTTTTTAAGACTTTCAATTCATATACGACTTCAACAAATAGTACTATGACAAATGTCGATGAAGCCATTCAGTTTAATAATTTTCATGAAGGGATTCATTTAGGATATATTTTAGCACAAAGAAAATCAATTTAAAAAATGGAGTATTACTACATAGCGGCCGTATTAATTGTTATTTCAGCTGTATTCGGATATATAAATGTGCGCTTTTTAAAATTGCCATTAACTATTGGGTTAATGATTATTACCATTGTATTTACCGTATTGGTATTAGGTCTTTCTAAGATTGATGACACCCTATTAATTCAGGAAAAAGAACTCATTAATCAAATTGACTTTAAAACTGTTTTATTGGATATTATGCTGAGTTTTTTGCTCTTTGCAGGTGCATTACATACCAATTTCGATCAATTAAAAGTGCAACGAAAACCCATCTTAGTATTTGCGACTTTAGGCGTGTTGGCATCTACATTTTTGGTCGGTTTTTCGGTGTTCTACCTGTTGAAAGTAGTAGGCTTGGAAGTGAGCTTTATTTACTGTCTGCTTTTTGGAGCGTTAATTTCTCCAACAGATCCAATTGCTGTTTTAGGGATATTAAAATCAGCCAATGCTCCAAAAATTTTGGAAACTAAAATTGTAGGAGAGTCCCTTTTTAATGATGGTGTGGGTGTAGTTGTATTTCTAACTATTTTCAATATTGCGTCTTCAACAACTGGAAATATTGAGGTTTTGGAGATTGTCGAGTTATTTGGAGTGGAAGTAATTGGAGGAATTGTCCTTGGATTGATTTTGGGCTGGGTTGCCTTTAAAATGATGAAAAGTATAGATAACTATGAAGTTGAAGTAATTATAACTATCGCCCTGGTAATGGGGGGTACTGTATTGGCACATTGGTGGCATATGTCTGCGCCTTTGGCCATGGTTACTGCAGGGTTAATGGTAGGGAATGATACCGTTAGAAAATCTTCAATGTCTGAAATCACAGAGTCTTATGTCGATAAATTTTGGGAGCTTATAGATATGCTACTAAATACCATTTTGTTTGTTATGATAGGTATGGAAATGTTAGTGTTAACCTATGATGGAGATTATTTGTTTGCTGGTTTACTTGCAGTGCCGTTGATTTTGATGTCTCGTTATTTATCACTTTGGTTGCCTATTAAGTTTTATTCTAAGAAGTTAGAATTTGTGCCGCATACCAATTTAATAATGACTTGGGGTGGATTAAGAGGAGGAATTTCAATAGCCTTAGCGCTTAGCCTGTCGGCCGAAATGCATAGAGAATTGTTTCTTGTGATGACTTATGTTGTGGTTGTGTTTTCTATAATTGTACAAGGATTATCGGTAGGGCCATTAATTAAAAAACTAACCTAATTAGTGATATTTTAAATACGGATTCGCTTCTTCATAAGGAATTAAAAACTCTGTTATGCCTTGAGCATAAGAGGCTATCTCATAAACATTATATAACAGAATAACACCTTCAGAGTTAAACCCTATTTCTTCAGGTAGCTTAAAGCCTTCACCAAAAAAGTAATCTTCTATTGGTGCGTCTGCGGGTAGTTGAACATAGGTTCTAAAATGGGATTCGGCTAAGGTTTTAAAATCATTTTCATTCGTGATTACGTCTGAGAATTGAAGCGAAGACCCTGTTTCTCTGTTAAAATTTAGAAACGAAATCTGTTCGTTGCCGTGAGCTCCTCCCGTGTCTATATAAGATCTAATAGGGATGCATATTAAATCTTCAGATTGATAGTTAGCCTCGGTTGTAATGTTTACTTCCCATTGTTGAGCGCTATCCGGGAACCTCGATTTAAAATCTAAATATTGATTGTTGAAACTTTGTACTGCACTTTCTATAGTAGTAATTGTATCGGTCTCTTCTCCTATATCTAAGGCAGAAATAATATAGTTAGATGTTTTTGCATTGATGCTGTCTGAAACTGAAGAAACCGTTTTACTTATGGCATAATTTATATCAATTTGGGCGCCGTCAAGATTTTCAATAGTATTATTCTCAAACTCTATTAATTTAGGCTCGTTAGCACAGTTAAAAAAGACAAGTAAAACAGCTAATAATAAGAATCGCATTTTAAAATTTCAATTAGTGTTAAGGTATATTAAAGGTATCACATACATTTGATAACAACGAATTATAGATTAAATTTGTTGTATTAAAATTTAGCTTATGAAATTTAACACAAAAACAATACACGGCGGTCAAGAACATGACCCGGCATACGGCTCAGTAATGCCTCCAATATATCAAACTTCTACTTATGCGCAAACTACTCCGGGCGGGCATAAAGGTTACGAATATTCAAGAACACACAATCCAACTCGAAATGCGTTAGAAAACGCGCTGGCAAGTATTGAGAATGGAAAGTTTGGATTAGCATTTGGTTCTGGTTTAGCGGCTATTGATGCGGTTATGAAATTACTTAAGCCTGGTGATGAAGTTATTTCTACTAACGATTTATACGGTGGGTCTTATAGATTGTTTACTAAGATTTATCAAGATTTTGGGATTAAATTCCATTTTATTGGTATGCAAAACGCTGATAAAATTGCAGATTATGTGAATGCAAACACCAAGCTTATTTGGGTTGAAACACCAACTAACCCAATGATGAATATTATTGATATTAAGGCCGTAGCAGCAATTAGTAAGGCTAATAATTTGATTTTAGCTGTCGATAATACATTCGCTACGCCTTATTTGCAGCAACCTTTAGATTTGGGAGCAGATATCGTTATGCATTCTGCAACAAAATATTTGGGCGGACATAGTGATGTTGTAATGGGGGCTTTGGTTGCTAAAGATGAAACTATTGCAGAACAACTTTACTTTGTTCAAAATGCGAGTGGTGCAGTTTGTGGGCCTCAGGATAGCTTTTTAGTGCTTAGAGGTATTAAAACCTTGCATGTTAGAATGCAGCGTCATTGCGAAAATGGAAAGGCGGTAGCCCATTATTTAAATAACCATCCAAAAATTGAAAATGTGTATTGGCCTGGTTTTGAAAACCACCCAAATCACGACGTGGCGAAATCACAGATGAGCGATTTTGGAGGGATGATTTCTTTTACTACAAAAGGAAATAATATGGCAGATGCTATTTCTATTGTGGAAAAACTTAAGGTATTTACCTTGGCAGAATCTTTAGGTGGCGTAGAATCTTTATGTGGCCACCCTGCAAGTATGACGCATGCAAGTATTCCTAAAGAAGAAAGAGAAAAAACAGGAGTTGTAGATTCTTTAATTAGATTAAGTGTCGGTATTGAGGATGAAGCCGATTTAATTTCGGATTTAGAACAAGCAATAGGATAATATTGTAAGAGATAAAAAATAAGAGAGCCGTGAATTACTAATTCATGGCTTTTTTTAGTCTAAGTAATAAATGTATCCGAAGTTTAACCATACCAACCAATCATCAGCTTTATTAGAATCTAATTGATGATTTAAACCATCAACCCAATTGCTGAAAAAATACTGCCAACGTAAGTCAATCATTAAGTCCGATAAAATGGTCAGTTTATATCTGGTACCAACACTACCCACAACAGACCAAGTTGAACCGCCATCTGGATTTATAGATCCCGGTTCCCATCTGCTATAAAAGTTATCTGGGTTGTTAATGTTTTGGTCGCCATAACTTGTATAGGCTTCTGGCGAATACCAAGTGTAATGTGCTCCTAAACTAACAAAAGGAGCAAATGGGTAACTAAACGCTTGAAACGAACGAATACTTTTCGGGAAAAACTCCAATTGCATTCCAAAGTCGGTATTCTGTGCTAAACCTGAGTGTGCCCTTAATTTATCTGCATCTGTAGATGTTCTCGACTCATCAACCCATTTTCCAAAGTGATTAAGGGTCGTCTTGTTCCAAGATAACTCAGTACGCCATTTAAAATGATCATTAAAATAAGTGTCAGTAGAATAACAGTTACAATCTGCTCGGTAAGCAAAATTTATATAGTGTACAATTCCTATCCCTATACCAGTGTTTCCTGAGTTGGTTTCGAAATCATTTCTAACACCAAAATCAGATTGCATTGTGACTGGACCAATAATAGCACCTATTTCTTGGGAAAAACCTAATTGTGAGTAACTCCAATTAGTCGAGAGAAAAAAAATCGATAAAAAGACTAACTGTTTAAAATTAAGTGTCATAAAGGCTCTTTTATAAGGGGCTAATGCTAAACAAATATATGAAAAGATGTTTAAGTTACAAATGAAGTGTGATATGATAGATTTGTAATTAATTGAGGTTAAAATGCATTTTTGTGAATGAATGTTAATATAATTACGATATTAAAAAAAATAAGTTGGAAATATTATAGATAATGTATCTTTGCACAACTAAATCAATAAATGATTACTAATTATCTAATAAATGAAAAATAAAATAGACGCTTTTTTAGATCTTGTAAAAGAAAGAAATGGTCATGAGCCAGAATTTTTACAAGCCGTTGAGGAAGTAGCTGAAACAGTTATTCCTTATATCGCAAAAAATGATATTTACAATGGGAAGAACATTCTTTTAAGAATGGTTGAACCAGAAAGAGTAATTTCATTTAGAGTATGTTGGGTTGATGATAATGGAGAAATTCAAGTAAATAGAGGATATAGAGTTCAGATGAATTCTGCTATTGGTCCTTACAAAGGTGGTTTACGTTTCCATCCTACTGTAAACATGAGTATTTTGAAATTCTTGGCTTTCGAGCAAGTGTTCAAAAACAGTTTAACAACATTACCAATGGGTGGTGGTAAAGGAGGAAGTGACTTTAACCCTAAAGGTAAAAGTGACAACGAAATAATGCGTTTTTGCCATGCTTTTATGGGCGAATTATTTAGACATATTGGTGCTAATACAGATATTCCTGCTGGGGATATAGGTGTTGGTGGAAGAGAGATTGGATTCTTATTCGGGATGTATAAAAAACTAAGAAATGAGTTTACTGGTGTTCTTACTGGTAAAGGAATGACTTGGGGTGGTTCTTTAATTAGACCAGAAGCGACAGGTTACGGATGTGTGTATTTTGCGCAAAAAATGCTTGAAACTAAAAACGATTCTTTCCAAGGAAAAACAGTAGTGATTTCAGGTTCAGGAAATGTGGCTCAATACGCTGCTGAAAAAGCAATGCAACTTGGTGGAAAAGTGGTAACACTTTCAGATTCTTCAGGATTTATTTATGATGCCGATGGATTAAACGATGAGAAATTAGCTTTTATAATGGAGCTTAAAAATGTAAAAAGAGGTAGAATTAGTGAATACGTAAACGCATATCCAAATGCTGTGTTTACTGCAGGTTCTACACCTTGGGGTACTGCTTGTGAAATAGCTTTACCTTGTGCTACTCAAAACGAACTTCATGGTGATGATGCCAAAGTATTATTATCTAATGGTTGTATTGCAGTTAGTGAAGGTGCGAATATGCCTTCTACAAAAGAAGCCATCACAGAATTCCATAGTGCAAAAATAATGTTTGCTCCTGGAAAAGCATCTAATGCAGGTGGTGTAGCTACTTCTGGTTTAGAAATGACGCAAAACTCTTTACGTTACAACTGGACAAGAGAAGAAGTTGACGCGAAGTTAAAAGAGATCATGTCTGATATTCACGATTCTTGTATCGAATACGGAAAAGATGAAAACGGATTTATAGATTACGTAAAAGGAGCGAATATTGCTGGTTTCGTAAAAGTAGCCGACGCAATGCTTGCGCAAGGTGTGGTTTAAGTAAGACTTCATTTTAATTATAATTCAAGGCTTCCAATTGTATTGGAAGCCTTTTTTGTACTATTTAAACATATTATTATACTATAATTGTCGTTAGTAATAAATATATTTGGACATATTATTTTTATGCTAAAAAGAACTATTACTCTGCTTTTAATTTTGGTTTCCATAGGGATGGGAGCTCAAGATTTTTCTACATTGTGGAAAGGACATTTCTCTTATTTAGAAATTAAGGATATCGCTCAAAGCGAAAATAAAATTTATGCAGCTTCTGAGAACGCCGTTTTTTCATACGATTTGTTTTCAAACGAGTTGGAAACCATAACTACTGTTGAAGGTCTTTCGGGAGAAACGATAAGCACAATCACTTACAGCCAAGATTATAATTTATTGGTGATTGGATATGAAAATGGACTGATAGAAATTGCTTCTGGAGAAGATAACGATATTCTATCTGTAGTTGACATCCTTGAAAAAGAAACTATTTCACCTTCCCTAAAACAAATAAATCACTTTAATGAGCATGAAGGCTTATTATATATTTCAACCGATTATGGTATTTCGGTTTATAACCTTGAAGCGCTAGAGTTTGGAGATAGTTATTTTATTGGTAATGGTGGCGCTCAGATAGAAGTGAGGCAGTCTACTGTATTTGATGGCTATATCTATGCAGCCTGTAAATCAGGTAGCGGTATGCGCCGTGCAGAGTTAGATAATGCAAACCTTATTGATTTTAATGAATGGCAACAAATTACAGGTGGAAATTTTGAAGCGGTACAAGCCGTAGAAGATAAGTTGTATGCTGTAAGGTCTAATAAAATTATTTATGAGGTTATTAATACAACCTTTAATCAACTGTTTACCTATGAGAGTATACCCTTAGATGTGAGAGAAGCGAATTCTAATTTAATGGTGACAACAAAGGATGATGCTTATGTGTATGATGCTAATTTTGTGTTGCAAAATAGCATTGCTTTAACGGTAGAATTAGATACACAGTTCACTTGTGCAGCGCTTTCAGGTGGTCATATTTATTTGGGATCTGAAGACTTAGGTGTGCTAAAAACAGATGTTACTTCAGGTGTCGAGTTTTTTGAAATAAAACCTGAAGGGCCTTACTCCAATAATGCTTTTAAAATTAATGCTGAAACTGGTGAAGTTTGGATTAGTTATGGGGAGTATGATGATCAATACAATCCTTATCCTTTAAATTCAGAAGGGATAAGCCATTTAGTTGAAGAAGAGTGGACTAATATTCCATTTGATAGTTTATTGGGAGCAAGAGAATTAAATACAATATCTCCAAACCCATTTAATCCTTCACAGGTCTTTATCAGTTCTTTTGTTGACGGTATTTTGGAAATCAATGGGAATACAGCAACCACTTTGTTTGACCATACCAATTCAGGTTTGGAGTCTTTGGTTTTGCCTAATAACCCAAGTTTTATAAATATTCGTGTTAGTGGGGCAGACTTCGATAGAAATGGAGTTTTATGGAGCGTAACCACCTTGGTGCAAAGACCTCTTAAATCTTATGATCCTAGCACAGGGTCTTGGCAAGATTATAATTTTGAAGCCTTAATAGGAGATCCCTTAGCAGACGAAATTGGTTATAACGACGTTGTTGTTGGTGCTAATGGGACCAAATGGATAGCTGGATTTTATAAAGGGGTGATTGGTTTTAATGAAGATGGAAATAATTTGAAAAATATTTTCACTGCTGAACAAGGTTTTCCTTCTCCAGACATTAGGGCATTGGCAATGGATAATAGAAACCAATTATGGATTGGTACACGAAAAGGATTAAGAGTGTTATTCAATACCTCCAATTTTTTTCAGTCTACAGACATTGCTGTTAGCGAAATTGTAATATTAGAAGAAGGTTTACCAAAGGAATTATTAGAAAGTCAATTTATCTCAGATATTAAAGTTGATGGCTCTAACAACAAGTGGGTTGGCACATTATCTTCTGGTGTTTTTTATTTTTCACCTGATGGTCAACGTACCATTTATCACTTTACTAAAGACAATTCGCCATTGCCTTCAAATACAATTAATGACATTTCGGTAGATGGGAAATCTGGTCGTGTTTATATTGCAACCTCAAAAGGTTTAGTTTCTTTTCTATCAGGTGGTTCTGAAACTTCAGATGCGCTTGAAGATGCTTATGTTTATCCAAATCCCGTTAGGCCAGAATACAATATTCTTGGTTTTGACGATCTTAATAATATTACTAACGGTGTAAAGGTAAAAGGGCTAACAGATAATGTAAATATTAAGATTACTGATATAGAAGGTAATTTAGTAGCAGAGGCGCAGTCTAATATTACGTTAAGGTCTTCGGTTGCTAATTACAATTTTGCAATAGATGGTGGTACGGCCATTTGGAACGGTAAAAATTTAGCGAACAATGTCGTTGCTTCAGGAGTTTATCTGATATTAATTTCTGATTTAGATTCATTTGAAACTAAAGTATTAAAACTTCTTATTATAAGATAACTATCTTACAGCTATGCTTGTAAAATCAAATGCCATAGTGCTTTCAAAAATAAAGTATGGTGATTCCGATATTATTGTAAAATGTTATACCAAGCATAGAGGCGTTGGCAACTATATAGTGAGAGGTGCTTTAAAAAGTAAAAAAGGATCAGGTAAAATAGCATACTTTCAGCCTTTAACACAATTGGTTATTGAGGAAAATTTTAAACCTAAACATAGTTTACAGTCGTTTAAAAATGTTAGGATTGATTACCTGTATAAAACACTTCACTCAGACGTCTATAAGAGTTCTATTGTAATGTTTTTGTCTGAGGTGCTCTCTGCATCCCTATTTGAAGAGGAGGAGAATGAGCCTTTATATAATTACTTAGAATCGGCATTACAATGGTTGGATTTGCAGTCTGATTATTCTAATTTTCATTTGCTTTTTTTAATTAATTTAACCCGTTTGTTAGGTTTTTATCCGGAGGTGAAACACGTTGATTTTCCGTTTTTTAACCTCGAAAGCGGGCAGTTTGAATTAAAGAAAACAAGTAATTATAGTGTTTCAGGAGAAAAATTGAATGTACTAAAGTTGTTTTTAGGTACAAATTTTGATGCCATTACCTCAATTAAACTGAATGGAAATCAAAGACAGCAAATTTTGACAATGATATTGCAATATTTTGAGTTACATTTAGATGATTTTAAAAAACCCAAATCACTCCAAATATTTAACCAAGTATTTAGTTAATTTATGATCTCAAAACTTCTTTTTTGTATAAGTTTTTTATGTGTTTCTCTGAGCACATTTGGGCAAGACGTTCTAGTTGTAGATCAAGACACAAACGAGCCTATTCCTGGGGTTTCAATTTACAGTTTGAGTAAGAATAAGGCCGTTTTAACCGATATTAATGGTGTGGCTTCATTAACTGTTTTTGAGAGTGACGAATCCTTGTACTTTCAAAATCTATTGTACGAAAACCTGGTTCTAAAAAAATCTGAAGTTGTAAGCCAAGGACTCAAAATAGTTTTGAAACCTAATGTTGAAGGTTTAAATGAAGTGGTGGTTTCTGCTTCAAAATTTGAACAGAGTAAACGTGATATTCCTCAGAAAATAATTAGTATTGACGCCAATAAAGTTGCTTTGAGCAATCCTCAAACAAGTGCTGATTTGTTAGAGAGTACTGGAAACATCTATGTTCAAAAAAGTCAATTAGGTGGTGGTAGCCCTATGATTAGAGGGTTTTCTACAAATAGACTTTTAATAACCGTAGATGGGGTGAGAATGAATAATGCCATTTTTAGAGGAGGAAACCTTCAAAATGTAATTTCAATCGATCCGTTTGCAGTTCAAAATACAGAAATAACATTGGGTGCAGGTTCTGTTGTTTATGGGTCTGATGCAATTGGTGGAGTAATGAGTTTTTACACCAAGACTCCAGATCCCTCGTATAAAGATGAGTCGTATTTAACAGGTAATGCCGTGCTGAGATATGCTTCAGCAAATTCGGAAAATTCGGGACATTTAGACTTTAATATTGGATTGAAAAAATGGGCGTTTTTAACGAGTGTTAGCTATACCAATTTTGATGATTTGAGAATGGGTAGTCATGGTCCATCCGAATATCTTAGACCAGAATATGTCATTACCAATAATGGAGTTGATGAGGTGGTTGAAAATCCTAATCCGGAGGTTCAAGTACCAACAGGGTATGATCAAATCAACTTGATGCAGAAGGTGCGATATGAACCTAAAGATAATTTGTATTATGACTTGGGGATTTATTATTCGGCGACTTCTGACTTCGCAAGATATGATAGATTAATAAGATATAGAGATGGAAATTTAAGGTCAGCCGAATGGAATTATGGTCCGCAAAAATGGTTTATGACTAATTTTCAACTTACCAAAAAAAGTAGTCGATCAAATCTTTACGATAAAATTCAAACCACTTTAGCCTATCAAAATTTTCAAGAAAGTAGAATAGATCGAAACTTTCAATCAGTATGGCGCTCCACAAAAGAAGAACAAGTTGATGCGTTTTCATTTAACTTGGATATTGAAAAACGATTGACTTCTAAAACCGAGTTTTTCTATGGCTTTGAATATATATTTAATTCCGTTGGGTCAACGGCAAAAGAAGATAATATTGATACTGGTGAAACATTTGCGTCTTTAACGAGGTACCCAGATGGCTCCGACTGGCAATCTATAGCAGCATATACGAGTTTAAAATTTAAGCCTTCTCCGAAGTTTATTTTGCAATCTGGGTTGAGGTATAATCATGTCATGTCTCATTCAGATTTCACTGAAAATAATGAATTCATGGATTTGCCTTTTAATGAAGCCGATATTAATACAGGAGCCTTGACAGGTACAGCTGGAGTAAGCTGGATGCCAAATAAAATTTTGTCATGGAAGTTAAATTTTTCCACAGCTTTTAGAGCACCAAATATTGATGATGTAGGGAAGGTGTTTGATTCTGAACCTGGTTCGGTTGTTGTACCAAATCCAAATTTAAAATCAGAATATGCTTATGGCGGAGAATTGGGATTAGGACTAAATTTTAATGATTTTATTGTGTTCGATTTGTCTACATACTACACCTTTTTAGATAATGCTTTGGTGAGAAGAGACTATCAATTAAATGGAGAACCATCGGTTATCTACGATGGTGAAGTTAGTAATGTTCAGGCTATTCAAAATGCATCCAAAGCTTGGATTTATGGCTTTGAAGCAGGAATGATGATAAACTTTTCTAAAGCATTTAAATTCACTTCTCAATATAATATTATTGGTGGAAAAGAGGATGATGAAGGCGTGGAGATCCCCGTTAGGCATATTGCCCCAGCATTTGGAAATTCACATTTAATATGGGATAAAAAGAAGTTGCTAATAGATGGTTTTGTAAACTACAATGCCGAGTTGCCTTATTCTAAGTTAGCCCCTTCTGAGATTAGCAAGGATTATATTTATGCCAAGGATAAAAACGGAAATCCCTATTCGCCTTCATGGTACACTGTAAACCTTAGAGGGCAGTACAAAATAAATAAACAATTTGTTGTAAATGCAACATTAGAAAACATCACCGATCAGCGTTACAAAACCTATTCTTCTGGTATTGCTGCTGCAGGGAGGAATTTAATTTTGTCTTTAAAGTACACTTATTAACTATAGTCTTTTTACAATCTTTTTTATCACCACTGCACCGTTTTCTAATTGAATTTTAGAAATTATAGCAGAATGTGTTAAACCTCTTAAATACAAAGAAACCTCTGAAGAATTTGCCTTTAATGTTGCCAATTGACGTCCTAAAACATCATATACTACTATTCCAGTAATTGCATTAGATTCATGAGATTTATAGGCAAGTGTTTGCTGATCTTGATCAATGATTTCAATGGCATTAGTTGATAATGTTTGGTCTCCCAACGCTAAGGTTTGTGATTCTGTAAATACCAGTTCAAATCTCGAATCATGACTTCCTTCATCTAATGTAAACGCATAATCAGATTCTGAAAGGTTGTGGTAAGAATCAAATAAATTATCCTTTAGGTAAACCGTGTTGTCATTCATGAATTCACCTTGAATTTGATCTATCGATAACGTATAGATTGCTGCGTTTTCAATGTTTGTAGAAATCCCAATCGGTATTTCCTCTTCTAAGTTTAAAGCCGTTGGATTTTTACCTTGGATTGCAAACTTCTTTTCAGGGTTATTGTCAACTATAGAATATAAAATAGCAGCCGCATTGGTTGATAATTTTCTTGGTGCATCATATGATAATGCATCAACACCATTTGTAGCGCCATCTACATATGCTATTAAAATCTGATTGAAGACTCCAGTATCTGTTGTTAGATTTACCCATAATTTATTTGGCATATCATCTGGGTTGTCTGGAGTAGTTCTAAAGAATTGTGAATTACTGGTATTATCCCCGCGTCTCATGGCGTTGTTAAAAACAACGTTGCCATTAGCAATTGCATTTACAAAAAAGCCTTGTCCCGATGGCACAAAATCGTTAGGAGTATTCCCATCCGAACTTGCGGTAGCTCCACTTCCTTGTGTTATGATAGCATAATCAGTTGGACTATAATTTAATCCTTCATCCCCCTGAGAAGTGGGAGATGCAGCGGTATTGTGAGACCATAGATAAATCACTCCATCAATTACACCAGCATTGGTCGTGAAAAAATCATCAGTGCTAATAGCTGAAGGATAAGGGTTGCCTAATAAGTTTGCATCACTGTCACCATTGGCGCCATTGTAACTCACAGGTGCGTTTATAACACCGGTATTAAATTCGCCAGTAAACACGTAGTTATATTGATTACCAGGGAAAAACCCGATATTAGAATGCGTTGCTGCGTATCCAAATCCTGGAGTTAGTACAGCATTAGATGCCGGTACGCTCCAGGCATCACTGTTATCATCATAGTCATCTTGACCAGGGATGAAAACACCTGTATTACCGATTTCAGCCAAGACATCTAAATAATTAGCAGCGATAAACTCGTAAACATTAGTTGAGGTGAAAAATGCATTTCCTATTGTTAAGTCTTTTACTGGTGTACTCCAATAGGTGTAATCCGTCCAATTTGCAAGAGGAGCAGTTTCTTTGTTTACAAGCGTATAATTTGTGTTGTTAGAAACAAAAACACCATTATCATCAACCTGTTTTAAGGCACCATTATGCTCTACATATAATTGACCATAGACATATATGTTATGTTCTACTTCGACAAAGGTGTTGTCAGATATTGTAAGTCTTGACGGAGTTCCAGCATTTACAAGATTAATAACAAGGTTGCAAGCAATGAAATCGGTTTGAGTTCCGGTATTATAACTTGCATTTAGGATTGCAGAAGTGTTACTGTCAGGAGCGCCATCACTCCAAACTGTTCCGTCCCAAGTTGTTGTTTGAGTATTAGATTGTACCGTATTACTAGTTGTTGTACATAAACTATCTTCGGTAACATCACAGTAAAACTGAAATCCGTCAACATCGTAACCATAAATAGAAATGGTATTTGTGTTTTCTCCAGTGACAACACCAGGCGAAAAGGTTGCTACGTTTATTAATGTCCAAGTGGCAGAAACACCGTCATTATAATACCATTCGTATGATAATGTTCCAGAATTCCCAGGACTTGCATCTATGGAGAATGATGCAAGCTCACACGTATTTACATCTGTTGGTTGTGTATTTATAATGGGATTGGCTACTGTTAACGGTGTGAAACTTCCTAAATCAGAACAATCTTCAGCCAAATTTATGGTCCAATCTGCAGCACTATAAGTGGATGATGGCCCTGTTGAGGTGTTTAATCTTGACATACTATAACCCGTTTCAGCAGGCGTTTCAATAACTTCTACATCTGCACCATCTTTGGTCAATATAATTTCGTCTGATGCGTTAATTCCTGAGCCAGATGAAGTAAGGTCCCAACTTCCAGGGGAGCAGGTGTCAGCACTATCTCCTAAATTGATTAAAAATGTAGAGTTTGCAGCTACTGTACCTGTTAAATCTATTGTACGGTCTAAAGTACCACCAACGTCACCATAACGCTCTATTTCGTAATCACTGCCAACCGCATCTAAATCGATTGGAGCGGCTGTAGGGTTGTATAATTCAACATACCAAACGTTGTTTGCATCACCATCATAGATTTCTGAAATAATTAAATCTGAAATATTACTACTCAGACAAGAACCGCCGCCTAAAACTGTAAAGTTAGACGCCGATTGAGCATTACATGCGCCCTCAAATAATTCAATCAGCCCCGTAGTTGCAGATGCTGGAATTTCTATAGTTAGATTATTAGCATCTATAAAATTAACTGTTGCTGAAACGCCGTTTACAGTTACTGTCGAGCTATTCGTGAACCCAGTTCCTGTAATAGAAACAATGGTTCCTATACTGCCTTCTTCTATACTTAAATTGGATATGGCAGTTGTACAAGCAGAAGCCTCGGTAATACAAATATTATCGAATTTAGCGAATTGAGAGGACGTGTTGTGTTTCCATAATGGTCCTACAAATGTCAAATTCTGATCTATAAACTCTGTGTTTATTCCTGTTCCTATAGAAGAAGCAGCCGTAACAGAAGAAGGGTCTTGAAAAGTACCTCCATCATCTCTTACGAACAATTCCCAAGTATCTGTAGAAGAATCAAATGTAACTTTTATGCTAAAATGTTCTGTGTCAAAATCACTTGTGTTTGTAATTATTTCTGTTGAAACATCATCGACTCCATCATTGTAAGATATTAGTTTTACTGGGTCAGAGTTTCCGGAGTTTCCAAGTATAATAGCATATCCTGATCCTGATAAAAAATCCGAATCGGTTCCACCTAATATGAAGGCTGTACCATATAGGTTGCCGGTAAATCCAGATGGGTTAGGTCGGTTTGAATTCATGTTAAACTCCCAAGATAATATGCCAGTGGCATTTTCAAATTGAGTTGTATAAATCCCATTCATATTTTGATATAAATATTGAACTCCTGCTACGCCATTTCCTGTTAATATTACTTCATTTGAAGTTATTTCAATATTTCCCCCAACTTCAACCCAGCCATTTCCGATAGTTGTATTATCAGCTCGGTCAAAATCATCTGAAAAATTACATCCTACTACTATATTGCTAACTGTACCCGATAAGGCTATATTTTGGTCTGTAGCCGTGTTACTGGTTGCAGTTAGGTTAGATGGGCCATAACTGTTAACTGCCAAGCTTTCTGCTAAGCGGATGTAGATGTTTGTGTCACTTACTGTACCCGATGTCTCAGTCAAGGTTAATGAGTTTGTAAACCCAGAACCACTTGCAGTAGATATTTCAAAGTTTAATGGAGCGGTTAGAGTTATGTCATCAACTAAAGAAGATCCCGAAACAACTATCATTTGCTCCGCAGATGGACCACTACCGAAAGTGTAGTCTAAGTTTGAAACGGTATTTGTAGAAACCGAAATGTATGGGCCGGCTGGAACTCCCCAGATTTCAATATTATCTATGGCGATATCTTCATCACCATCAAGAAGGTTAAAAATAATCTGAATATCCAAATCCACCCCAGAACCAGTAATGTTTGCAGTAAATTGTTCAAAACTGTCTGTTATTTCTGTGCCATCTCCATCTCCATCAAAATTAGTGTCAATGTATGGGGCGGTATTGAAAGTTGCACCGTCATTTTCAAGAGCTAATAAGTTATTGAAGGTTCCAGAATTATTAATATCATAAATAAAAGTAACATAATCTGAAGCATCCCAATCATTATTTGTCCCATCGTCATCCTCAGCAAGATGAACTCTAAATTCCAAATTGGTAAACCCTGTTATATCAATATTTTCAAAATCCAAGTATAAGGGCGGCGCAGCTCCTTCACCATCAATATCTTGAGCCGCAAAATAATAGCTTCCTTGAATATTGGTAAGTTCTACGTTAGTTCCTAATGAAGAACCATCGGTCCTTGTGAAATAATCATAATTCGCGTCAGAGAATTCAGTTTCAGAAGTCGTGTAGCCTCCTGCTGTTTCAAATGTTAATTCTGCTATCTTTGTTTGCGAGTACCCATGTAAACTAAAAGTTAGGATTACTAATAGTAGACATAGATATTTATTTGCGTTGACCTGGGTTTTCATAGGACAATTAATTTTTTTAAGACACTAATTTTAAGCATTTTACATGATACAGTCTGTAAAATGAATGTTATATTCGATGAATTACAATTCTTACAAGTCAAACACCATAGTGGAGGCTCAAAAAAAGTTGGAAAATTACTGTGCGTACCAAGAAAGGTGTCATAAGGAGGTGAAAAACAAGTTGGTACAACTCAATATGATTCCTGAGGCAATCGACCTTATAATTGTTCACTTAATTGAACACAATTATTTGAATGAAGAACGTTACGCCAGAACATTTGCAAGGGGTAAATTCAGAATAAAAAATTGGGGTAGACAACGCATAACATTAGAGTTAAAACGTAAAGGGATTAGTAAATATAATATTAATCAGGGACTTAGCGAAATTGAAGAAGAGGAGTATATTACTGCTTTTGATAGCTTAGCCCAAAGAAAATTGGAGTCTATTAAGGAAACTAACAAATTGAAACGTAAAAAGAAACTTGCAGATTATCTACTCTATAGGGGGTGGGAATCCCATTTGGTATACGAAAAAGTAAATAGCCTTGTTAATTAAAGGCTATTTGCTTTTTCTGTACGTTTAATGGCTTCATTGTTTTTCCAATCAATCCATTTTTGACCCTTTATTCTTCGCATAAAATTATCGAAACTGCGCATAACAAATACATTGTAGATTGCCTTTCCTAAGTTTTTAGGGTTTCGAGCTATGGCTCTTAAACTCATTGAAAAACCTGGTGTTATATAGCGCATATAATGCCAATAACCTTCTGGCATATATAATACTTCACCATGCTTTAAATGAGCAATATGCCCTTTAGCTTTTGCTAATGCCGGCCATTTTTCAAAATCTGGATCGGCGAAATTTATGTCCTCTCTTGTTATTAAGGAATGCGGAATTTTATACAGGTATTTGTTTTGTTTCTGATCAAAAAGAATGCATTGCTTTTCTCCTTCAAAATGAAAATGGAAAATATTAGCCAGGTCTATATCATAATGCATAAAGGTGTACGAGTCTCTTCCTCCGAAAAATAGCATTGGTAGACCTTTCATAAGCTTTAATCCAAAATTAGGATACCAGAAATCTTTTTGCAATTGCGGAATTTCTTTAAGGATATTCCATAAGAAAATGCGATACTTGGTAGGCTCTCGTTTTAAAAGATCTACATATTCACTCATTTTCATTTTAGCATGAGGCTCATTAAAACCATCTTTATAATCTACCGGTCGGTCATCGTAAAGTGGCACTTCTTTATCACCGGCAATAGTTTTCATGTAGTCTAAACTCCATTTACTATATGCTGGCCAATCTTCAATGTACTTTTCGATTACTACGGGCTTTTGAGGCTTAAAGTAGTTTTTTATAAAGTCCTCTTTAGTTATAGTTTTTACTCTTGGTACGTCTTGAAGATTTAATTTCAAAGTGGTTGGTTTTGGTTGTGTTATAGGTTTATTTTAATGCCTTCGCTTTTTCTTTGCTTTTTTCGTTACGTTCAATAGTGTGGTCTGGTCGCGTCCATTTTGGTTTTTCACCAAGACTTTGGAATTCAGAATCTTTAGCTTCAACCGTTGGTGGTTGTACTTTTTTAGTAAATGGTTTTTGAGGATTTAGTCCTAAAAGTTCAAACATTTTCATGTCTTCATTTACATCAGGATTAGGAGTTGTAAGTAATTTGTCTCCTGCAAAAATTGAATTTGCTCCAGCAAAGAAACACATGGCTTGACCTTCTCTACTCATTTGAGTTCTGCCAGCACTTAGTCTTACTTGAGTTTCAGGCATTACAATTCTGGTTGTTGCAACCATTCTTATCATATCCCAGATTTCAACAGGCTTTTCTTCTTCTAAAGGTGTGCCTTCAACGGCAACTAATGCATTAATTGGAACCGATTCTGGTTGTGGATTTAAAGTAGAAAGTGCGACAAGCATTCCGGCTCTATCTTCTTCCTTTTCTCCCATGCCAATAATACCTCCAGAACACACAGTAACATTTGTTTTTCTCACATTGTCAATGGTGTCCAAACGATCTTGAAAAGCACGAGTAGAAATAACTTCTTTATAATATTCTTCAGAAGAATCTAAATTGTGGTTATAAGCATAAAGTCCAGCTTCTGCTAATCGTTTAGCTTGGTTTTCTGTAATCATACCTAGCGTACAACAAACCTCCATATCAAGTTTGTTAATGGTTCTAACCATTTCTAAAACTTGATCAAATTCTTCACCATCTTTTACATTTCTCCAAGCTGCTCCCATACAAACTCTTGAGCTTCCAGAGGCCTTGGCTCTCATAGCTTGAGCTTTTACTTGTTGAACCCCCATTAAGTCATTGCCATCAACATCTGTGTGATATCTCGCAGCTTGAGGGCAATAACCGCAATCTTCAGAGCATCCACCAGTTTTTATTGAAAGTAGGGTAGATACTTGTACTGTATTAGGGTTATGATGTAATCTATGTATTGTAGCTGCGTCGTATAGCAGCTCCATTAATGGTTTATTATATATTGCTAAAATCTCTTCTTTGGACCAATTGTGTCTAATCTCGCTCATAGTTTCATTTATTGGCGTAAAAGTAGAAAATTCTACCTTTATGGTAGAATTTTCAAAGCATTTTTATCGAGATTTTACCCTTTATTTGGTTCATTCTCATCTGGTAATGAAGGTATATCTTTACCTTTTAGGTATTCTGGAAGTTGCATACCAGCCATATTAAACATGTCTTGTAAAGGTGGTACAGATTTATACATTCCAGATAAGAAGTTTGCAGTAGAAGATTTTCCGTCTTTGGTTCCTCCATTTTCCCAAACGGTAACCTTATCAATTTTAATATTTTTAATGGCTTCGGCTTGAGTTTTTACTAAGTCAGGAAGTTTATCTGCGATTAATAGTAACACCGCATCCTTAGAATCGTTTCCAGCGGCCTTTACAATTTGATCTAAACCTGCGGCTTGTTTCGTTAGTACTTCGTAAATACCTTGAGCTTCTGCCTGTGCTTTAAATAAAATGGCATCCGCTTCTCCTTTAGCGCGTCTTCTAATGCGTTCTGCTTCAGCTTCAGCATCTATCTCTACTTTACGTTTATCAATTTCTGCCGGTACTATAACATCTGCTACTTGTGAAGAACGTTCTCTTTCTGCTCTGGCTGCCTCGGCTTCTTTTTCTGCTGCATACGATTCTTCTAAGGCTTTAGCCGACTGTACTTTTTCTGAAGCGATAGCTACACGTTCTGCTTCGGCTTCTCTTTGACGACGTAAGGAATCTGAATTAGCCACTGCAATTTTTGCGGTATTTTCGCCTTCAACGGCTTGGGCATTTGCTGCAGCTACCTGCGAACGTTCATCCTGAACGGCATTGGCTTCACCAATAGAACCATCTCTTGTTTTTTCTGCAACCGATTTACGAGCCGCATTAATCGCGTGAGCTGCTGCTTCCTTACCTAAAGCTTCAATATACCCTGACTCATCTACAATATCCGTGATATTTACGTTTATAAGTTTTAGACCTACTTTTTTAAGCTCTGACTCTACACTTTTAGAAATATTTGTTAAAAATTTATCCCTGTCAGAGTTAATCTCTTCAATATCCATAGAGGCAACCACAAGACGTAACTGACCAAATATTATTTCTTGTGCCAGTTCTTGAATTTCATTTTGACCTAATCCTAAAAGACGTTCGGCAGCATTTTGCATAACCCCAGGCTCAGTTGAAATACCAATGGTAAAACGCGAAGGCACGTTTACACGAATGTTTTGTTTACTAAGTGCGTTGATTAAATTTACTTCAATAGAGATAGGTGTTAAGTCTAAAAATTCATAATCCTGAATTACAGGCAGTATAAAGGCTGCCCCACCATGAATACATTTTGCAGATTGACCTCCGCCTACTTTTCCGTAGACCACTAAAATCCGGTCTGAAGGACAGCGTTTATATCTTCTTATAAGTACCGTAATAAAAATGAATACAAATAGAATTGATGCAATAATAGTAACTGGAAGCCCTAAATCTAAAGCTTGAGTAAAGAGTATTTTCATGAGTTTATGGTTAAGAGTTTAATGGTTCTACGATCAATATTCCGTTATCTGTAACGGCAACAACTTTAATAACAGTTTGTGTTGGCAAATCTGTATTGGCATCTGTCAAGGCTTCTAATTCGCGTAAACTGCCTTGAATTTTTACTGAAACTTTACCAATTTTTGAGCGATTGCCGCCAACAGTGAGATATACTTCTCCAATAGCATTCACTGCATTGTTATAGTTTAACGTACCACTGTGAGCCAATTTTTTCATGTAATAAAACATGGAGGCCATAATAGTCATCATCGCTATACCACATGCAAATGAGATGAACAGAGTTAAAAGTTTAGATAACCCTTCATCAATACAAGCAATTCCGCTCCAACCAAAAATGGTAAAGAAGCCTACAAGATTTTTAAAGGTTATAAATTGAAATCCAATTCCTGAATCAGCATCAATTTCAGCATCAACGCTTTCAAAATCATCAGACACATCACCGCCAATAAAAGTTAGTACGGTTGTTATTAAAAATAATAAGGAACCCGTTACTGCAATAAGCCAATAAAACTTTTGAAAGGTGTCAAGGGTAGAAAACCATTCTAGCATAATTTCTTTAATTAAGAGGTTAAAACCTCCTAAAAAAAGAAGGTTAATTTAGTTTGATAAAAGGATAGATACGGCATTTCCACCAAAACCAACAGCATTCACTAATACCGTTTTGATTTGAGCCGGTGGGTTTTGATTAATAAAGGGAGTGTTTATAAAATCTTGATTTTTAAGCATTAACATTGCCATTTCAATATTGAATAAACCAGATGCACCCAAACTATGTCCAATCTTCCACTTATTAGTAGTTAAAGCGGGAATTTTGTTACAAAAAACAGAGTGAATTGCATTAATTTCTGACTGATCTCCTTTTTTTGTTCCAGGCGTATGTGTAATAATTACATCTACATCATCAGGAGAAATAGCCTTAATGGCCATTTTCATCGATTTTTGAAGACAGTTAGCATTTGCTGATAAAGATGCATTATGTTCTAAAAGTTCAGTGGCATAGCCAAAACCTATAATGTGGGCTAAGGCATTTTTTGATTTGCCTAATTTTAAAGCAGTCATTGCAGCACCTTCACCCAAAACCATTGTGTTTTTAGTTTTCGTTTCATCAAGTGAACGGCATGGAAATTGTGTTTCGGTCTCGTGATTGGAATAAATTTTTAGAGCTTTCATTTGTGCCACCGTAAAAGCTGTTAATGGTGCTTCTGTACCACCAACCATAAATTTATCAGAGAGTCCTCCAGATAGCCATGCTATACCATTTAGTAAGGCATGTAATGCAGTAGAGCAAGTTACGGAGTGACTAATTTCTGGTCCTGTAGAACCTAAATCATGAGCCACCCAAGATGAAATGTTACCAAGGGTTGTCGTTGGTGAGCTTAATGTTTTGGCCTTGTCTCGCTTTAAAAAATCTTTGTGGTAAGACTCAAAAAGGCCCGTTGCGCCTCGGGATGAACCTATGTTAATTCCAAACTCTGTTTCGGTTGACCAACCGGCTTTAGCTGCGCATTTTCTCGCTGTGTAAATTGCAAATAACACCGATTTGTCTAAAGATTTATACTTTAAATCAGATAACCTTAATGCTTCAATTTCCTTTTCAATTTCTACTGGTAATGCACCACAATATGCTTTCGACTTAGAAAATGTTCTAAGTGAAAGGGCATGTTCAGGTTTCAGGTAAGATTCCCAAATGTCTTTTTCATTCTCACCTAATGGAGAAATAGAAGAAAATGCTAAAATTGAAATAGGCTGTTGCACTCGTATTATTTATTTTGACAAAAATAAGTCTTCTCGCTTTTAATGCCTTAGCAATTGTGTCAAGAATCTTTAAAAAATTGAATTAAGTAACATATTATATAAATGTGATACTTATTATGTAAATTCAATACTATGGAAGTTGTAAAAGAAAAGAGTTGGTTTCAAAGAAATTGGATGTGGGCTGTGCCTGGATGCGGTTGTTTAGTATTTATCGCGGTAATTGTTTTTGGAGCTGGTGCTATTTTTTTAGGTGTTAAAAATGAAATCATAGACTCTGGCCCTTATGATTATGCTTTAACCCTAGCACAAAATGATGCTAATGTTATTGAAGCTTTAGGAAATGATATAGAAGAAGACGGCATGTTTAAAGGGAACATATCATATAAAAACAGTAGTGGTTCAGTTGATATTCAAATTCCGATAAAAGGCAGTATTGGTTACGGCACCATTTATGTTAAAGGTTTTAAAGATGATGGCGATTGGGAGTATGAAGAATTGTATGTTCTTATTAAGGACTCACAATTAGAAATAAACCTCCTCGAAAAATCTTTAGAGGTGATTTAGACAGCCTTCAATGGTATCATAAATGTTCTGTAATTGTGTTTCTGAAATAACAAAAGGCGCAAGAATATAAATGGTATTTCCTAGTGGTCTTAGAAATACACCATGTGCCATAAAATAATTAAATAGTTTATCTCTTAAATCACCATAGCGGCTCATTTCAATATTTAAATCTAAAGCAAAAATCACTCCCGTTTGTCGAGTTGATTTAACTTTTGGGTGCTTAGAAATGTGCTGATCAAATATGGTATGAGCATTAATTATTCGCTTAATGTTATCTTGAATGCCTTGGGAAGTAAGTTGTTTAATTCCTGCTAAGGCTGCGGCGCATGCTAAGGGATTTGCCGAATAGGTGTGACCATGAAATAATCCTTTACTAATATCATGGCTTAAAAAGGCATCATATACTTTTTGGGTACAAGCGGTAATGCCCATTGGCACCATTCCTGCTGTTAAAGATTTGCTTAAACATATGATATCTGGTAGGGTATCAATTTGCTGAGATGCAAAGTAAGTACCCGTTTTTCCAAAACCAGTCATTACTTCATCAGCAATGGTTAGAATGTTTTGGCTTTGACAATAATCAAGGATGTTGTTTAACCCCTTAGAATTATTCATTTGCATTGCTGCTGCACCTTGAACCAATGGTTCATAAACAAATCCAGCGATATTAGAATCAGTATTAATGCTTTGAATTAATTTAATAATGTCATCTACATTCTCAGATTGTGGCGTCGGGATGCGTTTAACATCAATAAAAAAGTCTTCAAAAGGGCCATTATAAACTGATAACCCGGAGACGCTCATCGCTCCAAAGGTATCCCCATGAAATCCGCCTTCAAAGGCGAGCATGACATTACGCTTTTCTCCTTTGTTAAAATGATATTGTAACGCCATTTTAATTCCAATTTCCACAGTAGTAGAGCCATTGTCACTAAAAAATAGTTTGTTTTGATTTTTAGGTAAAATGTCAATTAGCGCTTCAGAAAGCTCTACAGCTGGTTGATGTGTAAAACCACTAAACACAACTTGGTCAAGTTGTTTCATTTGAGCGTGAACAGCGTCAATGATGTGTGGATTACAATGGCCATACATACAGGTGTACCAAGATGAAATACCATCAATGTAGGTTTTGCCAGTTTCATCTGTTAATATGCAACCTTCGGCCTTGGCAATAGCTAATTGCTCAGGATGAAGTTGATGTTGCGTTAAAGGGTGCCAAATGTGTTTTTTATCACGTTCTTGAAGACTCATGTTTAAAATATTTTAGCTATTAACAAATGTGTTGAGGTTAGTTTTAAAACTTTCGGCATAATCAGAGATTACGTCCGTATCGAAATAGGGCTCTTGATCAATACGGCCAATTATGGTGCAATCGCTCATGTTTTCAATAATAGACTCTGTGGTTGGATGTTCTTCTCCACTAAATATTACACCAGGCTTAAACCCTTTTTCGTTAAGGAGTTTCAAGGTTAATAAACTGTGATTGATACTGCCTAAATAATGTCTTGATACGACTATAATTTTATCCTCAGGTAATACGAGGTCTAAAATGGTCTCTGTGTCGCTGATAGGTACTAATAAGCCTCCTGCGCCTTCAATTACCAAATGGTTGGATGATTGAGGACGGATAATCGATTTAGATTCTATTTGAATGCCATCTATAGCTGCAGCAGCATGTGGACTCATGGGGGTTTTTAAACCGTAAGCGTTTGGATAGAACGTTGAGGACTGGTTAGAGATTAATTGTTCAACGCGCTGTTGGTCTCCAAAGTCTAAGTCGCCGGCTTGAATAGGTTTCCAATAATCAGAATTAAGCGCTTCAACAATAATTGCCGAAGCGACCGTTTTACCGACGTCAGTTGAAATTCCAGTTACAAATATACTTGTCATTTTAGATCAAATTCTGTATTACAATTTTCACATCTATACTTATGTCTTGTGTAAAGCGGTAGCGTACCAAACAATGCACCAACAATAAATGCAAAAAGGGATTTAAAATCTTTGATAGTTGAAAAGAGGTCTATTTTAGAGCTATTACATACTGGGCAATTTAAGGCTTCACCTTGATCTGAAACGGCATAGTCACCAACAGATTTTATATGATGCTGTGCCTTATCAAAATCTTCAGAATAGACTTTTAGTTTTACTCCTCCAATAGCGTTGCTAATAAGTGGGTCTGTATCAATTGTAAATTGATCAGCCATAAAAACAGGTATGTCTTGAGCTTCCAACATCCCCTTTATTATTTGTGCTTCAGATGAATACTGAAAAACTGCAATGGTTTTAAAGGTCTCTTTCATTATGCCACAAAAGTAGCTAAGTTCGTTAATAAATCTCTTATTTCTTTGTTAGAATTGTAACTATGAATACAAATTCGCAAGCGTTCTTCACCGGTTGCTACAGTAGGAGATAATATTGGTTTGACATCAAAACCTTTGGTCTTTAATAATTGAGAGACCTCTTTTGTTTTGTTATTCCCACCTATGACACAACATTGGATGGGTGAGGTGCTAGGTATAAATCTTGATGTTAGAGCATGAGTTTTTAATTCCGATTTAAAATAAGCCAATTTATCGTGAAAGTTTTGTCTTTGAATTTGGCCAAAATTTTTATCGGACAATTGCTTTATGGCAGCTATTATACAGCTTATGTTATGAGGTGGAAGCGCTGTAGTATAAATAAAACTTTTTGAGAAATTAATAAGATAGGTTATGATGTCTTGTTCAGCAATTACCGCCGAGCCATGGCAGCCAACTGCCTTTCCGAAGGTGATAATTGTGCAGCATACGTTTTGAGACAGTCCTAAATCATGAACTAATCCTAAGCCTTTGTCTCCAAATACACCAAATGCATGAGCTTCATCTATGATTAAATGTGTGTGTGATGGAGCGCAGAGATTTGCTAATTGAATTAAATCGGCTTGATCGCCATCCATAGAGAATACCGATTCACTTACCACATAAATTTGAGCATCAGGGAATTTGGAATGAAATTGACCTATAAGTGCTTTTAAATGTTGGTAATCATTATGGTTAAATTTATAGCCTTTTGCACGGCTTAAAGTGATGCCTTCTCTAATTGAGGTATGAATTAGTGCGTCGTAGAGTATAATATCACCGCGTTGAGGCAGAGTGGAAAACACACCTAAATTTGCCGCATAACCCGAATTGTAAACTAAAGCAGGAGTTTTGAATAAGGATTGTAAATCATTTTCTAAGGTATGATACAAATTGTTGTTTCCCGTTAGCAATCTTGAGCCAGAAGCACCATTAATATTTAGTTCAGAATTTAAAGTGAGTTTATGTGCTTCGGTATAAATTGTGTTTGATTTTGCTAAGCCTAAATAATCGTTAGAAGAAAAATCGATGAGATTGTTGTTAGCCCCTAATTTGCGCAATGAATTATTAGTTGCCCTATCGTCTAATTGTTGTTTTAATTTTTTAGGAAGCATTTAAAATCTCGATTCTTGGTTCATGTAATAATACAAAAAAAGTCGTATTCAACGAATACGACTTTGTGGGATTAAGTAAGTTAAAACCTTAGTCGGCTAAAACAATTACTTTATTGTCTTTAAATTCAATAGTACCAGAATTGACATTAAGCGTTAATACTTTTTTGTCAGCTTTAGCTGGAATAATAGAAGCGTGTAGATTTTCATTCGCGATATCAGATTGCGAATGTGTTTTAATTCTAACAGTACCTTCTTTTAAAAGTGAAACAATAGGAGCGTGATTATTTAACATTTCAAACTCACCATTTATACCAGGTACAACAACAGAATCTACTTCTGAACTAAATAAAGTTGCCTCTGGCGATACAATTTCTAAATACATAGGGTTAAAGTATTTCATAATTTAAGGGATTACAATTTGCAATCCCTTAAATTGTTTATGGTTTTAAGCTTCAGAAAGCATTTTTTCTCCTGCTTCGATAGCTTCTTCAATCGAACCTTTTAAGTTGAATGCAGCTTCTGGTAAGTGATCTAATTCACCATCCATGATCATATTAAATCCTTTGATAGTTTCTTTAATATCTACTAATACACCTGGAATTCCAGTAAATTGCTCAGCAACGTGGAAAGGTTGAGATAAGAAACGTTGTACACGACGTGCACGGTTTACAGCTAATTTATCTTCTTCAGATAACTCCTCCATACCAAGGATAGCAATAATATCTTGTAATTCTTTATAGCGTTGTAATAACTCTTTAACACGAGTTGCACAATCGTAATGCTCATCACCTAGAATATCTGCAGCCAAAATTCTTGAAGTAGAATCTAATGGATCTACCGCTGGGTAAATACCTAACTCAGCAATTTTACGAGATAATACAGTTGTTGCATCTAAGTGGGCAAAAGTTGTAGCAGGAGCAGGGTCAGTTAAATCATCTGCAGGTACATATACCGCTTGTACAGATGTAATAGATCCTTTCTTAGTAGAAGTAATACGCTCTTGCATTGCACCCATCTCTGTTGCCAATGTTGGTTGGTAACCTACGGCAGATGGCATACGACCAAGTAATGCAGATACTTCAGATCCAGCTTGTGTAAAACGGAAGATGTTATCAACGAAGAATAATACATCTTTTCCTTGTCCGTCTCCTGCACCATCACGGAAATATTCAGCGATAGTTAAACCAGATAATGCTACACGAGCACGTGCTCCAGGAGGCTCATTCATTTGTCCGAAAACGAAAGTTGCTTTAGAATCTTTCATAGCAGATTTATCTACTTTGCTTAAATCCCATCCACCATCTTCCATAGAGTGCATAAAGTCATCACCATAACGGATAATTCCTGACTCTAACATCTCACGTAGTAAATCGTTACCTTCACGAGTACGTTCACCTACTCCGGCAAATACAGAAAGACCACCGTGTCCTTTTGCAATATTGTTAATCAACTCCTGAATTAATACTGTTTTACCTACTCCGGCACCACCAAATAATCCAATTTTACCACCTTTTGCATAAGGCTCAATTAAATCGATTACTTTAATACCAGTAAATAAAACTTCAGTCGAAGTTGATAAATCTTCAAATTTAGGTGCTTGACGGTGAATTGGTAATCCAGCATCATTAGCTTTTGGTAAGTCTCCAAGACCATCAATAGCATCACCAATTACATTAAATAAACGACCATATACATCATCGCCAATTGGCATTTGTATTGGTGCACCAGTTGCAGATACTTCAGTACCTCTACTTAATCCATCTGATGAATCCATAGCGATTGTACGAACTGTATCTTCCCCAATATGAGATTGTACTTCTAATACTAATGTTGAACCATCTGGTCTATTAATTTCTAAAGAATCATAGATTTTTGGTAGAGCAGTACCAGACTCAAACGCCACGTCAATAACGGGACCTACTATTTGTGCAACCTTTCCTGTAACTTTTGACATTACTTATTTGTTTAATGTTTTGCTTAATTTAAAATGCGAAAAACATCATTTTTTCGCGCTGCAAAGATATGTATTTTAATTAGTAAAAGAATATTTAGACAAACAAAATTTTTCATCCTACATTATCTTTTAAGGTTAGGTCATTATTTTGCTAATAGTTCCAACAAAAAAACCAGCAACATGTGCTGGTTTTTTTTATTATGTTTTTACAATTTTATTGCAATGTTGGCGAATAATTAGTAGGATAATCATTTGCTCTTGCAACATTATCAGATGCCATGAAATTAGAGCCATATGTATCATCTATAGCTTCTAAAAACTTATTAGCCATTAACGCGTATCCTCTTGCTGTTAAGTGAACACCATCTAAACTTACTAGGCCTCCAAAAACTAAATCTGTTGTCATGTTAAACTCGTCAAAAGTAATTCCGTTTTGTGAAGCTTCAGTTAAAATTGCGTTTAAATCAACTAGGGCTAAATTACTTGCACTTGCTACAGCTGTAATTGTTGCATTATAGCTATCTGTTGCAGTATTGAGTGCCGTTAATTCTTGTGGTGTTAAAACCCATTGGTCTGCCATTGGGTATGTTACTCCATTCACTGCCAATTGACCTGCTGTTGCTGCTGGAACACCTTGTGCAACCAAAGCGTTAAAGTATGGCTCGTTTAAGGTAGCGATTACTGAAGAACTTGCTAATAATATTAAATCTTCTGCGTTTGCTTGTCTTGATTGACCAAATTGCTGAGATAATAAACCAGCAGTTAAAGGATCAACTCCGCCACCTTGTAATACAGCATTTAATTGAGCAGAGATATTTGGTAGGTCCTCATCAAATATTACGATGGCACTATCTTCAGTTTCTGAAAACACAATCGAACGTTCTGGCATTCCTAAAAACGTAAACGCTTGATTTAAGGCTGCAAAAGTTGCGTTTAGAACAGGGATTTGTGGTCCAAAATCAGGGTTAGAAGGTTCTAATGGATTGTGTGGTATTGTTGTGAAATTTGAAAGACTTGTAACATAAGGTACGGTTGTTACAGCACCTTTAGCACCGTTTGCTGTTAATGCAGAAACCATTGAACTGAATGTTTGGGCAAATACAGTTGGGTCAGTGATATCACTATTTCCATAAGTTGATGGATCTAAATTACCAGTTTGATCAACACCTGAACCTCCGCTCAGGGCATAGCCTAAAACATCGTTACCTCCAATTTCTGACAAGGTAAAGAATGTAGGGTTTTGAGCTAAAGCATCTTCTAAAACTGTTGCTGCTGGGTTTGATGCCATTCTTCCAAAGTATGGATTGAATGTGCCGTATCCAGGTGTGACAACGTGGAAACTTTTTGCTCCAGGAACCCCCATATTATTAAACGGTCCAGACAATACAATACTAGCATCTGTAGTTGGCATTGCAGGTAATTGAACAGGACCTGCACCATCAAAGTATAATCTTGGTGGTTGGATAACCATACCGCCAAAAACTAATCCTCCGATATTATCAGAGACTAAAGGCTGGGTGAATTCTCCCCCTCCAATTTTAGCGAATTGTTGTGATATTATGTTTGGAAAAGAGTTTTGCTGAGAAGCAATAAATAAAGTTTGATCTGTTGTTCCTGCTGTAAATGATGCTCCTATCGAAACATAATTTGAAAAATCGGCTTCTCCAGCTGTTAATTCTGGAAGTGGATTTACAAGTGCTGTGTTGTCGTCATCACTATCGCAGGAAGTTAATCCTAATGCGATAGCCAATAACCATATATATTTTGTTTTCATATTAATTTCCGAGTTTGAATTATAGATTGTTGATTGTCCAAGAAAGGTAGAATTGAGATCCTACATATCCAGTTCCAACTGCTGTAAAGTATTCGTCTCCAAGTACGTTTGAAGCTCCCAATTTAAACATTGATTTCATTGTAGGAACTTTTAAGTTTACTTGGGCGTCTACTACATTAAATGCAGGTACAGCACCGTCAGCGAAAGAAGCTTCCCAGAAGTAATCGTCACTCCATCTCCATGCGACGTTAAATCCGAAATTTTTAAATACTTGAGGATTTCCAAAAGTTGCTTTAACCTTATGTTCTGGTGTATTGAAGTTTGTTCTGAAATCTGGATTAGCAGCCGTGTCAAAATCTAATTTTGCATAGGTATAATTCATTCCTAAATCGAAATTCTTAAACACCTTAGTTGTTAATCCAATTGCAGCTCCATAAGAGTTTACTTTTGCATCAGAATTAGTATACGTTTGATAAACTTGGTAATCTCCATTTGCAATTGCTGCCACTGCTAAAGGTGTACTTGTTCCAGGTATGTTTTGGGTAAGTTGTACATCACCGTAAAATGGTGAAATTACAGTTTCGTTAGCTAAGAAATCTTTATAAGAGTTATGGTATGCACTAAAGTCTACGATTAAGTTTTTTAGTTTACCACGGTATCCAACCTCAAACGAAGTTACTTGTTCTGGCTGAGCTAAATTTGAATTTGCAATGGCCAAATCGGCAGGGTTACTAGATCCTGCAAATGCAGAAACAGAACTTGCAAAGAAAGAGTTATTATAAGCTCCGGCACCAGAAACATCAATATTGTCTTGACCTATAATTGAAGAACCTACTGGACTTAAACCGTAATTTCTAACATCTCTTTCTGGGTTGTCAGGAGCACCACCAATTAAAATAGCTCTACCTACATCTAAACCAATGTATAAATCTTGAGTTGTCGGGTTTCTAAACCCTGTTTGAAATGACCCTCTAATGTTATGATTTTCTTTAATTGTAAATCCTGCAGAAAGACGAGGAGAAAAGAAACCATCAAATAATTCAGATTTATCATAACGAAGAGATCCTGTAAGTTTTAAATCTACATTATCACTTAATTCTAAAGATTTTTGTAATTGCGTGTAAACCCCAACTTCAGAATAATCAATAGCCCCTGCAGCATCAGTATAAATACTACCTAATGAATTTAATGAATAAGTTCTGTAAGATCCTCCTAATTGAATTTCTACAACATCCCATAAATGTGTGAAGTTGTAATTAGCATCCGCATGGTAGATTTTTGAATTATCTTGGAATTTTGAACCAGTTGTTAAATTTGGGTCATTAATACTTGTATTAAAAGCTGCCATAAATTCTGGGCTTCCTGGAGCAAATCTTCCAGTATCTGCTGTTTGACGACCTAATGCATGTGCTTGTTCTGGTAGTAAACCACCTAACGTTCCTTGAACGTATGATCCAACATATTCAGCGAACCAATTTAAATCTGGTTTCCAAGCTCTGTTAATGTTAATACCTGTAAATACCATATCGTAAGAGTCACCAGCTTTATCTTCTGTTATATAGCCTCTTAGGAAGAAATTTTTGTTTTTAAATTCTAATTTATGTTGTTGAAGGAAGAAATTATCGATTGCATATCTATTTGCTCCTTGGTATATCGTAGAACCTGATCCTATTTTACCAACATAGGATACTTCGAAATCATTAGCCCATGGTCTATAGTATAATCCCCAATCTGCCTTTATACTTTCAGCATTATAATCGGTAAGTTCTTGTTCTTTATATCCTGTTCTACTTACATCTACCGAAGGGACTAAGTTTTCTGCTCCAGAAGGTAATAAGCCTAATTCAACCATAGATTGAGCAACAGTATTTATGTTTGTACTAACTTCATCTCCGTAAACATTTACACCATCATAATCAATTGCAGATCTATCAAGCCCCCTATTTAATTTGTCATTTTCGTTTGTAGCAAACCAATCTGTACCTTTTAAGTACCCAAAGTTAACCTTAGCAGCAAATTTGTCACTGAATTTATAGGCAAGTCTAATTCCTAAGTCAGTATATGAATGATCTCCTGCCGCTTGTTGAGATGTTAAACCTTGTTTTGCGTAACCACTTACACCATGATGATCAAATGGGTTTTTACTTTGCATGAAAAGAATACCATTAAATGCATTTGCTCCATATAAAGCTGAAGCTGCACCTGGTAAAAGTTCTACGCTTAAAACATCTGTTTCAGTCATCCCCAATAAGTTTCCTAAAGGAAAGTTTAATGCTGGAGCTGAATTATCCATTCCGTCAACTAACTGCATAAAACGCGTATTAGCGAATGTTGCGAAACCTCTTGTGTTAATAGATTTAAAAGTTAAACTGTTGGTGTTAATATCAACACCTTTTAAGTTTTCTAAGCCATCATAGAAATCGGCAGAGGCTGTGTTTTTAATTTCTTTTAATCCAAATCGTTCAACCGTTACTGGTGATTCGAATATACGTTCAGGAGTACGAGAGGCAGAAATTATAACTTCATCCAGAATGTTTCCTTCAACCATTTTAATATTCACAGTTTGAGGATTTGTAGTAATTTCTTGATCTATAGTTTCAAATCCCACACTACTAATTTTAATTGTAAATGGTGGTTCTTGATCTATTGTAATAATGAAATTTCCATCGAAATCAGAAATTGCACCTGTTGTTGTTCCAACGACAATAATATTTGCGCCAGGGAGCGGTTGACCCGTTTCGTCAGTAACGGTTCCTTTTACTGTTGTTTGTGCAAAAGTTATGGCACAGGTTAACAGTAAAAAAATGCTAAAAATGTTTTTCATCTAGGTTTTTTGTAGTTTAATTTGATATTAGCAATATATGTTATTTTAATGAAAACAATAAAAAAACGTTAAAAAATCTTGATTTCTATCTATTTTGTAGTGTAAATCCCTAAAAAATAATGGATAATGCAAAAAAAAAGAGAATTACAAAACTGTAATTCTCTTTTAATATAAGTTGGATGTAAATACCTACTCTACTGTTACTGACTTTGCTAAGTTCCTAGGTTGATCTACATTTTTGTCAAGTAAAACAGCTATATAATAAGATAATAACTGTAAGGGTATGGTCGTTAGTAATGGAGAAAGAGATTCTAATGTTTCAGGAATCTCAATAACATGATCGGCCAGTTCCTTAACTTGAACATCACCTTCTGTAACAATACCAATAATTTTACCTTTTCTTGATTTAATTTCTTGAATGTTGCTTACTACTTTTTCGTAATGACCTTTTTTAGTGGCTATTACAACAATAGGCATGTTTTCATCTATCAATGCAATAGGGCCGTGTTTCATTTCGGCTGCAGGATAACCTTCGGCGTGGATATATGAAATTTCCTTTAGCTTTAAAGCACCTTCTAAGGCTACTGGGAAATTGTAACCGCGTCCTAAATACAAGAAATTACTAACAGATTTGTAGGTATCGGCAATTTTTTTGATATGATCATCAGCCTTTAAGGCTTCAACTACTTTTTCAGGAATTAATTCTAATTCTTGAAGCTGATAGTGGTAGTCTGAATTTGATATTGTGCCTTTTATTTTAGCTAATTTTAAAGCTATAAGGGTCAATACTGTTATTTGTGTTGTAAATGCTTTTGTTGAGGCTACTCCAATTTCTGGACCTGCATGAGTGTATGCACCAGCATGAGTTTCTCTCGCTATCGATGATCCAACAACATTACAAACTCCAAATACAAATGCGCCTTTAGACTTTGCTAATTTAATAGCTGCTAAAGTATCTGCTGTTTCTCCTGATTGAGAAATGGCAATCACCACATCGTTTTCAGTAATAATAGGGTTTCTATATCTAAACTCAGAAGCGTATTCTACTTCAACTGGAATTCGAGCTAAATCTTCAAAGATGTATTCAGAAACCAGACCTGCGTGCCATGATGTACCACAAGCCACAACAATTATTCGATCTGCATTGGTGAATTTTTCTAAATGATCATCAATACCTGACATTTTAATGATGCCCTGACTAGCTAATAATCGACCTCTGTAGGTGTCTTTAATAGCGTTAGGTTGCTCGTATATTTCTTTAAGCATGAAATGTTCGTAACCTCCTTTTTCAATTTGCTCAAGATTTAATTGTAATTCTTGAATGTATGGGGCAACTAACGAATCGTCTTTAATCTTTCTTATTTTAACCTTTTTACCTAATCTTACGATAGCCATTTCTTCGTCTTCAAGATAGATGGCGTTATTTGTGTACTCGATAAAGGGTGATGCGTCTGATGCAATAAAAAACTCATCTTCTCCTACTCCTATCGCTAGTGGGCTTCCTAATCGGGCAACCACAATCTCGTTAGGTTTGTTTTTGTCGAACACAGAAATAGCGTAAGCACCAACTACTTGGTTTAATGCTATTTGTACCGCTTTACCTAATTTAAGATTGTCACTTTTCATAACATCTTCTATTAAGTTAACAAGTACTTCTGTATCAGTGTCAGAGGTAAAAGTGTATCCTCTTTTTATAAGTTCTTTTTTTAGAGACTCGTAATTTTCAATTATTCCGTTATGAATAATTACTAAATCTCCAGAATTTGAATAGTGGGGGTGGGAGTTTACGTCGTTTGGTACTCCATGAGTTGCCCAACGCGTGTGGCCTATGCCTAAATTTCCAGAAGTTGAAATTTCATTTTCTAAACGTTCCTGTAAATCGGCAACTTTACCTTTAGTTTTGGATAGTTTTAGGTCTTTGCCATCAAATAATGCAATCCCAGCACTGTCGTATCCTCTATATTCTAAGCGTTTTAATCCTTTTAAAATTATTGGGTATGCTTCTCTATGGCCAATGTATCCAACTATTCCACACATATTCTTTCTAAATTAGTTGTTAGGTTCTGTATAAAAAATCTCTAAGTACACTCTGTTTTCTTCACTTGCATTATTTCCAAAAAGTACTGTCCCTCTTGGTGAAATTACTGAACTCGATGGAACAGTATTTAAGTTTTCGTCAAGGGTTTGAATACTTTGTAAAACAGAATTACTCTCTATGTTAATGTTTCCTGATACCGCTAAACCAAGCTGATAATTAGTAGAGTCATTATCAATAATATTGATTAAATGCTGTGTTAATTTAATTTTATATCTAACACCATTGCCTTCAGGGTCATCATCCAATCGTTCAATTGGGCCTAAATGACTTATTCTTGAAGTGTTTGGATCGTCGGCATTTGCAGCATCGGCGAAATAATCAATTAATGGAATTTGATTTTTTACATCGTAAACATAAATTCTTTCCGGTTCTTCACCTTGTACAATACTTTGATCTACTTTAAAAATTAAATTAGCTTCATTAATTAACCAATTATTTAATTTTAATTCTTCAACTTGCTCAGAATATCCGTCTTCATCTGTTTCGAATAAATCTATAACCGCCATTGAACCTTCACCCCCTTTAAGGTAAAGTTTTTCATCGCCTTGAACAGGGTTGCCTTCTGGGATTTCAAAATTAAATTCGTTATCAAAGAAATTAACTCTATTTCCAGAAAAGTTCATAACGTATGTAGATTGCGTTCTGTCTCCTTCTTCGCCACTTATATCATCCTTAGAATAGTAAACGGTAATATTGGCATTGCTTGATCCAAAATTTATAAGTGTCAAGTTACCTTCGGTTCCAAATGTGCCTGGTTCAACTTTAAAATAAATCCCTCTAAAGTAATCTCTAAAGTTGTTTAGGTTGCTTAATTCAGGCTCCCCTTCTTTATCAATTATTTTTGCTTGCCAATAGGCCTTTTGAGCTTCGGTGCGATCTAAAACTAATCTTAATGCTGGAGCTAATGTCTGAGTGACTTCTCCGTCAAGGTCCTTAAGTTCAATAGCATTTTGACTTGGTTTAAAGTTTTCAATAAATGCCAATTCTGTACCTTCTAAAACCGATGGGTCTATAAAATCGGATTCAGAAGTAGAGCCGTTAGAGAAGTACTTTTGCGCCTCATCAAATTCCGAATTCGGGTCAAAATCTCTAAGAAAATAATTGCTTTCGTAAATGGAAAGGTTAACAAATCCAGAGCCAAAAACAGAATCTAACTCATAAGTAGAGCCGTCTTCATCAGATGAAACTGCACGACTAAAATAAGGCACTGTCATTACTACAGAGTCCAATTCGACATTATCACCAAATGATGGATCTAAAACCGTAGTGTTTAGCTGAGATACAAATGTTGAGGTTGTTTTTCCATAAGTTGGATCGTCTAAAATTCCTATTTGATTTACCGGTAAATTATTAGTTTGAACAGGGTCTAACTTATAAGTGTATGCCGTTACATCAAACAGAGAATCGTTTGTGATGAAGTTTGTTTCACCAACAATATCTGTTCCAATACTCGAAAAATCTTCGTCGCATGCGATAAATGATGTTAATACACCAACACATACTATGTATTTCAGGGCAAGTTTAATCTTTTTCATTGCTTGTTTTTAGCTTAATACTTTTGTTTGGTAAAATTCAGTATAAGGTTCAGCAAATTCGTCAATAGGGAAAAAATCTAGTACCGGTTTATCACAAGCATTTAAATGTGACTCAATCTCTTCAGGTAATTCTTCAGAACCCTTAATTAGAGCGTCAGAATGATCTATAGCAACCTTCATTAAGTTGTTATAGGTTGGTTTTTCTAGAGGCTTAATGGCGTCTTTGTCAATATTGTCAAACGTTACTTTGTTAACCATATTGCTATCTAACGTACCATCAAAGCTTTGATTGTATATTGAAGTCACAATTTTACTTTCTGTAAAAAGAGGTTCGTCTTTGTAAAACTGCTTTAAGTAAAGCGGTAATAAAGAGGCTAACCATCCATTAACATGAATAATATCTGGAGACCAGTTTAATTTTTTAACGGTTTCGATAACACCTTTAGCAAAGAATATCGCTCTTTCATCATTGTCTGGAAATAATTTTCCATTCTCATCAGTTAGCGTTGCCTTTCTTTTAAAGTACTCTTCATTGTCTATAAAATAAACTTGGATTCTTTCCTTAGGAATGGAAGCAACTTTAATTATAAGAGGCATGTCAAGGTCGTTTATAACCAAGTTAATCCCAGATAATCTAATGACTTCGTGAAGTTGATGTCTACGCTCATTGATATTTCCATATCTCGGCATAAATATGCGAATTTGCCCTCCTTGCTTGTTTACCATTTTTGGAGCTTCAAATGACATTGAAGAAATCTCTGTTTCAGGTAAATATGGGACTACTTCTGAAGATACGTATAAAATCCTCTTATCTTTCATAGATGTTAATTTGTTGAAATTGAAAATAAAAAACATGCAAAATTACAAAAATTTATGCTAATTGCCCGTAATATATTAATTTTGCACCCTGTTAATTTTTTGCCAATAGATGGTTGTATTCAAGAAAAAGAGTGATTTAATCGCTTATTTGTCGTCAAATTTTGATTCAAATTCAAGTATTGGATTTGTGCCAACTATGGGTGCTTTGCATCAAGGGCATTTGTCATTAATCCAAAAAGCACTGGATGATAACGAATTAGCTGTGGTTAGCATTTTTGTGAATCCTACTCAATTTGATAATCCAAACGATTTAGTGGCATATCCCAGAACATTAGAGACTGATGTTGAATTGCTAAAAACTTTGTCTAATGATATTGTGGTTTATTCTCCTAATGCAGAGGATATCTATGGCGATGAAGTTGTAGCTTCTAATTTTAGCTTCGGCGGATTGGAAAATGAAATGGAAGGTCAATTTAGGACAGGACATTTTGACGGTGTTGGTACTATTGTAAAACGCTTATTTGAAATTGTAAGACCAACAAATGCTTATTTCGGTGAAAAGGATTTTCAGCAATTAGCAATTATTAGGCACATGGTAAAACAGCATGGTTTGCCAGTTACTATAGTAGGTTGTCCAATCTTTAGAGAAGATGATGGGTTGGCTATGAGTTCAAGAAATGTGAGATTGACAGAAAATCAGCGAGATACAGCGCCGTTTATTTATAAAACTTTGTTGACTGCCAAAACAAAGTTTGGCACAGAAAGTGTTACTAAAATCAATGAATGGGTTAACACCAAATTCTCTAAAGTCGAAGCTTTAAACTTAGAGTACTTTGTTATTGCAGATGAGAATACGCTTAAGCCTATTGAAGAAAAAAAAGAACAATCAAAATATCGTGCATTTATTGCCGTTTATGCTGGAGATATTAGACTAATAGATAATATCGCCTTAAATTAATTATCTTTGCCCTATGCAAGTTCACGTTGTAAAATCTAAAATTCACCGCGTAAAAGTTACTGGTGCTGACCTTAATTATATTGGAAGTATAACCATAGATGAAGATCTTATGGATGCCGCAAATATTATACAAGGCGAAAAGGTTCAAATTGTTAATAATGACAATGGAGAGCGTTTAGAAACCTATGCTATTCCAGGACCTCGAAATAGTGGTGAAATCACTCTAAATGGTGCAGCAGCAAGAAAAGTGGCTGTTGGAGACACACTTATTTTGATAACTTATGCCGTTCTTGAATTTGAAGAAGCAAAAACGTTTAAGCCTTCATTGGTGTTTCCTGATGAAGCTACAAACCTTCTAAAATAATAATGTTGAAGCCATCAGTTAAAAAAGTCATTAAAATCGGTTTGCCGATAGTATTGGCTATTTTTTTTGGATGGTACTCATTTTCAAAAGTTCCCCTATCACAGCTAACGCCTTATTTTAAAACGGCCAATTACGGCTGGATTATGTTGGGTATGTGTTGTGGTTTACTGAGTCACTTGTCACGTGCTTATCGCTGGAAATATTTAATTGAACCTTTGGGGTATAGATTGAGACTTCCTAATAGTATTATGGCTGTTTTTATCACCTATCTTGCTAATTATGGCGTGCCACGATCTGGCGAGGTGTTAAGGGCAGGGGTAATTACTAATTATGAAGGAGTGCCTTTTGAAAAAGGATTTGGAACCATAGTTGCTGAACGCGTTGCAGATTTGATAGTCCTTTTGGGTATCATCGGGTTTACTTTGTTGTACGAATACGATTTTATAATTTCCATTTTTGAAAAATTAGTAAGTTCTAAAAACTTGATTTATATCGGTGTTGCAGGAATTGTCCTTTTGATTTTAGGATTTATTTTTATTCAGAAAAGCCAATCGTTTATTGCGGTTAAAATTAAAACCTTTGTCAGCGGGCTTTTAGAAGGCGTGTTGAGTATTTTTAAAATGAAGCATAAATGGGCTTTTATAGCTCATACCTTATTTATTTGGGCAATGTATCTTTTAATGTTTTACATAACCACATTTGCTATAGCAGATTTAGGAGATGTCTCAGCAGGAGCTGTGTTGATTGGATTCATTTCTGCTAGTTTTACAATAGCAGCAACAAACGGAGGGGTGGCAGTTTACCCATTAGCAGTGGCTGCGGCATTTTCGTTATTTGATATTCCAGAAACACCCAGCATAGCTTTTGGTTGGATCATGTGGTCCTCTCAAACCATAATGATTATTATTTTCGGAGTACTTTCGTTTATTTATTTACCGATTTACAACAGAAAGCCAATTAATTAGGTTGTTTAGACTAATTTTTTTTAAAAATTAGAGGGCTTAAATTTATTTTTTACCTTGCCAACTTATTGAAATAAATCAACCACTATGTCCAAATCTTATATTCTAATTCTTTTTCTTTTTGTAAGTCTGTCGTCTAATGCACAAGCAATTTTTGAGTCTGTTTATTCTGAAAAATTAGGTGCTGATAGAGAAATTAAAGTCATGCTTCCTCGAGGATACTCTAATGAAGATGATAAAAGATATCCGGTAATTTATGTGTTTGATGGAGACTATCTTTTTGAGCCTGTGTCTGGTGATGTAGATTATTTCTCTTATTGGGAAGATATGCCTGAAGCTATTGTTGTTGGTGTGAAACAAGCAGAATCGAGAGATGAAGATTGTTTTTATTCCGAACAAAATTCTATGCCAGTTGAAACGGGAGCTTCATTTTTTGAGTTTGTTGGATTTGAATTGGTGTCATACATTGATAAAACGTATAAAACCGAAGTGTTTAGAGTGGCTTTAGCGCATGGTAAAACTGCAAATTTCATTAATTATTTCTTGTTAAAACCGCAGCCGTTGTTTAACGCTTACATAGTATTGAGTCCAGATTTAGCTCCAAATATGGATGCTTACATTACAGAAAGTGTTCAAAATATGGAGTCAAAAGTGTTTTACTATATGGCGACATCTACTAACGACGTTAAGCGATTAAAAGAAGAAACTACAAGTTTTAACACCAATCTTGAAGGTGTAGATAATAAAAACTTTCTTTATAATTTTGATACGTTTGACGGACCATCTCATTATTCTTTACCAGCACATGCTATACCTAAAGCTATAGAAAGTATTTTTCTTGTCTTCCAACCAATCAGTAAAAAAGAGTATAAAGAAACCATCCTTAAGTTAGAAGGCTCTCCAGTTGAATATTTATTAGAAAAGTATAGCACTATTGAAGAATTGTTTGGCATCGATAAGCAAATATTAATAAATGATTTTAAAGCTATCGCAGCCGCAATTAAGAAAACAGAGAAGTTTGAATATTTTGAAGAATTAGGAAAGATCGCAAGAAAAGAATATCCTGATGCCTTGTTAGGACATTACTATTTAGCTCGTTTTTATGAAGAATCAGGAGAACCTAAAAAGGCAATGAAAACGTATAGGTCGGCGTATGTGTTAAATGAAATTGGTGGCTTGACAAAGGATATGATGTTGGAGCGCGCTGATAATATTAAAGCAGATTTTGGATATTAATGGCTAAAGTTAAAACCACCTTTTTTTGTCAGAATTGCGGAAGTCAGTTTGCCAAATGGCAGGGGCAATGTACGTCATGCAAAAACTGGAATACACTGGTTGAGGAGATCATTGAAAAAGAGGACAAGAAAAACTGGAATCCGAATGTTTCAACCGTTAAAAAACGAAATTCAAAACCGTTAAAAGTTCAGGAAATTGATAGCGCTCAAGACGCACGATTGGTAACATTGGATAATGAATTTAATCGTGTTTTAGGTGGTGGTGTTGTTCCTGGGTCAATGATATTATTAGGAGGAGAACCCGGTATAGGAAAGAGTACTTTATTACTTCAAATAGCACTCACTTTACCTTTTAAAACACTTTATGTTTCAGGTGAAGAAAGTCAGAAACAAATTAAAATGCGTGCTGAGCGCATAAACCCTGAAAGCGATTTTTGCTACATTCTTACCGAAACAAAAACTCAAAACATCTTTAAACAAATTGAAGATTTAGAACCTGATGTTTTAATTATAGACTCTATTCAAACGCTTCATAGTGATTATATAGAATCATCGGCAGGATCGATTTCTCAAATTAAAGAGTGTACTTCAGAATTAATCAAATTTGCAAAAGAAACCGCAACCCCTGTAATTTTAATTGGGCATATTACTAAAGATGGTCATATTGCTGGGCCGAAAATTCTGGAGCATATGGTAGATACCGTACTTCAGTTTGAAGGGGATAGAAATCATGTGTTTAGAATTTTAAGAGCGAATAAAAACAGATTTGGCTCTACTAACGAATTAGGAATCTATGAGATGCAAGGTTCTGGTTTAAGAGAAGTTTCTAATCCTTCAGAAATCTTAATCACTAAAAAGGATGGAGATTTAAGCGGGAATGCTATTGCAGCGACACTTGAAGGAATGCGCCCTCTTATGGTTGAAGTACAAGCGTTGGTAAGCACAGCTGTTTATGGGACACCTCAAAGAAGCGCTACAGGTTTCAATGTAAAACGCCTAAATATGTTACTGGCCGTTTTAGAAAAAAGAGCAGGGTTTAGATTAGGCGCTAAAGATGTGTTTTTAAATATTACGGGAGGAATAACTGTTGATGATCCCGCTATTGATTTGGCTGTGGTTGCATCTATTTTGTCTTCAAATGAAGATGAACCTCTGCTAAGTAACTTTTGTTTTGCTGCCGAAGTTGGTCTGTCTGGAGAAATTAGGCCGGTACAGCGGGTAGAGCAAAGAATTTTGGAAGCTGAAAAATTAGGGTTTTCAACCATTTTTGTTTCTAAATACAATAAGATTAGTTTAAAGAATACTGCAATCCAGGTGAGATTACTTTCTAAAATTGAAGACCTAGTAGGTGTAATCGTATAGTTTAAAATAGCTGACTTTTTTACTCATTTTTAAATATCTATTTAGTAATTGCTAATACTGTGTTAGCAAATAGCCATTTTTGAGTCATATCCTTATTCTTTTCTCAAAATTCATTAATTTCGCAGCTTATTAGAATTGTTGAAATAATGAGTACGAAATTCACTGAATATAAAGGGCTTAATTTACCTAACGTAGCAAGCGAAATGCTAGGCTATTGGGAAGCTAATTCAATTTTTGAAAAAAGTGTGGAAACCAGAGAAGGACAAAAGCCTTTTGTTTTTTTTGAAGGACCTCCATCAGCTAATGGTTTACCAGGTGTACACCATGTTTTAGCTCGTGCCATTAAAGATATTTTTCCGAGATATAAAACCATGAAAGGGTTTCAAGTAAAGCGTAAAGCTGGTTGGGATACACATGGATTACCTATAGAATTAGGAGTTGAAAAGGAATTAGGCATAACCAAAGAAGATATTGGGAAAACTATTTCTGTAGAAGATTATAATGCAGCTTGTCGTAAAGCGGTAATGCGTTATACAGATGTTTGGAATGACCTAACTCAAAAAATGGGGTACTGGGTAAATATGGATGACCCATATATTACCTATGAACCAAAATACATGGAGAGTGTTTGGTGGTTGTTAAAGGAAATCTATAACAAATCGTTGTTGTATAAAGGGTATACTATTCAACCATATTCTCCAAAAGCAGGTACAGGATTAAGTTCTCATGAGTTAAATCAGCCAGGTACTTACCAAGATGTTACAGATACTACCGTTGTTGCTCAGTTTAAAGCAAATGCTAACACACTACCAGAGTTTTTGCAAAATGAAGGAGATGTGCATTTCTTAGCTTGGACGACTACACCTTGGACCTTGCCTAGTAATACGGCCTTAACCGTGGGGCCCAAAATTGATTATGTATTAGTAAAAACATTTAATCAATACACCTTTGAGCCAATAAACGTGGTTTTAGGAAAGCCTTTAGTTGCTAAACAGTTTTCTGGAAAGTTTGTTGCTGTAGAAAATGCAGAAGGTTTAGAAACATATTCCGCAGGAGATAAAAAGATTCCGTATTACGTGGTTAAAGCGTTTAAAGGTAAAGACTTGGTGGATATCACCTACGAACAATTATTGCCTTATGCCTTGCCAAATGACAATCCAGAAAATGCTTTTAGAATCATTTCTGGGGATTTTGTAACAACAGAAGACGGCACAGGAATTGTACATACAGCGCCAACTTTTGGTGCAGATGATGCAATGGTTGCAAAACAAGCCAAGCCAGAAGTCCCTCCAATGTTGGTTAAAGATGAAAATGACAACTTGGTTCCTTTGGTGAATCTACAAGGAAAGTTTAGACCAGAAATGGCTGAATTTGCTGGGAAGTATGTAAAGAATGAGTATTACGCAGATGACGAAGTTCCAGACAAATCTGTAGATGTAGAACTTGCCATAAAATTAAAAGAAGAAAACAAGGCCTTTAAGGTTGAAAAATATAAGCATAGTTACCCAAATTGTTGGAGAACCGATAAACCAATCTTATACTACCCATTAGATTCTTGGTTTATTAAGGTAACCGATGTAAAGGATAGGATGCATGAGTTAAATACAACCATTAACTGGAAACCGAAATCAACTGGTGAAGGTCGATTTGGAAATTGGCTAGCAAATGCAAACGATTGGAATTTATCACGTTCAAGATATTGGGGAATACCATTACCAATCTGGAGAACTGAAGATAGAAAGGAAGAAATCTGTATCGGCTCTGTTGAAGAATTAAAAGCAGAGATGGCTAAAGCGGTTGAGGCTGGAGTGATGTCTGAAGACATTTTTGCAGATTTTGAAGTAGGAAACAATTCCGAAGAAAACTATGCCAAGTTAGATTTGCATAAAAACATAGTGGATGCCATTGTTTTAGTTTCAGATTCTGGTCAACCTATGAAACGTGAAAGCGACTTAATTGATGTTTGGTTTGATTCGGGTTCAATGCCCTATGCACAATGGCATTACCCGTTTGAAAATAAAGAATTGATAGATGAAAATAAAACATTCCCTGCCGATTTTATTGCAGAAGGTGTAGATCAAACAAGAGGTTGGTTTTATACACTTCACGCTATTGGTACAATGGTTTTTGATTCGGTAGCCTATAAAAATGTAGTGTCTAACGGATTAGTTTTAGATAAAAACGGGCAGAAAATGTCTAAGCGTTTAGGAAACGCGACAGATCCGTTTGAAACCTTAGAAACTTATGGTGCAGATGCCACAAGATGGTACATGATAAGTAATGCTAACCCTTGGGATAACTTAAAATTTGACTTAGAAGGGATAGAGGAAGTGAAGCGTAAGTTCTTCGGAACCTTATATAATACGTATAATTTCTTTGCTTTATATACCAATTTAGATGGGTTTAAATATGCTGAAGATGAGATAGAAATTAGTCAACGTCCCGAAATTGACCGTTGGATTTTATCAGAATTAAACACTTTGGTTAAAAAGGTAGATGAATTTTATGCAGCCTATGAGCCAACAAAAGCGGCAAGAGCTATTTCAGATTTTACCCAGGATTATTTAAGTAACTGGTATGTAAGATTATGTAGAAGGCGTTTTTGGAAAGGTGAATATGAAGCAGATAAGATTTCGGCATATCAGACGTTATACACCTGCATGGAAACTATTGCAAAATTGGGAGCGCCAATAGCACCATTTTTCATGGATAAATTGTACTTAGATTTAAATAAAGTTACAGGTAAAGAGACCTTTGAAAGTGTTCATTTAGCCAATTTCCCTGTTTATAATGCCTCTTTAGTAGATAAAACTTTAGAGCGCAAAATGGAAAATGCACAAACCATTTCATCTTTGGTATTATCACTAAGAGCTAAGGAGATGATTAAGGTGCGTCAACCATTGCAAAAGATAATGATACCGGTTGATAGCGAGCAACAAAAAGAAGAAATTGAAGCGGTTTCAGGTTTGATAAAACACGAGGTTAATGTGAAGGAAATTGAACTTCTACATGACGCTTCAGATATATTAGTAAAGCAAATAAAACCAAACTTCAAAGTTTTAGGACCACGTTTTGGTAAAGACATGAAAGCTGTTGCTCAGTCAATTAGAGAATTAAATGCAGATGATATCAAAAAATTTGAGAAAAACGGGGGCTTAGATGTTGCAATTGGTCAAAAAAATATTACTTTAGAACTCAATGATGTGGAGATTACATCGCAAGATATTGAAGGTTGGTTAGTTGCTAACGATGGGGCATTAACAGTGGCATTAGACGTTACTATTAATGAAAATTTACGAAACGAAGGAATTGCTCGTGAACTTGTAAATAGAATTCAAAACTTGCGTAAAGATTCTGGGTTTGAAGTAACAGACAGAATTTTAGTAACTCTGCAACATAATGATAATATGGTTTCAGCTATTGATGGATTTAAATCTTATATAATGGCAGAAACGTTATCAGACGACCTTGAAACTATTGATAACCTAGACAATGGTACAGATATTGCATTTGACGATATAAATACCAAATTGTCAATCAAAAAAAATTAACACTATGGCTACAGATACTAAAGTAAGATACTCTGATGCTCACCTAGATGAGTTTAAAGTGCTTATCCTAGAAAAAATGGAAAAAGCAGAACGTGATTTAGAGCTTATTAAAAGTGCCTACATGAATAATTTCACTAATGGTACTGACGATACATCTCCTACCTTTAAGGCTTTTGAAGAAGGTAGTGCAACGATGAGTAAAGAAGCAAATTCGCAATTAGCTATTCGTCAAGAGAAGTTCATTAGAGATTTAAAAAATGCTTTAATTCGAATCGAAAATAAAACGTATGGCATTTGCAGAGTAACTGGAAAATTAATCAATAAAGAACGATTAAAATTAGTGCCTCATGCTACTTTAAGTATTGAAGCGAAGAATATGCAAAAATAAAATTGAAAAATTTAGTAAAACGCTCTGGTTCTCCAGGGCGTTTTATGTTTTAATAAGTTATTTTAGTTCGAAAGTATTGGTTTATGACTCCTAAGAAAACATTAATATTTGTGGTGCTTATTTTGCTAATTGATCAAATTAGTAAGATTTATGTAAAAACTCATTTTGAGTTACATGAGCGCGTTGAAGTGTATTCTTGGTTTCAAATTGCTTTTGTAGAGAATGATGGTATGGCCTGGGGTACTAAAATCAGTGATTTTATTTCTATTATTTCAGATCGTACTGCTAAACTGTGTTTAACCTTGTTTAGGATTTTTGCTGTTGCCGGAATTGGATATTGGCTTTATAAATCGGTTAAAAAAAATGGAAGCATAGCATTGATTGTCGCAGTTTCATTAATATTTGCAGGTGCTCTGGGTAATATAATTGATTCCGTTTTTTATGGCGTCTTCTTTGAAGATAGTTACGGGAAGGTAGCTCAGTTTTTACCTGAAGAAGGTGGTTATGATGCCTTATTTCATGGTAAAGTAGTGGATATGCTATATTTCCCAATATGGGAAGGAACACTTCCTAATTGGATTCCAATATACGGCGGAAATACAGCTTCTTTCTTTGACCCAGTATTTAATATTGCTGACATGGCAATTAGTACTGGTGTTGGTATATTAATTGTTTTTAATGGTAAAGTATTTAGTAAATCTGATGAAGCAGATTCAGGAGACTTTCCAATTTCTCAAAACGTATAAGTTTTGTTAGGTGTAATGCAATAGTCTAAACCAATATCAGTGGTCTCAGACGGTATATCTTGGTTTTCAGGTTCAAAAAAAGAAACCCCAATTTTAATTGTGTTTGGTTGGCACTCATTTAAAAACCGATCGTAAAATCCTTTTCCATAGCCAATTCTATTTCCTTTTTTATCAAACACTAGAAGTGGTATAAATACAACTTCAATAGCATCTGCTCCTATTTTTATGCCGTCTTGAGGTTCAGGAATATTGTATTTGTTTTTTCTAATCACCGTATTGTCTGTTAGCAGATAGTGAGTGAGTGAATAATCTTCAAAATTGCTTTTAGAGACGATGATGTTTTTGTCTTTACCTGATAGAATATTTAATAAATAATCTGAGTTCACTTCTTTTTGCTCTTCAATGCTTAAAAACAAATGATAATTAGTTTTATCCCAAATTGGTAATTGTAATGCCAAATTCGCTATTTCAATACTTCGGTCTTCAATGGTATCAACGCTTAATTGAGATCTTAGTTGTTTGTATTTGGTTCTTAATTGGGGTTTGGAAACCATATTTTGTTAAATCATCGTTATAAAACAAAAATACATGCTCTAAAACGGTTTTCCTATTTTATTTATAGTCCTAATATCTATAACTTTGAGTGCATGGATCAACCAAATTTAGCACTACAAATTAAAACTTTACCACATCAACCTGGTGTTTACCAATATTTTGATGCGACAGATACTATAATTTATGTGGGTAAAGCTAAAGATTTAAAAAAACGGGTTAGCTCATATTTTAATAAACAACACGATTACGGAAAGACTAAAGTGTTGGTTAAAAAAATAGCCTATTTAAAACATATTGTAGTTGCCACAGAAACTGATGCTCTATTATTGGAAAATAATTTAATTAAAAAGCATCAGCCAAGGTATAATGTATTGCTTAAGGATGATAAATCGTATCCTTGGATTTGCATAAAAAAAGAACGTTTTCCTCGAGTTTTTCCAACGCGTAGAATGATAAAAGATGGGTCTGAGTATTTTGGACCTTATACCAGTATGAAAACGGTTTCTACGCTTTTAGATTTAATAAAAGGCTTGTTTAAACTAAGAACATGTAATTATGATTTATCACAATCTAAAATAGATGCGCATAAATATAAAGTGTGTTTAGAATACCATCTTGGAAATTGTTTAGGGCCTTGTGAAGGATACCAAACTGAAGAGAGTTACCAAGAAAGTGTTATAGCAATTAGAGAAATATTAAAGGGAAATTTCAAAGATTCACTTTCAGGATTTAAATCCCAAATGAAATCTCTTGCTTCCGATTTGCAGTTTGAAGAGGCTCAACTTATAAAAGAGAAAATTGAGATTCTGGAAAACTATCAGGCTAAATCTACCATCGTAAACCCTAAGATTAGTAATGTAGATGTGTTTTCAATTATTAGTGATGAATCCTACGCTTACGTTAACTTTTTACAGTTGAGTTATGGCTCGATTATAAGATCTCACACCATGGAGATTAAAAAGAAACTGCAAGAATCTGATGCCGAATTGTTGCAATTGGCGATTACTGAAATCCGACAGCGATTTAATTCATTGTCAAAAGAAATTTACGTTCCTTTTAAGGTGAATATGGGTAATGAAATTAAAGTTTCGGTACCGCAGTTGGGAGATAAAAAACGTATTGTCGAATTGTCTCTTAGAAACGCCAAGTATTTTAGAATGGATAGGTTTAAGCAGGAGAAAATTACAGATCCAGAACGGCATTCTAATAGAATTATGGCTCAAATGAAAGCCGATTTGTTGCTCTCTGAAGAGCCCAGGCATATTGAATGTTTTGATAACTCTAATATTCAAGGTACAAATCCCGTTGCAGCCTGTGTGGTGTTTAAAAACGGGAAGCCAAGTAAAAAAGATTACAGACATTTTAATATAAAAACTGTTGAAGGTCCCGATGATTTTGCATCGATGGAAGAGGTGGTTTATAGAAGGTATAAAAGATTGTTAAACGAGGAATCACCATTACCTCAATTAGTAATTATTGATGGGGGTAAAGGGCAGTTGTCTTCGGCATTAAAAAGTATCGATGCTCTTAACCTGAGATCTACAATAACTGTTATCGGAATAGCAAAACGATTGGAAGAATTGTTTTATCCAGACGACCCAGTGCCATTGTATTTGGATAAGAAAAGTGAAACACTTAAAATTATTCAACAATTACGAAATGAAGCGCATCGATTTGGTATAGAACATCACAGAAATAGAAGAAGTAAAAATGCTTTGGTTTCCGAATTGGAAACAATACCGGGAATAGGTGAAAAATCTGTTGTAGATTTAATGAAAACTTTTAAAACGGTTAAAAAAGTATCTCAGGCAAGTTTGTCGGAGTTACAAGATGTTGTTGGGCTAAAAAGAGCTCAAATAATCACGACTTATTATTCGAAAAAATGAGAAGATTAATTGCTATTACATGTTTGTTTCTTTCCTTCATATCCATGCAAGGGCAGACTTTTGATAGCGATTATAATGATAAAAAAGTGGGGCTGGTTTTGAGTGGAGGTGGGGCTAAAGGGTTTGCGCATATTGGTGTTTTAAAGGTTATTGATAGTTTAAACATTAAAATAGATTATATAGCTGGTACAAGTATGGGTGCTGTTGTTGGCTCTTTATACGCAAGCGGGTATTCTGCTCGTCAATTAGATTCTATTTTTAATAGTCAAAATTTTGATCAGGTCATAAATGATTATCTGCCTCGGAAGGCAAAAACGTTTTATGAAAAGGATAATTCAGAAAAATATGCCCTTTCATTACCGTTTGATAAGTTTAAATTATCACTACCTAAGTCTTTATCTCGTGGTCAGAATATCTATAATTTGCTTTCAAAATTGACGCTTCATGTTTCAGAAGTAGAAGAATTTGAGAATTTACCAATTCCTTTTTTCTGTATTGCTACCGATATTGAAACAGGTAAAGAGGTGATGTTAGATTCGGGTAATTTACCTCAAATGGTAAAAGCGAGTTCTTCTTTTCCTTCACTGTTTTCTCCAGTTAATGTCAATGATAGGTTGTTAGTTGACGGTGGTGTGACAAATAATTATCCAATCCAAGAGTTAAAGGATAAGGGTATGGAAGTGATTATAGGAGTGGATGTTCAAGATAGTTTAGTGGATAGAAATAAAATGAAATCTGCAACAGATATACTTCTTCAAGTGAGCAATCTGCCGACTATAAATGCTATGGTCGAAAAATCAAAGGCAACAGATATTTATATCAAACCAGATATAAAAGGGTTTACAGTAATGTCATTTAGTAAAGGGCGTCAAATTATTGATAATGGGGAGCAAGCGGGGCGATTAAAGGCAAAGGAGTTGGATTTACTCCCAAAAAGAAAAGAGTCTTGGGAGAGTAATGTGAAAATTGTTAGCATGGATTCTATCCCAATAAACAATATTTATTTAAGCGGTAACTCAAGATACAGTCGTTCATATATTTTAGGGAAATTAAAAATAAAGAGCAATCAGATCACTAAGTATTCTGATTTTAATGATGGGGTGAACAATTTAGTAGCCACAAACAACTTCGATTCCTTTGATTATTATTTTAAAAGATCAGACGAATCAATAGGTTATGATCTCTATGCAAATTTGACTGAAAGTGAGAATAGTATGTTCGTGAAATTAGCATTGCATTACGATAATCTTTATAAAACAGGCTTGCTTTCTAACTTTACCAAAAAGCATCTTCTTTTTGGTAATGATGTATTGTCAATAGACTTTATACTTGGAGATAATGTGAGGTATAATTTAGATTATTTTATTGATAAAGGTTTTTATTGGAGTATTGGGCTGACATCACGATTCAATCAGTTTAATAGAAATATTCCCGTAACTATAGCAGAAAGTGCCTTGTCTACTTCTTTTGATCTTTCTGGAGTAAACAAGTTAGAAGTAGATTATGAAGATTTTACAAATCAAATTTATGTGCAAACCCTATTTACAAAGAGTCTTGCCTTAAGATTGGGGTTTGAGCATAAACATCTTAAGTTTAAGACCGAAACGCTTACAGTAAATCCCGATGATGAAGATTTTGTTTTTGAAAATAGCAATTATTTAAGCTTCTACGGTTCTTTGATTTTGGATAATTTTGATGATAAATTTTTTCCAACATCGGGCTGGTATTTTAAAGGTGATTTCAATCTTTATGTTTACGGCAGTGATTTTAATACTGAATTCGAAGAATTTTCTCTAGCAAAGGCAGATGTAGGGTTTGCTTTTCGTATTGGAAATAAAGTAAGTTCAAAAATAAGTACCCAAGGCGGATTTAAAATAGGCGATAAATCAACAAGAACTTTAGATTTTGCACTTGGTGGTGATAACATTAATCTTATCAACAACATTGAAACTTTTTACGGTTACGACTATTTGTCTTTAATCGCTAATAGTTTTGTAAAATCGGAGTTAGCCTTAAGTTATGAGCCAGTAAAAGGTCATTTTTTAACAGGTTATGCCAACATTGCTAATGTCGAAGATGATATGTTCGAAACAGGAGATTGGGCAAATTGGGCAGATTATACAGGTTTTGGATTGGGCTACAATTACGTTACTTTCATTGGACCTTTGGGGGTGGTTTATTCTTATTCACCTGAAGTAAAGAAAAGCTTTTGGAATTTTAATTTGGGCTTTAGATTCTAACTTTTTTTGCGGTAATATTTGTATTCGATTATTAGTGAATACGAATAAAGAACATCTTCTAAATTGACAATTTTTAGGACTTAAAAAACCAAATTATTTTACGATATTTGTGCAACTATGACACTTTATTGGACAGGTTTATTACTCCATTTACGTTTCCTTATTAAAAGAAACCCAGAATAGGTTGGCTTTTAGTTTCTTTCGCACCTCATTACATGTTACATGAGGTTATATATTTATTAGTCTAATAGTATTTTATTAAAACTATCACTTTATGCCTTTTTACCATAAATTAGGAAAAATTCCACCAAAAAGACATACTCAGTTTAGAAAATCTGATGGTTCACTGTATTACGAACAATTATTTGGAACCATAGGATTTGACGGTATGTCAACAAATTCATATCATGAACACAGACCAACAATGGTCAAAGCCATTAATGGCCAATATAGCGTTGCGCCAAAAATTGCCAAAGCAAACAATATACAATCTTATAGATTTAGAGGGTTTCAGGTAAAGCCTGAAGCAGATTATCTTAAAAGTAGAAAAATAGTGTTAACCAATAGTGATTGCAATATCATATTGTCTGCGCCTAAAAATTCTACTACCGAGTATTTTTATAAAAATACAGATGCCGATGAATTAATTTTTATTCATAAAGGCACTGGGAAATTAAGAACCATGTTGGGGAATCTTGATTTTAAATACGGCGATTATTTGCTCATTCCTAGAGGAATTATCTATAAGTTAGATTTTGATACAGAAGATAACAGACTTTTTATTGTAGAGTCGTATAGTCCTATTTACACCCCAAAAAGATATAGAAATTGGTTTGGACAATTGTTAGAGCACTCTCCTTTTTGCGAACGTGATTTACGACAGCCACAAGAGTTAGAGACTCATAACGAACTTGGTGACTTTTTAATTAAAACTAAAAAGCAAGACGAAATTATTGATATGGTGTATGCAAGTCATCCCTTTGATGTTGTTGGTTATGATGGGTATAACTATCCGTATGCCTTTTCAATTCATGATTTTGAGCCTATAACAGGTAGAATTCACCAACCACCACCAGTACACCAAACATTTGAAACAGATGCATTTGTGATTTGTAGTTTTGTGCCTCGATTATACGATTATCATCCAGATGCAATTCCTGCGCCATATAACCACAGCAATATAGATAGTGATGAGGTTTTGTACTATGTTGATGGCGACTTTATGAGTCGAAATGATATAGACGCTGGTCATATTTCATTACACCCTGCGGGAATACCTCACGGTCCACACCCCGGAGCAGCAGAACGAAGCATTGGTAAAGTTGACACCGAAGAATTGGCCGTAATGGTAGATACATTTAAGCCGTTAAAAGTAACAGAAGAAGCTATGAAAATAGCAGATGAAGATTATTACAAATCTTGGTTAGAATAATTAATTAAAAACATTTTTAGGGTTCAATACATAAGCGTATTGAATTCGTTATTAAGCATATTAAAATGAGTAAAGAAGTAAAATCAGTAAACTACGGTTTAGAAAAAATATTTGAAGGTGCGCAAGATTTCTTGCCGCTACTAGGTACGGATTATGTAGAGTTTTATGTTGGTAATGCTAAGCAAGCTGCACATTTTTATAAAACTGCATTCGGTTTTCAATCTTTTGCATATAAAGGATTAGAAACGGGATCTCGTGATGAAGTAAGTTATGTGTTGAAGCAAGATAAAATCAAATTGGTATTAACGACTCCTTTAAATAGTAGTTCTCCAATTAACGATCATATTGTGAAGCATGGTGATGGGGTTAAGGTTGTTGCTTTGTGGGTCGAAGACGCGAAAAAAGCCTATGAAGAAACCACAAAAAGAGGGGCGAAATCTTATATGGAGCCTGTTGTTGAAAAAGATGAGCATGGCGAAGTTGTAAGAGCAGGAATCTATACTTATGGCGAAACTGTACATATGTTTGTAGAGCGCAAAAATTATAACGGTACATTTTTACCTGGCTTCCAGGCATGGGAGTCTGATTATAATCCAACACCGGTTGGGTTGAAATTTATTGACCACATGGTAGGAAATGTTGGTTGGGGTGAAATGAACACTTGGGTAAAGTGGTATGAAGATGTTATGGGCTTTGTAAATTTCTTGTCATTTGACGATAAACAAATCCATACCGAATATTCTGCACTAATGAGTAAGGTGATGAGCAACGGAAATGGTAGAATTAAGTTTCCTATTAACGAACCTGCAAAGGCGGCTAAAAGAAGCCAGATTGAAGAGTATTTAGATTTTTACGAAGGTTCAGGAGTGCAACACATTGCTGTAGCTACCGATGATATTATTGAAACTGTAGCTCAGCTTAAGGCACGTGGAGTAGAATTTTTACCACCACCTCCCCAAGCTTATTACGATGATATTCCGCGAAGATTAGGAGTTCATAAAGACATGATGAAAGAAGATATTAAGGAGCTGCAAAAGCTATCTATTTTGGTAGATGCTGATGAAGAAGGTTACTTACTTCAAATTTTCACAAAACCAGTAGAAGATCGGCCAACGTTGTTTTTTGAAATCATTCAAAGAATGGGAGCTCGTGGATTTGGAGCTGGTAATTTTAAAGCATTGTTTGAGTCAATTGAACGCGAACAAGAGTTAAGAGGTACACTTTAAGGCACTTTTAACGTTTATATAACAAAAAACTCCATCCTAATTTTGATGGAGTTTTTTTGTTTGAGTAATTTTGGAACAGTCTTTGTAAATTATCTATTACAATAAAACTTGTAATGTAATGTTACAATTACTAAACTGTTTCACTATGAAATACACTTTTCTTATCTTCGCGTTTTTATTGGCATCAGCATCAAGTAATGCTCAGGACTCTACGGCCTTTAATGGAGGAGAGTTTTTTAAATTTAGGGTGAGTTATAGTGGATACCTTACAGCTGGAGAAGCTACTTTGGCAGTTCATGAAACTCAACTTAATGGCAAACCTGTTTTTCACGTAGTGGGAAAAGGGAAATCTACTGGAGCTGTACGTTGGTTTTATAAAATAGACGATTTATACGAGAGTTATTTCGATAAGTATTCTGGCTTGCCTTATAAGTTTATCCGAAAAATAGATGAAGGAGGACATACCAAAGATGTTGAAATTGAGTTTGATCAAGAATCAAATACCGCTCATGTAAATAATAAAAAGCATAAAGTGAAATCTAAAATCCCAACTGAAACAGCAGTTCAGGATATGATTTCTGCCTTTTATTTTTTGAGAAATAATTATGAAACCGATAGCATTAAAATTGGAGAAGAAGTGTCTTTGAACATGTTCTTTGACGAAGAAAACTATAAGTTTAAACTTAGGTTTTTAGGTCGAGAGCGTTTAGATACCAAATTTGGTGTGATTGAAACCTTAAAATTTAGACCTCTAGTAATGGCTGGTAGGGTTTTTAAGGAACAAGAAAGTTTGACACTTTGGGTTAGTGCCGATCAAAACAAAGTACCTTTAAAGATAAAGGCCGATTTAGCTGTTGGTTCTTTAAGGGCCGATTTAAAAGAATTTAAAGGATTAAAACATCCTTTTTTAATAGAATTTGACTAAAACAAACATGTCGTTAGAAAAACAATTAGACCCAGTTCTTCAAAACCTTGAAGAAAAATATACTTCCATTAATCAAGATTTACATACCCACTTAGAAGGTTTACTTCATAGTAAACCAATAACATATTGGGACTATATACAGACTGATGCCTTATTAAATCTACAAATTCAGAGAACAACCTTACCTGATGAAATGGTTTTTATTGCTTACCATCAGATTAACGAGTTGATTTTTAAGATGATACTTTGGGAAATTGATCAAGTTGCTGATAATGCTAACTTAAACGCCGTCTTTTTCGAAAGTAAAATTATGCGAATTAGTAGGTATTTTGATATGCTTACAACCTCGTTTAATATCATGAGAGAAGGGATGGAGGTTGAACAATATATGAAGTTTAGAAACACTTTAACACCGGCAAGCGGATTTCAAAGTGCACAGTATAGATTTATTGAATTTGCCTCTACAGAGTTAATTAATTTAATCGATTATAGATTTAGAGCAACAATTGATAGAGACACGCCTTATTCTCATGCCTTTGAGCATTTGTATTGGCAAGCCGCAGGGAAGGATTATAAAACAGGAGGGAAGTCGACCTTGTTAGTGAATTTTGAAGACCGTTATAGAGAAGAGTTTTTAAGATATATGGAATCTTATAACACTAAAAATCTGTGGACTAAATTTAAAAGTTTGCCTAAGGAAGATCAAGAAAATGAAGCTCTTGTAAAAGCCATGAGACATTATGATTACACAGTTAATGTCACTTGGGTCATGGCACATTATAATGCCGCAAAGCATTATATTGAAAGCGGATCGGAAAAGGTGGAAGCTACAGGCGGTAGTGATTGGAAAAAATATATGCATCCAAGATATCAGAGACGTATATTTTTCCCTGAATTATGGAGTGAAGATGAGTTAGAGAATTGGGGAAAAAATGTTTAATAAGAGAAAAAATGCAATTTAAAAGAATACTATTAGTCTTGATGGTGAGTATAGGGTTTTTATCCTGTGATGAAGAGGTCAAGCGAGAAGAACAGGAAACGATTACTAGTATTAAGCCAAAGGAGCTAAAGGAGTTTGGTTTTAATTTGAATGATTATATAGTGAAGCGCGACACTATAAAAAATGGCGATAGTTTCGGTAAAATTTTAGAGCGAAACCGTATTGGCTATCCTCAAATTTATAATATAGTTGAGAGCGCAAAAGACTCTTTCGATATTAGAAAATTACAAATTGGTAAGCCTTATACTGTGCTTTGTGCAAAAGACTCTTTAGAGTCGGCAAAGGCATTTATTTATCAACCTAATAAAGAAGATTATTACGTTGTGAATTTTCAGGATTCTGTGGTTCATGCTTACAAAAAATCTAAGCCAATTGTTTATAGAGAAAGAGAGGTTTCAGGAGTTATTGAAAGTAGTATTTCGCAATCATTAGACGAACAAGGTATTGGTGTTGGTTTGGCTTACGAAATGTCTGATGTATATGCTTGGACTATTGATTTCTTCCGACTTCAAAAAGGAGATCGGTTTAAAGTAATCTATAGTGAGAAATTTATTGATGATACTATTTATGCGGGGATTCATAAAATTAAAGCAGCTTATTTTGAGCATAATAAAGAGCCGTTTTATGCTTTCGAGTTTAAAACTGATAGTATAAAAGGTATCGTTGATTATTTTAATGAAGATGCAAAAAATATGCGTCGTGCATTTTTGAAAGCTCCTGTAGAATATAAAAGAATCTCCTCCCGATTTAATTTAAAACGCCGTATAGCTTTGTACGGTAATCGTGTGAGACCTCATAAGGGTACAGATTTTACTGCAGATATTGGTACACCAATTATGGCAACCGCAAATGGAACCGTAATCGAGTCGGCCAAGCGTGGAGGAAATGGTAATTATGTGAAAATTAAACACAACTCAACTTATACTACTCAATATCTTCATATGAAGAAAAGAAAAGTTAGAAAAGGCGAGTTTGTAAAGCAAGGTGATATTATTGGCTGGGTAGGAATGACAGGAAACACCTCGGGACCTCATGTGTGCTATCGCTTTTGGAAAAACGGAAGACAAGTTGATCCTTTTAGACAAAAATTACCTGAAGCCGAACCAATTTCGGACAGCTTAAAAGTAAAATACTTAGAATATATAAAACCACTTAAAATACAATTAGATACTATCCCCTTTCAAAATGAAGTAACTTTAGAAGATTCAAAATTAATAACTCAAGTAGTAAAGTAATGGCGTTAAAAGCAATTAATCCAACAGGGACAAAGGCGTGGTCTGAATTAAAATCGCATTTTAATTCGGTAGAAAAATTAGAATTGAAAGAATTGTTTAAAACCGATTCAGAAAGAGCTAATAAAATGACCGTAAAATGGGATGATTTTTATGTAGATTATTCTAAGAATAGAATTACAGATGAAACATTAAAATTGCTCGTCAATTTAGCCGAAGAGGTTGAATTAAAAGATGCGATTCAAAAGTATTTTGAAGGAGATGTCATTAATGAAACCGAAAATAGAGCCGTTTTACATACTGCGTTAAGAGCGCCAAAATCTGCTGAGGTATTTGTAGATGGGAAAAATGTAATTCCAGAAATCTATGAGGTAAAGGATAAAATAAAGGCGTTTTCAGAATCTATTATTTCTGGAGCACATAAAGGCTATACAGGTAAATCAATCACTCATGTTGTTAATATAGGTATTGGAGGTTCTGATCTTGGTCCAGCTATGGTTGTTGACGCATTACAGTATTATAAAAATCATTTAAATACTCAGTTTGTGAGTAATGTAGATGGTGATCATGTAAATGAAGTCATTAAAACTTTAAATCCTGAAACGACTCTTTTTGTAATAGTATCTAAGACGTTTACAACTCAAGAAACGTTGTCTAATGCCAATACCTTAAGAGATTGGTTTTTAGAATCTGCTCCAAGCGAAGCTGTAGCACAACATTTTGTGGCTGTTTCAACTAACATTGAAAAGGTAAAGGAATTTGGAATTTCAGAATCTAATATTTTTCCAATGTGGAATTGGGTTGGAGGACGATTCTCTTTATGGAGCGCAGTTGGTTTGTCAATAAGTTTGTCTGTAGGGTTTAATAATTTCGATCAATTATTGGCTGGAGCACATAAAATGGATACACATTTTAGAACTGCAGATTTTGACAGTAATATTCCGGTTATTGGAGCACTTTTAAGCGTGTGGTATAATAATTTCTTTGGATCAGAAAGTGAAGCTGTGATTTCTTATTCTCAATATTTAAATCAGTTTGCAACGTATTTGCAACAAGGGATAATGGAAAGTAACGGTAAAAGTATAGATCGAAATGGTAATCCCGTAAACTACCAAACAGGTACGATTATTTGGGGTGAACCAGGAACAAATTCTCAGCATGCATTCTTTCAATTAATTCATCAAGGCACAAAATTAATCCCTGCTGAATTTATTGGTTTTGCAACAGCATTACACGGTAATAAAGATCATCAAGATAAATTAATGTCAAACTTCTTTGCGCAGACAGAGGCATTGATGAATGGTAAAACCGAAGCACAAGTTAGAGCAGAGTTTGAAGCTGCGGGTGTCGATAAGCAAACGGCAGATAGGTTAACACCGTTTAAAGTGTTTGAAGGTAATAAGCCAACAACAACTCTATTTATTGATAAATTAACGCCTGAAAGTTTAGGGAAGTTAATAGCAATGTATGAGCATAAAATTTTTGTTCAAGGCATCGTTTGGAACATTTTTAGCTATGACCAATTTGGTGTGGAGTTAGGAAAACAACTTGCAAATACAATTTTAGGAGAATTTGGTAATCATGCATCCAAAAATAACCATGACAATTCTACTTCAAATTTGTTAAATCACTACAAGAAGTTTTAGCAAATTGTTAAAAACTATTTAATAGATATGAAAGCCTCACGAAAATGTGAGGCTTTCTTTTTTTAAATTAGGGAACGGTAATGTTAACATTATGATCACATTAAGTCTTAATAATTCCTTAATTTTACCGCGATTTTAACAATTTGTTTTTAAATAACTTTTATGAAAAAAATTATTCATTTTTCGTTTTTAACTGCGGTCATGTTATTGACTACGGTGGCTTTTTCACAAAGCACAATTACAGGTTCTGTAATAGGGTCTGATACTGGCGGCCCGTTGCCAGGAGCTAATATTATTGAAAAGGGAACGTCTAACGGAGCAACAACTGATTTTGATGGTAATTTTAGTATTACTACGCAAAGCACATCAGGTGAGTTAGTGATTTCTTACATTGGATTTTTAGATCAAGTAATTCAGTTTTCAGGAAATATGGATCTTGGAGCTATTACTTTAGAAACTAGTGAAGTTGGATTACAAGAAGTTCAAATTATTGCTTCTGTAGCCGTAGATCGTAAGACACCTGTAGCGGTTTCTACAATTAAAGCTAACGACATCGAATTAAAATTAGGTACACAAGAGTTTCCTGAAATTCTTAAATCTACTCCAGGGGTATACGCTACAAAATCTGGTGGTGGTTTTGGAGATGGTCGTATTAACTTAAGAGGGTTTAACTCAGAGAACGTTGCAGTTATGATTAATGGGGTGCCTGTTAATGATATGGAAAACGGACGTGTCTTCTGGAGTAACTGGGCTGGATTAAGTGATGTTACAAGTACAATGCAAGTTCAAAGAGGTTTAGGTGCTTCTAAAGTTGCTGTGCCTTCAGTGGGTGGTACCATTAATATCATATCTAAAACTACAGATGTTGAAGCTGGTGGAAATGTTTACACAACTTTAGCAAATGATGGTTATAAGAAATTTGGGTTAACTTACTCTACAGGTTTAAATGAGAAAGGATTTGCTGCAACAGTTTCTGCTTCTAAAACAGATGGTGATGGTTATGTAGATGGTACTGAGTTTAATGCAGTATCTTACTTTGTTAACTTGTCAAAAGAAATTAATGATAACCATAAATTATCATTCACAGCTTTTGGAGCAAAACAACGTCACGGTCAAAGACAAAACAGACATACGATCGCTACTTATAGAGAAAGCGAAAGAGATATTAAATATAACTCTGATTGGGGTTATAAAAATGGTCAGGTTACTCATATTGAAGATAACTTCTACCACAAACCACAGTTATCACTTAACTGGTACTGGGATATTAATGATAAAACAAGTTTATCAACTGCTGCCTATGCGTCTTTCGGGTCCGGAGGTGGAGGAGGAACAGTAGGTTCTGAATCAAGTAAGTTTTTCTCTGATGAGTACAAAGTTGGAAACTTAGGTCCAGTTGATTTAGATCGTATTGTTGATGAAAATATTGCAAACGGTGCAAATGGGTCTTCTGCAGCTTTAAGAGCTTCAAGAAATGATCATAACTGGTATGGTATATTATCTACCTTAAAAACTGATTTAAACGATAACTTAGTATTGTTAGCTGGTTTAGATTGGAGAGATTACAAAGGTATTCACTTTAGAGAGGTTACAGATTTAATGGGAGGTCAGTTTTTGGCAGACGATAATAACGTAAACGATCCTTTAGCGACTGCTCAAGTAGGCGATAAAATTGCTTACCATAATGATGGTAAAGTGGGTTGGTTAGGTTTATTTGGTCAATTAGAGTATTCTAAGGACGCCTTATCTGCATTCGTGTCCTTAGCTGCTTCTAATACGTCTTATAAAAGAATTGATTACTTTAATTACTTAGATACAGATCCTCTACAAGAGACAGATCGTTATAACTTCTTTGGATATAGTGCTAAAGGTGGTGCTAACTACAATATTGATGATAACCATAATGTATTCGCTAACCTTGGTTATTTTGAAAAAGCTGCTGGTTTTGATGCTGTTTTCCAAAACTTCAACAACGAGGATATCAATGACGATGCAGAGAACCAAAAAATCATGAGTTTTGAGGTTGGTTACGGTTATAGAGCTGAGAAATTTTCTGCTAACGTAAATGTTTACTATACATCTTGGAGAGATAGAACAGAAACAGAATCTTTCCAACAACCAGGTGGAGAAACTGCATTTGCTAATATTTTAGGAGTAAACGCAATTCACCAAGGTATTGAGATTGACTTTGTATATCGTGCAACAGATCAGTTAAGATTTACAGGTATGGCTTCTTTCGGAGATTGGAGATGGGAAGATGACGTAAGAGATGTACAGATTTTTGATGAGGAACAAAACTTAGTTGATACTGTTGATTTATTTATTAAAGATTTACGTGTTGCCGATGCAGCTCAAACAACATTAGCTTTAGGGATGAACTACAAAATTACACCTGTAACAACTTTCATCTTTGATTATAACTATTACGATAACATTTATGCAGATTTCGATCCGAGTGATAGAGGTATAGAAGGTGCTCCTGGAGCATGGAAAATGCCAAGCTACGGATTATTTGATATGGGGCTAACTCATGGATTTGATTTTGGAAATTTAGATATGACTTTATCAGGTAGAATCAACAACTTATTTAACACAGATTATATTTCTGATGCTTTAGATGGTGCAGGTTCAACTGCTGATACAGCTTTAGTATGGTACGGGTTCGGAAGAACTTTTAGTGTAGGAGCTAAACTTAACTTTTAAAAAATTGCAACATGAAAAAAATAGTTTATTTATTAACCATTTTAGGTACAGTCTTTATAGGTTGTAACCCAATGGAAGATATCCATAATGATATCGATAATCAACCAAATCCAGTTGTAGGTCAGGATGAATACACACTTACCGCTGATGATTACGCTGCTTTAGAATTAGGATTTGGAAGCTTTGATTCTGAAGATCAAGCAAAAGAATTATTACCTCCATTTTTAAGTGATAAATACCCAGTATGGGGTAACGGTTCTGCAGTTGTTGTAGGATATAACCTTTATATTGGTAGTGCAGAAGGTGTAAGTGATTACACTGGAGCAGATTCATATTCGTTGACAAATGAAGATTACGCTTTAACGGGTTCTGATGCTTTCGGATTTTATCCAAATGTAGACCCAGTTGAAGAGATTCCTGCTGTTTTAGCTGCTCAAGTTGATATGCCTACCGAAGGTCAAATCGTTTTGGCAAGATACAAGCAATATGTTGGTACTCCAGAAGTAGGTTTAGCTAACGTATATGAGTATAACTTTGATGGTTCTTTCGAAGATTGGACAGTTGTAGATAATTTAGGAGCTCAAGGTTGGACTTCTGAAGCTGCTTATGCTGAAGGTAACGGTTATGACGGTGGTCAATTTGCTAACGAAGATTGGTTAGTCTCTCCAGAATTAGATTTAACAGATGAGTCTAATTTAAAATTCCAAATCAACCAAGCAATTAACTATGCTGGTGATTTAAGTTTAATGAAAATTTTAGTAGCTACAGATTATTCTGGAGATGTTGCAACGGCAACTTGGACTGAGATTACTTTGGCTAATGCGCCATTAGGAGATAGTAATGATTGGTTCTTATCTGAAGAATATGATTTCTCTGCTTATGATGGAGAAACTATCAATATCGCATTTAAATACGAATCAACTGATTCTGACGCTGGTCGTTGGAGAATTGATAATGTAGCAGTAAAAACTTTAGGAGTAACTGGAGACAGAACTTCTGCTGGAGCTTACTTTATGTTTGCAGAAGGTGAATGGGAAGCTGTAGAAGGTGTTTACTTATTAAGCGAAATGGATTTTGATTCAATGGGTGAAGGATTTGGGCAACCAGGTTACTACAACAACTTTAGTAGTTCAATCTCTCCAAACGATTATATGCCACAATTCATGGCTATTAACTATCCGTTTGGTCAAGACGATGACGAAATGATTGTTATCTATGATTACTTTTCAAGTTCTAGTGGAGCACAGTTAAGAGGTAACCTTTATACAGTAACAGATGGTGCTTGGGAAGCGTATTCATCTGTAATCGAGACAACTTTACAGTTTGGTCATGATGGTGTTGAGTGGGTACCTGACAATACTATAAGATATACATTAACTGGTGATGATTTTACATTCATTTCAGAAGCTTTAATTAATGAGCCAGGATATGAAGGTCCTGCTGAATCTTGTGGTAACTACGGTAACTTTGACCGTAGAGTAGGTAATGCTAATGAATGGACTGACGAAATGTTAGTTGTTGCTATGGATGTATTGCTTAACGGTAGCGTTGATCCAAATGCTGAAGAAGGACAAAAATATGTAATGACATTTGCTATCTATAATGGTTCTGCAGGAACTGAAGATTTAGCAGTTATTAAAGAAGGTGGTTCTTGGGTAGCTCAATAATCGCTTTGGCATAAAAAAAAAGCCTATCAGAAATGATAGGCTTTTTTTATGCTTTTATTTTTCAATTGATTTCCATTTCAAGGATTCCATAATTTGTTTGATGTCATTTTTTAAATAATGTGCAGCGGGATAAATAGAATCATAATTGGGTTTAGTGTAGAAGTATAAAGACCCGTTTACAAAGTGATTTATACTGTCTGTTACGTAAAACTGCGATTGAGATGCCGCATTACCACCAACTTCATAAAACATGCCGTAAACATCTTCTTTTTCGTTTGCATAAATCTGTTCTACAATCTCATCAGCTTTTACCGTATGCTTTTGAGTCAAATTTTGAGCATCTCTTAAATGGTCTTTTAAATTGCCATTAACTGGCTTGTATGTTAGGTAAATAGTGCCTTTTAGATTAGGGTATTCTATGTTTATACCATGAACCCCAGTTTTTGTATTAACCTTAATGTTAGTTATAGGTTTTGCGAAAATGTTTCTTTCAAACACAAAAGGAACACCCAAGTTTACCTCTTTATATTCGGGTGCAGGATATTCTAAACGTAATAAAGCTTTGGGTTTAGGCAGTGTATCTTCGTCACCACAAGAAAACATTAACGCTGTTAATGCTATTAAAGTTATTTTTTTCATGAACTTGGCAATGTTGTCTTAATGCGCTTAAGTCTTTTTCGGTCTAATGCTTCAATGGTAAAGACGTAATTATTAAAACTTATTTTATTATTTAATTTTGGGAAACTCCCTGATATTTCTAAAATAAAACCGGCAATGGTTTCAGCTTCTCCTTTTCGATCTTCAAAAACTTGAGGCTCTTTAATTTTTACAATTTTATAAAAATCTTTTAAAGTTGTTTTGCCTTCAAACACATAGTTTAAATCATCAATTTTGGTGTAGCTAATATCGTCCTCATCAAACTCATCACTAATATCACCAACAATTTCTTCAATTACATCTTCTAATGAAATAATACCTGAGGTTCCACCGTATTCATCTACTACAACGGCTAAATGCACCTTTTTGTTTTTGAATTCTACCATTAAATCATCTAATTTCTTGTTTTCTGGAACAAAAAATGGATTTCTGATGAGTGAGGCCCATTCAAATTCGTTTTTATCTAAAAATGGAAGTAAGTCTTTAATGTATAAAATACCTTCAATGTTATCGATATTGTCTTTGTAAACAGGTATTCTTGAATAGCCTTGTTTTACAATGTTAGGAAGGATGTCTTTAAATTTAGTCGAAACTTCTATCGCAAATATGTCAATTCTTGGTTGCATGACTTGCTTGGTGTCTGTGTTCCCAAAAGACACGATGCCTTGTAATATTTTATGTTCTTCAATAGTTGTTTCTCCATCACTTGTGAGTTCTAATGCTTGTGACAACTGGTTGACACTTATGTTCGATTTCTGCTTACCAAGTTTTTTGTTAATGAGATTCGTAAACGACTTCATAGGATAAGTTATAGGGGAGAACAAGACGTTTAAAAACCGTAAAGGGTATGCCATAAATGAAGAGAACTTAACATTGTTCCTACTGGCGTATACCTTGGGAAGAATTTCTCCAAAAAGTAGAATTAAAAAAGTAACCAATCCTACTTCTATAGCAAACCTTACGTATCTATTACTGATGTCATTAAAAAGAAACTCGCCTATATATGCAAATAGTAATACTACCGCAATATTTATAAAGTTATTGGCGACTAATATTGTTGCTAATAATTTATTGGGTTGTTGTAATAACCGATCTATAATTTTGAAACGTTGAGGTGAGCGTTCTAAGCCGTTTTCTATATCAGATCTGCTAAGAGAAAAAACAGCGACTTCAACCCCAGAAATTAGGGCAGAGCAAATTAATAATAAACTAAGAACGGTAAGCCCAATAATTAAGGTGTAGTTTAATTGAAAGGCGATAAATAAAAAACTCGTGGGTTCAGGATCCAATTTAATGGGGTTTAGTTATACAATTAAAACGGTAAGTCGTCTGGTTCACTTGGCGCAGTTGATGCGTTGTTTTCAGTAGATTTCTCAACGGATTGATTTTGGTTTTGTTGTGCATTGATTTCAGATTCTCTCTTTGTCGATAAAAATGTAAAATCTGTACACTGTATTTCGGTTGAGTAGCGTTCGGTACCTTTATCGTCTTGCCACTTTCTGGTTTTAAGTCGGCCTTCAACATAAATTTTATCCCCCTTACTCAAATACTTTTCGCAAATTTCAGCGCCTTTGTTGCGCACTACAATATTATGCCACTCTGTGTTAGAGACACGTTCGTTGGTTTGTTTATTGGTATAGGTTTCGTTAGTCGCTAACGGAAATCTTCCAACGCAGCCTCCGCCTTCAAAATAGTGCATTTTCACTTCATCTCCTAAATGCCCAATTAGCATTACTTTGTTTAAGGTTCCAGACATATTATAATTTAATTACGGTTGGCAAAATTACTTCTTTTTATTAGTAACTTAAAAGTAATAAAAATATTGATTGCTTTATTTCGTGTTCTCAAATTGCGTGATAAAATTAGCTATAAGTGTTGGTGCAGGGAACTCTTTTATGATTTTATAAAGAATTTTTTCTGCGTATAGCTCTGAGCACCTTATAATATAAAAGTGTGTGTGCAAATGTTGATGAGATAATTTGTGAATAATCTCCTCCTTATTATATAATGAAATTTCAAATTCTTGCTGACCTATTATGGTATTAAATACCTCTGAAGACTTAATATCGACGTAGTTTAATTTCTTTGAAGATTCTATTAGCGGAAATTGATAAAGGTTTTGCCAAATTCCTTTTCCTGTTCTTTGTTGAAATATGGTATGATTGTCTTCTGTTAGAAACACCAAATATGAAAAATGTTTTTTTGTCACTTTGGTTTTCTTAAGTTTTACTGGTAGTTTTTCAACACTTTTAGTTTGGTAGGCAACACAACCAGTTTGTAACGGACACTTTATACAGTCTGGGGCCTTTGGTTTGCACATTCTTGCGCCATACTCCATAATGGCCTGGTTAAAAAGTGCCGGATGTTTAGGGTCAATAAGATGACTTGCAAGTGTTTTAAATTGTTTGTTGCCTTCGGTAGAGTTGATTGGTGTGGAAATTCCATAAAAACGAGAAAGCACTCTATATACATTCCCGTCAACCACAGCAGTAACTTCATTAAAACAAATTGAAGCTACAGCGCTAGCGGTGTAATCACCCACTCCTTTTAATTTTAGCAACTCTTTATATGTATTTGGGAATTTGCCGTTGAAATCTGAGACGATTTGCTTAGCTGTAAAATGTAAATTTCTGGCTCGAGAATAGTATCCTAAGCCCTGCCAAAGATTCAAAACCTCTTCTTCTGTGGCGTTTGCAAGGTCAAAAATAGTAGGGAAATGCGTTAAAAATTGCCTAAAATATGGCAGACCTTGCTTGACTTGAGTTTGCTGAAGTATAATTTCTGATAGCCAAATTTGATAGGGGTCTGTGGTGTGTCGCCACGGTAAATCTCGCTTATTAATTGAATACCAGTTAGTTATGGTTGATGAAAATTTCATAAATTTGTGTTGAGAGTCTGCGAATTTAATTCTTTAGAAGCTTAAATTTTAATTATTTAGGCTTGAAATATTGAAATTAAATTACCTATATTTGCAGTCCTAATATTTAATTGATAACCCTAAAATTTAATATAATGACTAAAGCTGATATTGTAGCGAAAATTTCTGATAAATTAGGAATTGAAAAAGGAGATGTACAAGCAACTGTTGAAACATTCATGGAAGAGGTGAAAACTTCTTTAGAAAGTGGAGATAATGTTTACTTGAGAGGATTTGGAAGTTTTATTATAAAAACTAGAGCTGAAAAAACTGGAAGAAATATTTCTAAGAATACAACTATTAAAATTCCAGCTCACAATATTCCAGCATTCAAGCCAGCAAAAGTTTTTGTTGAAGGCGTAAAAACGAATGTTGAAGTTGAGAGCTAAACAATAAACTATTATTAATTTTAAAACTTTGATTTATGCCAAGTGGTAAAAAAAGAAAGAGACACAAGGTAGCGACACATAAGCGCAAGAAACGTAGACGCGCTAATCGTCACAAAAAGAAATAAATTGAAAAAGTAGTTTTATAACTACTTTTTCATTTTTTTTACAAAAACGTTCTTTGATATAAAATTCATAAATACAACTGCTAATACCTTGGCAGCTTATGAATTTACCGGATTAACATCCTGTGTCAAAAATTTAGTATAATCCATCTATCTCATTGATTTGAGGTGGATATAAATTTACAACATGAATAAAGAATTAATTATTCGATCAAGTTCAGATGTTGTTGATTTTGCCTTATTAAAAGATGGAAAACTTATTGAATTACATAAGGACGAAGATGATAACAACTTTGCGGTTGGCGATGTGTTTATCGCTAAAATACGCAAAGCTGTTCCAGGACTAAATGCTGCTTTTGTAAATGTAGGCTATGAAAAAGATGCCTTTTTACATTATCACGATTTAGGGCCTCAATTATCTTCTCTTTTGAAATTCGTTAAACGTGTAAGCACAGGGAAACCAACAGATTTTTTATTTAAAAATTTCCCATTTGAGAAGGATATTGATAAAAACGGAGCAATAGCAAACGTTTTAAAATCAAATCAGTCTACTTTAGTACAAATAGTTAAAGAACCTATTTCCACCAAAGGCCCCCGAATAAGTTCGGAGTTGTCTATTGCTGGTAGGTATATTGTTTTAGTACCATTTTCAGACCGGATTTCAATTTCACAAAAAATTGAATCTAAAGAAGAAAAAGATCGTTTAAAACGATTGGTGAAGAGCATTACACCTAAAGGCTTTGGCGTCATTGTACGTACAGTCGCTGAAGGCAAGAAAGTTGCCGAGCTCGACAAAGATTTGCAGAATTTGCTGGATAGATGGACAGCAATGTGTAAAAAATTGTACAAAGCACATCACCCGAGTAAAGTACTTGGAGAAATGAACAAGGCCTCTTCTATGTTAAGAGACATTTTTAACGATTCATTTTCAAGTATCATAGTGGATGATGAAGCTTTATATGTACAGATAAAAGATTATGTGCAAGAAATTGCACCAAAAAAAGAGTCTATTGTGAAGTTGTATAAAAATGGCGTACCAATTTTTGAAAAGTACGGTATTGAAAGACAAATTAAAACTTCATTTGGACGTACAGTATCGATGGCAAAAGGAGCGTATTTAGTGATTGAACACACAGAGGCCCTTCATGTTGTCGATGTAAATAGCGGTAATCGATCTAATAAAGAAAAAAATCAGGAAGACACGGCTTTAGAAGTGAATTTAATTTCAGCCTCAGAAATAGCACGACAATTGAGATTGCGTGATATGGGAGGAATTATAGTCGTAGACTTTATCGATATGTCTAACCCTGAAAACCGTAAAAAGCTGTACAATCATCTTCGTGATGAAATGAAAGATGATAAAGCAAAACATAAAATATTACCTCCGAGTAAATTTGGATTAGTTCAAATTACAAGACAACGCGTTCGCCCGGAAAGGAATATTAAAACCAAAGAAGAAAATCCTAACGGATCTATTGGAGGTGAAATCGAAGCACCAATTAAAATTGTGCAGAAAATCACCACTGATTTGGAAAGACTCTTCAAGAAAGACTATAATAAGGTGACCTTAAACACGCATCCTTTTATAGCGGCCTTTTTAACCAAAGGGTTTCCATCAATACGTTGGAAATGGTTTTTTGACCATAGAAAATGGGTAAAGATTTTACCCAGAGATGCTTACACTTATCTTGAATACCATTTTTATGATGAAAATGGAAAAGAAATCAAATAATATCTAAAAAAAGCCCTTCCTATATTGGAAGGGCTTTTTTGTTTTATATCAAATCCAACTATTTACGGAGCCGGATTCGGAATCAGATTATGAATACCGTTAATTTCTTCTAATAACTCTGAAGATAAATCAACATTAATACTTTCAATGTTTTCCTTTAATTGCTCCATTGTAGTTGCTCCTATTATATTACTTGTTACAAATGGCTGTTGGTTTACAAAGGCCAAAGACATTTGTGCCAAACTAAGATTGTGATTGGTTGCCAAGTCCAAATATTTTTGGGTTGCCAGTGTTGATTCCTTACTACTGTAACGCGCAAACCTTGGAAAAAGTTTTAATCTTGAATTTTCTGAAGCTGTTCCTTTTATGTATTTACCAGAAAGCACACCAAAAGCCATTGGAGAATAGGCTAAGAGTCCCATGTTTTCTCTAATTGCTACTTCTGCCATATCACCTTCAAATACACGATTAAGCAGAGAATATGCGTTTTGATTACTAACTATTGGGGGTAAATTATGCAGTCTTGATTCTTCAGCAAATCGCATTGCTCCCCAGGCTTTTTCATTAGAAAGACCAATTTCTCTAATTTTACCAGCCTTAATAAGTTTACTTAAAGTTTGTAATACTTCATTTATGTTATCTGTCCAAGTGTCTTGTGGATTATGCTTATAATCCCTGACTCCAAAAGTATTAGTTTGTCGTTCTGGCCAATGTAGTTGATACAGGTCTATATAGTCGGTTTTAAGCCGTTTCAAACTATCATTTACAGCCGATTCAATGGCTTCTGCTGAGAAACCATTTGTTCTAATATGAGCGGTGTATTCACCTGGTCCAGCAATTTTACTTGCTAATATTATGTTTTCTCGTTGCCCAGATTTTTGAAACCAATTGCCAATAATGCGTTCGGTTTCAGCATAGGTTTCAGCTGTTGCAGGGACAGGGTAAAGCTCGGCAGTGTCAAAAAAGTTTACACCATTGTCAACAGCATAATCCATTTGTTCAAAGCCTTCTGCTTGGGTGTTCTGGTTTCCCCAAGTCATAGTGCCAAGACAAATTTTACTGACTTTAATTTCACTATTTCCTAAACTGCTATATTTCATTGTTTTCTTTTTTTTAAAGATACGACCCAAAATCAGGAAGCAAAAAAAAGACCTCTTAAAAAAAAGGCCTTTTATTATTTAAATGTTCTAAATGAATTAGATATCATTAAGCAGTTGAGTGATTTCATCCAGTTTTGGGGTAAGGATGACTTCAATTCTTCTGTTTTTTGCTTTGTTTGTAGCTGTGTCATTTGGAGCAACAGGTGCAAATTCACCACGTCCTGCGGCTGTTAAGTTTTCAGGGTTTATAGAAGAGTTACTTCTCAAAATTTGAACAATTGCAGTTGCTCGTTTTGTAGATAAATCCCAGTTGCCTTTAATTTGCCCAGAGCCTGTGTAAGGCACGTTATCTGTATGACCCTCAATGAGTACAGCGATTTCTGGATTGTCGGCTAAAACAGTTCCTAATTGCTTTACAGCTTGTTTTCCTTCTGCACCAACAGACCAGCTTCCTGATTTGAATAACAGTTTATTTTCCATAGAAACATATACCTTTCCGTTACGTTGCTCTACAGTTAAGCCCTTACCTTCAAAATTGGTTAAGGCTTTAGAAATAGCATTTTTTAAAGCAGTCATTTCAGCCTCCTTAGATGCAATCATGCCTTCCAATTCTGCAACACGTTGAGATCTGTTTTCTAATTCTTTTTTCAACTTTTCAAGACGTTCGTTTTCTGCCAATAACGCTTGTTCTTTAGCTTCCAATTGAGCTAAAAGCTCTCTGTTCTTTTTTGAATTTGCAGCAATTGCAGACGAACTATTTTTTTCTAATGCATCATAAGAATTGGTAAGGTTGTCGTAATTCAATTTTAATGCTTCATGCTCATTTTTTAATTTGTCTCTTTGAGCAACTGCAGCATTATATTCACTTTGAAGCTTTTCAAAATCGTTTTGAAGTTGGTTTTTGGCGCTAAGAAGATCGTCGTTCTCTTCTCCCAGCGCTCTGTTTTCCTTTTTTAGATTGGCGTATTTATTTTCTAAATCTGTGTATATCTTTTTTGAAACACAAGAGGTTGCTAAAACCAGGGTTAAGCTTAAAATAACAGCTTTTTTAATCATTTTTTGATTTGTTTATTATAGGTTAAGATTTGATTTCTAATAAAATTGGGCAGTGGTCACTATGTTTGGCTTCAGATAGTATAACGCTTCTAACCAGATTTTCTTGTAAAGGTTTGCTTGCTAAAGCATAATCAAGACGCCATCCTTTATTGTTTGCTCTCGAGTTTGCGCGATAGCTCCACCAGGTATAATTATGTGGTTCTTTATTGAAAAATCTAAAGCTATCAATAAAACCACTATTCATAAAATTGCCTATCCATTCACGCTCTTCAGGTAAAAATCCAGATACTTTTTTATTTCTAACGGGATCATGAATATCAATAGCTTCATGACAAATATTATAATCACCACAGATTACTAAATTGGGATATGTAAGTTTTAGGGTGTTGATGTAGTCTTGAAACTCATCCATGAAATTTAGTTTAAACGAGATACGGTCTGTATTTGTTCCAGAAGGTAAATACAAACTCATGATAGAAACGTTGTCGTAATCTACTCTTAAATTTCGGCCTTCAAAATCCATAGTTTCAATACCAGTACCATACTCTACATGGTTGGGTTCGGTTTTACAAAGAATAGCAACTCCACTATAGCCTTTTTTTTGAGCACTAAACCAATACGAATACTTATATCCAGCTTCTTCAAAAACACTTAAATCTAATTGTTCTTTTAAAGCTTTAATTTCCTGAAGACAAATAACATCTGGGTCACTGCTTTTAAGCCATTCAATAAATCCTTTTTTAAGGGCAGCTCTAATGCCGTTGACATTATAGGAGATGATTTTCATAGTTGGTTTTTAGATTTCAGCTAAAATAAATAATACGTTACTTTTACACTAAAATTTTATGCGTGTTTTAACGTATTATATATAGTAAACCTTCATCGTATTGTGATCTCATGAAATTTTACCTCAATTTGATTCTACTTTTATGCTTTAGCTCTGTTTTTGCTCAGGAGTCAGGGTCAAATTATAGAACCAAAAGGTACGCCGCACGGGATACTATTAAAATTGATTCGGTAAGTATCAACTCAAGTCGGTTTGTTGTAAAAACTAAGGCGAATAAACTCGTAGATTCTTCTCATTATTCCATAAACTTTTTGGATGCCACCTTGGTTTTTAAAAAATCAATTGGTACAGATAGCATTATTGTGGATTATTTGAGATACCCTGATTTTTTGACACGCAGTTATTCTCAATTAAGTACTGATGTTATTGTGAATTCAAGTAGCGGAGGTAACACCTTATATCAATTGTCACAGTCAAATAAAACTTCAAATTTTAAACCCTTTGATGGATTAAGTACTTCGGGAAGTATATCTCGAGGTGTGACTGTTGGCAGTAATCAAAACTCTGTTTTAAATAGTGAATTAGATCTACAAATTACGGGGCGATTAAGTGATAAGGTGTCTATTAGAGCCTCTATTCAGGATGCAAATATCCCGTTGCAAGAGAGTGGATATTCTCAACGTTTAGATGAATTTGATCAAGTTTTTATCGAGTTACTTAGTGATAATTGGAACATTAGGGCGGGAGACATTGACCTTACCAATACCGACACCTATTTTGCGAAGTTCAATAAGCGTGTTCAAGGGCTTTGGGTAAATTTTGATTTGGGAACAGAAGAGCAACGCACAAATTTGTTTGCTTCTGGAGCTTTGGTTAGAGGGCAGTTTACTTCCAGTCAATTTACAGCTCAAGAAGGAAATCAAGGGCCTTATAAACTAAGAGGGCCTAATGAGGAGTTGTATGTTTTAATTGTCTCAGGTAGTGAAACCGTTTATGTTAACGGAATGCCATTAGAACGAGGGGAGAGCAAAGATTATATTATAGATTATAATGCAGGTGAGATTATTTTTAATTCTACCTTTCCTATTACATCAGAAATGAGAATTATTGTTGATTATCAGTATTCTGAACGAAATTATTCGCGATTTACGTTTTATGGTGGTGGTAAACATAAAACTGAAAAATTAGAAATTGGAGCCTATTTCTATTCAGAATCAGATTCAAAAAATCAACCGTTACAGCAAAATTTATCACCAGAACAAACTCAGATATTAGCCGATGCAGGGGATGATAGAGCATTGATGGTTGCTCCATCGGCAGTAGAAGAAGGGTACTCAGAAAACAGAATATTATACACTAAAGAAATAGTTGATGACACCGAAATTTTTGTGTATTCAAATGATTCTGAAGCAGAACAGCTTTACAGCGTGAAATTTACTCTGGTCGGCGCCAATCAAGGTGACTATGTGTTACTTAATAGTAACGCTATTTCAAATATTTTTGAATATGTAGCGCCAATTAATGGAGTGCCTCAAGGAGCCTACGCACCAGTAACCCAACTTGTAGCGCCAGTAAAATTACAGATGGCTGTTGTAAACGCAACATATACACCTACCGAAAAAACCAATGTGTTTTTAGAATTAGCAGCAAGTAAAAATGATTTAAACTTGTTTTCAAATATTGATAATGAGAATAATGATGGCTATGCAGTCAAGCTAAATATTGAGCAAAATCTGGTGCAAAAAGACACTTTATGGCGGTTAGATGCTATGGCTAATGTTGATTACATAGATACTAATTTTAGAAATATAGAGCCCCTTTATGCTCCCGAATTTAATAGAGATTGGAATATTGATAACCCTAATAGAAACCAGTTGATTACTGATTTTGGAGATCAGTTCTTATTTAATGGTGGACTTGTGTTTAACCATTCAAAATCGGGATTGGCATCTTATAATTTTGAGTATTTGGATTATACCGAAAAGGTGAAAGGAAGTCGACATTTGTTTTTGGCTAATTTCAATATAAACGACTTTAATTTTTATTCAAACTCCAGCATATTAAGTAATACTGGGTTTCTTACCACATCCCATTTTATGCGTTCTTTTAATAGAGTAGTTTATAATTTTCAGAAACAATGGGCCGGTGTGAAACTTAGCTTTGAGGATAACCAACAAAAGGAAGTTGAAACTAATCAATTGTCTGAGTTGAGTCAAAAATTTAGTAATTACGAAGTGTTTTATGGTATTGGTGATAGCACCAAAGTATTTGGTGAAGTAGGGTACAAATTTAGAACTAACGATAGTATACGCAATGGCACACTGAAAGAGGTTAATAAATCAAACACCTTTTATGTAAACACCAAACTTATTCAGAATTCGCAGACAAATTTGGGAGTCTATGCCAACTATAGGAAGTTAAACAACTTAGAAGACGGTGTTGAGGATGAGCAATCTTTCAATTCAAGGTTGAATTTTAGCCAACAATTATTTAGCCAAATGGTGTTTTTAAATACCACTTTTGAAACCAATTCTGGGACGCTTGCCCAACAGGATTTTACTTATGTAGAGGTTGAGCCAGGTCAAGGTTCATACACTTGGATTGATTATAACGGTAATGGGATTCAGGAATTAGATGAATTTGAATTGGCGCAATTCCAAGATGAAGGAAACTATATTAGGGTGTTATTGCCAAACCAAGTGTTTGTTAAAACCCATCAAAATAGATTAAGTCAATTATTGACTTTAAACCCACAGCAATGGAATAATTCTGAAAATAAATCGAAGCGTTTTTGGTCTCATTTTTATTCTCAAACCTCTTACCTGATTGATAGAAAAATTTTAAGAGAAGACAATACGTTTGATGTAAACCCTTTTGATGATAGTTCAGAAAATCAATTAGGATTAAACAAAAGCGTGCGTACCGTTTTGTTTTATAATAGAGGGAAACAACGTTTTACAACGTCTTATACCTTTTTAAATAGCTCGAATAGGGCTTTGTTGACAACTGGTTTAATTGAAAATAATTCGAAATCACATCAGTTTAAGTTCTTGCATAAATTTGGAAAAAGTTGGTTGGTAGATGCCGATACAAGTTGGGAAGAAAAGGAAAGCACAAGTGAGAATTTTGTTTCCAGAAATTTTGATTTAAATGAGTTTAGGCTTAGACCAAAACTATCTTATATATTAAATGAAAATGTAAGGTTTGATGCTTTTTACAGGTTTACATCCAAGGACAATACCATAAACGAAATGGAGCAATTAGAGCAGCATAATTTGGGAACCTCTTTCACTTATAACACTTCAAAAAAGATATCGTTAAACGGAGAAATAAACTATTTTAAAAACGATTTTGAAGGGAACCCTAACACACCAGTTGCTTATCAATTATTAGAAGGGTTGCAAGCAGGGAACAACTTTACTTGGTCTATTCTTGGGCAATGGAAACTAACTAAGTTTTTAGATTTAAATCTAAGTTATTTTGGTAGAAAAACAGAAACCAGTAGCACTATACATACAGGGACCATGCAGTTAAAGGCTTATTTTTAATCATAAAAAAAGCCCTAATTTCTTAGAGCTTTATTAATTCTATTTATCCACCAATTACATTTTCTGAAGCCAGTTTTTAACATCAACTTCTTCTTTTATAATTTGTTTTAATTCTGAAATTAGAACTCGGTTTTGTTCCATTGTATCACGATGTCTTATGGTTACCATATTGTCTTCTAAGGTGTCATGATCTACAGTAATACAAAATGGTGTTCCATTGGCATCTTGTCTTCTGTATCTTCTTCCAACAGCATCTTTTTCATCATAAGTAACATTGAAATCCCATTTAAGATCTTCAATTATTTTTCTTGCTACTTCTGGTAAACCATCTTTCTTAACCAATGGCAATATTGCTGCTTTAGTTGGCGCTAATACTGCAGGTAATTTTAAGACCGTTCTTGAAGTACCATTTTCTAATTCTTCTTCTTGCAGAGCATTAGAGAAAACGGCTAAGAACATACGGTCTAATCCAATAGAAGTTTCTACCACATAAGGCACGTAGTTTTTGTTGTCTTCATGGTCAAAATATTGAAGTTTTTTACCGCTAAACTCTTCGTGTTGTTTTAAATCGAAATCTGTTCTTGAGTGAATCCCTTCTAATTCTTTAAATCCAAAAGGGAATTTAAATTCTATATCTGAAGCAGCATCTGCGTAATGCGCTAATTTTTCATGGTCATGAAAACGGTAATTATCAGCCCCCATTCCTAAAGAGAGATGCCATTTTAATCGCGTCTCTTTCCAAGCGTCATACCATTCTTTTTGAGTTCCTGGTTTTACAAAAAATTGCATTTCCATTTGTTCAAACTCTCTCATTCTAAAAATAAATTGTCTCGCAACAATTTCATTTCTAAATGCTTTTCCTGTTTGAGCAATGCCAAATGGTATTTTCATACGTCCAGTTTTCTGAACATTTAAAAAGTTTACAAATATACCTTGAGCAGTTTCTGGTCTCAGGTATAAATCCATAGCGCTTTCTGCCGAAGCCCCTAATTTAGTACCAAACATTAGGTTAAATTGCTTAACGTCTGTCCAGTTTTTAGAGCCGGTTAAAGGATCTGCAATGCCAAGTTCTTCAATCAATGCTTTTACATCGGCCAAGTCTTCCTTTTCTAAAGATTGCCCCATTCTTGATAAAATGCTATTTATCTTTTCTTGGTAACCTAAAACTCTGCCGTTTGTAGCTAAAAATTCTTCTTTATTAAAGGCGTCGCCAAAGCGTTTTGCAGCTTTTTTAACTTCTTTTTCAATTTTACCTTCAATTTTAAGGCAGTAATCTTCAATTAAAACATCTGCACGATATCTTTTTTTAGAATCTTTGTTGTCAATTAATGGGTCGTTAAACGCATCAACGTGGCCAGAAGCTTTCCAAGTTGTTGGATGCATAAATATAGAAGCGTCTATACCAACAATGTTTTCATGCATTTGCACCATGGCTTTCCACCAATAGTCACGAATGTTCTTTTTTAATTCAGCTCCATTTTGTGCATAGTCATAAACTGCACTTAATCCGTCATATATTTCACTACTCTGAAACACATATCCATACTCCTTTGCATGGGAGATTACTTTCTTAAATTTATCGTCTTGATTTGCCATGGTGCAAAAATAAAAAACCGCTCCAATTAATAGAACGGTTTTAATAAATATATAATACGGTTTAGTCTAATATAATTGTTGTGCCTCCTAATCTTCGATTATTTTCAAAGATTGAAACAAAATACGACCCTTTTGATAAAGGTTCGTCATCATTTTCTATTGTAACAAACTCACAGATGTCCTTATTTTGTTTGTTGTAAAACGTATTTATTTTTTTGGAATAAATTAATGAAGCATTTTCAAATGCCACAGCTCCCTTATCTGCAATAATATTGTTTTTAGGATTTAATATTTGCAAATAAAGCGTGCGTTCACCCGGTTCTGCTAAAATATTTTCTGCTATCGTAAAACAAACTTCAATAGCTTTTGTTTTTGAAGCTTTTGTAGTTGTGCTCTGCTTGTCAGAAATTTTAGTTTTAGCCATAGCGCTAAACGAGTTAGCTGTAATTAAAGCAGCTTCAGAAATGGTTTTTTCTAATGTTCTGTTTTTAGCCAGAAGGGCAGCTATCATTTCACGTTCCTTATTTAAAGAAGCGGTAGCTAACAGTTTTTCAGTACTCAGTTTTTGAGTTAATGCTTTTAACGAATCTATTTTAGAAAACAAATGTGTTTCCTTTGATTGTAAAATTATAAGTTGATTTTTAAACTTAGAGATCACCTCTATATCTCCATTGACTAATCTCAATGAATCTAAGGCATTGGTTGTTTCTAACTTTGCTGCTTTTAATTGCTCTGTCATGTGACCCTTTTCAGAAGCAATAGCATCATATCTCTTTATCATTTGCGAAAGCTCAGATTCTACAATCTTTTTTTCGTTTTCAAGGTATTGTTGTTCTGAATTAATGGATTGATAATTAGAAAAACTGAATACCCCTAAAACGGCAAACGCAACTATTAATGAACTTATAATTAATCTATAGTTAAATAATTGAGGGTTAACTATCATTAATTAATTATTTAGGATTTTAATGCTGCCAAAGTAAAGATTCTGACAACTTTAGATTATTTTTATCGATGAAGTGATGAAAAATTTGTTGAACTTATTTTTTCCTGACATTTGCATTACATGCAAATCGGTATTGACTGATTTTGAGTCATTTGTTTGTTTGGATTGCAGACATCAACTTCCAGTTTTTGATACTCCGAAATTGGCAGATGAGGCTATTAAAAAAATATTAAAAGGACGAGTTTCTATTGAAACCGGTTACACCTTATTGCGCTTTAGTAAAAAAGGAAAAGTCCAAGAGTTAATCCATCAATTAAAATATAAAGGAAATGAAGCTGTAGGGGAGTTTCTTGGTGATTGGATGGGTTCAGAATTAAAGCCTTACAGGAATTTAGAGGAGATTGATGTTGTAATTCCGGTGCCTATTCACAAGAAAAAATTAAAGGAGCGTGGCTATAATCAAGTTGAGAAATTTGGAAAATCCATAGCTAAAGAGTTAAAGGTGCCCTACATCGATACAGTTTTAGTAAAACGATCTAACACCAAAACTCAGGTTTTTAAAACGAGGTTGTCAAGATGGATGGATAAAAAAGGTGTTTTTGAGCTTGAAAATCCTTCAGTTTTACAAGATAAACACATCCTAATAGTAGATGATATTATTACCACTGGTTCTACCATGGAGGTTTGCGTATCTCAATTGCAAAAAATAAAAGGTGTGAAAGTAAGTATTGCGGCAATGGCCGTTACCGAATAGAAAAAAGCTTATATCATTCTATTTGGTAGAATTTGTAAAATAATCCTCTATTTTTGCGTTGTAAATAGATAAAATTTAAAACTTTTTTAATGCGCCTTAATTCTATGTCTTATAATAATGTATGGTCTAAAATTGTATGTGTTCTTGTGATTTTGGCATTATATAATTGTGCAAATAGAGGGACACCTACTGGTGGATTAAAAGATGAAATTCCTCCAGAAATTGAGAAAACTACTCCCGAAAACTACTCTGTAAACTTTAACGAAGATGAAATAAGAATATATTTTAATGAGTATGTGAAACTAAAAAATATCCAAAAACAATTGGTGATTTCTCCGCCAATGGATTATGAGCCAGAGATTACTCCTTTAGGGACAGCCAGTAAAATGGTGAAAATTAAAATAAAAGATACCCTTAAACCAAATACTACTTACGCCTTTAATTTTGGTCAGAGTATTACAGATAATAATGAGTCTAATCCATTTAGTTACTACAGGTATGTTTTTTCTACCGGATCAACAATAGATTCTCTAAAGGTTTCTGGAGCTGTTTTGGATGCTGAGAAAAGAACCCCAGAGCAGTTTGTGTCTGTAATGCTATACCCTTTTAATGAAACTTATACAGATTCTACGGTTTACAAAGAAAAACCTATGTATGTTACCAATACATTGGATAGTTTAAAGGTTTTTGAAATCCAAAATGTAAAAGCAGGTACGTATAAACTAATTGCAATAAAAGACCAAAACAATAACTTTACTTATCAGAATAAAACGGATAAGATTGGGTTTTATGAAAAAACGATTTCTGTACCTACAGATTCACTTTACACCATAAAGTTGTTTAAAGAAGTAGTAGATAGCAAGGTGATGAGGCCAAAGCAAGTAGCTGGAGAGAAAATTGAATTTGGATACGAGGGTGAATTGCAAAACATGAAAATCCGGATGTTAGCCGATCTTCCTGAAAACTTTGAATATCGAATAGTAAAAAACAGTGAAACAGATAGTTTGTATTACTGGTATAAGCCCAAATTAGAATTAGATTCAACCTATTTTGTGGTGTCTCATAAGTCGTTTGTAGATACCTTAAAACATCGATTTAGAACTATTGATAGAGACACATTAAGAATGAAATCATTACAAACAGGTACTGTTGCTTTTGATGAAGATTTTTTAGTGACTGGTACAACTCCATTGCAAGATTTTGATGATTCTAAAATTTCTATAATGGATAAGGATTCTACATTAGTGCCGTTTAAATCAAATTTTGATACGCTTCAAAACACCTACGCCTTGAAATTTGATAAATCTGAAGGAAACTCATATAAATTACAGTTTTTCCCAGATGCAATTACCGATTTTTATGGTAAATCTCACGATACTTTAAACTATAGCATTAGAACCAAATTAGAAGCCGATTACGGTAATGTTAGAGTGCAGTTGCAAAATGCAGTTTACCCTGTTATTATTCAATTAATAACAGAAAAAGGGGAGGCGAAATATGAAACCTATGCAGAAAAACAGCAATACTATGACTTCAGAAATGTAGAAGCAGGAAACTATAATTTAAGGGTGTTATTTGATTCTAATAAAAACGGGGTTTGGGATACCGGTTGGTTTCTAAAACAACAACAACCAGAGCGTGTTAGTTATTATCCAGATTTGTTAGATGTAAGAGCGGGTTGGGATCTGATTCAGGAGTTTATTTTAGAGTAAATTGATCTTTATCGTTTAAAAAGTTAAGTTTTTGTCTTGTTTTTAAAAGTCGTTCTTTTGAAAGTGAGATGACTTGAGAAGCTTCAGTTTCAGCGATGAAATTGTCTAAGCGATCTCCAAGTTCATTAAAGACAGCGCTGTGACCAGAGTAATTATGATTGTTTCCATCTAGGCCAACTCGATTTACCCCAATACAATATGTAATATTTTCTATTGCTCGAGCCTGAAGTAATGCATCCCAAGCTTTGATGCGCGGTTGGGGCCAATTTGCAACATATATTAAAACATCATAGTCTTCAGTATTTCTTGCCCAAACAGGGAATCTTAAATCATAACAGATCAAAGGGCAAATGCGCCAGCCGTTATACTCAATAATAAGTTTGTCATTACCAGCGGTAAATACTTTTTCTTCTCCTGCTAAAGTAAATAAATGCCGTTTGTCATAATGTTGAACCGCTCCTTCTGCCGTAATAAAAACAAGTCGGTTGTAGTAATTTGAATCTTCTTTAATGATTAAACTACCCATAATTGCAGCATTTGTATTTACTGCAATATCTTTCATCCAGCTTATGGTTTCACCATTCATGCGTTCTGCTACGGCTTCCACATTCATTGTAAATCCAGTGGTAAACATTTCTGGTAGAACTATTAATTGATAGGGAGCTGTTATAGCTTCAATTTTCTTTTTTAACTGAATTCTATTGGCAGATGGGTTTTCCCAGGCAAGTGAGGTTTGTATGATTGCAACTTGTAATGGAGGTAATAAGGTCATGATTTTTAGATGTTTTGAAGAATATCGGCAGCTTGTTTTAATGTGTCTTCGGTTTTAGCAAAACAGAATCTAAGCATTTTATCATCCTGATTATTACTGTTAAAAACAGACATTGGGATGGACGCTAATTTATTATTAATTGTAAGTTGTTTTGCGAATTCAACGTCATTTTCATCAGTTATAGCCTTATAATTAAGAAGTTGAAAATAACTACCTTTAGATGGTGTAAATGTAAATTTTGATCCTTCAATAAGTTTGATGAATAAATCTCTTTTCTGTTGAAAAAAAGCATTCAATTCTGTGTAATTGGAAGGTGTTTGAAGATACTCGGCCAAGGCAACTTGGGTTGGATGGTGAACACTAAAAACATTAAATTGATGTACTTTTCTAAATTCCGACATTAATTCCGAAGGACCACAACAGTATCCAATTTTCCATCCTGTATTGTGAAAGGTTTTTCCAAAGGAAGCCGTTATAAAGGTTCTCTTTTTTAATTCAGGGAACAAACAAGCACTTTGGTGTTGGGCGTTGTCAAATACAATATGCTCATAAACTTCATCACTAAGCACTATAATATCTGTGCCATTTGTCAAATCTTGAAGCGCTAATAAATCAGTTGCGTTAAGAATACTACCGGTTGGATTGTGAGGCGTATTGATAATAATCATTTTGGTTTTAGAAGTGACTTCACTTTTTACCAAATTCCAGTCAATAGCATAATTCGGGCTTTGCAACTGAATGGCTTTGGGGATACCTTGATGAAGTGTAATTGCAGGCTCATAACAATCATAAGCCGGACTAAAATAAATCACTTCATCTCCCTTAGATATAAAAGTTGATATTACTGTAAAAATGGCTTGAGTCGCTCCTGCAGTAACTGTTATTTCTGATTCTGGATGGTAACTTGAGTTGTACAAGTTTTCAAATTTTTCCGAAATAACCGTTCTTAAATCAAAGCTTCCGGGCATTGGTGCATATTGATTAAATCCTGAGTTCATGGCTTTTGAAACCATGTATATTAATTTGCTATCGCTTTTAAAATTAGGAAACCCTTGTGATAAATTAATGGCATTGTGTTCTTGAGCTAAGGCGCTCATTACACTAAATATAGTGGTGCCTACATGAGGTAATTTAGATTGGTATTGCATGGTTTAAAGATAAAATTTCTTGTTTGGATTTATGAAATCTAAAGGCATAATAATTTAATCTTCTATGCGTTTGTTTTTTATGAGAAAATTAGTACTTATTAGTTTGCTTTTTATTTGTGGATTGAAATACGGATTAGCCCAAGAAAATCAACCTAATGTAATTCATGTTTTTGTAGCCTTATGTGATAACAAAAACCAAGGTATAGTTCCTGTGCCAGAAAAGCTGGGTAACGGTCAAGACCCAAGCAGTAATTTATATTGGGGCGCATTGTATGGCGTGAAAACTTTTTTCAAGAATTCGAGCAATTGGAATCTAGTGTCAAGTTCTAAAACAACTGATTTTCCTATTTTAAATCGAGTAGTTTTCAAGCATGTTTCATCACATACGTACATCATTGCAGATGCCTATGATGGTGAATTTATCAAAACATGTATTACCTCCTTTTTAGAAGCTGCAGCAGGAAATTTGAAAGAAGAAACTATTAAAGTTGATGGCCAGAAATTATTGCTATGTCAATCTAATTTGGTGGCTTATATAGGTCATGATGGATTAATGGAATTTGATGTTGAAGGTAATTTTGATAATGAAAATGGCATTAATAAGGACGCAATAATATTAGCTTGTTACAGTAGGTCTTATTTTACGCCTTATTTAAAACGTACAAAAGCTAAACCACTGGTTTGGACTACAGGTTTGATGGCTCCTGAGGCATATACTTTAGAAGCGAGTATAGAAACTTGGATTAGTGGAGGAGATGCAACTGAAATAAGAGAGAGTGCAGCAAGCGCCTACCACAACTATCAGAAATGCGGTTTGAGAGGTGCAAGGGGTTTATTGGTTACGGGTTTTTAGACTTTTTGAAAAAATAAAAAGCGCCTAAACATAATTTAGACGCTTTAAATAATTTAATCCTTATAGATTGTTTAGTATCTGTAGTGTTCAGGTTTAAAAGGACCTTCAACAGTTACTCCAATATATTTAGCTTGTTCATCTCGAAGCTCAGTAAGTTCTACTCCAATTTTTGCTAAATGTAATTTTGCCACTTTTTCATCTAAATGTTTTGGTAACATATAAACATCGTTTCCGTAGTTTTCACTGTTATTCCAAAGCTCTATTTGAGCAAGTGTTTGGTTTGTAAATGAGTTACTCATTACAAAACTTGGGTGACCTGTAGCACAACCTAAGTTTACTAAACGCCCTTCTGCAAGTATTATAATATCGTTTCCATTTACATTGTATTTATCAACTTGAGGTTTAATAGTGTCTTTAGTATCTCCAAAGTGCCCATTTAACCAAGCCATATCAATTTCATTGTCAAAGTGTCCAATATTACAAACTATGGTTTTGTCTTTCATAGCTTCAAAATGACGGCCTTGTACAATGTCTTTATTACCAGTTGTTGTAATAATAATATCACTATTAGAAACTACTGTTTCTAGGCGTTTTACTTCAAAACCATCCATTGCAGCTTGTAATGCACAAATAGGGTCGATTTCTGTTACAGTAACAATACTACCGGCACCTTTAAAAGATGCAGCAGTTCCTTTTCCAACATCACCATATCCACATACTGTTACACGCTTTCCTGCTAACATTATATCTGTTGCACGACGAATTGCATCTACAGCAGATTCTTTACAGCCGTATTTGTTATCGAATTTAGATTTAGTTACAGAGTCATTTACATTAATAGCAGGCATCGGTAATGTCGCGTTTTTCACTCGTTCATATAATCTGTGAACTCCAGTTGTAGTTTCTTCAGATAATCCCTTAATGTCTTTAGCTAATTCTGGGTAACGGTCTAAAACCATATTTGTTAAATCACCACCATCATCTAAAATCATATTTAATGGTTGACGATCTTCACCAAAAAACAAAGTTTGTTCAATACACCAATCAAACTCTTCTTCGGTCATGTCTTTCCAAGCATAAACAGCAGTTCCTGCCGCAGCAATAGCAGCAGCAGCCTGATCTTGAGTTGAAAAGATATTACAAGAACTCCAAGTTACTTCAGCACCCAAAGCTTGTAAAGTTTCAATTAAAACTGCAGTTTGAATCGTCATATGTAAACATCCAGCAATACGGGCACCTTTAAGTGGTTGAGAATCTTTGTATTCTTCTCTAAGACTCATAAGTCCTGGCATTTCTGCCTCAGCCAAATTAATTTCCTTTCTTCCCCAAGCCGCTAACGACATGTCCTTAACTTTGTGTGAGATGTAAGCCTCTGTTTTTGTATTCATAATTGTATATTTGTACTTCAAATTTTGTGACTGCAAAGTTACATAATAAGTCTGACAATAGAAATGCCTCTTTACAAAAGCCTTAATCCTAATTCACAAACTTCCGTTAAAATCTGGAAAATCACAGAGTCTTTAGAAGCACTCAAAGCTCCAGTAACGTTAAAACCTGAAAGTGAAGAACGACTCAATGGGATGAAAAGTGAAATTCATCAGCGTGGCTTTTTGAGTGTTAGACATTTGCTAAGAGCTTTTGGATATACAGATCTCGATTTGTATTATGATGCTTTAGGAAAGCCACATTTAAAAGATGGAAGACAAATTTCTATAACGCACTCCTTTACTTTTTCAGCAGTTATAGTTAGTGATTCTATTGTAGGTATAGATATTGAAATGCAACGAGAAAAAATCACGAGGATTGCCAGAAAATTTATTGATTTTGAAGCCGATTATTTAAAATCGGGAGTTGATTTGGTCAATAGACTTACCGTGATTTGGGGAGCAAAAGAATCCTTGTATAAATTGGCGGAAACTCCTGGTTTGAGTTTTAAAAATAATTGTTTGGTATTACCATTTACCATGAAAAATGATACAACTACTGCTTGGATAGATTTTAACAACCATAAATCTAAATACGAAATTCGTTTTTTAGAGTTTGAAGGTTTTACTTGTGCCTATGCCTTGTCATAGTATTTATGAACAATTAAGGGGTAATAAAAAGGCATTAGTCATTTTGTTAGATCCTGATAAAATAGAGGTGGGCCAAATTTCTAACCTTGTGTCTAAGATTAATGAATCTGTTGCAAAGTTTATTTTTGTTGGAGGAAGTACTGTTGAAAATAGTGTTACCCAGCAATTGATTGAAAGATTAAAAAGCTTAACTACAATTCCAATAATTATCTTTCCTGGGGATGTGAATCAAATTTCAGAGGCCGCAGATGCCATGTTGTTTTTATCTCTAATCTCAGGTAGAAATCCAGAATACTTAATAAGTAAACAGGTTAAGGCAGCCAATAAGTTAAAAACCAGCAAGCTCGAAATTATACCAACGGCTTATCTATTAATTGAAAGCGGTAAGCAAACGGCAGTAGAACGAGTGAGCGAAACTAAACCTATGTCTTTAAATGATGTAGATAAAATTGTTGATACGGCTTTGGCTGGACAACTATTAGGAATGAAACTGGTTTATCTTGAAGCAGGAAGTGGAGCCTTAAACCCAGTGCCAAATACCCTCATTTCACGGGTTAAAAACGCTATAGATATTCCGTTAATTGTGGGCGGCGGAATTAGATCGTCAGAACAACTAAACGCAAGTTTTAATGCCGGTGCAGATGTGGTAGTAATTGGTACCGCTTTTGAAAATGATATTAATTTTTTTAATGCTTTAAAATCTAATTTTTAATGAATGTATCAATAGAAATAACACTGTTGCCCTTACAAGATGAATTTGAATCATCAATAATTAAATTTATAAATGCCTTGAGAGCTTCTAAGTTTAAGGTATTAGAAAACCCTATGAGTACTCAAATATATGGGCCATTTAATGAAGTGATGCCGTTTTTAAATCAACTCATAGAAGAAACGTTTATCGATTTAGAAAATGTGGTTTTAAATTTGAAATTGGTTAAAAGTGATAGAAGCAACTATGAACCCCATCTTTAATTTCTTTCTGGAGGCTTACCAAGATACTCCAGTACTACATATCATCTTAGAAGGAATAGCCTTTGTATTTGGAATAGCCAGTGTTTATTTCGCTAAAAAGGAAAATATTTGGGTGTATCCAACGGGGTTAATCTGCACTGTTATTACAGTTTATTTGTTGTATATCAATGAGTATTTTGGTGACATGATGATTAATTTCTATTATTCTTTAATGAGTTTGTATGGCTGGTGGAATTGGTCAAGAATGAGAGATGACAAGCCTATTGTGCCTATTAGTAGAACAAACGACAGGGAGAAAATAATTGGTGTTTTGCTTTGTGTTCTGACGATGTTTGTCACTTTTGGTGTGTATAAAGCATTTGATTACGATTTACAATTACCTAATTATATAGATATATTTACTTCTGGTATTTTCTTTACCGGGATGTGGTACATGGCCAACAAAAAAATAGAAAATTGGACCTTATGGATAATTGGAGATTTAATCACTATTCCGCTTTATGCTTACCGCGGATTAGGAATGCTGTCCTTTCAATATTTGATATTCACTATCTTAGCAATTCAAGGATATAGAGAATGGAAAAAGAGCTTGAACAGTTAGAGTCAAATTGCATAAAAGTGGTTTTGTTTGGGCCTGAATCAACAGGTAAAACAACCCTTTCAAAGCAATTGGCAAGACATTATAATACAGTATGGGCTCCAGAATATGCAAGGGAGTATCTTCAAAATATTTGGAATACCGAAAAAAGAACCTGCTTGCCAAAAGATTTACTGCCAATAGCATATGGCCAAATGAATTTGGAAAATAACTTATTAAAGCATGTAGAGCGCGTTTTAATTTGTGATACAGATCTTTTAGAAACAAAGGTGTATTCCGAGGCTTATTATTCAGGCTCATGTGACCCCTTATTAGATAAATATGCTCAAAAAAATAGTTATGATCTTTATTTTTTGACCTATATTGACATACCATGGGAAGCCGATGATTTAAGAGATAAGCCTAATGAAAGAGAACGGATGTTTAAAGCCTTTGAGGATACGCTTATAAAATATAATCGCCCCTATGTTATACTAAAAGGGAGTAAGGAAGAACGGCTTAAAACAGCCATTTTCCATATCCAACAATTATTAGATAAAAATGAACCTAAGCCATAAAGAATTAAGTCAACTTGAACAGAAAGGGATATCCATTCAAAAATTAAAAGCGCAACTTAAAGTTTTTGAAGAGGGAATGCCATTTATGCATTTAGATTCTGCAGCAACAATTGGCAATGGAATTTTAAAATTTAATGATGAGGATTCTAACAAAGCAATCAGATATTTTGATACAAATAAAGGAACTTTAGAATTACTGAAGTTTGTTCCAGCTTCTGGTGCAGCAACAAGAATGTTTAAATCATTATTTGCATTCATAAAAGGGTTTAATCTTGGCGAAGAAACTATTAACGCTTATATCAATAGAACTGAAGATGTTACCTTGCGTTTGTTTTTAATTGGAATTGAAAAATTGCCATTTTATGAAAAGGTATTAGGTCAAGCGAAAACGTATTTCCCGAATTTTGATAACGAAAATCAAGATTGTAAAAATTACTACTTCATTAAAACCTTATTAGATAAAGATAAATTTAATTATGGTGCTTTTCCAAAAGGGTTAATTCCGTTTCATGTTAAGGATGGAGAGCTCTTAACTGCTTTTGAGGAGCATTTGATAGAGTCTTATTTATACGCTTCCAATTCAAATAAAGCCAAGTTGCATTTTACGATTTCTAAAACGCATTATGAGAAATTTAAAGCCGAAATAAAACGAATTATTTCAAAAGTAGAACGTAATACTGGGGTTGCCTTTGATATTTCAATGTCTTTCCAGAAGGAAGAAACAGATACAATTGCGGTAACTCTTCAAAACGAAATCTTTAAGTTAAATAATGGAGATATGCTTTTTAGACCAGCGGGTCATGGGGCATTAATTGAAAATTTAAACGATGTTGATGCCGATGTGATTTTTGTAAAAAATATTGATAATGTTGTAGTGAGTCAATATCAAGAAGAAATGGCACAACAAAAAAAGTTGTTGGCGGGTGTTTTAATTGAAAACCAACAAATTTCTTTTAACTATTTAAACGAATTAGACCAATTTTCTGGTGAAGAGCAGGGCTTAAATTCTATTCTGAAATTCGCACAGGATAAATTGAATGTGAAAGTTTCTTCTGAATTTGAAAACTTCAAATTAGAAGCAAAAGTGTCTTATTTAAAATCAGTTTTAAATCGACCAATTCGTGTTTGTGGGATGGTTAAAAACGAAGGTGAGCCTGGAGGTGGTCCATTCTGGACCAAAAACCAATCCGGTCAAGTGTCTTTGCAGATTGTAGAATCGGCACAGATAGATTTAAATCGCCCAAGCCAAGCTAAAATAGTTGAGCAGGCAACGCATTTTAATCCGGTCGATTTAGTTTGCGGAACAAAAAACTACAAAGGAGAGAAATTCAATTTGTTGGATTTTGTAGATTATAAAGCCGGGTTTATAACTCACAAATCTGTAGAAGGAAGACCTGTAAAGGCATTAGAGCTTCCGGGCCTTTGGAACGGTAGTATGTCTAATTGGAACACCATTTTTGTTGAGGTACCACTGAGTACTTTTAATCCGGTAAAAACGGTTGCAGATTTATTAAAGCCTGGGCATCAAATCAAATCATAAGTTGAATTTTGAAATCTTAAAAAGAGAGCTGTCGTTTAAAGCTGTTAGAAGCTCGGGTGCCGGTGGACAACATGTAAATAAGGTGTCTTCTAAAGTTGTTTTAACTTTCGATTTAGAGCATTCAAAAGGAATTGCTGAAGAAGAAAAACAACGAATTATAGCCTTCTTAAAACCAAGATTAACAACAAATAATGTGTTGATGTTGACCTGTGATTCAAGCAGAGTGCAATCCCGAAATAAGACAAAAGTAACTTCAAGATTTTTTGATTTAATCAAAGCAGCCAATGCAATTCCAAAAAAAAGAATAAAGACTAAAATGTCTAAGTCGGTTAAAATTAAGCGGTTAAAAGCTAAAAAGTTTAATGCTTTAAAGAAGGAAAACCGAAAAAAGCCAAATTTAGATTAGATTATTTTTTTCTTGCAGGTATCATTTTTTTGTGTTTACCTTTGCAGCGTTCTCAAAAAAGGGGTGCCTATTATCGGCTGAGATCATACCCAATGAACCTGAGCAGGTAATGCTGCTAAGGGAAGGCGATAGTCGCCAATTGTAAAAGGAATCTATTTCTTAAAAAAGAAGTAGATTTTATTAATCAACTATTAAGAATAATTACCTCTTTTTATTCGCATAAATTATTTTTATCGGATGAAAAATTTATTCAAATTTTCACTGCTATTTGCACTTTCATTTAGTGCCTATTCTCAAGAAAAAGCTAAGGATTCTACTCAAGTAGAAACCTTAGACGAAGTATTGGTAAAGTCTGTAAGGGTAGAGACAACGTCTCCAATTACACATTCAAATGTCACAAAAAAAGACATTGAAAAAAGAAACTTAGGTCAGGATATTCCTTACTTGTTAAACTTTTTGCCATCGGTTGTGACCACAAGTGATGCTGGCGCTGGTATTGGTTATACGGGTATTAGGGTTCGTGGGGTAAGTTCGCAATCAACTAACATTACGATTAATGGTATTCCTTACAACGATGCCGAGTCACAAGGTACTTTTTGGGTGAACTTGGGAGATTTTGCATCTTCAGTAGAAAGTATGCAATTGCAAAGAGGTGTCGGGACATCAACAAATGGTTCTGGTGCTTTCGGTGCTAGCTTAAATGTATTGACCGATGCCATTTCTAAAGAGGCAAGCGGGGAAATCAACAATTCTTTTGGGAGTTACAATTCAAGAAAGCATACATTAAAGTTTACTACTGGGCTAATCAATGACCACATTGAAATAGCTGGTAGGCTGTCTCAAATTAAATCTGATGGTTATATTGATCGTGCTTCTTCAGACTTGAAGTCGTTTTTTCTACAAGGGTCGTATGTTGATGATAATACATTAATTAAAGCCATTACTTTTTCAGGTCATGAACAGACTTACCAAGCATGGAACGGAATTGATGCTCAGACTTTAGAGGATGACAGAACATTTAATTCTGCCGGTATGTACACAGATGCCAATGGAAATGTGAAGTTTTATGATAAGGAAGAAGATAATTACAAGCAAGATCATTATCAACTGCATTGGAATGAGAAATTTTCTAACCAATGGTCATTAAATGTGGGTCTTAATTACACCTATGGTAGAGGGTATTTTGAGCAGTATAAAGAAGATGAAGATTTTTCAGATTACGGATTTACTCCTATTGAAATTGGAGGTGAAACCATTGAAACAACAGATTTGATTAGACGCAGATGGTTGGATAATGATTTTTATGTGGCCAATGTTTCAGCAAATTATAAATCTGATGATTTAAGTGTAATTTTTGGAGGGTCGTATAGCTCTTATGACGGAGACCATTTTGGAGAAGTAATTTGGTCTCAATATGCAAGTGATAGCGAAATTAGAGATCATTATTATGATGGTAATGGAAAAAAGACCGACGGTAATATGTTTGCAAAAGGAACGTATAACTTAAATACGAAATGGAGTGTTTATGGTGATTTGCAGTATCGCTTTATAGATTATAAAACGACAGGAATTACTTCAGACTTAGTGGCTTTAGAAATTGATAAAGATTACCAGTTTTTCAATCCTAAATTAGGTGTAACTTTTGAATTAAATGAGGGGCATAATTTCTATTTGTCTTATGCAAGAGCTAATAGAGAGCCAAATAGAACAGATTTTGAAAACAATCCTAATATTAAGCCCGAAGAATTAAACGATTTTGAAATTGGATGGCGCCATAAAACAAATAAATTGGCTTTCAATGCTAATGCTTATTTTATGTTATATGATGAGCAATTAGTACTTTCAGGAGCAATTGATGATGTCGGAAATCCAATTAGAACTAATAGTGGAAAAAGCTCAAGAATAGGGTTAGAATTAGAAGCTGCTTGGGCGATCACTCCAACATTTACTTGGATGCCAAATATTACTTTGAGTTCAAACAAAAATGAAAAGACAATATCTCAGTTTGATGGAAGTTTAGTAGATTTTGGAAGTACTAACTTAGCATTCTCACCTGAAGTTGTAGCTGGAAATGCTTTTGTTTATGCACCTTTAAAAGGATTGCAATTATCATTGTTAAGTAAGTTTGTTGGAGATCAATATATGGGTAATACAGATTCAGATGTGTCTAAGTTAGACAGCTATTTTGTAAATGATTTTGCAGCAAGTTATGAATTAGAAATGAACAAAATTTTCAAATCTATAGTATTCACAGGTATGGTAAACAATATCTTTAATGAGAAATATGTCTCTAACGGATATTATTATACCTATGACGATACATGGTCAGATCCAAATCAAGTAACAACTATTGAAGGTGCTGGGTACTACCCACAAGCAACAACAAACTTTTTAGTAGGTGTTAATTTAAAATTTTAATTAGTAATCGAATACTGATTGTTGCTTAAGGGCGTTACACGATACGCTTTTAAGGCACATGGTAAAGGGTTATTTACTGATAAACCTGTAAATAAACTGTATTCGTTTTCATCACTACAACCACATTTGCCATTTGCTCCTTCTATAGTTAATAGGGAGCAATTGGTAAGTTGGTGATTAGGGTCGGCAGCATCCCAAGCATATAAACCTGTTCCCGCATTTATTACAATTATACCTGCATTTCCTTGATTTGGTATATACACCGAATTACTGGTAAACATTAATTGGCTAAACTGTGGTAAGTTTAAATTTATGGTTGTATTTACGCCAACATTTAATAAGTAATTACAATTGTTTGTAGAATCATCTCCACTGCAAGAAAGAAGTAAAAGAAGGCAAAAAGAGGCTAATATTTGTTTCATGTTCTTAAAATTGTGTTGCAATTTACGATAAAATAAACCTTACAATAAATATTTTGTATATTTGCTATGCAATCTCGTGAGAACGAGATTTTTTGTGTTTATAGAACATTGCATGGTTCAATTATAAACTTTAAACGAAAAGATTATGAGTAAAGTATCCTATTATACACCTGAAGGTTTAAAAAAATTAAGAGATGAGTTACGTCATCTAAAAGATATAGAACGTCCTAATGCTTCTCAAGCTATTGCTGAAGCAAGAGATAAAGGAGATTTAAGTGAAAATGCTGAATACGACGCGGCAAAAGAAGCTCAAGGTATGTTAGAAATGAAGATTTCTAAATTAGAAGAAGTTTTGGCTAATGCTCGTGTTATTGATGAGTCTCAATTAGACAATTCAAAAGTTTTGGTGTTGTCAACTGTTAGAATTAAAAACCAAGTGAATGGTATGGAAATGACCTATACATTGGTGGCAGATGGTGAAGCCGATTTAGCTTCAGGTAAAATCTCTGTAAATTCTCCTATTGGTAAAGGCCTGTTGGGTAAAGAAGTGGGTGATGTAGCAGATATTCAAGTTCCTAACGGAATAATAAAATTTGATGTCTTAGAGATTACACGTGAATAATAATCGATAATTAAAATAATAGTATGGGGTCAATATTTTCGAAAATAGTTGCAGGTGAAATACCTTGTTATAAGGTCGCTGAGACAGATGAATTTTTGGCGTTTTTAGATGTTAACCCCAATGCTGTTGGACATACACTTTGTATTCCGAAGAAAGAAACTGACAAAATCTTTGATTTGGATAAAGAGACTTACGCGCGTTTAATGGAATTTAGCAGAATTGTGGCAGTAGCCATTGAAAAAGCTGTGCCTTGTAAGCGCGTTGGTTTGACGGTTATTGGATTAGAAGTGCCTCATGCCCACGTGCATTTAATTCCTTTAAATAGCATGCAGGATGCGCAATTTCAAAACAAAGTAAGCTTAAGTCAAGAAGAGTTTGAAGCTGTTGCAAAGTCCATTAATCAAGCGTTATAAACGTTTTAAAGAAATCTGCATGGTAGTGCCTTTTCCTATTTCAGACTGTGCAACTTTTAATCTTCCCTTATGATAATCTTCAATTATTCTTTTAGATAAGGATAAGCCTAATCCCCAACCACGCGTTTTAGTGGTGAAACCTGGTTCAAAAATTTGAGATTGTAAGTGCTTAGGAATTCCTTTTCCTGAATCTGTAACTGTAATTTTCACATGTTTATCATAAGGAACAATAGCGATGCTTAAAGACCCTTTTCCTTTCATAGCATCAATCCCGTTTTTTACTAAGTTTTCAATGGTCCAACTAAAAAGTTGCTTGTTGAGGTTAACGTAAATTTCAGAATTTGGAACTTCTAAAGAAAATGTGATGAGCTTAGATGATCTCGATTTTAAATAGTCAACTGCTATGGTAGTCTCCTCAACAATTTCGGCTCGCTCTAATTTTGGTTTTGAACCAATCTTACTAAAGCGCTCGGTTATAGTTTGAAGCCTATTAATATCTTTTTCAATTTCTTTAATATACTCTGGGTTGACCTGTTCTGATCTTAGAATTTCGGTCCAACCAACTAACGACGATAATGGCGTTCCTATTTGGTGAGCAGTTTCTTTTGCCATACCCGTCCATAGTTTGTTTTGAGAAGCGTTTTTTGAACTTCGATAAAAGAAAAACACCACAGCCATAAACAAAAAGATAATAAGTAAAAGTGCTAAGGGATAATATTTAAGTTTGTTTAGCAATACCGAGTCTCCATAGTAAATGGTATTCACCCATTCGTCTTTAAGTTTTACACGAATAGGGGCGTTTTCGCTTTCAAATTTTGAAATCAACTTTTTTGTGAATTCGGGGTCGCTTAAACGGTCGTCTTCAATATTGTTAGTGCTTATAACATTGCCTTTTTCATCTGTTAGAATCATAGGCGTTGTTTTATTACTCTCTAAGATTCTGGAGGTAACTTCTATTTCATCGTCAGAATTGGAATTAATAAAATTTTGCTGGGCAAATGACCAATTCTCCATTTTGATACGTTCTTCATTTTTGAAGTTTTGAAAGAAGATATAAGTATTCCAAAGGATGAGTGAAATGATAAAGAATGAGGCTATTATAATAATCCATCGTATTACATTTCGGTTTTTAACTATGGTCATTTGTTAATGTTGTGTGGTTTGTAATGTGTTGTTTTACCAACGATAACTTGTTAATATTATTGTTATAATAATGCCCAATTTCTTTTTTATCCGCAGTCTAATATAATTATCTTTGCTTAAAACCAACAGTAACATGACCTCTTTTGACCCAAAAGAACTTTCTACGGCAAAACTACATGGCTATTTGTTAAGTGCTGTGGCTCCAAGGCCAATTGCATTTGCAAGTACAATGGATAAGGATGGGAATCCTAATTTGTCACCGTTTAGTTTTTTTAATGTGTTTAGTGCAAATCCACCAATTTTAATTTTTTCTCCTGCGAGAAGAGTTAGGGATAATACAACTAAACATTCTTTAGAAAATGTTTTAGAAACAAAAGAAGTGGTAATTAACGTGGTTAATTATGACATGGTTCATCAAATGTCTTTGAGTAGTACCGAGTATGCTAAAGGAATAAATGAGTTTGAAAAAGCCGGTTTTTCAATGTTGGAGTCAGACAAGGTTAATCCATTTCGTGTAGCTGAATCTCCGGTACAATTTGAATGTAAGGTGAACGAAGTTGTTGCATTGGGAAGCGAAGGTGGCGCTGGTAATTTGGTAATTTGCGAGGTTGTAAAATTACATATTGCCAATGAGGTGTTAGATGAAGATGGCAAAATAAACCAAGAAAAATTAGATTTGGTTGCAAGAGCAGGAGGGAGTTATTACAATAGAGCGAAAAAGGGATTTTTTGAAATACCAAAGCCTCTGTCAACATTGGGTATTGGAGTTGATGCGTTGCCAGATACCGTTAGAAATAGCATGATTTTAACAGGTAACAATTTGGGGATGCTTGCTAATGTAGAGTCTTTACCAAATCAAGACGAAATAGATGCTTTTATTGCAGATGTAAGTTCTCGATACCCTGGTATCAAAGATGCATCACATAGAGACAAACATAAACTTGCACAAAACTATCTGAGCTATGGCGATGTTAGTAGTGCATGGAAATTATTATTATCATAAACATAAATTATTTAAATGGAAGTTCAAGGAAAAATTAAGATGATTGGAGAGACGCAGTCGTTTGGGAGTAATGGATTTAGAAAAAGAGAAGTAGTATTGACTACAGAGGAGCAATACCCTCAACATATATTAGTAGAGTTTGTTCAGGACAAAACCGATTTATTAAACAATTATCAAGTAGGGCAAGCTGTTAAAGTTAGTATCAATCTAAGAGGTAGAGAATGGGTTAACCCGCAAGGAGAAACAAAATACTTTAACTCTATTCAAGGATGGAGAATTGAAGGTGCTCAAACAGCTCAAGAAGGTGTGCCACCTGCAGCTCCTGCTCAAGCGTTTGAACCTGCTACAAACTTAAATGAAGAAGAGCACGATGATTTACCGTTCTAATAAAAGAACAGTATAATTATTCTGAATTATATGATTAGCCTTAACGTACTATGTATGTTAAGGCTTTTTCGTTTTTAAAAATAAATGTATTTTTCCAGAATGAATATTACCCAATCCATAGAACGCTTATTTAATAAGTACCTGCCTTCTCCTTTTTCTATAGCCATTTTGCTTACTGTGCTTACCATTATTTTGGCAATTGGCTTCACGGATGCGCCCAAAGACGAAAGTCAATTTTTAACTATTTTGGGCTATTGGGAATCAGGAATTTGGAACAACAATTTGCTTGTTTTTGCATATCAGATGATGCTTATTTTGGTATTAGGGCATGTTTTAGTGCTAAGTAAACCAATGAATCGTATTATTTTAAAAATCACAAAATATGCGACAACAACTTTAAATGCAGTAGTCATAGTTAGTGTTTCAACAATGTTGGTGGCCTTTTTTAATTGGGGATTAGGATTGATTTTTGGAGCTATTTTGGCTCGAAAAATTGGAGAGCAAGCAGCAAAAAACAATACACCTATAAATTACCCACTAATCGGAGCTTCTGCCTACGTTGGTTTAATGATTTGGCACGGAGGTATAAGTGGTTCTGCTCCTATAAAGGTGGCCGAATCGGGTCATTTAACAAGTCTTATGGCTGGTATTTCTGATTCAACATTAATTAATCAGTTGCCAGATATGATTCCGTTTAGTAGTACGGTTTTTAGTTCCTGGAATTTAATTGTATTTGGAGTTTTACTGGTCGTCATTCCATTGGTGTTGCGGTTTTTAGCAAAATCTACTAAAGAGCAGATTGTGACTTTAGACACCTATAGTTTTGGCGCTAAACCCAGTACTGATGTTGTGGGTGCAGAGAAGATTGATCACTCCAAGTGGTTTGCATATGGATTTGGAGGATTACTAATGTTTACATTTTGCTATGTGTATGGCGATCAATTATTAGCGCTTCAAATCACACCAAATATGCTCAACTTTTTCATGTTGGGATTAGCGATAATTTTGCACGGTTCATTTTATAGTTTTTTAAAAGCTTTAGAAGAAGCTATTGGAGATGCATCAGGGATTTTGATTCAGTTTCCATTGTATTTTGGGATTATGGGTATTATGAAAGGTTCAGGATTAGTGGTTTTAATCTCCGACTTTTTTGTGAGTATAGCTACCGAAAACACCTTGCCTATTTATACTTTTTTTAGCGCTGGTTTGGTTAATGTATTTGTACCGAGTGGTGGTGGGCAATGGGCTGTTCAAGGGCCAATTGTAATTGAGTCTGCATTGAAGTTGGGAGTGCCTTTACCGAAGGCGGTGATGGCCTTGGCTTATGGGGATCAGGTTACCAATATGCTTCAACCCTTTTGGGCGTTACCTCTATTGGGAATTACTAAATTAAAAGCGAAAGAAATCTTGCCATACAGTTTAATATTAATGCTTGTTGGTATAGCTGTTTTCATTTTAAGTTTAATTTTGGTGTAAATTTTTAACAATGATCTACCTTGATGACAATATGCCTTTTCCAGATGTGCGATTAACTTCGACTGAAGGCTTATTGGCTATTGGCGGAGAATTGAGTACTGAGCGTTTACTTTCGGCTTACAGACAAGGAATTTTTCCGTGGTTTGAAGAAGAAGAGCCTGTTTTATGGTGGTGTCCCGATCCTCGATTTGTGCTTTTTCCAAGTAAGCTAAAAGTGTCTAAAAGCATGAAAAAGGTGTTGAAGTCTGAAGCTTTTAAAATCACCTATAATACCGCTTTTGATGATGTTATTATTGCGTGTTCCAAGGTAGAAAGGGCTGATCAAGAAAGTACTTGGATTACCTTTTCTATGATAAAGGCATATTCAAAACTACATGAATTGGGTTATGCAAAATCAGTTGAAGTTTGGTTAGACGACCAACTGGTAGGAGGGTTGTATGGAATTGATTTAGGGAACGGTGTATTTTGTGGTGAAAGTATGTTTAGTACAGTGAGTAATGCCAGTAAAGCCGGTTTTATTTCCTTTGTGCAAAACGGTAATTATAGGTTAATTGATTGTCAAGTCTATACTAATCACCTGGAAAGTTTAGGTGCAGAAGATATTGATAGAGAGGTGTTTTTGTCTTATATAAATTAAACTTCAGAATATCTAAAACAACTGGTTTCATGGTCGTTGACCATTCCCGTAGCTTGCATATGCGCATATACTACAGTCGAGCCCACAAATTTGAATCCGCGTTTTTTTAAGTCCTTACTAATTCCGTCACTTAGAGGCGTATTTGCCGGAGCTTCTTTATAAGAATTAATCGTGTTTTTTATGGGAATATCATTTACAAATCCCCAGATGTATGTGCTAAAGCTACCAAACTCTTTTTGAATTGCCATAAAAGCTTTTGCATTATTAATAGTAGCTTTTATTTTTAATTTGTTTCTTATTATTCCTGCGTCATTCCTTAGGGATTCTTCCTTTTTAGCATCGTAATTGGCAATTTTTTTATAATCAAATCCGTCAAAGGCTGTTCTGAAATTCTCACGTTTTCTAAGAACAGTAATCCAACTTAATCCAGCTTGAAAAGTTTCTAAAGTTAGAAACTCAAATAGGGTAGCATCATCCTTTATAGGTACACCCCATTCGTTATCGTGATACGCTTCATATAACGGGTCACCTAGACACCAACCACATCTTTGTTTCTCCATGCTGAAATTTTTAATTCCTAAGTATAGTAAATTATTATATCCTTATAAATAATAGTAATTAGATGTAAAGTAAGGAATTATGTATTAATCTACTAATGTAACATCTGTTACCAGAATTTTAAAATGGGAATAGTAAATTTGATTAATTTAAAACGATATTCATGCTTAGTGAAGTAGTACAAAAAGAAGTGATTTTAGAGAGTTTGAACAAGAGTCAAACTTACGATGAATATAGAGCTATGGTAAAAACATTAGCTGCTGAAAAAGGAACAACTGGAGCAGACAAATCTGAAGCATTGGTAAATTATACCGCCTTAAATGACAGACGTATGAAGCGTTGGGATAAAACGGTGAAGGTTTCAGATGAAATCAAGTCCAAAACGGAAGCTTATGAAGGCCGTGCTACTTGGTTAGTGCTAACTGAGAGTTGGTGTGGTGATGCGGCGCATATTATGCCAGTTATAAATAAAGTAGCACAATTAAATTCTAACATAGATTTTAAGGTGGTACTTAGAGATGAGAATGATGAGTTAATGAATGCATTTTTGACCAATGGAGGAAAATCCATTCCGAAGTTAATAATGATAGATTCTGATACTCATGATGTGATTGCTGATTTTGGTCCTCGGCCTCAAAAAGCAACACAATTAGTTGAAGATTATAAGGCTGAACATGGTAAATTAACTCCCGAGTTTAAAGAAGATTTACAGCTTTGGTATAATAAAGATAAAGGACAGAGCACCTTAGAAGATTTAATGCAGTTGCTCTAAGTTTTTCCTTTAAAGTAAAATGTAATAGACCCTATCTGTGATTTGGTTGTGCTTGATGCATCAAATAATACGTTTTTAGCGTACGAAAGCGCATGGTCTATTAAACATTGATTTTTTGTGGTGGAGGCATTGTTAACGTAAGTTTCAATGACTTCACCTTTTTCATTTACAGAGATATTTATTATAATTTTACCTGAAGTTTCACAGAGGTAAATAGGGGTGTCATAGTTGAGCAGAGTTCTGTCTTTTAGAGAATAGGTGAATGAGCTATTTGAATTTTTTGTTTCAGAATGTGGTTTGTTTTTGTGTTTGTTTAAAACATCATTTATGGCATCAAAATCCTTTTTTTCTTTTTTGCTAACAGCGTAATCACTGGCTTTTCGCGCTGTGTATTTACCTTCGTAATCTTCTGCTTGAGATTCTGATTCTTCAGTGGTTTCAGGTGATGTAGTTTTGACTTCGTCTTTAACAGTCCTAAAATTTTTCATCAAATCTTCAAACTCGTGATCTTCATTAAAGGCTTTATTGGTTTCTGACAAAGAAGCGTTTCTATCAAATAATGGCTCCTTTTCTTCTAAAACGTCTTCAAGTTCTGGTTCAATAAGAAAGTAGCTTTCGGCAATAAATTCTGATTGCTTAGTAATATGAATACTAAACAGACTCAGAATAATTATTCCGGTGAGTAGAAAAGTAATTAGAAAGGCCTTATAGCGTTCTATGAATTGCAAAATAGAGTTTTACGTTTAGTTTAATATACGTAAAAAAGGCAAGTTTAGTTGTTAAGTGTATGTATAAAGTCTTCAGGAGAAATAGCATCATCAACATTAAAGTCTCCAATTTTGGTTCGTCTTAATGCCGATAAGTGTGCGCCGTTATGAAGTGCTTTTCCAAAATCACTGGCAAGGGTACGAATGTAAGTGCCTTTGCTGCAAACCACTCTAAAGTTGATATTATTACCATTAATAGATGTGATTTCAAAGGCGTTAATGGTTACTACTCGAGACGGAATGTCTACACTTTCTCCAGCTCTGGCAAACTCATAAAGGCGTTTACCATCTTTTTTAATTGCTGAAAATACAGGTGGATATTGGGTAATATCGCCTATAAATTTTTGAGTTGTATTGTGAATGTCGTCTTCGGTAATATGTGAGGTTTCAAAAGTTTGGTCAATCTCTGTTTCTAAATCAAATGAGGGAGTTGTGCTTCCCAAAACAATGGTACCAGTATATTCCTTTATTTGACCTTGAAACGTGTTTATTTGCTTGGTCATTTTTCCGGTGCAAATAATGAGTAAGCCTGTTGCAAGCGGATCTAATGTACCAGCATGTCCAACCTTTATCTTTTTAATTTTAAACGCTTGACGAATTTCCCATCGTAATTTGTTTACAGCCTGAAAAGAGGTCCAATTGAGAGGTTTGTCAATGAGTAAAACTTGTCCTGAAAGGTAATCTTCTTTTGATTTCATAATTTAACTAAAAATGGCAAATGCAATGGCAATACAACCTACAATTAGACAGTAATAGGCAAAATAAGATAGTTTGCTTTTACGCACCAAACTAATCATCCAAGTACAGGCCACGAGCCCAGAAACAAACGCAGCTATAAACCCGACGCTTAAGGCCATAGTATTAGAACCCTCAAAATTCAAATTACCACTAAATAAATCCTTAGCAATTTTCCCGAAGATTAATGGGACAACCATTAAAAAGCTAAATCTTGCAGCTTTGGTTTTATCGTTTCCTAATAATACCGATGTGGATATGGTTGCTCCAGATCTTGAAATACCAGGTAACATGGCAATGGCTTGAGATACACCAATTATTAATGCATCTTTAAATGACACCGATTTGTTCGTGTCTTTAGCTTTGTCTGCTAAAATTAAAAGGGCAGCTGTGACAATTAACATACAGCCAACAAGCAATATATTACCATTAAACAAAGCTTCTAATTGTTCTTCAAAAAACAAGCCTACGATAACCGCAGGAATCATAGAAAGCGCAATTTTAGCAACAAATTGCAAATCGTCATTCCATTCAAATTTTAGGGCACCTTTAATAAGTAGATAAATATCTTTTCTAAAAACAACCATAGTACTAAGTGCTGTTGCAAAGTGAAGTACAACGGTAAATAATAAACTTTCTTCAGGGATAGACTGGTCACCAAGAATGGCTTTACCAAGTTCTAAATGGCCACTTGAGGATACAGGTAGAAATTCTGTTAAACCTTGTATAATCCCAAGAATGGCACTATCAATTACATTCATTTATATTCTATTTCTTATTGGGGTTTAGTAAAATGGCATAAATTTGAATGCCAAATCCTATCAATACAAGGGTAGGTGCTAATCTAATTCTTCTAAAATTAAATATCTCTGGGTTAAAAACATTAGGGTCATCGCTTCCTCCACCTGACATTAAAATAAAGCCAATGGCAATAAATGCAAGACCTATAAACATAAACTTATAGTTTCTCTTTCCGAAAATAAACTGACTTTTATTTTTATTGTTTTGTTCTCCCATAGTTAAAATAATTCTGCGATAATTATATGATTGTCAATCGTTAATTGAGCCAAAGCTCTGATGTTTCAACCTAAAAATTAGCTAAATGCAAAGTAACGGTTTTATTTAATACCAATTTGTTAACTTCAGTAAAAAACGAAGCTTGAGTTTGGTCATTATTTTCTAAATATTCTTTGCTTTTTAATAGTAAAGTTGATCTGTTTTTAAGTTTAAAAATCGTTGAGTAGCGATAAATGTGCTTCCCCAAGTAATTAAAATTCCTATAATGAAAACACCTGCAAACAGGGCTCCTAATTTTATAGGTTGTTGGATGAGTTCTAATTCTGGGAAGGTTTGATTCACATAATATAACAACGCTGCCATTCCTGCCATTGCAATTAGGGCTCCGATAACACCTAACTGTACATTTTTTAAAAGAAATGGTCGTCTAATAAAGCGCTTTGTAGCACCAACCATTTGCATGGTTTTAATGATAAAACGTTTTGAATAAACCGCTAATCGTATCGAGCTATTAATTAAAAGCACTGCAATTAAGGTAAATAATCCACTTATAATTAAAACCCAATAGCTTATTTTCTTGACGTTGTTATTCATAAGTTCAACAAGGTCGTTGTCGTATTTAATTTCTTCAATAAACTTTTTGTTAGCCAATTCTTCGCTAATGCCATCTAAAGTTTCATTAGTAACATAGTCTGCTTTCAAGTAAACATCAATAGAGTTTTGTAGTGGATTATACCCCACAAAATCCATAAAGTCTTCACCCGTTTCTGCTTTTAGCAATTCGGCTGCTTCTTCTTTGGAGACATAGTTTGTTGATTTGGCATATTCTGCCATTGCTAAGCTTTTTTGAAGTTGTTTGATTTCAACATCTTTGGCAGTATCATTTAAATAGATGGTAACCACTACCTGCTCCTTAAAATGATCGGCAACTTTTTTAGCATTTAGTACAAGCATTCCCAAACTTCCTAATAGAAATAAGACTAAAGCAATACTTATAACTACAGAGAAATAGGAAGAAATTAGTTTACGGTTTTGGTACTTGTCAAAAGAAGAACTCATAGGCATTTTATGTTACGTTGGTAAAAATAAAAAAGAATTCTATTTCACTTGGGTTTACAACGTTTAAACTTCTACTTTATTTAATAGTTTTATTAATTGCCTTTAAAATTTTGGCTTCTTGAGCCTTGGCAAATTTGTATCCCATTTCAAAAGCTTTGTCTATGGCCTTTGTATCTAAGGCTCCAATTGTTTTAACCTCCGATGGCGCAAACACATAATCACAGTTTTTAAATTTTTCAATATCATTAAAATCCATACCAATATGATAGGCACGATACAACAGTTTGATTGAAGATGTAATATCACTGTTTTGAATGGGAGCAACCGGATTTACAAAACTTCCTAAAATAACATCGCAGTGGTTTTCAAGGGGCTCCACAGGAAAGTTGTTTAAAATTCCTCCATCGCAATACAAATTGTTGTTTATTTCTACTGGAGAAAATACAGGAGGTATGGCACAGGAGGCAATGAGAGGTCTAATAAGTTGGCCTGAGTTAAAGAAATCTAATTGACCACTTGTAAGATTTGTGGCTGCAACGGTTACAGGGAGAATAAGGGTTTTAAAATCATCCTCCGGGAAATACTTTTCAAAAAACGAAACAAACTTCTCGCTATCCATAAAGCCTGGTTTGGCTCTGGTGTACATCGAGAGTTTTAATAAGGGAGTTGTTTTAAAAAAGGTTAAAATGGTATCTAAATCATAACCTTTGGCGTAAAAAGCCGCTACCATTGCTCCGGCACTTGTACCAGCAATATGAGTTGGTTTAATGTTGTTTTCAAGTAGTACTTTTAAAAAGCCGACGTGAGCTATAGCCTTAACGCCACCTCCAGAAAGAACTAACCCTATTTTTGCCGCCATTTTCTAACAAATTTTGAGCGTTTTTAATTTTTATTATACCCTAAACTTACGCTTTAGAATTTTGTTTTTAAAACGTAACTTCGCATTTTAAAAATATTGACTTGCAATATGATATATAAATTCAATGAAATTGAAGCCAAATGGCAAAATTTCTGGGCAGAGAACCAAACATTTAGAGCTGAAAATAATTCTGAAAAACCTAAGTACTATGTATTAGATATGTTTCCTTATCCTTCTGGAGCAGGTTTACATGTTGGGCACCCTCTGGGGTATATCGCTTCAGATATATATGCACGTTACAAAAGACATAAAGGGTTTAATGTTTTGCATCCGCAAGGTTATGATAGTTTTGGTTTACCGGCAGAGCAATATGCTATTCAAACTGGCCAACATCCTGCAGTTACTACAGAGACAAACATAAAAACCTATAGAAGACAATTAGATCAGATTGGGTTTTCATTTGATTGGAGTAGAGAAGTGCGCACTAGTAATCCTGAGTATTACAAGTGGACACAATGGATTTTTATTCAATTGTTTGAGTCATGGTATAATTTAGATTCTGATAAGGCCGAAAGTATTTCAACCTTAGTAGCCTTGTTTGAAGCAGAAGGAAATTCTAAAGTCAACGCGGTTTGCGATGATGCGGTTTCGCAGTTTACGGCTGAGGAATGGAATGCCTTAGATGAAAAACAACAACAAGAAGTGTTGTTACAATATAGATTAACCTATTTGGCAGAAACAGAAGTAAACTGGTGCCCAGCATTAGGTACAGTTTTAGCCAATGACGAAATTGTAAACGGTGTTTCTGAGCGTGGTGGTCACCCGGTAGTAAGAAAGAAAATGACACAATGGAGTATGCGTATTTCTGCATATGCCGAGCGATTGCTTCAAGGCCTTAATACTATTGATTGGACAGATGCTTTAAAGGAAAGTCAGCGAAATTGGATTGGTAAATCTGAAGGCGCAAGTGTAACTTTTAATGTTGAAGGTCACGATGCCGTTATAGATGTCTTTACGACAAGACCTGATACTATTTTTGGTGTGAGTTTTATGACCTTGGCTCCAGAGCATGATCTGGTCATGCAAATTACAACTGAAGATCAAAAAGCAGATGTTGAAGCTTATATTCAAGCAACAGCAAAACGAAGCGAACGTGATAGAATGGCCGATGTAAAAACCATTTCTGGAGTGTTTACTGGTGCCTATGCACAACATCCATTTTCTAAAGAGCCTATCCCAATTTGGATTGGGGATTATGTGTTAGCAGGTTACGGTACTGGAGCTGTAATGGCTGTGCCTTGTGGAGATCAACGAGATTACGATTTTGCGAAACATTTTGATATTAATATTCCTAACATTTTTGAAGGCGTAGATATTAGTGAAGCCGCTTTTGCTGATAAGGCGACAACTGTTATTGCTAATAGCGATTTCTTAAACGGGTTAAACTATAAAAAAGCAACCAAACGTGCCATTTACGAGTTAGAGCAAATTGGCCAAGGAGAAGGGAAAACAAATTACCGATTAAGGGATGCTGTATTTTCACGTCAACGTTATTGGGGAGAACCATTCCCAGTGTATTATGTGAACGGCATGCCTAAAATGATAGATGCACAACATTTGCCTATCCAATTGCCTGAAGTTGAAAAATATTTACCAACCGAAACCGGAGAGCCGCCTTTAGGAAACGCTTCTGTTTGGGCTTGGAATACTGAAACTAACCAGGTGGTTGCCAATGAAAACATTGATAACCAAACGGTGTTTCCTTTAGAGTTAAATACAATGCCGGGTTGGGCAGGAAGTTCTTGGTATTTTAATCGCTATATGGATGCGCATAACACTGGAGCGTTTGCGAGTCAAGAGGCATTAAACTACTGGAAAGAAGTAGATTTATATATTGGAGGTAGCGAGCATGCCACAGGGCATTTATTATATGCGCGTTTCTGGCAAAAATTCTTGTTTGATAGAGGCGTAGTTCCAGTTGATGAATTTGCTAAAAAGCTGATTAATCAAGGGATGATTTTGGGAACAAGTGCTTTTGTACATAGAGTTGCTTCAGTAAATGTACATTCGAAGAATGTTCAGGTTAAAAATCCAGGAAAAGGATTTACGCCTTTGGCCGATAAATTTATAAAATCAATTAAAATAAATAAGCAACTGTTTTTTACTAACTCAATGTTGAATTTGAAGAGGTATTGTGATTCCAAAGGAGTATCTAAAGAGGCGACATTGAGAGATTTCGATATTCAGGAAGAATACTCAAATCTAATAAAGAACTCTATAGAGCCTTTTGTAAGTTCTGAAGATCTTGATTTTTTAGATACTCTTAAATATGCTTTAGTATTAGGGTCTACTTCACCAATTCATGCAGATGTGTCTTTTGTAAATTCGTCAGATGAATTAGACATGGAAGCCTTTAAAAATTGGAGAGCCGAATATAAAGACGCGGTATTTGTAACCGAGGAGAATGAGGTTTATAAAGTTGGCCGCGAAGTCGAAAAAATGTCTAAGTCTAAATACAATGTTGTAAATCCGGATAATATTTGTGCAGAATACGGTGCTGATAGCTTACGTCTTTACGAAATGTTCTTGGGACCTTTAGAGCAAGCAAAACCTTGGAATACTGCTGGTATTACTGGTGTTCATGGGTTTTTAAAGAAACTTTGGAAACTGTACATGACCGAAAACGGTTGTGCTGTTACCGATGCAGAGCCTACTAAAGACAACTTAAAAACCTTGCATAAAACCATTAAAAAGGTAGAAGAAGATATCGATAATTTTTCTTTCAATACGTCGGTGTCAACATTTATGATTGCAGTTAATGAGTTGACGGCTCAAAAATGTAAAAGCAAGGCTATTTTAGAGCCATTATTAGTATTATTATCGCCTTATGCGCCGCATATTTGTGAAGAGCTGCATAGCCAATTGGGATATGATTCTTCAATTTCAACTAAAGCATTTCCTGTATTTGAGGCAAGTCATTTGGTAGAAAGCAGTAAAAACTATCCTATTTCATTTAATGGTAAGATGAGGTTTACTTTAGAGCTGCCGTTAGATATGAGTAAGGATGATATTGAAGCTGCTGTTATGGCTCATGAAAAAACCCAAGCTCAACTTCAAGGACGCACACCTAAAAAGGTGATTGTTGTGCCGGGAAAAATTATAAATATTGTAGGATAAGCATGGGTAGATTACTTTTCTTTTTGGTTTTAATTGTGTTTTCGATGCAATTTGGCTATGCCCAGGAGCAAGACAAACAGTTTCCGAAAGATTATGTTGGTATCTACAAAGGCGATTTAAAAATACACTCCGCCCGCGGTATTGAAACCGTGGGTATGGAGTTTCATTTAGAAGCATTAGATGTTGATGGTAATTATGCCTACCAGATTGTTTATATCCAAGATGGGAAAAGGCAAGAACGTCGTTATAATTTAATAACCATAAATGCTAAAACAGGAGAGTATCTCATTGATGAAAACAATGGTATACTTTTAAACGCGACCTTCATGGGCGGTAGTTTACATTCGATGTTTGAAGTGCAAGGGACTTACCTTACGACTACAGAAACGTTTTTTGACGACGCCATGGAATTTAAGATTACGGTTTCAAGAGCTTCAGATGTTAGTAAATCTGAGACAGAAGGCGACCAGAGTATTACTGTTTTAAGTTATCCCGTTTCTTCAGTACATAAAGCCCGATTGGTAAAGCAATAACTGCCAAATCTTCAGTAAAAAACCTCGTTTTAGATTTGGTCTTATTTTTGCTAAATTATAAGTCAATTTAAAGATTAAACGATGGGAGGATATTATTTACTTATAGGTGCCATTGCTTTGGTAAGTTGGCTTGTGAGTAACAAGTTAAAACAGAAGTTTAAAACCTATTCAAAAATTCACTTGCGCAACGGCATGAGCGGTGCTGAAATCGCTGAGAAAATGTTAGCTGATAATGGCATTAGAGATGTAAAGGTCATTTCTACACGAGGACAACTCACAGATCATTATAACCCGAGAAATAAAACGGTTAATTTAAGCGAGTCGGTGTATTCACAACGAAATGCTGCGGCAGCTGCTGTAGCGGCTCATGAATGTGGTCATGCTGTACAACATGCTCAGGCCTACTCTTGGCTAACAATGCGCTCTCAATTAGTGCCTGTTGTAAGTGTAACATCAGGAATGTCTCAATGGTTGGTGATTGGAGGTTTAATTTTAGGAGCGGCTTCAGAAACCGGAATAGGATATTATGTTGCCATTGCTGGATTGGTAATGATGGCAATAGCAACCTTATTTAGTTTTATAACCTTGCCTGTAGAATATGATGCAAGTAACAGAGCTTTGGCTTGGTTGAAAGGAAAAAACATGGTGTCTCAGCAAGAGTATGCTGGAGCAGAAGATGCCTTAAAATGGGCTGCAAGAACATATTTGGTTTCTGCCTTAGGTGCCTTGGCTTCACTATTGTATTGGGGCATGCAAGTCTTGGGAAATAGAGACTAAATTAATTAAGATATATTCAATCCGAATTTCGCTATAACAGCTACAATTCGGATTTTTTTTATACATTCACAAACTGTAAGAAATAACTACAAAACTATATATGGAAAACTCAGTAGATAAAAAGTTGATGGTAAGTGAATTAGATGATGCTAAGCGCGTTGCCTTTTACAAGAACACATATGCACACGTTGCTGGCGGTGTCTTAGTTTTTATTCTTTTTGAATATTTACTATTACAAAGTGAAGCAGTAATTGAATTTACTTTATCAATGTTAGATGGGTATAAATGGTTAATCATGTTAGGCGGATTTATGTTTATTACTAATTATGCTGAAAAAATGACCCTAAAATCTCCAGATATTAAAACACAATACTTGGCGTATGGATTATACATTTTAGCTGAAGCTTTTATTTTCGTGCCCTTATTATATTTGGCAATTTTTTACACCGACGGGAGTTTTGAAATGTTAAAACAAGCGGCAATTGTGACCTTGTCTTTGTTTACGGGTTTATCGGCAATTGTATTTATTACTAAAAAGGATTTTTCATTTTTAAAGTCGGCATTAACCATCGGTTTTTTTATAGCCTTAGGCTTAATTATCGGTGGTAGTCTATTTGGTTTTACAATGGGATTATGGTTTTCGGTTGCTATGTGTGTATTAGCAGGAGGGTCTATATTATACCAAACATCCAATTTGGTACATAAATATTCTGAAGACCAATATGTGCCAGCGGCTTTAGGTTTGTTTGCTTCGTTGATGTTATTGTTCTGGTATGTTATCCAAATTTTTATGTCGAGAGATTAATACAAAAATAGATTATAAAAAAACAGCCCTTAGTAAATTACTAAGGGCTGTTTTTTTATTCTAAAGCATCTTGGTCTAAGGACACTAACTTATGTTGCAAAGCGTAAATAACTAATCCTGCTACATTTTTAGAATCGGTTTTTGCTAGCAGATTATTTCTATGACCTTCGACGGTTCTTGGAGAAATAAATAATTTGTCTGCAATTTCGTTTGTTGTAAACTGTTTGCAAATTAAACCTAAAACTTCCTTTTCTCGTTTTGTAAAATAACTGTCATCAAAGGATGATTTTTTGTTCTTGTCTTCGGGATTTAATAAGCCTTCATGGATAAATTTTAGTACCTGAGCATCGTAAAAGAACCCTTTTTTATAAACTTCTTTAATGGTGGTAATCATAAGTGATGGCGTACTGTTTTTTGCTAAATAGGCTACAGCTCCAATGGAAATCATATTTACAATAAAAGGCTTGCTAAAGTAGCTTGTTAAAGCAATGATTTTGGTATTTGGAAATTCTTTTCTTATAATTTTAGTCGCCTCAACACCATTTAACTCTGGCATTTTTAAATCTGTTATAATGATTTCTGGGGGATCTTGAGTGGTTCTTAATTTATCAATAAGGTCTTGACCATTTTCAGCGTCAAAAACTATTTCTAAATCGTCATCTCTTTTTAATAAGCTAATGAGTCCCTGTCTAAATAATAGCTCGTCATCAGCTAATGCTATTCTAATTTTATCAGTGTTCATTTTTAGATGTAATTGTAAAGGAACTTCCTTTGTTAATCGTGCTTTTTACTGTCAAATCACCTTCAAGTATTTCAACTCTACTGTTAATGTTTTGCATTCCAATACCCGGCTTCTTTTTTACTTCATTTGGATTAAATCCAACGCCATTGTCACTGTAATTTAGGACAAATCCGTGAGTGTTTTTTTCTAACGAAAAGTTTAATAGGGTAGCCTTTCCGTGTCTTATAGAATTGTTTATTAATTCTTGGGCAATTCTAAAAACATGCAACTCTTGATCTTTAGAAAGATAATTAATTTGGTCTATGTTGCTTTCAATCTTAACTTTTTTACTTTTTGTAAACTCATCGAAAAGCTCTTCTAAGGCGACCTTTAGTCCAAATTTATCTAGAACTGGCGGCATAAGGTCATGCGCTATTTTTCTTGAGCTTTCTATAGTATTGGTTGTTATTTCTAAGATGTGATTAAGAGATTCTTTTTGTTCAGGAATAGTATTGCTGTCATCAATAAGCATATGTGTAGTAAGACTTACTACATTTAGCTTGGCACTGATGGCATCATGAAGATCTTGAGAAATCCTTAAACGCTCTTCTTCTTGAACTCTAATCGTGTTTTGCAGAATTTTCTGTTGATGCGATAACATCATATTGTATTTTTCTCTGTCCTTTTCTACAATTTTCTTTCTTGAAAAGTAAAAGAATAGAAACAGACCTATGGTCAGTAAAAGGATAAAAATTATACCAAATACAAGCGCTAGGATAATTTCTTTCTGACCAGCAATGAGCTCTTCTTCCATTCTATTAATATTAGTGATAAATAAACGACATACAGTACCTTGTTTAAGGTCCAAATATGTTTAATTAAGCCTGGTTCAACCCCAGACAAATAGTCGCCCAGAATAAATATAAGCGTGCTGGAACTAATGTAAATTAAGACAGCAACATTTATGTACATATATTTTCCTGGTGATGCCAGTGAGTTGTATAAATGAATTATAGCGTACAACACCAGCGGGGTATTAGTTAAAAATATTTCTAAAGTGTTAAAGGAGAAGTATCTTTCAGGTTGAATGGTATATTGAATGAGTAAGGCTGAAATCACAATTACACCAATAAAGTTTACAAGCTTTTTTTGATTATCCCTAAAAAGCTGTTTGTAAAATAAAGAAAGCAAGACAAACTGAGAGATAAAATAATAGTGAGAAAGAAAAAGATTGGGTAACTCGTACACCGCTAATGCAAACATTATAATAAATATGATGCAGCTAACTACTAAATAAAGTGTAAATAGTTTAAAAGATTTAGGACTGTCTTTTCTCAAGCTATATACATATAAGATGCAGTTAACGATGATTAAAGCAAGTCCTAAATAGTCAAAAATTTTATCAAATAATTGCATTGATGGTTTTAATCGTGAAACAATGGGCTGTCTCTGTTACACTCATTTGGGCATGGTTTTGTGAAGTCAAAAACTCCGCTACCATAAAGTCTTCTTCCACCAGGTGGATTCGCTCCATTTTCGCAGATGTCAACATATTCACTTCCATCCTTAAATGTGGCAACAATTAAAAGTTTTTCATCCTCTGCCTTTTGCGAGTCTTTTACGCCTACATAAGCACGAACAGATTCGTCAGGATTTACCGTACTAATTCTGCCATTAACTATTTCTAAATCGACGCCAGACTCATTGATACAAGCCAAGATATCATTAATAGGAATTAAAAAAGCTTTGGCAAAATTAGGGTTGTGTGTTTGCCAGTTTTTAGTAAGATCTTGGGCATCTTTAATTGGAATGGTTGGTGTACTCATAATAATATAGTTTTTGTATTCCTTATAAAAGTAAGAAAATTATTAGTAAAACTGTTGATTTTCAGAAGGTTTAGGGTGGATTCGGGTAGAAATACGTGAGTTAAATTATATGTACATTGATTATCAAATTTTTATTTGACGCTCAATTTGTTGATCCAACGATATAAAAGTTTCTGTTCTTGAAACACCGGTAATAGATTGAATTTTATGGTTTAATAAGTGCATTAAATGCGAGTTGTCTTTGCATAAAATCTTAATAAAAACACTCCAGTCTCCTGTGGTGTAATGGCACTCAATAACTTCCGGGATTTTCTTTAATTGTTTTACAGCATCTGGGTTACTAACAGCTTTTTCTAAATAAATACCAACAAAAGCCATGGTGGTATATCCTAAAACTTTTGGGTTGATAATAAATTTAGAACCAGAAATTAATTTTGATTTTTCCAGTTTGCGTAAGCGTTGGTGAATGGCAGCACCAGAAATCCCAACTTGTCTTGCGATTTCAAGAATAGGAGTTCTGGCATCTTCCATTAATGCACGTAAAATCTTTTTATCGATTCCGTCTATTTGAATGTTTTGATTTACAACCTTCATATTAAAAGTGTAGTTAAATAAGAATATAAATATACACTTCTTGTTTTAATTTATAACTAAACGTTTAATGGGTTATAACCTAAGTATGGTACCTCTTTTTCAGTGAATTTAATACCGTAATCTTTTAATTCTTCTAAAATCGGATTATAAACTTCTGGCGTAATTGGTATTTGTACTCCAGGTGTTGTGATTTTTTTGTTTAGAATAGCTAAGGTAGCAATGGCAACAGGTAGGCCAACTGTTTTAGCCATGGCTGTATAGGTTTGATCTTCACCTAATGTAACCATAGTTGAGTCTATTTGGTGGTTTTCTCCATTTAACTCATAACCAAATTTATGATACATTACAATCATGTCTTTGTCTTCATGATTTAGGCTCCATTTGTCTTCCAGTATCTTTTGAAGAATTTGAGCCGGAGTAGCTTTGTCTAAACCAACTTTTTTGTCAGCGTTAAATAAATCTAATTCTAGTAATTTATCCCAAACAATATCATCTTGATCAATTTTTAGAGCATGTCTTAGTTTTAGCTCGACTGAGTCTGTTGGACTGTAAGGTAAAAATGCGTTAATAAAATCGCGATAGCTCATGTTTGCACTATCATCAATTTCATAACTATCATCGGTTAATCCTAATTGAACAAAAATATTCCAAGCTCTACTAAAACCAATACGTCTCATGGTTCCACGATAAAGTGTTTTTACATTATCAAGACCATATACACTTTGATATTTTAAAGAATCTCTATTGGCATAGCCTTCAAATTGGCCATAACCTGCGATGTCAAAAAACTCTGTTCTTCTAAATAATCTGTTGTATGGTATGTATTTATAGGTACCTTCTTGAAGGAATTTAGCAGCGCCACCTTGACCAGCAACTACAACATTTCTTGGATTCCAAGTGAATTTGTAATTCCATAGGTTATTATCACTTTCAGGAGCAACAAGTCCTCCGGTAAATGATTCGAATAAAATTATTTTACCACCTTTAGATCTAATGCCGTCTATGATTTGCATAGCACTCATATGATCTATTCCTGGATCAACCCCAATTTCATTCATAAATACCAGTCCATTAGCTTTGGCTTCAACATCAAGCGCTTGCATTTCCTCGCTCACATAGGATGCTGTAACTAAATGTTTCCTGAATCTAATACAGTCTTTGGCCACCTCGGTGTGGAAACGCGCCGGTAACATAGAAACCACAATATCTACATCTTTTATGGCTTCAACATAAGAGGCACGATCGAAAACATCTAAAGTTATTGCAGAAGCGTTTTTGTGGCTACGTATTAATTTTTTGGCATGGTTTATATCGATATCACCAATAGTGATATGTAAATTTTCAGAAACTGATTTGTCTAATAGATATTTTATTAAATAAGATGTGGATTTTCCGGATCCTATGACGAGTATTTTTCGCATTATTGTGTTAGTTGAGTACATTTGTTGTGGCGAATGTAATAAATCAATTTGTTTTTTAATTCAAAAATGTAATGGAACGAAAAATATTCATTGCTGGCGCGAGCTTTTGTGTGTTGTCAGTTGTTTTAGGAGCCTTTGGAGCACATGCTTTAAAGGCATCACTTTCAGAAGCCTCTCTTCAAACTTTTGAAACTGGTGTTAGGTATCAAATGTACCACGGTTTATTACTGTTAATTCTCGGGATGTTGCCTTTATTAAACTTAAAAACTAAAAAACTTGCAGCCATTTTAGTAGGTGTTGGTGTCGTTCTATTTTCGGGTTCGATTTACCTTTTGGCAACAAATAGTATGACTAATTTTGATTTTAAAACCATTGGTTTCATTACGCCAATAGGCGGAACAGTCTTGATTTTTGCTTGGTTAATAATTATAAAAGGTTTTGTTAAAAAGATTGATAATAATTAACACTATTTAGAAGGTGTTTTTAGAATATTGTTTAGTTTTGCTCAACTAAACAATTTAATATAATATGGCTAATTATGCTCAAGCTACGAAATCGATTTCGTTAGAAAATTATGGCATTAAAAATGCAGATGTTAAGTATCAATTAACTCCAGATGAGTTACATGATTTGGCGATTGCTAAAGGACAAGGTGTTGAAGCGTCCTCAGGTGCAATTGCTGTAAACACTGGTGAATTCACTGGTAGATCCCCAAAAGATAGATTTATAGTAAAAGACGATATCACTGCCCAAAAAGTATGGTGGGGTGATATAAATATTCCTTTTGAATCTGATAAGTTTGATGCCCTTTATAACAAGGTTGTAGATTACCTTTCAGAAAAAGAGGTGTTTGTAAGAGATAGTTATGCTTGTGCAGATTCTAATTACAACTTAAATATTCGTGTTGTAAATGAGTACCCTTGGAGTAATCAATTTGCAAGTAATATGTTTTTGCGTCCTACTGAAGCTCAATTGGAAGATTTTGATCCAGAATGGTTGGTGGTAAATGCACCAGGTTTTATGGCAGATCCAGAAGTTGATGGGACAAGACAACATAACTTCGCGATTTTAAATTTTACTAAAAAAATTGCTCTTATTGGTGGAACAGGTTATACTGGTGAAATTAAAAAAGGAATTTTCTCAGCTCTAAACTTTATTCTTCCTGTATTCAAAAACACTTTACCAATGCATTGTAGTGCTAATGTTGGGGAAGATGGTGATACAGCTATTTTCTTTGGTTTATCTGGTACTGGTAAAACTACTTTATCGGCTGATCCAAATAGAAAACTAATTGGAGATGACGAGCACGGTTGGACAAATGAAAATACAGTGTTTAACTTTGAAGGTGGATGTTATGCTAAAGTAATTGATCTTACCGAAAAGAACGAACCAGAAATATTCCATGCGATTAAGAGAGGAGCTATCCTTGAAAATGTTATCATGGATGCTGATGGTAATGTAGATTTCGAAAACACTTCAATAACACAAAATACTCGTGTTAGTTATCCAATTGACCACATTGAAAATATTCAAGTACCTTCAATAGGACAGAATCCTAAAAACATATTTTTCTTAACTGCTGATGCTTTTGGTGTTTTACCTCCAGTGTCTAAATTAACTCCTGGTCAAGCAGCATATCACTTTATTTCAGGATATACGGCAAAGGTTGCAGGGACTGAAGCAGGAATTAACGAGCCTTTACCTAGTTTCTCAGCCTGTTTTGGAGCGCCTTTCATGCCTTTGCACCCAACAGCTTATGCAGAGATGTTAAGTGAGAAGATGAAAGCCTCTGGTGTGAATGTGTGGTTGATAAACACAGGTTGGACTGGTGGTCCTTACGGTGTTGGTTCTCGTATGAAATTAAAATATACAAGAGCAATGATTACTGCAGCTATGACTGGTGAATTGGAAGCAATCAACGCTGATCAATTTGCTACACACCCAATATTCGGTGTTCAAATGCCTGTTGAGTGTCCTAATGTGCCTTCAGAAGTGCTTAACCCAATTAACACTTGGCAAGATAAAGATGCTTATAATGCTAAGGCAACTGTATTAGCTAATTCATTCAAAGAAAACTTCAAACAATTTGAAGAATTTGCAAATGATGAAATTATGGCGGGTGCACCTAAAATTTAGTAAGCCCCATTGATATAAAAAGAAAAAGCGATTTGAATTTCAAATCGCTTTTTTTATGGTATAAAAACAAAGAAATTATTTTCCTTTGTTCGCTTGTTCAATGTATTTCTCCAGTGCCATTGTCATTGATGGTGTTTCTGGAGTCGGTGCAGCTATATCAACACGCAATCCGTGTGCTTCTACTGCTTTAATAGTCGTATTACCAAATACTGCAATACGGGTGTCATTTTGTTTAAACTCTGGGAAATTATGAAATAATGACTCAATTCCTGAAGGGCTGAAGAATACTAAAACATCGTAGTATACATTTGCCAAATCAGATAAATCACTAATTACGGTTTTGTAAAAAACGGCTTCTTTCCATTCAATATTCAAGTTGTTTAAAGTCTCCCTTACTAACGGCTTTAATTTGTCGGTAGTGGGTAGTAGAAAAGTTTCGTCCTTATATTTTTTGATAAGAGGAGCTAAATCTGCAAACATACGTTTACCAACGTAAATTTTACGCTTTCTGTAAACAACATATTTTTGAAGATAATAGGCAACCGCCTCAGATTGGCAAAAATACTTTAAAGTATCTGGTACTTTAAATCGCATTTCATCTGCCACTCTAAAAAAATGATCTACTGAGTTTCTACTTGTTAAAATGATTGCAGTAAATTGACTTAAATCAACTTTTTGTTGTCTAATATCTTTTGCAGCAACACCTTCAACATGAATAAAAGGTCTAAAATCAATTTTTACCTTTTTTTTCTCTTGTAGATCAAAGTAGGGCGAATTTTCTATTTTAGGTTCTGGTTGAGACACTAAAATTGTTTTCACTTTCATAGGACTATGGGTATCGTTTTACGCTTAATTATTCGAAATATACTTATATAATAAAATATATGGTGCTATTTCAAGTGCGCAAAGATATAAAATAAAATAGAAAAAATGGGAGATTATAAGGTTTTGATTACTACGTAGTATTCTAATAAATCCTAATAGGTTAATTATCAGTACTGGTACAAGTAGGTATAATATTGACTCGGTTGTCGGATGAATACTATAAAGCAGTAAGGCGTTTATCGGGATTAATAGTAGGCCTCCAAAGTTTTTGTAGCTGGATTTTTGAAAAATATAGCGTTCAATGATTTCGTCAATTTCAAAAATGCTCGACAATAATCTTTCTATCATAACCTTTACTATAAAAATGGCTGCAATACCAAAAATAATTTTAGATATTAAAACCCATTCAAATAATGCTTCTGGGTGTAAGCATTTATAACAAAGAAATGAAGTAATAGAGATGCCTAAAACAAGGTTTATAAATAATAAGGACTCAAAACCATCTATAAATTTTTGATCTCTCGTGTAAATATTTAGATATTTTGAATTGGTAAGAAGGCCAATAAAATCAGAAAAGCGAACTGCAAAAAGAAATTTAGATAGTACGACACAGCTCAATCCAATTAGCAATAGGATTGTAAATATATCGTTAGAAAATATCTCGCGTAGCATGGCTGTAAAATTATAATAAATTTCACCTTTAGTTAAATGTTCTTTAAAAATTTTAATATTACTGAATGAATCTCTAATTATGTGATATTCTTGATTAATTATCACTTAAAAATAACTTACTTTTGCTAAAATTTGAATTGATGAAGGACGCTATTGTCATCATTCCTACATATAACGAGATTGAGAATATTGAGGCCATTATTTTGGCGGTTTTCGCTCAAGAGAAACAGTTTGATATTCTTGTGGTTGATGATAATTCGCCAGATCAAACGGCAAGTATTGTAAAATCGTTACAGTCGCAATTTCCTGAAAATTTATTTTTGTTAGAACGTGAAGAAAAAACGGGTTTAGGTTCTGCTTATATTGCCGGTTTTAAATGGTGTTTAGAACGGGATTACAGCTATATTTTTGAAATGGACGCCGATTTTTCTCATGATCCAAAAGATTTGGAAAGATTATATCATGCCTGTGCGATCGATGATGCCGATTTGGCTATAGGTTCGAGATATGTAAAGGGTGTTAATGTGGTGAATTGGCCAATGAGCCGAGTATTACTGTCATTTGGAGCGTCAATTTATGTGCGTCTAATTACCAGAATGAATATTCACGATACAACAGCAGGATTTGTTTGTTACAAGCGTGAGGTGTTAGAAGCAATTAATCTTGAGCGTATAAAATTTGTGGGCTATGCATTTCAGATAGAAATGAAGTTCAAAGCTTACTTGAAGAAATTTAAAATAGTTGAAGTTCCAGTTATTTTTACTGATAGAGCCAACGGAAAATCTAAAATGAGTAGCGGAATTATTTCTGAAGCCATTTTTGGAGTTATCAGTTTAAAACTTGGAAGTTTGTTTAAAAGACATAATTAAAATGGGGACAAAAAGTGTATTAATAAAACACGCCAAAATTGTAAATGAAGGCGAAGTATTTGAAGGAGATATCCTTATTGAAGATGAAATTATAGTAGATATTGCACCGTCAATAAGTGTAAAATCTGCAGATGTAGTAGTAATTGACGCTGAAGGGAATTATGTGATGCCTGGTGTAATTGATGATCAGGTGCATTTTAGAGAACCTGGATTAACACATAAGGCAGATATCGGTACGGAATCGAGAGCGGCGGTAGCTGGTGGGATTACCTCATTTATTGAAATGCCAAATACCAATCCGCAATCCACTACTATAGATTTGTTGGAAGAGAAATTTGCAATAGCCAAAGAAACTTCACATGCCAATTATTCTTTTATGTTTGGCGGAACAAACGATAACCTTGATGAGATTTTAAAAGTGGATCCTAAAAATGTGGCTGCTTTAAAACTGTTTCTTGGGTCTTCAACAGGAAATATGCTAGTTGATAATCCTGAGGTATTAGAGGAGATTTTTAGTAAAACTAATTTACTAATTGCGGTGCATTGTGAGGATGAAGGTACTATTAGAACTAATATGGAAGCTCATCTTGAAAAATATGGTGAGGATATTCCAATTGAGTGTCACCCTATCATTAGAAGTGAAGAAGCTTGTTATTTATCGTCGTCAAGAGCTATTGAGCTTGCAAAGAAAACGGGAGCGAGATTGCATGTGTTTCACTTGTCTACAGGAAAAGAGACTAATTTATTCTCAAATAAAATTCCGTTAAAAGATAAAAAGATCACGGCCGAGGTTTGTGTGCATCATTTGTGGTTTAGCGATGCTGATTATAAGAAGAAAGGTACTCATATCAAATGGAATCCAGCGGTGAAAACAGCCAGTGATAGAGACCAATTATGGAAAGCTCTATTAGATGATAGAATTGATGTAATTGCTACAGACCATGCGCCACATACATTAGAAGAAAAAAGTAATGTATATACTAAGGCGCCTTCTGGAGGCCCACTTGTACAGCATGCCTTAGTGGCTATGTTAGAGGCTTTTCATCAAGGTAAAATTACTGTAGAAAAGATTGTTGAAAAAATGTGTCACAATCCTGCAATTCTATTTCAAGTTGAAAAACGTGGATATATTAGAAAAGGATATTTTGCAGATTTAGTAATTGTCGATGTCAATAATCCTTGGACTGTAAATAAAGACAATATTTTATATAAATGTGGGTGGTCTCCTTTTGAAGGTACAACATTCAAATCGAGAATTTCTCATACCTTAGTTAACGGTACAGTAGTTTATAATAACTTTAAAGTAAAAGACGTTAAGGTTTCTAAACGATTAACTTTTGATCGATGAATCGAATTCTAATTTTAATAGGTTTTGTGTTTTTGGCAGTAAGTTGCGATAAGGTAGAGCGTCCAGCAAAGCCAGAAAACTTATTGTCTACAGCCCAAATGAGCAATATTTATTACGATATTTTTGTGATGAATGGAGCAAAAGGAGTGAACAAAAAACATCTGGAAGAAAAAGGTGTAAATCCCTATGAGTTTGTATTTGATAAACACAATACAGACAGTTTACAGTTTTTTAGTAGTAATGATTATTATGCTTTTGATATAGAAACCTATAATAATCTTCTTCTTGATGTGAAATTAAGATTAGAGAAAGAAAAGGAAGAATTTAATGGCCTTTATAAGGAAGAAGAACGTTTAAAAGATTCTATAAGAGAAGTTAAGAGAAAGAAAAGAGATTCTCTAAAAAGAAAACCTTCTAATAGTTTACTGAAGAATAAAATTAAGCCGATTAACAATAAAAAAGACTCAGAAAAGGTGTCAATAAAGCGTGATAGCTCAGCGCCATCTCAAAAGAAAAGTCGGCTAAAAGAAAAAAATTAAGCTATATCATCACGGTAAAAGTTTGCCGTGATGTTTAGGCTTTCTTCCATAGGTTTAAACTCGTAACCAATGGTGTCTATGATTTTTTGAGAAGAATAAAGCGTTTTAGTTTGAGCTGTTTTTGCTAATTGTTTTGACAATTTTCTACGCTTTCCAGTAATTTTATGATTAAGCCAGTCTAATCGCCATCCTATGTTTAGTAGTTTTGAAGTTGCTTCTTTAGTTGCCGTAGGAACATTCAAAATTTTTGCTGTTTTATCGAGAAAGGTTTTAAAGCTTAAATTTTCTGAAACCAAAATAAATCGCTCCCCATTTACGTCACTTTCTGTGAGTTGAATCATGGGGTTAACAACATCCCAAACATCCACATAGGCGGTAGTGCCATGAGTAAAATATTTAAATCCGTTGTCCACCTTTTTTATAAGATTACCGCTGCCGTATTTCCAAAACCCTGGGCCGATTATTACCCCAGGATTTACGATAACTACTTTTAAGCCTTCTTGATACCCTCTCCAAACTTCAATTTCGGCACCATATTTTGTAATGGCATAAACGCTATTATCTTCTTCGTTATTCCAATACGTGCTTTCGTCAATAAGTTTATTTGGATCTTGATGGTGGCCAATAGCGGCAATCGAGCTAACATAACAAATTTTATTTACGCCATGAGCAATACATCTATTTACAATATTAGCAGTACCATTAATATTAGCTTGTCTTAATTGATGGTATTTATTCGGTTCAAAAGATACTAGAGCAGCACAATGGTAAACAACAGTCACATCATTAAAAGCTTCATCTAATGTTGATGTATCTGTGATATCTCCTTTTACCCAAGTGATGGCATTAAATAACTCTTCACTGTTCTTGGTGTAATAAGAAAACACATGTTTTACAGCTTTGAACGTTGATTCAGATCTATATAGGGCTTTAACCTTATTGTTTTTATTCACCAATTGGTATAATAAATGAGAGCCTACCAAGCCTGTACCTCCTGTAACTAATATCATAGAACTAAAATAAAGAATTATTGATAAAGGGATTAAAATTCTTCTTTGATTTTTATCTTTGTGTCTTCAAAATTTAATTTAAAATTATGGCAAATAAATTTGTTGAAGAATTACGATGGAGAGGTATGTTACACGATATCATGCCAGGAACTGATGAGCAATTAGACAAAGAAATGACTACTGCGTATATTGGGTTTGATCCAACTTCAGATTCATTGCATATTGGTAGTTTAGTGCCTATAATTTTGTTGGTGCATTTAGAAAAAGCAGGTCACAAGCCAATTGCTTTAGTTGGTGGTGCTACCGGAATGATTGGAGATCCTTCAGGAAAGAGTGATGAAAGAAATTTGTTAGATGAAGCGACTCTTAATCACAATGTCAATGGTATTAAAAATGTATTGTCACGATTCTTAGATTTTAATTCGGATGCAGCTAATGCGCCAGTTCTTGTTAATAATTACGACTGGATGAAAACTTTTTCATTTATAGATTTTGCAAGAGATGTAGGGAAACGTATTACTGTAAATTATATGATGGCTAAAGACTCGGTTAAAAAACGTTTGTCTGGTGAAACTGGAGTCGGGATGTCTTTTACAGAGTTTACATATCAGCTTATTCAAGGTTATGATTTTTACCATTTATATTCTACAATGGGATGTAAATTACAAATGGGAGGAAGTGACCAATGGGGTAATATTACAACGGGTACCGAATTGGTAAGACGTATGAATGTTGGAGAAGAAGCAAAAGCGTTTGCAATGACATGCCCATTAATCACAAAAGCCGATGGCTCAAAGTTTGGAAAAAGTGAAGGTGGAAATGTTTGGTTAGATGCTGATAAAACATCTGTATTTAAATTCTACCAGTTTTGGTTAAATACCACAGATGAAGATGCTGAAAAGTATATTAAAATCTTTACGTTTTTGGAGCAATCTGAAATTGAAGAATTGATTACAAAGCATAAAGAAATGCCTCATATGAGATTACTTCAAAAAAGGTTAGCTAAAGAAGTGACTAGTTTTGTGCACTCTGAAGAAGCCTTTGTAACGGCTGAAAAAGCTTCTAATGTTTTGTTTAGCAAAAATTTTAAAGAAGATATTCAATCTATAGATGAGAAAATGTTTTTAGAAGTTTTTGAAGGTGTGCCTCAAGCAAATATTGAAAAGGGAGAGTTTGCGGAAGGATTAGATATGATTGCGGCGCTTTCGGCTAAAACAGGCTTCCTTAATTCAAATGGAGAAGCAAGACGAGCTTTAAAAGAAAACTCTATATCAGTAAACAAAGTAAAGGTTAAAGATGATTATATGTTGTCTGAATCCGATTTAATACACGGTAAGTATATTATTTTAAACAAGGGAAAACGTAATACCTATATTATTAAAATAGCATAAAAATGGAAATCGCCCGGGCCTAACCTCCGGGCGATTTTAATTTAACCAACAAACTAAAAAATAGTTTTCTTTTTCATAGCTTTTTAGAGCTACAAATTCAGTTGGAGTGGGTTTTATTTACTTACAACCCGATTTAAAAAACCATAAGGTTGCAGCCTCTAATATCTGAATTATCAAATCGACCTAATACTTCAAAACTTCCATCCCTGTAAACTTTGCCTAAATCTTGTGTCGCGATAAATGCGCAAGAGTTTATGTTGGCCAAATCAATAATATTTATTCCGCCGCTTTTACCAAATTGTTGGATGCTAAGCGCATCTTCGGGGTCTCTGGTTAAGATCTTCATCCATGGCGGACACTCAAAAACACCATCGCCTTTTGAATAACCTTGACTTAAAAGTTCGGTCATACCATATTCTGAATGGATGTGTTTTACACCAAATCCCTTTCTCAAAATGTCATGCAATTCGGCTCTAATAAGTTCTTTGCGCTTTCCTTTCATGCCACCAGTTTCCATAACGGTGGTGTGTTTTAAATTAAACTGCTGCTTTTCAATAAGGTCTAACAATGCAAATGAAACGCCAAGAAGCAAAGTTTTTTGCCCTTGTTGTTCCAGTTTATTAATGGTTTCAATTAAGGCATCGAGGTTGTTGAGGTAAAAGCCACTGTCTTTATGGTTTGATTTTTTAATTAAATCCTCAGCCATATAAATTAAGGATGAACCACTACGTTCTAAATAAGATGGTAGTAATGCCAAAACAGCATAATCTTCAATGTTGCCATAAAACTCAGTAAATCCCTTGTTGTAACTTTTTTCATAAACAGCAAGATCTGTTACATAATGTTTGCTCGTTACACTTCCAGTAGTACCGGAACTTGAAAATATAATTTCTGGTGTTTCCTTTTGGTTATAGACCTCGTGTGATTTAAAAAATTGTATAGGAATAAATGGTATGTCTTTTATCTGTTTAACATCACTTGGATGCTTGTAAAGTAGATCGCAAAAAGAACGATAAACCTTATTTGTTTGAAATTGGTAATTGAAGACCTCAAGAGCCTTAGCCTCTAATTCTACTTCGGTTTGTATTTCAAATATATTTTCAGGTATTACCATCTCTAAAATTAAGTAGCAAAAATATTAAAAATAAAAAGCGCTACATGAAGTAGCGCTTTTAAAATTTTATTTAAAAAGGATATTACTTAATCACTAATTTTTTAGTAATTGAGTTCCCATCTTGTTCAACTTTTAAGATATAGATACCACTGTTGATATTTGAAAGTGAAATAGTATTGTTAGTTGTATTCGCATCTTTAACTAATTTTCCAAGGATATCAAAAATTTGAACTGACATCATTGAAGCAGAGTTAGATTTGATGTTTACATAGCCTAAACTCGTTGGGTTAGGATATACCGAAAATTGAGTAGCCGTTACAGCGTTAACACTTAGAGTTAAGTCAGACATTGATCTCACGTAAATTTGAGCTGTACCGTTAAATTCTCCCGCAACACCGGCAACTAAAGGTAATTCGGTAGAAGGAATTACAGTGTCAATGTAATCAGCTCCAAAAAACTCAGTTCTTTTAACTAAGGTGTTCGTTCCGTCAGTTAAATCGTAGTTACTACCAGTTGAAAATGTAGCAACACCATCACCATCTACAAAAGTAACATTGGCAACTTGAATTAACTCAGACTCATAATCATCAGGGTTTGCATTCAACTCAGCAATTGTAACTAATTGTGGCGAGACCATTGCATTGCCATTAAGAGTTGCAGAATCTGCAGTTGGAATGAATCTTAAAACACCATTACTAATTAAAGTTGTTCCTTGTAATCCAGAGATATTGTCACCTTCAGAGTACGTTGTTAAAACATCGTCAGCATCATAAATTAATACACCAGCAATGTTAGAATCTTGAATCCAGTGTCTGTTTTGGTAACCATCAGTATGAGTTACTGTAACACCGCCTGAAATTGTATAATAACCACCAGCGCCGTTAGTTTCTACATCTGCTCTTAAAGCAGCGATATCAGCAACGGTTGTTCCTGATGCTACACTAAAAGTAATTGTTTGATTTACAGCAGGTGCTATAGGAGTATGAGAATCATCAACTAACTCCATATAAACAGTATACGTTTCACCATCAGTAACTGGAATTACAACATCATCTAAATCGTATTTCATGGGTTGCATTACAGTGTTTAGTTGCCAGTGAATATGACCATCTCCCATTCCAGGATTTGCAACAACAAAGTTTTGGGTGATTACAGACATAGTAACTTCAGTCGTACCTGGAGCAAATTCGGCACCATCAGAAGGTGCTGTAATAGCCAATACAGGATTTGTTGAACCAGTAGTCGAGTATGTGCCTACTCCTCCAACTTCAGTTTCAACATTAACCGTACCGCCACTACATATTCCTAAACCATCTAGAGTGTTAGCCCCACCAAATGTCCAGTTAGCTTCAATAAAAGCGCCATCAGGACCTGTACCATCAACTCTTTTTGCATAAGAATCTAAATATTCCCAAGTAGAACCAGAGCCATCAGTATCAGAAACTCCAAATTGATCAACTACAGAAAGATCTGAGTTTAAAATTAAACGAATACGATCATCACCATTAATATTAACAGTATTAGATTCAAGAGTTGTACCTGCATCAATAGTTGGGAAGTCTGAAGCAATGCCATCAGCGCTTCCACCAGTTGTGATGTATACAAAGCCATCTGTAACTGTACCTAATGCAGATAGATCTTGAGTGTTTCCAAAATCCCCTGTATTTGCATTGGTTTGATTTTGAATAGAATATAGAGCAAAATCAACAGCTCCATCAGCATAAATTTCAACTACTTTAGGATTTCCACCTGAACAAGGGCCGTCAACAACCATTGTAATAATTGGAGATTGTCCATAAGAAACAATGCTTATTAAAAATAAAAATGTTAGAATGTAAAGTTTTTTCATAATTTGATAAGTGTAAATTGAATCTCAAAGATACATAATATTGTTAAAGATTTGTAATACAGGTACATACTTTACAGAAAAGTAATATTGCCGCTTTAGGTAGTAAAGAGAACTATATATAGTGTATGAATTAATTTTAAACTATAGAAATTGGTTGAACCTCTTCTAATAGTTAATAAAATATAGTTTAAAGGTTACGCAAAAGTTAACAAATAGACCACAGGTTTGAATGTGTGCATTATATTTTATATTTACACTAATTATAAAACAACATGAAAAAAAACGACATTAAAATATTATTAGTAGATGATGAGCCAGATATCCTAGAAATTGTTGGGTACAATTTAAAATCTGAGGGATATCAAGTGTTTACCGCATCAAATGGGGCTGAAGGGGTTAAACAAGCTAAAAAAGAAAAGCCACAACTAATAATATTGGATGTTATGATGCCAGAAATGGACGGCATAGAAGCCTGCGAGTTGATTCGAGCTAATCCAGATTTAGACAATTCTATTATTACTTTCTTGACGGCGAGAGGTGAAGATTATTCTCAATTGGCTGGATTTGATGCTGGTGCTGATGATTATATTACAAAGCCTGTAAAACCTAAAGTTTTAGTTAGTAAGGTGAATGCGTTATTGAGACGTTTAAAAAATGAATCTGATGGAGAGGGCAACATAATTAAAATTGGAGATTTAGAAATAAATAGAGACGAATATAAAATTGTTCAAAACGGCAATGAATTGGTATTACCACGAAAGGAGTTTGAACTTTTATCCCTTTTAGCTACAAAACCTGGAAAGGTGTTTAAAAGAGAGGAAATTCTTGACAAGGTATGGGGGAATGAAGTAGTTGTAGGAGGAAGAACCATTGATGTTCACATCAGAAAACTGAGAGAAAAAATTGGCGACGATTCTTTTAAAACAGTTAAGGGTGTTGGGTATAAGTTTGTAGATTAATGCAAGGCCAAGTAAAAAAATCATTTAAGTTTTCAAATAAAACTTCACTTTATTTAACCCTCATATTTACATTAGTGTTTGGGGTGTTTATGCATTTGGTTAATGCCTTTAATATTTTTGTCCTTATTGGATTTGCTCTAATTATTTATTTTGTGGCTTTTGCAGTCATACAATATAGGGTTGAGCGGTTTATCTACAGGCGTGTTAAGCAAATTTATGAAGAGCTTACCTTATTACAATCAAAGACCTTAAGAAGTCAACCTATCACTACCGATATGGGGACATTGGCAAATGAAATTAGTGAATATGCCAAGAATAGAAAGTTAGAATTAGAATCCTTAAAAATTAGGGAGGAGTACAGAAAGGAGTTTATAGGTAATGTTTCTCACGAATTAAAAACCCCCCTTTTTACTGTTCAAGGGTATATTTTAACTTTGTTAGAAGGCGCTATGAATGACAAGGATATTAGGGAAAAATATTTAAAACGCGCTGAGAAAGGAGTTGATCGGCTCATATATATTGTTCAGGATTTAGATATGATTACTAAACTTGAATATGGAGATTTAAGTTTAGAAATTGAACGGTTTGATATCGTAGACCTAATAAAATCGATGTTTGAGTTGTTTGAAATGAAAGCGGCTAAAAAGCAAATCACTCTTACTTTGGATACTGAGTATCCAAGCCCTATTTACGTAGAAGCAGATAAAGAACGCATCCAACAAGTACTAACCAATCTTATAGTGAATTCTATTAAATATGGAAGAACACAAGGTACGACTGAGATTAGTATTGAAAACTTGATTAAAAACAAGGTAATTGTTAGGGTTACCGACAATGGTGAAGGTATAGCTCAGGAGCATATACCAAGATTGTTTGAGCGTTTTTATAGGGTTGATAAAAGTGGTTCTCGTAAAGAAGGAGGATCAGGGTTAGGGCTTTCAATTGTCAAACACATTATTGAGGCGCATAGCGAAAAAATTTACGTAGAAAGCGAATTAAATGTAGGAAGTGAATTCTCATTTACCTTAGAAAAGGCCGAATAAATCTTTTATTGGTTCATGAGGTTTATCATGTTTAAACCCTGTATAATTAGAATTTAAGCTCAAGTCTTCAAGTTTAAACTCTTTTTGAGTTCTATAATCTGCAATTTTCAATTCTTTTAATCTTTGAGCCAAGTATTCTTGTTCAAACTGTCCCGGAGTCGGAATAAAAAACGCGTTCTTGCCTAACCTTGATAAATCCATTATGGTTGAATAGCCCGATCTTGAAATAATAAGCTCAGAACTGTTTATGGCGGATTCTAACTCGGCAGAATCCATGTAATTATGAATGGTTAAATTGCCTATTTGCTGTACTTTTTTTTGTGACTCTACAACACCTCTTACCAAAAGTACTTTTTCCTCTGTTTTTGAAAACTCTGCTCTCAATTTGGTTTCTAGTAAACTGCGTTGTGGCTCGGGACCAGACAATAAAAGCAAATATTGATAGATTTTGTCACGGTTCTTGGGCGTTAATCGCGTTAAAGGACCAATGTGTTTGGTAGGGATTACATAATCGGTACAGTGTCCAAGTTTTCCGCTTAAAGACGGTTCGTTCAAGAAATCTGGGACCCAACATTCATCAAATTTTTTAATTACTTTTTCATGAATTTTAGTACTAAGCCAGGTTGTACTTCCGCTCAAAACATTAATTTGATGAGTTATGTAAATTGAAGGCACATGGTTTAAGTAAACACCAAATCTGTTGTCAGAAATAATTCCTGAAAAGTGATGTTTGTCGTGTAATTTTTTAACCGCCTCTTGTTCTTTTTTAATAGTTTTTATAAGTGGAAAGGCTTGGTTTAAAATCTTACTTCTAAATTTTTTCCCATTTTCAGGATAAGTAATGTTATAGCTGGGAAGTGTTTCAAAAGGTAAGGAGCTAAACTCCTTTTTTAACAATTCTAAGGCAGGACCATCACTAGCAATTACAGGTTGAAACCCTGATTTTATGAGCGCAGTAATCAACGGGATACATCTCGAAGCATGACCTAATCCCCAATTTAATGGAGCTATTAAAATTCGTTTTTTGAAATTCATAAAAAACAAAGATAAAGCTAATTTGTTTCCTTAATTTTGCCCAAATAATTATTTGTAGTGGGAAGTAAAAATAAATTAAAACGCTTTCGTGAAAACGAATCTTTTGCTAACGTATTTCAACCAACCAGAGAAGAATTGGTTGATGCCGAATTTGAATTAAAAGGACAATGGCGATCTAAAGTATTTAAAAATGACAAACCATTAGTCTTGGAGTTAGGCTGTGGTAAAGGCGAATATTCTGTAGGTCTAGCTAAAAAATATCCAAACAAAAATTTTGTAGGGATTGATATTAAGGGAGCAAGATTTTGGAGAGGAGCTAAAACAGCTATTGAAGAAAATATAGAGAATGTAGCGTTTTTAAGAACTCAAATTGAATTAATTGAATATGCTTTTGGTGAAGAAGAAGTTGATGAAATTTGGATTACATTTCCTGATCCGCAAATAAAATACAAGCGTACAAAACATAGAATGACAAATTCTGAGTTTTTAGCCAAATACAAAAAAATATTAAAGCCTGACGGACTTGTAAACCTTAAAACGGATAGTGAGTTTATGCATGGGTACACATTAGGATTACTGCATGGTGCTGGTCATGAGGTGCTTTACGCTAATCATAATGTTTATAAGCAAGAAGGTAGTCCTGAGGAGGTTACAAGTATTCAAACCTTTTATGAGTCTCAATATTTATTAGAAGACAAACCAATTACGTATATTCAGTTCAAAATAAAAGATTCTTGAACATAACTATTGTTTTTTTTATTGGGTTGGTAATAGGAATGATTGGGGTTATTCCGCCAGGGTTGTTAAATATGACAGCCGCAAAAATTAGTCTTAAGGATGGTTATAACAGAGGAGTTATATTCTCTGTGGGTGTTTGTGTAGTAGTTATTGCCCAAACTTACATTGCTATGGTTTTGGGTGAATATCTTACGCTTCATCCAGGTGTTGTGGAGATTTTACAACGCGTAGCCTTAGTACTTTTTGTATTAATTACAATTTACTTTTTGGTTATTGCAAATAAAAACGAGACGCCTAAAATAAACCCAAAAATAAGTTCTATCCATAGCCGATTTTTTCAAGGGATGTTCATGTCTGCTTTAAATATGTTTCCGATCCCGTTTCATGCTTACATGACGGTAACCTTATCGTCTTGGGGTTGGTTAAATTTTGAGCCATCAAGTATTGCGTCTTATGTTGCGGGTGTGGCATCGGGTACATTTGCTATGCTCTATGTTTATATTTTCTTTTTTGACAAAATAAAGGGAAAGGCACTTACTTCTCAAAAGAATATGAACCTCATAATAGGGGGAATTACAGGTGTCATTTCATTAATTACTTTTATCAATATTTTAAAAGATTTGTAAGCCATGAAACCTGAAACACTTTCTTTTTTTGATAAGGTATATGAGGTGGCAAAACAGATTCCTGAAGGTCGAGTTACAAGTTATGGTGCAATTGCTAAATATTTAGCAGCCCCTCGAAGTGCTCGCATGGTTGGGTATGCGATGAATGCATCTCATTTAAGAGATGATATTCCTGCTCACCGTGTGGTCAATAGAAAAGGATTACTAACTGGTAAATTTCATTTTGAAGGCACAAATGTAATGCAACAATTGTTAGAAAATGAAGGTGTGATAGTGGTTGAAAACCAAATTCAAAATTTCTCCTCCTACTTCTGGGATCCTTCAGAAGCATTATAAGCTAAACACGCTAAATACCACGATATAGTTTATGGTGATATGGGCATATATCATTTCAATATATAGTATTCAAAAATTAAAGTATTCGCAGTATATTTGCACTTTAGAACTGGTCTAAATTAATGCACTTATTTTGAGCATTTTTATAACGATTTAGAAAGTAGATTTTAACTAATATGGAAGAGATAAAACTAAACAAGCAAGATATATATAAAGCATTAGAGTCAATCACAGTGCCAGGTGAAGGTAAGAACATGATTGAAAGTGGTGCCGTGACTAATGTTATGACTTTTGGTGATGAGGTAATTGTTGATATTACGATAACTAATCGAAGTTTACAGGCTAAAAAAAGAACGGAAGTCGATATTATGAAAACCATTCACGAAATGGTTTATGCTAAGGCTAAAATAAAGGTGAATGTTAAGGTGAATGCACCAGCAAAACCATTAAACGAGATAAAAGGAAAAGCAATTCCTGGTATTAAAAATATAATTGCTGTGGCATCTGGTAAAGGTGGAGTAGGGAAGTCTACAGTAACATCAAACTTGGCGGTTACCTTGGCAAAAATGGGATTCAATGTTGGTATTTTAGATGCTGATATTTACGGACCTTCTGTTCCCATTATGTTTGATGTTGAAAATGACAAGCCTTTAGCAGTAAATATTGATGGTAAATCTAAAATGAAGCCTGTTGAGAGTTATGGCGTAAAAGTATTATCTATTGGCTTTTTTACAAAGCCTGATCAGGCGGTAGTTTGGAGAGGTCCTATGGCAGCCAAAGCACTAAATCAAATGATTTTTGATGCACATTGGGGAGAATTAGATTTTATGCTTATTGATTTACCTCCAGGAACAGGAGATATTCATTTAAGTATTATGCAATCTTTACCAATTACAGGTTCTGTTGTCGTGAGTACACCGCAAAAAGTAGCATTGGCAGATGCAAAAAAAGGAGTGGCTATGTTTCAACAAGACAGCATAAATGTTCCTGTTTTGGGAATTGTTGAAAATATGGCATATTTTACACCAGAGGAGTTACCTGAAAATAAATATTATATTTTTGGTGAAGCTGGAGCAAAAAACTTAGCTGAAGATTTAGACGTTCCGTTTTTAGGTGAAATTCCAATTGTGCAAAGCGTTAGAGAAGCGGGAGATGTAGGAAGACCAGCAGCATTGCAATCAGATACACCTATTGAAGAAGCTTTTAAAGAAATTACAAGAGAAGTTGTGCAACAAGTGGTAAAAAGAAATAGCGATTTACCACCAACAGAAGCAATTAAAATTACAACTATGGCAGGATGTTCTGCTGTTAAAAAATAAGTAATGGCATCAAAGGAGTTAGAGCAAAATGTTGAAAAAGCATTAGACGAAATCAGACCATTTTTACAAAGTGATGGTGGAGATATCTCGTTATTATCTATTGAAGATGATAAGTTAGTTAGAGTTAAGTTGTTGGGTGCTTGCGTTGGTTGTAGTGTTAACCAAATGACTTTAAAGTCTGGCGTTGAAATGACAATTAAAAAATACGCCCCACAAATTGAGCAAGTAATAAATGTTCAAGAGTGATTTGTGACATTAGTCACGTTTTAAGTTGATTATACACTGTATTTTTGAATTACCAATTAGAATTTTATGATTAAAACAGATATCCTAATTATTGGAGCAGGACCTACTGGATTGTTCACCGTTTTCGAAGCTGGTTTGTTAAAACTAAAATGTCATTTAATTGATGCTTTGCCGCAACCTGGTGGTCAGTGCTCAGAGATATATCCTAAAAAGCCAATTTATGATATTCCTGGTTTTCCAGAAATATTGGCAGGAGATTTAACCAAAAACTTAATGGAGCAATGCAAGCAGTTTGAACCTGGATTTACATTGGGAGAACGTGCAGAAACAATTGACAAGCAAGAGGATGGTTCTTTTATAGTGACAACTAATAAAGGTACCAAACATCATGCACCTGTTGTAGCTATTGCCGGTGGTTTAGGTAGTTTTGAACCAAGAAAACCATTGATTGAAAATATAGGGAGCTTTGAAGATAAGGGAGTAGCTTACTTTATAAAAGATCCAGAAGTTTACAGAGATAAAAGAGTGGTGATTTCTGGAGGAGGAGATTCTGCTTTAGATTGGAGTATTTTCTTAGCAGATGTAGCTTCAGAAGTGACTTTAATCCACAGAAGAAATGAATTTAGAGGTGCTTTGGATTCTGTTGAAAAGGTTCAAGAATTGAAGGAGCAAGGAAAAATTAATTTAATCACCCCTGCCGAGGTAATTAATATCGTTGGTCATGGTAAGGTTGAAGGTGTTGTGGTTTCTCAATCGCAACATATCGAAAAGGAGTTTGTAGTTGAAGCAGATCATTTTATTCCTCTTTTTGGCCTGTCACCAAAATTAGGTCCCATAGCTAATTGGGGCTTAGAGATAGAGAAAAATGCCATTAAAGTGAATAATGCACTAGATTACCAAACTAATATTCCTGGTATTTTTGCCATTGGTGATGTAAATACTTATCCGGGTAAATTGAAGCTAATTCTTTGTGGTTTTCACGAAGCTACTTTAATGTGTCAAGCGGCATATCAAATTATTAACCCAGGTAAACGATATGTGCTTAAATATACTACAGTTAGTGGCATAGATGGGTTTGATGGTACGAGGAAAGAAGCGCCAAAAGCAGTTGTGAAGGCGATTAATTAATTGAAGTCATTGTATATTTAGTTCAAGAACCACAAGAGCATGGAAGAACAAGATGTAAAAATACAAATTACCGATAGAGATGGTGTTTCTCATGAAGTGTTAGCGCCAACAGATATGGCTATGAATATTATGGAGGTTGTTCGTTCTTATGAGCTTGCTCCTGAAGGCACAATTGGTGTTTGTGGCGGAATGGCGATGTGTGCGTCTTGTCAATGTTATGTCAATTCTGATCATGAACTCCCAGAAAAATTAGACGATGAGGAAGCTATGCTTTCTGAAGCGTTTTACGTTAAAGATAATAGCCGATTAGGATGTCAAATTCAAATTACTCCGGAGTTAGAAGGTCTTAAAATAGAATTGGCTCCAGAAAGTTAATTCTGTTGATAGTCATTTAAGGATCGTGGTCCAACCAAAAGGGTTCTTACAATTTGAAGAATACCATCCGACCGTGTTTCAATATGCCATTTTATTAAGCTAATTGAGTTGTTTTCAATTTCTATTCCAGTTATACTTCTCGGGTGAACACAACTCCCATCATTAAAAAAAGGGGTCTTATTTGGTTCTGAAAATCGAGGTCTATGCGTATGACCTACAACAGTTATTAAATTGTTATTGGCTTTAATCCATTTTTTAATTCGTCGTTCTACCTTAATAAGTTCTTTGTAGTTTTTAGCAGGACTTGTAGGATCGGCGATTCCAATTACATTTAAGGGTTTCCATAAAATTTGAACAAGAAATCTACTCCATTTCCAAAAGACATAGTTCCACCAATCAGCTTGATGACCATGGGTTAGAAAGAGTTCTTGTCCGCTTTCTTCATGTATTAAGACAATGGCTTCATGATATTCGAGGTTTTTGTAAAGCGGAACTTTAGCGTCAATCTTTTTATCGTAATAAGTAGATAAATGGCGATTTACATAATTTTTATTTCTGTATACCATGTCATGATTACCCCAAATCATATGTAATCTATCTTGCTCATGAAATTGCTCTAAAAGTAAAAAGATGTCTTTATGCGCATCTAATATGGATGAAAATTTAGAGTTTTCCCATAGCTCATCACCGTCACCTAACTCGCAGTAGCTAAATCCTTTTTTAAAATAATCTTTTAAGGCGTGATAATAGATGTTTCTGTTCTTAGCAAAGTCGTCGGCAATACTATTGTCGCCTCTGTGACAATCACTAAATAGAATAAACTTACTATCAGAATTGAAAGCAACCCGATGTGCTGTTTTGTAAGCGTGATCTAATCTTTTTTTTGTGGAAAACATACGTAAATGTAGCTATTCCTTTTTTAAGATAAAATCTTGATTGATTAGTTGTTAGGTGAGAATCTTGAAAAAGAAAAGAGTCATAAAAATTAATTTATGACTCTTTAAAATTATGAGTATAGATTATTTAAAAGCGTTAAGCCCTGTAATATCTAATCCAGTTATTAGTAAGTGAATGTCATGAGTACCTTCGTAAGTAATTACACTTTCAAGGTTCATAGAATGACGCATGATAGAATACTCTCCTGTTATTCCCATTCCGCCTAACATTTGTCTTGCTTCACGTGCTATGTTTATAGCCATATCTACATTGTTTCTTTTTGCCATTGAAATTTGTGCAGAAGTTGCTTTACCGTCATTACGTAAAACACCTAAACGCCAAGTAAGCAACTGTGCTTTTGTAATTTCAGTTATCATTTCAGCTAATTTCTTCTGTTGTAATTGAAATTGACCAATTGGTTTTCCAAATTGAAGACGTTCCTTACTATATCTCAATGCTGTGTCGTAGCAATCCATTGCTGCTCCAATTGCTCCCCAAGCAATTCCAAATCGAGCAGAATCTAAGCAACCAAGCGGTGCTCCTAATCCAGATTTGTTTGGTAATAAGTTTTCCTTCGGTACTTTAACATTGTCAAAAATAAGTTCTCCCGTAGCACTTGCCCTTAAAGACCATTTGTTGTGCGTTTCAGGAGTTGAAAAACCTTCCATACCACGTTCAACAATTAAACCATGTATTCTTCCTTCTTCATTTTTAGCCCAAACAACAGCTACTTGAGCGAAGGGCGCGTTAGAAATCCACATTTTTGCTCCATTTAGCAAATAGTGGTCTCCCATGTCTTTGAAGTTTGTCACCATTCCGCTAGGGTTACTTCCATGGTCAGGTTCTGTTAATCCAAAACAACCCATCCATTCTCCGCTTGCTAATTTTGGAAGGTATTTTTTGCGTTGTTCTTCGCTTCCATATTTCCAGATAGGGTACATTACTAAAGACGATTGTACAGAAGCAGTACTTCTAACACCAGAATCACCTCTTTCAATTTCTTGCATAATTAAACCGTATGAAATTTGGTCTAACCCAGCACCACCATATTCTTCAGGAATATATGGTCCAAATGCACCAATTTCTGCCAATCCATTTACAATTTGAGTCGGGAATTCGGCTTTTTGAGCGTAATCTTCAATAATTGGTGAAACATCTCTTTTTACCCATTCTCTGGCTGCATCACGTACTAATTTGTGTTCTTCTGTTAATAGCTCGTCAAGGTTAAAATAATCTGGAGCTTCAAATAAATCTGGTTTCATTAAGGATAGTTTTTATGTGGTTTATAAAAAATAGTGAAGGATTAAGCTGCTTTATTATCATAATCACAGTTTTTATCACCCTTTTTTATTAAAGCGTCATTTTTTAAGTCCCCAAATTTAACCAATCAATTACAATTGATTACATTTTTAAATAAAAATTTTTAACCAAATTTATGTAGTCTTCAGTGTATTGATGTCTTGATGTTTCGATAATTAATTCCGATTCAGATAGCTTTTCTTCCTGAAATGAAAATTCAATAAAACTTCTTTTAATTTCGGCAGTTGGGCTGCCTTTAACACGCATGATGCTGTTTGGAGTTAATCCATATTGTTGTCCGAGGCTTATCAGTTTGTCTTCTTCCTTAAACGGAATGACAACAGCAAATTTTCCAGTATCGGAAAGCAAGTTGGCAACGGCGTACATGAGATGCTCAAATGGCATAGCATCAGAAAACCTGGCTGTGTCTCTCTGCTCGTTATTAGATTTAAAATCTTCGGTATAGAATGGTGGGTTGGATACAATTAAATCGTATTGATCGTCAATTTCTTCAACAAACTCTAATAATGAGGCATGGTAACAAAATAATCGATCTCCCCATGGTGCTTTTTCAAAATTAGAAACACATTGTTCGTAAGCTTCAGTGTCAATTTCTAATCCGTCAATTACTTCGGCTTGGGATCTTTGTGCCAGCATTAAAGCAATAACACCTGTTCCTGCTCCAATATCTAAAATAGATTGCGGCTCGTGAGATACGCGGCTCCATGCGCCTAGTAATACGCCGTCAGTACCAATTTTCATGGCACAACGGTCTTGGTCTACACTAAATTCCTTAAACTTAAATTGTTTTGCCATGAGTGATTATAAGTATAAATCTATTAAGCCTTCGGGAGTATTTACATAAATAGACTTTTGGTCGCGATCTAAGTGATCAATGAATTCGTCATTCATCGGAATTAATATTTCGACACCATCTTTTTCGATTTCAAAAAGCGCTTGGGCTGTAAAGTCGTTGATTCCTGTTATGATACCAACTTCACCATAATTATTGTCTATAACTTTAAAGCCTATAACTTCATGGAAATAAAATTTATTACCATCTAACTTTGGAAGTAATTCTAATGGAAGATAAATGTCGGTCTTTAAAAGAGAGTCTGCATCTGCTTCAGATTCTACATCTTCAAACCTTACACGTAGTAATTCAGATTTATGAAGTTGAGATTCTGATATGAAAAACGGAACAAGATTTCCGCGTAATTCTATAAATACAGCATCTAAATTGTCGTAAAGTTCGGGTTGGTCTGTGTCAAGCTTAATAAGCAACTCGCCTTTAAAGCTATATTTTTTTACAATTTTACCTAGGTAAAAACAATCCTTTTTGTTCATAACGATTTAAAATAAAAAAACCCGGCAGTAAACTGCCAGGTTTAAAAGTATAAAAACATTTGTTTTATTCTTCTTCTGTAGTTGCTTCTTCAGCCTCTTCAGATGCAGCTTCTTCTGCAGCTTTTTCAGCAGCAGCAGCTTCCGCTTCTGCAGCAGCTAAAACCTCAGCAGCAGCAGCTTCACGCTTAGCGTTAACTTCTTTTTCTGCTTCTAATGCTTTATTCTTAGCTTCTTCTTCAGCTTTAGATAAACCATCTTTTTTAGCTTCAACTTTTCCAGCTTTTTCTTCTAACCAAGCAGCAAATTTAGCTTCTGCTTGCTCTTCTGTTAAAGCTCCTTTTCTAACACCACCTGCAAGGTGATTTTTTAATAAAGCTCCTTTGTAAGACAAAATTGCTTTTGCCGTATCAGTAGGTTGCGCTCCATTTTGTAACCATTTTACAGCGCCATCAACATCTAATTCGATTGTTGCTGGGTTGATGTTTGGATTGTACATACCTAATTTTTCTAAGTATTTACCATCTCTTTTTGAGCGAGCATCTGCCGCTACGATCCAGTAATAAGGTTTTCCTTTTTTACCGTGTCTTTGTAATCTAATTTTAACTGACATAAAAATTAATTAGTGAGGTTCTCGACCTCTATTATTAATAAGTCTGCAAATGTACGATATTTTTTTTATTCGTAACATTTTTATATGTATAGAGATTATTTCAATAATTATTATACTTTTGGCAATCTTATAGCGTTTTAAGTGTGGTTTTAATAGTGTTTTATGCCATTAGCTCTCATTTGTCGCAATAAGTCTAACTGTTATAGTCAATTAAATAATAATTTACATGAAACGAATAGCCCTTTTTCTTGTAGCTCTAGTTACTTTGGTGAGTTGTGGGGATGAAATTGAATTTAATACGCCTGCTTTGCAAGCGAATAAAGAATACGATTTCTGGAAAGCTAAATACTTTAGTGCTAGTATTAACGATAGTGGATATTTAACTATTTCTGGTGGCAACGCTGCCGAAACTGTAGCCTTAACTGTACCAACAGTTTTAGAAGGAACTTATGTTTTTGGAGATGTTAACTCAATGGAGGCTCGTTTTGAAAATGCTCAAGGAACCGTTTTTAGTACTAATAATAGACCTGCATCTTCAGTATCTATTTACCCAGAATATGGAGAGATCGTTATAGAATCTATTGACTATGTGAATGCTTCTTTTACCGGTACATTTCACTTTTTAGCTTTTAATGAAGCTGGAAATAACTCAATTGGGTTTAATGAAGGTGTGTTTTATCAAATTCCTTTAACATCTGGAAGTTTCCCTAGTGCAGTTTACACTTGTGATGATGCTATTGCTAATACTCAAAATGTCTTAGCGAACTTGGCTCTTGTAGATATGAGTGATAGTGATGCTTACGAAGTAGCGTGTAACACCTATGTAGCGGCTTTAGAAAATCAGAAAAACTATTGTGGTGATGTAGATGGTGCAATTCAAGATATTATTGATGGGTTAAACAATTGTCAGTTGCCATGTGAGCAAGCTGAGATTAATAGAGCTGCAGCTCAAATTGAGTTTGAAAACGCATCTATAGGAAACTATACGGAACGTTGTGCAAACTATTTATTTTATTTAACCGAACAAATGGAGTTCTGTGGTGATGAAGACGGATCGATTCAAATTATTATTGATGCGTTGAATTGTGCAGATGATGATAATGATGGAATTCCGACTATTTATGAAGACTTTAATGGTGACGGCGATATAACTAACGATGATATTGATGCAGATGGTATCCCAAATTATTTAGATAATGATGATGATGGTGATGGCGTTTTGACAGCTGACGAACAATTAGATATAGACGGAAACCCGATTGATTCTGATGGTGATGGTGATGTCGATTTCTTAGATAATGACGATGACGGCGATGGTATTCTTTCTATGTATGAAACTGGAAATACTGATGGAGATACTTTAGATGATTATTTAGATGCAGACGACGACGACGACGGTATATTAACCAGTGCAGAAAACGCCGATCCTAACGGAGATGGTGATCCTGCAGATGCTATCGATACTGATGCAGACGGTATTCCTGATTATTTAGATGACATGTAATATATACTTTAAAATACATTTAAAAAAAGCAACCTAAACAAGGTTGCTTTTTTTGTTTATAATTGTTCGTAACTTTGCAAAATGTCAGTCTTAATTTTTGTTATTTTTAACTGACTTATTCTTCGATAAAACACCTATATGTACTTAATATTCGATACCGAAACTACGGGATTACCAAAACGTTGGGATGCACCAATTACCGATGTAGAAAACTGGCCAAGATGTATTCAAATTGCATGGCAGTTGCATGATGATATGGGTAATGTTGTAGAGCATCAAGATTATTTGGTGACTCCAGATGGGTTTAATATTCCGTATGATGCAGAGAAGATCCACGGCATTTCAACAGAGTTGGCAGCTGAGCAAGGAATTTCAATTATTGAGGTATTAGAGAAATTTAATAAAGCCTTAAGTCAAACCAAATTTGTTGTTGGGCAAAATGTAAAGTTTGATTTAAATATAATGGGAGCCGAATTTGAAAGGCTTCAAATGGAGAATATATTACAGGATTTACCTGTATTGGATACCTGTACAGAGCATACCGCAAATTTGTGTAAAATCCCTGGTGGTAGAGGGGGAAGATTTAAACTGCCGACATTAACAGAGCTTCATGAGTTTTTGTTTAATGCTCCTTTCGCAGAAGCGCATAATGCAACAGCCGATGTTGAGGCTACAACCAGATGTTTTTTAGAACTTATCAGGTTACAGCAATTTACTAAGGAACAGTTGGATGTTGAACCGGATTATTTTACAAACTTCAAGTCAAAAAATCCTGCAACAATCCAGTTAATTGGATTGAAACATATTAATCTGAAACGCGAAAGTGCTAAGATTAATGAGCGATTGCAAAAGGCGCAACAGAGTGATGTTTCAACTATTGATAGAGATGCAAATATTGCTCAGTTAAATGACGTTGAATACGCACATTTACATAACCATTCTCAGTTTTCGGTATTACAATCTACTATAAACATTAAGGCTTTAGTTAGCGTTGCTGCAAAACGAAACCAGAATGCAGTTGCTATAACCGATCATGCAAATATGATGGGTGCATTTCATTTTGTAAATGCAATTAGTGGTCATAATAAAGGGGTTAAAGCACGAAACGAGGAGGCAATTGAGAGAGGGGAGGAGCCAAAAGAAAAAGAGATAAAGCCAATTGTTGGTTGTGAGTTTTTTGTATGTGAAAACCATTTAGATAAAACCAGAAAGGATAATGGATATCAAATTGTTTTGCTCGCAAAAAACAAAAATGGATACCACAACTTGGCAAAATTGTCATCCCATGCTTTCACAGATGGGTTTTACTATGTGCCTCGAATAGATAAAAAATTAATAGAACAATATAAAGAAGATGTGATTGTGCTAACCGGAAACTTATACGGTGAAGTACCATCAAAAGTATTAAATGTAGGCGAATCTCAGGCTGAAGAAGCTTTAGTTTGGTGGAAATCTCAATTTGGAGAAGATCTCTACATCGAGTTAATGCGACACAATCAAGAAGATGAAAATCGTGTAAATAAAGTACTAATTGAATTTTCAAAAAAGCATAATGTAAAATGTGTTGCCACTAATAACACCTATTATGCCGATAAATCTGATGCTAATGCACATGATATCTTATTATGTGTAAAAGATGGAGAAAAACAATCCACACCTATAGGCCGAGGAAGAGGCTATAGATACGGGATGCCAAACCAAGAGTATTATTTTAAGTCGTCAGACGAAATGAAATCTTTGTTTGCTGATTTCCCTGAAGCTATTATTAATGTTGAAGAAGTTGTTGGAAAAATAGAACCCTTTGTATTAGCAAGGGATGTTTTATTACCAAAATTCGATATACCTGAGCAGTTCATGCACGCCGAAGATGAGGTTGATGGAGGAAAAAGAGGTGAAAATGCCTTTTTAAAACACATCACCTACGAAGGAGCTAAAATTAGGTATGGCGAGATTACTGAAGAAATAAAAGAGCGTCTTGATTTTGAGTTAGACGTAATTGAAAAAACAGGTTACCCAGGTTATTTTCTAATTGTAGAAGATTTTATTAGGGAAGCCCGGAAAATGGATGTCTCAGTGGGGCCAGGTCGTGGATCTGCGGCAGGGTCGGTAGTTGCCTTCTGTTTGTGGATTACTAATATCGATCCCATGAAGTACAATTTACTTTTTGAGCGTTTCTTGAATCCGGATCGTGTAAGTATGCCCGATATTGATATTGATTTTGATGATGAAGGGCGTGGTCGAGTTATGGATTATGTAATTGAAAAGTATGGTGCGAATCAAGTAGCTCAAATTATTACTTACGGTACCATGGCTGCAAAATCTTCAATTAGAGATACAGCAAGGGTGTTAGATCTGCCATTATTTGATGCCGATAGGATAGCTAAGCTAATCCCAAATATGTCTAAGTTAAATAAGATTTTTGGATTAGATGAAAAAGGATTAAAAGAAAAGTTTAGATCAGAGGAATTAGAGAAAGTTAATGAGCTAATTGCTATAAGTGAAGGTAAGGGATTAGAAGCCGAAACCTTGAATCTTGCCAGGTCTTTAGAAGGTTCGGTTAGGAATACAGGGATACACGCCTGCGGTGTAATTATTACGCCAGATGATATTACAAAGTTTGTCCCCGTTTCTCTCGCAAAAGATTCTGATTTATATGTAACTCAGTTTGATAACTCGGTAGTAGAATCGGCAGGGTTGCTAAAAATGGATTTCTTAGGGTTGAAAACATTAACCCTAATTAAGGATACGGTTAAAATTGTTAAAGCTAAGCATGATATTGATCTCGACCCAGAGAATTTTCCTTTGGATGATGTAAAGACCTATGAACTCTTTCAAAGAGGTGAAACGGTAGGGGTGTTTCAATATGAATCTCCAGGGATGCAAAAGCACATGAAGGATTTAAAACCTACGGTGTTTGATGATTTGATTGCAATGAATGCCCTGTACCGTCCAGGTCCAATGGAATATATACCAAGTTTTATTAGAAGAAAGCACGGTGATGAAGAGATAGAGTACGATTTACCAGCCATGGAAGAGTACTTGAAGGAGACGTATGGTATTACGGTTTATCAAGAGCAGGTAATGCTATTGTCGCAAAAACTGGCAGATTTTACAAAAGGTGAAGCCGATGTTTTGCGTAAAGCAATGGGTAAGAAGCAGATTGCAGTACTTGATAAAATGAAGCCTAAGTTTATTGATCAGGCTGGTGCAAAAGGTCACGACAAAAAGAAGCTCGAGAAAATTTGGAAAGACTGGGAAGCCTTTGCAAGTTATGCCTTTAATAAATCGCACTCCACATGTTATGCGTGGATTGCCTATCAAACGGCTTATTTAAAAGCGCATTACCCGGCAGAATATATGGCGGCAGTACTGTCTAATAATATGAACGATATTAAGCAGGTTACCTTTTTTATGGAAGAGTGTAAGCGCATGAAACTTAATGTTCTTGGGCCGGATGTAAACGAGTCGTATTACAAATTTTCTGTAAACCAAGATAACGCCGTTAGGTTCGGTATGGGGGCCATTAAAGGCGTTGGGCATGGCGCCGTGATGACCATTGTAAATAACAGGAAAAAAGAAGGGCATTTTAAATCAATATTTGATTTGTCAAAACGTATTGATTTAAGAGCTGCTAATAAAAAAGCGTTTGAAAACTTAGCGCTTGCTGGAGGATTTGATTGCTTTTCTGATACACATAGATCTCAATATTTTCACGATGAAGGTGATGGAATTACTTTTTTAGAGAAGGCCATAAAATACGGACATAAACATCAGGAAAATGAGAATTCTGCTCAAGTTAGTTTGTTTGGAGCTTCGAGTGAAGTTCAAATAGCAGAGCCAATTGTACCACCATGCGAAGAGTGGGGTACAATGGAGAAATTGTCAAGGGAAAGAGAAGTTGTCGGAATTTATATTTCTGGACATCCATTAGATGATTTTAGAGTTGAAATGAAAAACTTCTGTAATGCAGATGTGGCTTGTTTTTCTAATCTCGAACACTATGTAAACAGAGATTTAACCTTTGGAGGTGTGGTGACTACAGTAATTCATCGTGTGAGTAAGCAAGGAAAAGGCTGGGGGATGTTTACTGTTGAAGATTATAATAGTAGCCATGAATTCAGAATCTTTGGGGAAGATTACTTAAAGTTTAGACACTTTTTTGTTGAAAATTCATTTGTACATGTCAAGGCATTTGTTCGCGAAGGCTGGGTAAATAAAGATACTGGCAAGAAAAGTGAGCCGAGAATTCAGTTTAATGGATTTCAATTGCTTCATGATGTGATGGATCAATATGCAAGGAAAATTTCAATTCAATTAGATATAAGAGATTTGAAAGAAGGTAAAATTAGAAAAATGCAACACCTATTTAAAATCCATGAAGGAAGTAAGATTCTCAATTTTGAGGTGTTTGATAACGACGAAAGAATCAAAATAGAAATGTTGAGTAGAAAGCAGAAAGTAAATATAACAAATGAGCTTCTAAATGCTTTAAGGGAAGAAGATTTGATGTATAAGTTGAATTAATTCGGAAGGTATTTATACTGTCAATTTAGGCATAAATAAAACAAATTGTCAGTCTGTAAGCTTTGGAATAAATTTTGACTAAGTTTGCATAACAATTAGAATTAAACATATAATAAAAATAATATTATGGCATTAGAAATAACTGACGCGACGTTCGAAGAAACAGTATTAAAAAGCGACAAGCCTGTAGTAGTTGATTTTTGGGCTGCTTGGTGTGGGCCTTGTAGAATGGTAGGGCCAATCATTGATCAAATTGGTGAAGAGTATGATGGAAAAGCTGTAGTAGGAAAGGTAGATGTAGATGCTAACCAAGAATTTGCTGCAAAATATGGCGTTCGTAATATTCCAACGGTATTGGTTTTTCAAAACGGAGAAGTTGTAGGAAGACAAGTTGGTGTAGCTCCAAAAAATGCTTATACTGATGCAATCGATTCGCTTTTATAATCGATTACTTTAAAGAATTTTAAAAAGGTTTGCTAATACGGCAAACCTTTTTTAGTTTAGACTGCTATGGATGTAAAAAGCGAATTAAATAAAACGGGAGGATTTAAGAATCTTGAGTTACTAGCTAAACAGGTAGTAGAAGGGTTTATTGCTGGAATGCATAAAAGTCCGTTTCATGGGTTTTCTGCCGAATTCGCTGAGCATAAAATTTATAATCAAGGGGAAAGTACAAGGCATATTGATTGGAAACTATTTGCCAAAACCGATAAGCTTTATACTAAACGCTTTGATGAGGAAACCAATTTAAGGTGTCATTTGATTATTGACAATAGTAGTTCTATGCATTACCCTGCAAAGCCGTCGTATACTATTGATAATTTGAATAAAATTTCATTTTCGGTATTGGCAGCAGCTGCTTTGATGAAAATGCTTAAAAAGCAGCGAGACGCAGTTGGTTTAAGTGTGTATAGCGATAATTACGAGTATTATGCTCCAGAAAAAGGGAGTGAACGTCATCATCAAATGCTATATGATCAATTAAATTCAATTTTAAAGCAACCAAAGGTAGATAGTAATACAAAAACCTATACCTATTTACATCAAATAGCAGAAAACATACATCGGCGTTCACTTATATTTTTGTTTACCGATATGTTTCAAACAGACGTTAACGATAAGGCGCTTTTTGATGCGTTAAGGCATTTAAAACATAACAAGCATGAAGTTGTCGTGTTTCATGTTTTAGACAAATCAAAAGAGGTAAATTTTGATTTTGATAATGCACCAAGAAAGTTTATTGATGTCGAAACTAAAGAGGTTATAAATGTTTATCCCGAAACTATAAAAGAAAATTATAAAGCGGCAGTGACAACTTATATCTCTGAGTTGAGAAATAAATGCGGACAGTATAAAATAAAATATGTAGAAGTTGATATAAACTCTTCTTTTGATAAAGTACTGACTACCTTTATGGTAGAGCGACATAAGTTTAGTTAGCTAATTTTTTTTAAATATTTTTCTAAAAAATGTTTGGGAAATCAAAAATGGGGTGTATATTTGCAACCGCAATAACGCAACGGTTTGGTAGTTCAGTTGGTTAGAATACCTGCCTGTCACGCAGGGGGTCGCGGGTTCGAGTCCCGTCCAGACCGCAAGATTGCCTAAAAGCTTCAACTGAGTTGGAGCTTTTTTTGGCGCAAAGATTTAGTTGTGTTGTTTGATAGACTTAATTGTTTATCAATGGTTTAGTAGTTAAACCGATGGAAAGCTTTCCTTTTTTCTTTTTTTGAAAATTGGGATGCTTTTTTGTTTTATAGTAATTTGTGCTACTAAATTATTAGAAGTTTCTATAATCTTCCCATAAGTACTATTTCAGAAGTGTGAAAATGTTACAATTTAATCTTAAAACATTGTTAATCAGTTTGGTGTAATGTGGTGGGGTAAAAAGGAGGATATTGTGTTAATATTGCTGTCAATTCGATTATGTTAAAGTTTTATGTCAAAACACTATTTTTGTGTATTTCATCGATAATTTAAGATGTTTTAACCGAAAAAAAGCAGTAACTTGCACCTGATAAATAAGATATTAAGCCCTAATTCTTACTAAATTTATTGAATTGAAAACACCAACAGACTACACTTTTATAAGCTTAACAGGTTTAAGAGAGGATACCTTTGGAGATGAAGAAATATTTATGGCAATTGTCCAACTGTTTCAGGAATCTATAGATGAGTTTTTGGAGATTTTAGAAAAGTGTTGGCCAGAGAAACAATGGGAAGAATTGTATCAAGCAACCCATAAAATCAAACCTAACATTACGATGTTTGGAATTTCTAGCTTAGAGCAAGAGATTCTGAATTTAGAATCTTTGTTTTCAAGTCAAGGCAACCCAAAAGATATAAATGATCTTGTTGAGAAGTGTCAATCTATTTTAACTCAAGTAAAATTGGAATTAGAGGCAGAATTAAATAATAAGCCTCATGAGTAAACATAAAATTGTTTTGGCAGAAGACAACTCGACATTGTCTCTTTTGTTGAAATTTAGATTGGAGCGAGAAGGCTACCAATTATTTCTTGCCGAAGATGGTAATCAAGCTATCGATTTAATTCAAGATGAAAAACCAGATTTAGTCTTAACGGATGTAATGATGCCGTATAAGAGTGGCTTAGAAGTTATCAGTCATATTAGAAATAAATTGGAGAAAGAAACACCTGTAATTGTGTTTTCTTCAGCTGGTCAGGAAGAAATGGTGCTAAAAGCATTTAGTTTAGGCGCAAATGATTTTATGGGAAAACCCTTTAGTCCAAATGAGTTGGTTATTCGAGTTAATAGGTTGTTAAACTAATTGAATTTTGTTTTAAACCTATAGTTTATGGTAGCCGTATTTAGCAGGTTTTATTCTCCAGAAGAATTTCCGTTTCTGATATACCTTACTTGGGTAACAAGTTTTGTATTATTCGTTTCGTTTGTTGTGCTGTCTACCTATTTAATCAAATTAAGAAAGGCTTTAAGGCGAAAAGAAAAGGAGCGCAAGGATTGTAAACTGTCTTATGAGCCATTCATTATTGAGTATTTGTACTCTAGTGAAGACCCAAAGGTTTTAACGGAGCGACAACACGAAATTATTGAAACTCTAAAACCTAAAATTCAATCGGCATCACAGCGTAAGGTGATTATTTCCATTTTGTATAATTTAATGAATGAGGTTTCTGGCGAGATGGCCGAATCTATAAAATTGTTCTACTATAAAACGGGATTAATAGAATATGGTGTTGCTAAGCTTCAGAATAAAAACTGGTATGTAATAGCAAAAGGAATTGGAGAATTAACTAGGTTTAATATTAAGGAAGTGCATCAGCAAGTTGAGCCTTTTGTAAATCATGAGCGGAAAGAAGTGCGCAGTGAGGCACATATGTATATGGTTAACTTGTTCCACTTTGAAGGTTTGACCTTTTTAGATAATTTGGATGTGCCATTATCAGAATGGAACCAAATTCAATTGTTAGAAGTTCTTCAGAAAATTGACAATCAAAGTATTTGTGATATAAAGCCATGGCTAAATTCAAAAAATGATACAGTAGTCATATTCGCCTTAAAATTGGCTGAGATTTATAATCAATATGAGGTAAATACCACCTTGTTAGGGTTATTAAATCACCCCAATAAAAATATTAGGATAGCGGTTATTGATGCTTTAACCCATTTATACGGTATTGAAGCCGTAGAAAAACTGAAAGCTAATTTTAATAATCTAAGTGTAGAAGAGCAAATTAGTTTTTTCCAGATGTTAGAAAAATTGGTTATGCCAACAGACGAGCCTTTTGTTGAGGCTCATTTGTTTCATAAAAATTTTGACATTCAATTGTTGGCTTTAAAAATTCTGAAGTCCATTAACATCGATAAGTATTTTGAATTTTCGGGATTGCCTGCTCATAAAAAGAGTCAAGCCATGTTAAAATTAACACCAACTAATTGATGTTATTATGGATTGGTTGACGACAATAATCAAAATATTTCACTGGCTGTTTTTTGCATATTCCTTTGCGGCTATCGCGTCATATATTGTATTGTCATTTATATCTGCTAAAGAAACCATAGAGTATTTGAAGCGTAATAGTTTTGTGCATTACAAAGATATTCTGTCTTCATCAATGTCTCCTTCAATTACCATAATTGCCCCTGCTTACAATGAGAGTTTAAATATTATTGAAAATGTAAGATCGCTATTATCTAATCATTATGTCAATTATAACGTAATAATTGTCAATGATGGTAGTAGTGATGATAGTTTAGAAAAACTGATTGAGGCTTATGATTTGGTTTTGGATGAACATGTATACAATGAAAAAATAAAGACACAGTCATTAAGAGCGGGAATTTTTAAATCAAAAAATCCAGCTTTTGAAAAACTACTTGTTGTTGATAAGGAAAATGGAGGAAAGGCCGATGCTCTTAATATGGGGCTAAATATTAGCAATAGTAATTATGTGGCTTGCATTGATGTTGATTGTCTTTTATTAGAGAACGCTCTTCAAAAGATGATTAAGCCGTTTTTAGAGGATACTGACGGAAAGGTGATTGCAGCGGGTGGTGTGATAAGAATTGCAAATGCATGTAAAATTAAACAAGGTAAATTGATAGATGTGAATTTGCCTAAAAACCTTCTGGTACAAGCTCAAATTTTGGAATATATTCGTGCTTTTTTATTAGGCCGGATGGCATGGAGTCGCCTAAATGGTTTGCTTGTGATTTCTGGTGCCTTCGGGATTTTTGATAAAGAAACGGCAATTGCAGTGGGAGGTTATGATACCAATACTGTAGGGGAGGATATGGAGATTATTGTGAGGATGAGACGATATATGGAAGAGCAAAACAAAAAGTATAAGGTGTCTTATATCCCTGATCCACTCTGTTGGACTGAAGCTCCCGATAATTACAAAAGTTTTATTTCCCAAAGAAATAGATGGACTCGAGGAACCATAGAAACCTTAAAAAAGCATAGAAAAATAGGGTTTAATCCTAATTATGGCTCCTTTGGAATGCTGAGTTACCCTTATTGGTTAGTGTTTGAAAGATTAGCACCAATTATTGAGGTAGTAGGTATAATTTACTTCGTGATATTAGTAATTCTTGAGGTTGTAATATGGAAATATGCTTTGGCCTTTTTGTTATTGGCATATTTGTTTTCTGTTGTGTTTTCTATAATTGCTATTTATTCCGAAGAGCTTACTTATCACCAATATAAAAAGAAGGGCACTGGGTATAAACTGATTTTGTTAAGTATACTTGAGCCATTCATTTTACATCCCTTTGTGTTGTACGCAGCAATAAAGGGAAACTATGATTATTATTTTAATAAGACCCTTAAGTGGGGAAAGATAGAACGAAAAGGATTAGCAACTGATAATGAAGATTAAATATGGATAAAATGAAGTTGATGTCTTGGATTAAAAAATCGGGAGATTACCTTAAAATGGTACTAGCTCTAATATTTACGTTTTGGTTATTAACCGCTTATGAGTGCTATGCAGTAAACTGGGTTGATAATTCGTTTACACATTTAATATCTACTTTTATTACTAAGTGTATTAATGATTTTTGGGCTGCAATTGTCATTGGAATCTTGGTGTTTCCGTTTTATCGTGGCTTAGAATTAATATCTCAAAAAGCCGCTGCTTGGGTGGTTCATATTTTGTTCACGTTGATAGTTTTAGGGGAATATGCATTGGTAAAATATAGTTTAACAACCCTGGTAAATCTTGGGGCTGATATTCTAGGTTACTCATTTAACGATATGTTTAGCACTGTAGCAGTTTCAGAGTCTATTTCAATATTGTATTTCTTGCCATTTGTAATTTGTCCTTTGGTTTATTTTTCTCTGTTTTTGCTTTTAAAACATAAGCTTAAAAGTTGGCCCAACCCATCAATTCTTATAATTGTATTTTGTTGTTTGTTAGTTGGAAAATTAGTGATTGAAAATGTTGCTGATAGTGCGTCTGAAAACAAATTAGTGTATTTTTTTAGTGATATAGTCAAGTACAAGTTAGATAGCCAATCTATTTCAGATTCTCAAAATTTAAATCGATTAGATTATCCGCTGCTCCGAGATTCAAAATCCATTACAGATGTATTAACGCCGTATTTAAAACCCGGTGAGAAAAAGCCCAATATTGTAGTTATTGTTGTTGAAGGCTTGGGTAGTGAATATGTTGCTGGAAATAATTACTCCGGTTTCATGCCGTATTTAGATTCACTAATAGATAAATCATTGTATTGGGAGAATTTTGTTAGCACTACGGGGCGTTCGTTTGGAATTCTTCCATCGTTGTTTGGGTCGCTGCCATATGGAGAAAAGGGATTCTTAGAGTTGGTAGATGTGCCTTCGCATTTAACTTTAATGAGTGTATTAAAGTTAAACAATTATAAAACCAATTATATCTCGGGAGGACCATCTCAATTTGATAGAAAAGTGAATTTCTTAGAATTTAATCAGGTTGATAATATTATCGATGAGAACTTGTATGATGATTCTTTTACTAAAACAGAAAGTAATGATGGGGGCTTCACTTGGGGGTATCCTGACAGTGAAATATTTAGAATGGCACTGTCTCAAATGGATGATTATAGTAAGCCTAGGCTTGACGTTATTATGACTCTTTCAAACCATGAGCCTTTCCAATATCCAGATAAAGATAATTATATAAAAGAGGTTGAGAAAAGCATTGAGAATTCTCAAAAACCTGAAAATGTAAGGGCGCAATTAAGGCATCATACAGATATATTGGGTTGTCTAAAATTCACAGACAACTCCCTTAGGGTATTTATGAATACATACCAGGCGACTAAAGATTTTGATAATACCATTTTTGTAATAACAGGAGACCACAGATTGATTCCAATGGCACAAAAGGATAAGTTGTGTCGTTTTCATGTGCCATTTTTAATTTATAGTCCAAATTTGAATTCCGCTCAAAAGTTCAAAGGCTTGGCTTCACATTGGGATGTAACGCCAAGTTTATTAAAGTATTTAAGCGTTAACTACTCGTTTAATCCAATTGATAAAGTGGCTTGGATGGGTGCAGGTTTAGATGTGTCTAAAACATTTAGAAATAGAAATGCGATCCCATTAATGCGCTATAAGGGGAGTTTGAACGATATGATCTATAAAGATTATTTCTATTCTGATGGCGATTTATTTCAGATTAAAGACAATTTTGAAACGTATAAAGTGTCTAATTCTGAAGTGAAAAAACAAATTGAAGATACACTCTTTGCATTTAAATCGATGAATGCTTATGTCACACAAAACAAAAAAATATTTCCAGATTCATTAAATATCTACATAACCCCAAAAAAGAAATTCACCGAGCAACAGTTAAATCAAATAGCTGTTTATTCTGAAGGAAAAACGTATGATGATTTACTTTTAGTGGCGCGCGATTTATCTCATAATAAAGAATTTGACAAAGCAATTTTGTTATGTGATTATATTTTAAATGAATATCCAAATTATACTGATGCAATAGTGCTTAAAGGGCGCAGCTATGCTTGGCAAGGAGAGTATGCCCTTGCAGAACCTTGTTTTAATGAGGCGCAGAAAAGGTCACCGTTTTATGATGACTCTTACATGGCGATTTTAGATATGTATTGGTGGTCAGGGCAGGAAAATAAAAGTGAATCTATTTATAAAAAAGCAGTGATGAATAAAGTAGGGAATCCAGACGTGGCTTTTAAAATGGCAAAAGCTTATGGAAGGATAAATAGGCCTGAGGATGCCGTAAAAGTTATAGATAGTCTACTGTATTTATACCCGAATAACTCAGAGTATAAAACCCTTAAAAAATCAATAAAGTAATGGAGGGATTTTTGAAATTAACATTATTTGGTTTTCTAATGGTGGGTATAGCATTTTCAACAAATGCACAAGACTCTGCTTACAATGGTAATCCTGACACTTCATTTGAAGTAGCGAGGCAATTAGCATTTAATTCCGAGAGGGAGAAAGCTCAAGACACCTTGCTTAATATTTTGACTAAATATCCCGATTATCATGATATAAGGTCTTTTTTAGCTTCTACTTATTCTTGGGATGGAGCCTATGACAAAGCAAAAAAAGAATTCAATTATATTCTAAAAAAGCAACCAAAAAGGCATGATGCTTGGGTTGGGATTATAAAAAACGAGCTATGGAGTGATTCGCCTTATTCTGCTTTAGAACTCGCAAAAAAGGCATTGGAGATTTATCCAGAAAATCATGAATTGATATATTTAAAGGCGTCTGCTCAGGATAAAATGGGGAGAAAGGAAGAGGCTTTGTATACTTTGAAAGCAGTAATAGACAAGGGTAAAGCAGATGAAAAGTTTGCCAAATACTATTCCAGTTTGTCAGTTGAAATGAGCAAAAATAAAGTAGGGCTAAAAGCAGCTGTAGATGTTTATAGTGATTTGTATGACCCTATGCAATATTACCAATTAAAGTATGTAAGATTGACCAAATTTGGTGGTATTCATGCTAAATTGAATGTGAGCCATCGGTTTAGTGAAACGGGAGCTCAATTTGAAGTAGATATTTATCCCAGAATTGCCAAAGGATTATATGCCTACGGAAATTTTGGGTGGTCAAATTCATTCTTATATCCTAAGCTAAGGTATGGGGTGGAGTTGTATAAATCACTGCCGTGGTCTTTAGAAGCTTCTTTAGGTATGAGAGGGTTAAAATTTAGTTCTACTACCAATATTTATACTGGAGCAATAGGATGGTATTTTGGGAATAATTATCTTGTATTTAGAACATACGTGACACCAGGTGATCCAGGTGCGAGTAAGTCGGGAGCCCTAAGTTTTAGGAAGTATAGAGCCGATGCTGATAATTATTTTTCAGTACAGGCAGGAATGGGTTTTTCACCAGATAATTATACCTACGATTTTGATGGAGTCCAAAACGAAATTGTCGAACTAAAATCTCAAAAAGTTAATTTTGGCTATTACTTTTCATCAAAAAATAATAAAAACGCGTGGGGAATAAACGGTGGTGTTATGCATCAAGAAAGCAGTTTTGAGCCAGGGGAGTATTTCTGGATTTACTCAATGACCCTTTCGTGGCAATTATTATTTAAATAAAATAACTTACAGGACATATATTTATATTACAATGAATCAAAAATTAAAAACATCAATAGCTTTTGCTCGAAATCTCTTTGTTACCGGTGCAATTTCTGAAACCAGTAGAGCAGTAGAAGTAGATATTTGCAAAAACATCCCCAAAGAAGGGAGTCCGGTAATTGTTGAATTTGGTATGGGGCATGGTAATATTACCAGGCAGATATTAGAAAGCTTACCTCCCAAAGGTAAAATTTATGCTTTTGAAGTAAAATCAAGCTTTTGTGAGGTTGTAAGAGAGGCTATAAAGGATGAAAGACTAATTATAGTTAATGATGGGGCGGAAACTATCAGTCAACATGTTGAAGGACCAATTCATGCCGTGATTTCCTCAATACCGTTTTCTTTTTTTGGCAAAGAGAAGGGGGAGAAAATAATTCAAGATTCTTATGATTTGCTGGAGAAGGATCATTTCTTTAGTCAAGTGCTTTATACTAAGCATAATTTTAAAAAGTTTCAACGTGTTTTCGAAGATTGTAAAATGACTTCTAATAAGAATATGTTTACCGAATATATATACCATTGCAAGAAATTAAAATCCACCCACATGGTGAACTGTGAATAAATTAGACTAAGCGTAGTTTTTTGATATTTTAAAAAGCTCTCACCATTAAAATGGCGAGAGCTTTTTTGTTTTTATGAATTTAAGTCAAAATGTTTTGCGTAAAAGGAGTCAAGTGTTTGGTTATTAAAGCTATATGTATACAGGTGATTTAATGATTAGAATAGGTGTCTTATTAGATTAATAATCAATTTGTTAAGTGATTTTTTTGGCGATTTTTCTTTTTAAAAAATTATAAATTCAGACCAAATCGTGTAGTTTGTCGATAAAATAGTGCGTTTTGACGTTTTTTTTGTATCTATTCGCTGTTTTAACATATTTTAGCAGTGTTAATAAGCCCTAAATTTTTCTTGTTAACAACATTAATTATCCATTTTACTATTTAGGAGTCATTTCGACTTCAAAACTATTCTCTCAAAGTTTCGTACGCTATTGGGTTTTTTTATGCTCAATATTTTTAATCCATTTTACTAAATAGACATTTATCCGGTGTCAGCTACTCCTCAAAATTAAAGTGCATATAGCATTTAGGTGCTTTATATTAATAATCCATTCCTCCCTCCTCAATCATTGGTTTGATTGTGACAACACGTTATTATAGACCAATTATAAACGATTATTAAAATAGTATAACCCTAAATTTAACATAATGAAAACTTTAAAACTTACTTTATCTGCAATCTTATTATTAACTATGTTCACTGCTTGTACTCAACAAGATTTAGATGAAGATACGAACACCCTGCAAACTGAATTTAATCAGCCAACTGATAGCTTTACAGGTGGAGGAGTTGATGAGACAGAATAATCAAAATTAATATTTTTACATATATGAAAGCTTCTTAAATATTAAGGAGCTTTTTTTGTATTAAAAATTGTCAAAAATTATGGATACATTTGAGTATAAATATTTTTGAGCATTGTCAAAGTCTATTACACTTATTCTCTTTTGTTTATGTCTTCAATTTCATGAAAATGGTTATGGACAAAAATTAAAAAAAGAGGATAGCTTATCCTTCTATCTAAGTTACTTAGGTAATAACAATACATATACTTTAAAACAGCAGAGTGGTTTTGCTAGTAAAGCGAACCAAATAGCTGCAGCCTCCGGCTCCGATTCCTTGAATATTGATGTTAAATTGAAACTATCGGAGTTTTATGAATCTAATGCGGATTCTTTGGGTAAAGAATTTAGAGCTATAAATTTTGACAACATCCCTTTGGCCAAACGAAAGAAAGACACCCTGTCTCTAGCTAAAATTTACTTCAATTTAGGAGATTATTATAAAAAATCAGGTGTAAGTGATTCGGCTTATATTAATTATTATGAAAGCGAAAAGTTATATCAATCCCTGAAAAAGAAGTATGAACTTTCAATTGTTTTATTGAATTTGGCGGTAATCCAAAAAAACGAGAAAGACTTTTTAGGATCTGAAATAACTTCTGTTGAAGGGCTTAAATTACTTGAAAGTTTAGTAGAAAATAATAATATCAGAAAATACAAGTCTTTTTTTTATAATAATTTAGGCTTGGTGTTTAGTCATTTAGAAGAATTTGATGAAGCTATAAAATACCATAATTTAGCCTTGGGTGTTAAGCGTAAAATGACAGGTAATACTACAAGAACTATTAATAACTCTAAGAATAACTTGGCTTTGAGTTATAAAATGGCTGGGAAATATGAAGTTGCAATAGATATTTATTCTGAAATTTTAGAAGATAAAAACTTAAAACTTAAAAGACCTGATTTTTACGCCTTGGTTTTGGATAACTACGCTAATGCGCTTTACCTCACCAATAATTACTCTCAATTACCAGAATTGTATTTAGAAGCTCTGCATATTTGTGAGGAAAAGAAATACGAGTACAACTCTATTATTATCAATCAACATTTGGCTGAGTTTTACCACGGGAAGAAAGAAAAAGACTCGGCACTGCATTACGCCTATAAGGCAAAGAATATTTCTGAAAAATATCACAATGATGATTTGTTAAACTCTTTGTTTTTATTAGCTAAAATTGATGACGAGCATAAAGCTGTGGAGCATTATAACGCTTACATAAAGCTGAGTGATAGTCTCCAGAAAAACGAAAGATTAATTCGTAATAAATTCACGCGAATTGAATATGAAACTACCAAAATTGAAGCCGAGAATGAACGAATAACCAAAGAGCGTTTATATCTCGTCTTGTTATTAATTGTGCTTGGGGTAATCTCATTATTTGTATATATAATAATTATGCAGCGTACAAAAAACAGAGAGCTGCAATTTGTACAAACACAGCAAGAGAATAATGAGGAAATTTATAACCTGATGCTATCCCAACAAGATACGATTGATGAGGCTAGAGCGAACGAAAAAATTAGAATTTCCGAAGAGCTTCATGATGGTATTTTGGGACGTTTGTTTGGGACGCGTTTAAGTTTAGATAGTTTGAATTTTTCAGAAGGAAAAGAAGCTGTAAAAAATAGAATAACCTATATCAATGAACTGAAAAATATAGAGCAAGATATTAGGAAAATATCTCATGATTTAAACACCGATTTTGTTTCAGGTTCAGGTTTTATGGATATCGTATCTGAGATGATTGATAAGCAGTCGCAAGCATATGGCTACAAGGTTGAGTTTTATCATACCGATGATATTCATTGGGATGAAGTGCCAAATAAAACTAAAATTAACATGTTTAGGATATTGCAAGAATTGATGCAAAATATTTACAAACATGCCGAAGCTAGCCTTGTGAAAATTAGCATTGAACTAAAAAATAATGTAATTTGCCTATGTGTAATTGATGACGGTGTTGGATTTGAAATTTCCAGAAGCAAGAAAGGAATAGGTATAAAAAACATAACTTCTCGTGTAGAACAAATTGACGCCCAATTACAATTACACTCCCAAATCGGTAAAGGAACTGAAATTAAAATAATGGTTCCATATAGAAAATAATATTATGAGTGAAGTAATTAAAATACTAATGGTTGATGATCACCCCATGATCATAGAAGGGTATCAAAATACGCTGTTAGCAACCAAGCACGACGATCAAGACCTACAAATAGAAACGGCTAATAATTGCGATACAGCAAATCAATTAATTAGAAAAGCAGGAAGAACAGAAGCCTATGATGTTTGCTTTTTTGATATTAGTTTGCCAGCCTCCCAAGATGGGAGTATAGCCTCTGGTGAAGATTTAGCTATTATTGCTCGAGAAGAGTTACCCAATGCTAAAATCATTATCCTAACCATGTTTAATGAATCCTATAGGATTCATAATATTATAAAGTCGATAAACCCAGATGGGTTTTTGATTAAAAGTGATTTAACTTCAAGTGAATTGGCTGAAGCTTTTCAGCAAATATTAAAATCTCCACCGTATTACAGTAGTACGGTTAATAATTATCTTAAAAAATCGATTACATCAGATATTTATATTGACGATATAAATAGAAAAATACTCCATTTGCTTTCTCAAGGTATAAAAACTAGGAGTTTAAAAGAATATATCGATTTATCTATGAGTGCAATAGAAAAGCGCAAAAAACATATGAAATTGTTGTTTTCGGTCACTGATGGTAAGGACGAATCTCTACTTAATGAAGCGAGACAGAAAGGGTTTTTGTAGATTAATGTGTTAAAGTTTACGGGTTTTACGGTATGAGTATGCCTCTGGATGTCTTAATACTGTTGAGTATTACGGTTTTTCCGCATCAGGTTTACGGTTTTTCCGTAACCATTTCTTAATTGTGAAGTATATCTTTGAGATGTCAACAAATTAATTAATCCCTCCCTTAGGAGATTTCGTTGAATTAATAGCTAAAAAGTAACAAGCCTAATTATAATTACATGCACGTGATTATTATTAGGCTTAGTTTTATTTTAGGCACTTCTCTATTTGAAAAAAAACTATCTTTTTAACTTCTTTGATTTTCGTTCAAACCTGCTATGAATGCTGTGTTTTGCGGTTTTTCCACATTAAGTTTGTGGTTTTTCCGCAGCTATTTTAGGTTTAAAGCACATATCTTTGAAGTGTCAACAAGTCAAATAAGAATTAATTAATCCAAATAATAATCTCCCAATTTAGACCGGTTGAATTAATAGCTAAAAAGAACAAACCGAATAGTAAATCTTGTGCAAAAGATTACTATTCGGTTTTGTTTTTTAAAAGCTTTCGTGAATGAGGTGTGAAATAATAAAATTTCAAAAATAAACACCTAAATCCCAACTTTTATAAACGTGTTAAGCCTTTGTGAGTACTGTGTTTTGTGGTTTTTCCGCAACAAGTTTGTGGTTTTTCCGCAACAATTTTATCATTAAAGCATATATCTTTGAAGTGTCAACGAAACATTTTATCCCTCTAAAATATCGTTGTATATATAGCTAAAAGTACAAACCCGAAAAACTAGTGCATGAGTTTTTCGGGTTTTGTATTTTATAGTACTATAAAACTAAGCTTTACAAGATATAAAAGGGTGAATTAAATCTAAAAAAATTGTAAATTTCCGTACTATAAGATTTTAAATGAAGGTATTATTTCTTTTGGCGTGTTTGTTTTGCTTATCCTCATGCAATTATTTTGATAAAAAGAAAGTGTACTCAGAAGATTTACTAGAGGAGGAATTAAGGACTTTTAATTGGAATGAGGTAGATGAGTATCCCCTCTTTAAAAGTTGCGATCAAAAGGCTGTAAAGCAAGTAAAAAAGCAATGTTTTGAAACTACCCTTCGCAACCACTTAAGTAATCGATTTTCAAATTATAATATTGTTGTTTCTGAAGATGTATCTGATACCATTGTTTTGAAATTACTTATTGATAAGTATGGTAGTTTATCTATTACTGATATAAAATGTAAACCGACTACTCGGGATCAAATCAATGCTATAGATAGTTTGTTAGTTGAAAGCGTTAAGGGATTGCCGGAAATATATCCAGCAATAAAAAGAAGTCAAGAGGTTTCAACCTTATTTCATTTACCAGTTTATCTTGAGATCAGGTAATCTTATAACTTAAACTTATACCCTAAATTTAAATTTACAGGAAAGTTGCCTTGATTGTCGAAAAACAAAGCGAACAATTCATTATAGCCTAGAGTAATATAGCCTTTCTCGCCAACTTTAAAATCGGCACCTATACCAAATATCATTGGCACATCAAATGAAGATTCGCTTTTGTGATTGGTGATTAACTCACTATTCTCATTCAAATAAACTTCAGTCGAGCTACTAAAATTAACAGTTGCTAATTTTAAATTCCCATAGAGATTAAATTTAGATCCGTTTATAAATTTGAAGCGGTAGGCTAAAGCAATTTCAAAGGTTTGATAGTCTAATTTGTCAGCTTCAAAGGTTTGTTTCAGTTGTAAAAATCCAGAATGCCTTGAAGTGTCGTAGTTCTCACTAACCTCTAATTCGGCACCTAAGGTAGGTGCAAAGCTATTTTCAGGGTTTTCTACAAAAGGGCTATTAGTTGCTCCAGCAAAAACGCCTAAATTATAATGTAGTTTTCTTTTTGAGTTTTCGGGAGAGTAGGTTGCATCTACGATGGCGTTATACTCCTTGAAAAATTCGGCTAAAGCAAACAACGTGAATTTTAAATTGTTGACAGATACCCCAGAACCTTCTGTAAGGGTTGCTAAGGTTGCTTTAAATTCTTCTTGAAATCCATTATCTGTTTTTGTGTTCAGTAATTCAGATATATTATTGTCAGAAGTTTTTACAAAATAGCGATACTCATTATTTGTTGTTGTCCAAAGTAAATCTAAAGCACCACTAATCTCTTCGGTTAATGTTAGATTTTCATTTTTAACCTCATAAGATTTTTGAGCAAAATTAGTCGTGAAACACAGTAAAAAAAATAGGAGTAAAGCTTCTTTTTTCATTTTGTTAGGATATGGTATTTAGGTCATTGGACGGTTGAAATATACAACAAAAAACTAGGTTTTAAAGTTTCTTCCTTTCCATTTATAGGTCATGAAAAGGGATATTGATGCTACAACAGTTACAAAAATAGGATAGAGCAAACTACACCACATATAGTGTTTCAATGTGGCTTTGGCTTTAAAAAATATAGCCGTTTTGTGCAAAAGGTATAAATCGATGCTCCACTTTAAAAGAAACACCTGGAAAAATAAGGCGAATGAAGATTGTTCGGTTAGAGCCAAAACTAAAGCCATAACTACCGTTGCATTCATCAAGAAAACGGTTAAACCTATAAATTTAGGAACCCAATAGTTGTATTTGCTTGTTTTTGAGGCCCATCTTAAACGCTGATTGATTAATTCGCTAACTGTTGCTTGAGCATTGGTTTTAACAATGGCGTGTTCATATTTTAGATATACTGCAGACGCTGTGTTAACCGCCTTTTGAAGCATGAATATATCATCTCCGCTGGCTATATTTTCATTGCCAGAAAATCCGTTAACGTTTGTAAACCAAGATTTTCTATATCCCATATTAGCACCATTACATAAAAAGGGTTGACCAATACCAAACCCACCAATAGTCACACCTTGTAAGCTGAGAAAATCTAATTCTTGAAACACATTTAGCAATTCTGGTTTACTCATATATTGTACGGGACCGGCAATTAAATTTGAGTCGGTTTTTTGGATGCATTCATCAAAGCATTCTAACCAGTTTTCTGGTAGAATACAATCTGCATCCGTGGTTAAAATCCAATCAAAATTTGCGATAGAAATTGCGGTTTGAATGGCGTCTTTTTTAGGCGAATTAGTTTTCCGTTCATTTGAAATGACTTTTAAATCTAATTCGGGGTGAGTTGAGCTAAACATAGATACGATGCTTTGCCACCCGTCAGAAGATTCATCATCTATAAGTATTATTTCAAATTGTTTATTTGGGTAATGCCAATTAGAAATGCTTTTTAGGAGTTCTGGTAAATTTTGAGCTTCATTTCTAAAAGGGATGACAATAGAAAAGGTAGATGTGGGTGTTAATCCTTTTAATTGATTTGGTTTTACAGCATCAAAGCCTATGCTCAATTTAAAAACGAGAATAAGGTAAACTAAAGTTGTTGCTAAGAGTAAAACGGTTATGATAGAGATTCTTTATTATGGAGTTTAAAATTTAGTACAAAAACGCTTCCTATTATGCTTGGTATAACATAATTTAAAACCCACATGAGCATTATAATAGATAGTGTAGTTAATTCATCTACACCGATTACTGAAAACAAGAAAACAGCTAAGCTACCTTTCACAACTACTTCTAAAAGTACTATTGATGGAATTATAGATGAGAAAAAATACATTGATGAAATTGCTACCATTGCTTCAAAATACCCTTTTTCAGTTTCAAATATCCGCAGTAAATAGTAAAACTGAAATGTAAAGCAGGCATATTTTAGAAAAGCCATTAAAAAGGTTTTCTGAACAATTGGTTTAGGTAAACTCGTAAAAAAACGAATGAGAGTTTTAAGAGAGTAGCCTTTTACTTTTATGTCATTTTGTTTTAAGTAAAAATACAAACCACCAATAATAACCAAGGCAATAACAGAAAAAACTATAATATTTTCATGTTTTAACTCTACACGATTTAATCTGGCAAATGCTAAAGTTCCTAAAACGCCAAAAATTGTAGTCATACTCATTTGGGCAAAATGACCTAATCCATTTAGCTTAATTATTGAGCCTCTATCTTCCGAAGGATAATTTATAGCTTTAGCTCCATATTCTCCAACTCTATTTGGAGTTAGTAAAGAAGCCGTCATTGATCCTAAGCATTCTGCAAAGGCCTTTTTAAAAGGAATAGGCTTTAGATAAGAGACTAAATTCTGCCATTTTAAAATTTCAAAAGTCCAGTTTAAAACACTTAATGAAATGATTATTAAAATATGCTTTGTAGAGAATACGTTATTCGTTTTTAGCAATTGCAAAAACGCATTAAAATCTAAGTCTTCATTGTTAACAATTCTATTGTACATAAAATAAAAAGCACCAAGCACAATGCCTATTTTTACAAGCACAAAAAAGAAATGTTTAGTTTTGTGTGAACTGGTTGAAGCCATTTTTTAGTTTCAAGTAAAATTGGATTAAAAGCAATACTAAATTGTAATATAACGTACAAATTAACAATTATATACCATGCCTTCAAAAAAATCAATTAGAATTACATACCTGCTGTTCCTATTCGTTTTTATAACTTCCTTACAAAGTTTTGGACAGCGTGATACGAGTATTTTAAAAGCGCAACTGGCTTTAGGTGTAAATATGCCATCTTCATCAGGTTTTGTTGAAGGTTTTGAATCTAAAGGTGTAAACTTTCCAACTGTAAATTTAGGGTTGCAATATATGTTTAAGCAACAATTAGGTGTGAAATTGGATTACGGTTATAATAAAATTAAAAGCAGCGATGAATCTCTTGATTTTGAAGTTAATTACTCAAGAATTAATGCGCAGTTTGTGTATGATGCTACTTCTGATTTAAGGTTTTTACCGTCCCATATTGGGTTGGTAGCGCATTTAGGTCCTGGGTATTCATTCTCAAAGCCTTTAAATGTTTACGGGAATAACGATACTTCATTTTTTAATTCAATTGTTGGATTAGAATTGCATTATGCCGTACAAGAACGCATGTCGTTTTATTTAGATACGGCTTATATTTTTGCTTTTAGCGATAATTTTGATCCCACTACCTCAGGTAATGGATCTTTTAATGGAGATATGTTAACTATTACTTTGGGAATTTCATTCTCTCTTAGTGGATGTCAAACGTGTAATTAAATGAGTAAAGAGAAAATTATATTAGGTATTGATCCCGGGACAACAATTATGGGATTTGGTTTGATAAAGGTCGTAGGGAAAACGATGAGTTTTGTTCAGATGAATGAATTGAACTTAAAAAAATACGACGATCATTATTTAAAATTGAAACTCATTTTTGAGCGAACAATAGAGTTAATTGATACACATCATCCAGACGAAATTGCTATTGAGGCGCCATTCTTTGGGAAAAATGTTCAAAGTATGCTAAAATTAGGTCGTGCTCAAGGAGTGGCCATGGCCGCCGGATTGTCGCGAGAGGTGCCTATTACAGAATATTTGCCTAAAAAAATAAAAATGGCGATTACAGGAAACGGTAATGCTAGTAAGGAGCAGGTGGCAAAAATGCTTCAAAGTGTTTTAGGTCTTAAAACCCTTCCAAAAAATTTAGATGCCACCGATGGTTTGGCAGCAGCAGTTTGTCATTTTTATAATCAAGGTCGTGTTGAGGTTGGTAAAAACTATTCAGGTTGGAGTAGTTTTGTGAAACAAAACGAAAAAAGAGTGAAGCAATAATGGCGGGTATATATTTACATATTCCGTTTTGTAAGCAAGCTTGTTTTTATTGTGACTTCCACTTTTCAACCAATTTCGGAAAGAAGTCTGAAATGGTAGAAGCTATAAAAAAGGAATTGAGCTTGCGAGCAAATGAACTTGAAGGTCAAAAAATAGAAACCATATACTTCGGGGGTGGAACACCAAGTGTTTTGTCCATTGATGAAATTCAAGATCTTCTTAAAGCTATTAAGGATCAGTTTGAAGTGACTAATTCTCCAGAAATAACTTTAGAAGCTAACCCAGACGATTTAGATTCAGAAACTTTACAAAAGCTTTCAAAAACTGCTATAAATAGATTAAGTATAGGTGTGCAGTCTTTTAATGAAAACGATTTAAAAATCATGAATCGTGCTCATAATGGAACCGAGGCTATCGAGTGTTTAAAAGAAGCCTCGCAATTATTTGATAACATCACTATCGATTTAATTTATGGCGTTCCTGGTATGACTTTAGAGCAATGGGATCTTAATATCAGGACGGCTTTAAGGTTTGGTGTAAATCATATTTCGAGTTATGCTTTGACCGTAGAACCTAAAACGGTATTGGCTCATAAAATTAAAAAAGGAGAATACGACAATCCAGATGAAGCTGAAGCTGCGAAGCATTTTCATCATTTGGTAGATGTATGTAATTCTGAAGGATTTGTACATTACGAAATTTCTAATTTTGGAAAACCAGACTATTTCTCAAAACACAACACTTCGTATTGGAAAGGGGTTGATTATTTGGGGGTTGGTCCATCTGCTCATTCCTTTAATGGCAAGCAACGCTCTTGGAATATTTCTAATAATTCAAAGTATTTAAAAGCCATTAATGCTAATCAATTACCATTGACTATTGAGGATTTAACGGTTTCAGATCAGTATAACGAATATGTTATGACGGGATTGAGAACCATTTGGGGTGTGTCATTTACTGTTATTCTTGAAAAATTTGGAGCCTCTTATTTAAGTCATATGCAATTGTGTGCTCAACCATTTATTGATAACGGTAAGCTGAAACTCATTACAAAAAATGATAATCAATTTTTGCTCACTACAGAGCAAGGTAAGTTTTTTGCTGACGGCATTGCTTCAGAGTTGTTTATGATTTAGTGGTATTAGAAATTGAATGTCTTCAAAATGAATTATCTTTGAATGGATACATCAACTATAATTTCAACACCATAAATGATAGCTTCAATACAATATAATTCGAAAAAACATAATATAGACTTGAGTAAGCCTTTAGATATTTCTATGCCTTTAATTGGTAGTGAAAAAAATGTAAATGCTTGGTATATTGGCCCGCCTAAAATAGAACCTGTAGCAACCGAAGATTGGGTTGGAAGTGTGGCGCAAGGAGCCGATGTAAACTTCAATAATATTACGTTTAATCCGCACTCTCATGGGACGCATACCGAATGCGTGGGTCATATTACTGAAAAGTTTTATTCTGTAAATAAATTACTCAAACAATATTTCTTTTTTGCCGAGGTGATTACAGTTGTGCCTGAAAAATTAGGAGAGGACTTAGTTATATCTAAAAAGCAACTACAGTTTGCTATTGGTAATAAAAAACGTGAAGCCATTATAATTAGAACCTTGCCAAATATAGCCGATAAAAAAAGCGCACAATATTCAAATACTAATCCACCATTTTTGTTAGAAGAAGCTGCTCTTTATTTGAAGAAAAAAAATGTAAAACATTTGTTGATTGATTTGCCGAGTGTTGATAAAGAAAAGGATGATGGCCTTCTTTTAGCGCATAATGCATTTTGGAATACCTCAGGTAAATTGCGTTTAGATGCAACTATTACAGAGTTTATTTATGTACCAAATACAGTTGAGGATGGGACTTATTTTTTAAATATTCAAATGGCACCGTTTCAAAATGATGCTTCTCCAAGCAGACCCGTTTTATACCGCATTGAATAATTGATTTATGACATTACTTGAAGGCATATTATTGGGCGCTTTAGTTGGAGTAGTAGGCATAGGATGTTTGTGGTACTTTAAATTCAAGGCACAACAAAACTCGCAAAGTCGCTTGCTTATTGAAAACATGAAAGCGGTAAGTAAATACATTTCTGTTGAGGGTGATTTTGCAGAAATTTACGAGTTCGAGGATGTCAAACAGCGTTTCTTAAAACTGGTTTCAAGTAAGAAAAAGGCGCTTGTGGTGGTAGATGCTAAAGCTTACGTGGGCTTTGATTTTACGAAAGTTGAATTTTTGGCTAATCCGTCTTCAAAACAAATAGTTTTAAAATCTTTTCCTAAAGCAGAGGTTATTTCTATAGCTACTGATATTAAATATTACGATGTTAAAAACGGAGTGTTTAATAAATTTGAAGCTGCCGATTTAACTGAACTTAACGAAAAGGCTAAGGCTCATATATTATCCAAAATTCCAGAATCCGATTTGTTTTCAGCTGCCGAAAAGGAGATCATTAGAACCTTGTCTATTATGGGGAAATTGGCAAGCTCGGTAGGTTGGGAATTGGATGTTTCTAAGTTTAAACACAATTCAAAATTAAAGTCGTAAAACAATGAATATAGAACTTGTCCGAGATTATTGTTTGAATAAGGCAGAAGTGACCGAAGAGTTCCCTTTTGATAAAGATACTTTGGTGTTTAAGGTTTTAGGTAAAATGTTTGCTTTGGTTGGCTTAGAGAAATGGGAAAAAGGAGAGAAATCTATTAATTTAAAGTGCGACCCAGAGTATTCTCAAGAATTGAGAGCAGAATATGATAGTATCTATCCCGGTTTTCATATGAATAAAAAACATTGGAACACCGTAGGTCTAAATGATTCTTCCATTACTTTTAAATTTCTATGTCATTTAATAGATCATTCTTATGATCGCGTAGTTTTAGCAATGCCCAAAAAGATGAGGGATAAGCTTAAATAATACCGTATTTTTGCATAAACTTAATATAACAGTATGAGTGTTCTAAAATCATTAGAAGAAAGAAGCGGGTCAAAATGTGAATTGTGTGGTTCTCAAGATAATTTGTCTATTTACGAGGTGCCGCCTGTGTCAACCGGTGGAGTAGATGGTAGCGTGTTGACATGCAATACGTGCAAGTCGCAAATTGAAGATCCAGAAATTACAGATGCAAACCATTGGAGGTGTTTAAATGATAGCATGTGGAGTGAATTTAGAGCTGTAAAAGCGGTTGCTTGGCGCATGCTTAGTAGGCTTAAATCTGAAGGTTGGACTCAAGATCTATTGGATATGATGTATTTGGAAGAAGATGAATTAAAGTGGGCTCAGGCAACTGGTGAAGGCTTAGACGAAAGCGAAAAACTTATTCACAGAGATTCTAACGGAGTAATTCTTGAAGCCGGTGATTCGGTGGTTTTAATCAAAGATTTAAAAGTAAAAGGATCAAGTATGGTTGCGAAACAAGGTACTGCTGTAAGACGTATTTCTTTAGATCGTGACAATGCCGAATTTATTGAAGGAAAAGTAGATGGACAACATATCGTTATTATCACTAAATACGTGAAAAAACTGTAACCGAAAATTTAATATTTATAGATTTTAGAGAACTATTATAAGTAGTTCTCTTTTTTTTGGTTTTAACTCTTCTGAATCTGATTGTTGTAGTGATGTAAGTGGAGTGAAATCTTCATTTTACGATTCATTAATTGGCACTAACAGTTTTCAATTTTAAGTTATTGTTTGTTTTTATTGGGGTTTAATGCATTCTTGGGTGCTGAAGTCTAAATTTATTATTAGTTTATTTTTTTAACATAATTATTAAAAAATATCATGTTGTTTGGTTTTTGTATGGGTGTATTTTTATTAAAATGACAAAATAATCACGAATTTTGTAAAACTAACAATAGTAAAACTAACAATAGTAAAACTAACAATAGTAAAACTAACAATAGTAAAACCACATGTTATGAAAAAAAACTACGCTTATATTATTTTGTTCCTTTTTGTAGGATCAATTGGTTTTTCCCAAAATACAGTTACCGTTGATGGTAGTGGTGTTTGGATTGGATATGCCAATGTTTTTGATTTGCCAGCCGATGGAGGTGGCTATCAATTTGGAAGTGGATGGGCTTTAGGAGATATAAAAAGTACCGTTGATGCAGGAAGCAATACTGTGACTCTGCAACCAAATTATAATACATATAATGCAACCGATGCTTATTGGACTGACCCAGTTACCTTAGAAGGAAATAAAACTTTTGAGGGAAATACGTATTTAGAAGATGATACTTTGGCTGGTAGTGACTTGACATTTACAGGTAATGTATCTTCTTATACCATAGATGGAGCATATTCGGTTATCGCGTTTATTAAGGTATTTAATGCCGATTATAGTGTGTTAAAACAGGAGGATGTTCCGTTGGTTGATGGAATGGACTTTTCAGTCGTTTATACCAATGTTGAGGCAGGAGATGCTCATGTGCAATATGGTTTTCAAGTGTTAGGTCCAAATGCAAACCCAACTGATGAAGCAGCCCTTGGAAGCGTTGTTGTAGAAGCTGTAGCATTAAGTTTGGATGATGTAGTAAAAGCAGATTCTTTCAAATTATTCCCTAACCCATCAAGTTCAGAATTACAGTTTAACGCATCACAAGTAGTAGATCATATTACAATATATGATGTGTTAGGAAAACAAGTTTCTGCATTTACACCAAATGCAACTTCAGATATAATTGAAATTGAAAACCTACCTAAAGGTATTTATTTAATGAGAGTTAGTATTGATAATAGCGTTCGCACAGAGCGATTCGTAAAGAATTAGATGTTAGATTATTTAGTTGATAAGAGTGTCACTAGAAAGTTAGTTCTTTCTTTTGGCACTTTTTTCATGAATAAACTTCTCCTTTAAAAGCTAATGGTGTTACTTGTTTTATATACTTAAACTGCCGGTTAAAATGAGAGGTGTTGTTATAACCAGACATCAACGCTATTTCAGTAATACTTGTGTCTTTATCTGTTCTTAAAAGTTTACATGCATGTTCTATTCTAAGCTCATTTAAAAATTGAGAATAAGTTTTGTTTGTCCGTTGTTTAAAGTATTTGCAAAATGCATTTTTGGTCATAAAAGATATTTCCGCAATATCATCTAAAGTGATCTTCTCGGTATAATGATTAAATGTATAATCAAAAATTGCACGCATCCGGTGACCCGTGTTATCAGAATATTGCGTCTTGTTATTTAATACAGATAGAGGCAAGCAATTGGAATTACCGCTTAATTCAATAATTTCAAGCAAGGTTTTAAATCTGTTAAATGAATTGGCATTGGGCAGTCGGTTAAATAACGTATTAAAGCGGTCTAAATTTGTGATAGGCTGTATGCCATTTGCAAGACTTCTGAAAAAAGGTTGGAATTCTTCAAATTCTTTTAGATCGAATAATCCTTTTCCAAAACTATCCATTTTAAAAAACAGGCTATACATTGTAATGGTATTATTGGGATTAGAATCGGCCTTGAAGACATGTGCTAAATGACTACCGAGAAAGAATAATTGTCCTTCCTTAAACTCTGTAATGGTATTTCCAACGATTACCGTACCTCTTCCTTTTTTTATAAAACTTAGTTGAAAATCTTCGTGTTCATGGAACTTGTCATAGAATTCTGTTCCTTCATCAATTTGGAAAATGAGAGCTTCATTTTGAGGTTTAGGTATGGTAAATGGCTGAATTTTCATCTCTATCTAAGTTACAACTTCCAATTATATTTGATTTTATTTATTGTATTAAATTATGCAAATATTATCAAAATTAATTCATATACGGATAATATAGTGTCTAAAATGGATAAATTGATAGTTTTCTACTTATCTGCCATCTAGTAATTTTACTAAAAATTAAATCATTACTTATTATGGCTATAGAATGGAAAGGTGTTATGCCCGCGGTAACTACAAAGTTCACTGATGATGATCAATTAGATCTTAAAATGTTTAATGTCAATATTCAAGCTCAAGTAGATGCTGGAGTTCATGGTATTGTATTAGGAGGAACTCTAGGTGAAGCAAGTACTTTATCAAACGATGAAAAAAGAACCTTGGTTAGAAACACCGTAGATTATGTGAACGGGGAAGTTCCTGTATTAATTAATATAGCTGAGCAATCCACAAAAGGAGCAATTCAAGCTGCTCAACAAGCCGAAAAGGATGGTGCTTCGGGATTGATGGTGCTTCCTCCAATGCGATATAATGCATGCGATGTTGAAACGGTTACCTATTTTAAGGAAATAGCAAAAAACTCGAGTTTATCCATAATGATTTACAACAACCCTGTTGATTATAAAATTGAGGTGACTTTAGAGATGTTTGGTCAGTTAATGGATTGTGAAAACATTCAAGCGGTTAAGGAATCTACTCGCGATATTTCTAATGTCACAAGAATAAAAAACGAGTTTGGAGATCGATTAAAAATTATGACAGGTGTTGATACCTTGGCTTTAGAAAGTTTATTGATGGGGGCTGATGGTTGGATTGCGGGGTTGGTATGTGCTTTTCCAAGAGAAACTGTAGCTATTTATGAATTGCAAAAAGCAGGGCGAATTCAAGAAGCAATTGAAATATATAGATGGTTTTTACCATTGTTAGAGTTAGATATAAATGCTAAATTGGTACAGAACATTAAATTGGCTGAGGTATATACGGGAATTGGGACTGAAAATGTGAGAGCACCAAGGTTACCATTGTTTGGTAATGAACGTAATAAAGTAACTCAAATTATCCAAGAAGGCCTTTCAAAAAGACCAACCTTACCAACCACATTTTAAAACCCAATACTTAGCATATGCTGGAAATAAGACCATCTTGTGAACATTGTAATAAGTCATTGCCTGTAGATAGTACAGAGGCCATGATATGTAGTTTTGAATGTACCTATTGTGTGTCTTGTGCAGAAGATATTTTAAAAAATGTATGCCCAAATTGTGGCGGTTCTTTTCAAATTAGACCAATAAGACCTGCTTATTTATTGGATAAGTATCCGGCGTCAACAAAAACGGTTTTTAAGCCTGTTGATGTTGAGGCGCATTTAAATCGAATTAAAAAATAATTATGACCGGAAAAAATTATATAGGATATTCAAAATCGAATAAAGGAACTGTGACGTATAATACCTTCAATCCATTGGAGAATAAAAATAACGAAACTTTATTTTACGAAGCAACATCGAAAGAAATTGCGGATGCAGTGAACTTAGCATCCAAAGCATTTGAAAAGTATTCTAAGATTTCAGGACAGGCAAAGGCTGAATTTTTAAATGCCATCGCTGATGAGATTTTAGCTTTAGATCAAAAGTTATTAGATGTGTATTGTTCAGAAACTGGATTGCCTGAAGGGCGAGCAATAGGAGAACGAGGACGAACAATAGGTCAATTGAGAGCTTTTGCAAACTTAGTTGCAGATGGATCTTGGGTTGAGGCTACCATAGATTTAGCACAGCCAAACAGAACTCCTATGCCAAAATCTGATATTAGAAAAATGATGATTCCAATTGGGCCAGTTGTTGTCTTTGGCGCTAGTAATTTTCCTTTAGCGTATTCTACAGCAGGGGGTGATACTGCAGCGGCATTGGCATCTGGTTGCCCTGTAATTGTTAAATCACATCCTATGCACGCAGGTACTGGAGAACTTGTAGCTTCGGCAATCGTAAAAGCGGCAAAAAGTTGTGACATGCCAGAAGGTGTGTTTTCAAATTTAAATAGCAGTGGTATTGAGGTGGGGCAAGAATTGGTGCAGCACTCAAAAGTTAAAGCTGTTGGTTTTACGGGGAGTATTAGAGGGGGTAGAGCGCTTTTAGATTTAGCAGCAAAACGTAAAGAACCAATACCTGTATTTGCTGAAATGGGAAGTATAAATCCGGTTGTAATATTACCCGAAGCAATCGAGCATAGAGGAACTGAATTGGCCGAAACCTACGCTAGTTCTATCACTTTAGGGACAGGGCAGTTTTGTACAAACCCAGGATTAATTTTAACGATAGAAAATAAATCACTTGATGGATTTGTTCAGCACTTGGCGTCATCTACAGTTAAAAAAGCACCAGGTTGTATGCTTCATCCAAAAATTTTAAAAGCGTTTAATACAAATAGAGTAAACGCTGTAGCACAGAAAGGAATTGAAGTCAAAGGATCATATAAAGAACAGATTCAACCAAATTATGCGCAACAGATAATTACCGAAGTTAGCGGTTCATCGTTTATAGAAAATGAGGTGTTGCATGAAGAAGTTTTTGGACCATACTCTATGGTTGTTAGATGTAAAGATAAAACCGAGTTGGAAGAAATTATAGCTAAGTTGGAAGGTCAGTTGACGGGAACTATTATTGCCGAAAAGGAAGAAGTTGATAATTATGGAAAAGTGATTTCTGCACTTCAAAATAGAGTAGGTCGTTTAATTTATAACGGGGTTCCAACTGGAGTAGAAGTATGTCAATCTATGGTTCATGGTGGGCCATATCCAGCTTCTACAGATAGCCGATTTACGGCTGTGGGAGTAGAATCTATTAAAAGGTGGGTAAGACCCTTTAGTTTTCAAGATTGGCCAAATAGTCTTTTGCCAGATGAACTTAAAAATGAAAACCCTCTTGCTATTAGTCGAGTGGTAGATGGCATTTCAAACTCAAATCCGGTATAGCTATGTCAAGAAACACTTTTTTTTGTGTAGATGCGCATACTTGTGGTAACCCTGTAAGAGTAGTTGCAGGCGGAGGTCCAAATTTGGAAGGAGATACCATGAATGATAAAAGGCAGCATTTCTTAAAGGAGTATGATTGGATTAGAAAAGGCCTAATGTTTGAACCAAGAGGTCATGATATGATGAGTGGTAGTATTTTATACCCACCATCAAACGCAAACAATGATATTGGAATTTTATTTATAGAAACTTCAGGTTGTTTACCCATGTGTGGGCATGGTACAATAGGCACAATTACCATTGCAATTGAAGAAGGTCTTATTACACCTAAGATTCCTGGTAGAATTAGAATGGAGGCCCCTGCTGGCTTAGTTGAAATTGAGTATCATCATGACAATGGGAAAGTAAAATGGGTGAAACTTATAAATGTAAAAAGTTATTTGGCTGCAGAGGGATTAACTATTGATTGTCCTGAGTTAGGATCTCTAAGTTTTGATGTTGCCTATGGTGGAAACTACTATGCTATTATCGATCCTCAGAAAAACTTCAGTGGAATTCAAAATTATACTGCTTCAAAAATCATTCAATATTCTCAGGTGGTTAGAGATAGGATTAATGAGAAATATCCAAACCTGTTTATCCATCCAGAAAACACTACAATTAGAGATGTGTCTCATATGCTTTGGACAGGAGAACCAATAAATAAAGAATCTCACGGTAGAAACGCAGTTTTCTATGGAGATAAAGCGATAGATAGGTCGCCTTGCGGCACCGGAACTTCAGCTCGAATGGCGCAATTACATGCTAAAGGGCAATTAAAACAAGGCGAGAAATTTATTCATGAAAGTTTTATTGGCAGTGCTTTTGAAGGTTGTATTGAGTCTGAAACTACTTTAGGGGAGCACGCAGCTATTGTTCCAAGTATTAAAGGCTGGGCTAAGGTTTATGGTTATAATACGATTGTGATTGATGATGAAGACGATCCTTATGCTCATGGATTTCAAGTGATATAAAATAATGTACTAATGCAAAAAGAAGTTGTTGTAATTGGTGGTGGAATTATCGGGTTATGTTCTGCATATTACCTTTTAAAAGAAGGTCATAAAGTGACTGTTTTAGAACAATCAGATTTCACTAAAGGTGCTTCATTTGTTAATGCTGGGTACATCACACCAAGTCATTTTATTCCCTTAGCAGCACCTGGAATGATTTCAAAAGGAATTAAGTGGATGTTTGATTCTACCAGTCCGTTTTATGTGAAGCCAAGATTAAATTCAGCGTTTTTATCCTGGGCTTGGAATTTCAATAAATCTTCAACTCATAAAAAAGTTGAAAGGGCTATTCCGGTAATAAAAGATATAAACTTATTGAGCAGAGCTTTGTACGAGGAAATGAAAGAGGCAAACGAGTTTCCTTTTCATTATGACCATAAAGGTTTGCTTATGTTTTATAAAACAGAAAAAGCGGGAGAAGAAGAATGGCAGGTGGGCATGAGAGGTTTAAAGGAAGGCTTAAAGGTTGAAAATTTATCCTTTTCTGAAGCTCAGAAATTAGAGCCAAATATCAGTGCTGATGTGAAAGGTGCCGTGTATTACAAAAGTGACGCACATATGACGCCAGGTGTTTTTATGACGGGCATGGCTGAATATTTGAAATCTAATGGCGTGACAATTTTATTAAATGAAACCGTTAAAGATTTAGGGTTAAATCAAAACAAAATTGAATCTGTTCAAACTAATAAAAGAGAAATTAAAGGTGATGAGTTTGTGTTGTCTACAGGAAGTTGGAGTCCTATATTAGCGAAGAAAATAGGATTGAATTTGGCTGTAGAAGCAGGAAAAGGTTATCGCATAAACACCAGGTCATCTACCGGAATTAAATTACCTGGGATTTTAGTAGAAGCGAAGGTTGCTGTAACTCCTATGCAAGGCTTTACAAGGTTTGCCGGAACCATGGAATTGGGCGGCTTAAATGAAAAAATAAATCCGGTTCGAGTTGGTGCAATTGCCAAAGCTGCTCAGGACTATTACAATTCTGTAAATTTAAGTCGTCAGGAGATTCAAAATGCAGAGTGCGGATTGCGTCCTTGTACCCCTGACGGCATCCCTTATATAGGAAAATCAAATACATGTCAAAATTTAACAATAGCAACAGGGCATGCAATGATGGGCTGGAGTTTGGGACCGGCAACAGGTAAAATTGTGGCCCAAATTATTGGAGAACAAAAAACCGAGTTGGATATTTTACCATTCCATCCCGATAGAAAATTTTAAAATGAGATATAGCAAAATACCTTCAGAGCTTTTTTTTAGAAATAGAAGCAATTTTTCGACATTAATGAACGCTAATACCATCGCTGTTTTGGCTTCAAATGATATTAAGCATACCAATGCAGACGATGTTATGGGCTTTGCTCAAAATAACGATTTGTTTTATCTATCAGGGATTGATCAGGAAGAAACGATTTTATTGCTTTACCCAGATGCTCATGTCGCAACCAATAAAGAAATTTTGTTTATAAAAAAGACGAACGAACATATAAAAATATGGGAAGGTGATAAGTTAGATAAAAATCAAGCTAAGGCTATTTCAGGAGTAAAACGAGTTGAATGGATTGAAGATTTTGAAAAGATATTACAACTAATCGCTTTTGAAGCCGACGGATTTTATTTGGGACATAATGAACATGTTAAGCGTGTGACCAATGGGCAAGAAACCAGACAAGATCGATTGATAAAATGGTGCAAAGAGAAATATCCGTTGCATGACTATTATAGGGCGGCTAAATTAACCAGAGGGTTGAGGCAAATAAAATCTGAAGAAGAAGTGAACTGTATGTCTAGGGCAGCAGAAATTAGCTCGGAAGGGTTTTTAAGAGTACTCAAGGCTGCAAAACCGGGAATGAGAGAGTTTGAATTGGAGGCTGAGTTGATTTATGCACTTACACGAAATGGAGGGAATAGACATGCCTTCAAACCCATCGTCGCTTCAGGAAAAAATGCATGCGCATTACACTATAATACCAATGACGACATTTGTAATGATGGCGATTTTGTGCTTTTAGATTTTGGGGTTTGCTATGCTAATTATAATAGTGACACCACAAGATGTTTCCCCGTTAATGGACATTTTTCTGATAGACAAAAGCAAGTGTACAATGCGGTTTTAAAATGTTTGAAGGACTGTAGTGAGCTTTTGCAAGTAGGAGTGATTTTACCAGAATACGAATTGCAAATGGCAAAATTGGTAGAAACTGAATTAATTGGATTAGGACTCTTAACTAAAGAAGATATTGCCAATCAAAATCCTGACGCTCCATTGTATAAAAAGTATTTTATGCATGGTACAGCGCACCATATTGGTTTGGATGTTCATGATGTTGGATTGTATTCGCGACCAGTTGAAGCAGGAATGGTTTTAACCTGTGAGCCTGGTATTTATATTCCCGAAGAACAAATAGGCTGTCGATTAGAAAATGATTATTTAATTACAGAAAATGGCCCAGTAAATTTAACGGCTCAATTACCAATTGAAATTGAAGAGATTGAAACACTGATGAATTAATAACTAATAGTTTTTCATATAATCTTCATTTAATATACGCTCAAAATAATACAATAATTCTTTGGCATCTTCCATTGAAAATGTAAGGGGAGGTTTGATTTTTAAAACATTTAAGTCTTTACCATCTACACTCATCAATATGCCATAATCAAGCATTCGTTCAACAATGTACTTAGTGTGTTGAGGTAATGGTAATAAATCGGTATTGCAAAATTCCAATCCTAAAAACAACCCCTGCCCTCTTACGTCAGCAAGAATTGGATGAGATTTTGATATTGTGGAAAAACTTGCTTTGAGATATTCACCAACTTTTAGAGCATTACCCTGAAGGTTTTTGGATTCAATTTCACTTAATACTTCGTTTGCAATGGCGCAAGAAACTGGATTACCTCCAAAGGTGTTAAAGTACTCCATTCCGTTAGAAAATGCTTCGGCAATTTCTCTTGTACAAGCTACTGCGGCAACGGGATGACCGTTTCCTAAAGGTTTGCCTATGGTTACTATATCTGGGGTCACCCCATGTAATTCAAAACCCCAAAAGGTTTTACCCATTCTCCCTAAACCTGTTTGTACCTCATCAGAAATACAAACACCGCCAGCAGCTCTCACTTTGTTGTAGCAATATTTTAAATACCCCTGGGGTAATTCAATTTGTCCTCCACAACTTATGATAGGTTCTAAAATTACAGCAGCTAATTTATTGCCTTGTGAAGTTATGTTTTGGACGGCTTCATCAATATCTGATTTATATTTAGCTTCAAACATTGGGTCATTATATCGCCCCTTAAAGGTGTCAGGAAGCGGAAGAATTTCTGTGGATTCTGGTTTGGCGTACCCGCCCTTTCCCTCAAATTTGTATGAACTGATATCGATACATGTCGAAGTGTTACCATGATATCCCATTTCTGAAACTAAAATGGTTTTGTGAGTCGTTGCAGTTCTTGCCATTCTTATAGCTAACTCATTTGCTTCGCTTCCAGAATTTACAAAATAAATGGTGTCAAGTGGTTGAGGTAATTTTGATTTTAGGCGTTCTGCTGCCTTGACAATATTGGGATGTAAATACCTTGTATTTGTGTTTAAAGTGCCAATTTGGTTTTTTGCAACTGCAACAACATTGTAATTCTCGTGCCCTACATGAGCCACATTATTGACCGTGTCAAGATATCTTTGACCATTTTCATTGATTAAATATTGATTGTCTCCTCTTAATATGAGTAATGGTGATTTGTAGTTTAGGCTTAAGTTTGGGCCCAAATGTTGCTTTCTTCTTTTCAGTAAAGATTTGCTGTTGTTGGTGTTAGTCTGTGTTAGTTCATTTAATTTAAAAAGGATGTTAGGATCAGGACATATACTGGACCAAAATGCTTTTTCTGAAGGTAATGCAACACCCGGAAAATTAGTAGTATTGTTTAGTAAAGATAAACTCAATTGAAAATGTAAATGCGGCACCCATTCGCCATTTTCTTCGGTGTTACCTAAATATCCAATACATTGATTTTTATCAACTGTTTGACCAATATTAACTGCGATAATACTATCATGGGATAAATGACCGTAGATGGAATAGAATGTCCAGGATTTGATGTGATGTTCTAAAATTATTAAGCCACCATAACCTTTATTATCTTGATCTATAGAAGCTATTAAAACCTTTCCTTCTAAGGGAGCAGTTATTTTTGTGCGTTCTTCAAGCCAAAAGTCTATGCCCAGGTGTATGCTTCTATTTTCCCGACCTGAGTTTGCTGTGATTTCATAATTTTTACTGGTATATAATGCTCTAGCTTCTAAATAGCCTCCAGAAAGAATGGTATTTGGATGAGATTTTTGAATGAATTTTAATTGGTATTGGAAAAAATCAAAATTATTAAACTCTGTTTTATGACCAAGCCAAGGACTACCGATACTCAGGTCTATTGGTGTGATGGCTTTACTTTTAATATCTGGAAACAAATCTGAAATTTCAAACGTAGTTGTTTTAGCCCATGTATTAAAAGACACCTCATTGGGATGTGCTGTGAAATTACATGCCAATCTAAAATTGTAATACGCTTCTTCTTCAGAAAGGTTAGCCCATTTTTCAAGAAGGTTCCATGCGGGTTTTTCGCTTAGACTTAAATAAGTGTTCTCAGGATGTTTTACTTTGTTTTGAGCCGATTTTGTGACAGAAATCACCAATCTCATTCCGACTAAAGTGTAAAGTGTTTTTAATTCTTCTTCTAATAATTTAAAGTGTTTATTGTAGCCTTCTATTATTGGTAAGGCAGCATGCATCGGGTTTGGTACATCCATAATGCCATAAGCTAAAAGCACAGCCAAATCGTTTATACATTGACTATAAATGGCATCACCAAAATCTATTACTCCAATAACGGAAGGAGATTTTAAATTTTCAGTTACAATAATGTTATTATCATTCACATCATTATGAATAATGCTCTTTCGCAACGCTTTATAATTGGGTTGCATTGTTTTAAACTTGGAAATAAAGTGTGTTAATATGGACTGCTCTTTTTCGTTGAACAAAGGCAACTGTGATTCAGTCCAAAGGGATTGGGCTAAATCCCAATCAAAATTGTATGTGCTATGTTCGGCCTTAAATCCTTGTAGGTGCTGTGTTAACTGACCGCAATATTGACCTAGATTTAGCCTTAAGTCATCTAACTTAGGGTTGACATTATGCCATAACCTGCCAGAAGTCCAACTTAATAAACGTACAAAATATGGAGTTTCATTAAGATTTAAAATTTCAAGGTCATTGCCTGTTGTGCTTGAATATACTTTTGGGGTGTTGAGATGTGCAGCGGTTTGGTTTAAATGCTTTAGAATTGTATTCTGTAGCTCAAGGTTATTTTTATTATTCGACACAGGAGAAAGCTTTAAAATGTAACTCTTAAGATTATTGCCACTAATCTTAAAGTTCAAATCAATTTCACCCACAAGTGCATTTGCCTTTCCATTAATATTATAAAGTTGTTTTGCAATGATTTCGGCCTGAACGGTCGTGATTTTTTGTGTCATTGATTTACAGATTCTTAAGTGTAAGATTTAAGACCCAAGTTATAAATTTTTCATTTAACGATTCCGAAAAAAACAAGTAATAAGTACATGGGATTTAGGAGTGTAACGAGGATAAAACGGCTATTTGTCTATAAATTTTTGTGTTTATCGATATAAAGAGAGTTAGTGTTGTGTTTGTGTTATATTTATTTAATAATCAATCAATTAGGGCGAAAGCTAAAATAATCACGCTATGAATTTGTACATCACTAATGCCAACAATTACTTCAATTTAAAGGGGAGTTTTTCTAAGGATAACTTAGACGTTTTTTGGAATGAATTTCAATTTATTTTTGAAAGAAATGATCGCGTAACGATCAATATAGAACGCTTAACTCATATTGATAAATCTGGGATCAACGCTTTGGTGAAATTGCATAATGAGTCACTCACTAAAGAAAAGAGTTTATCTATAATTGGTATGGGAAACCCAAAAGTATATACGCGATTTAAAAATGAAGAGGCCGCCTAATTAGCAAGACATATCTGCAACTATTTTCCATTCTCCATTAATATATCTAAAGATTATTAAAAATATCCCATTGGCATTTCCAATAGTTCTAGTCAGGTGATATTCTCCCATTACATAGTAATTAGTGCCTTCAATTTTTGAAATATCGTTAATTACAAACTTTAAAGTACCACTTTCTGCAGAAGTAGGGTAGCCCTTTTTGTAGTTTGCTAAAGTGTTATTCCATCCTAAAGTAATCCCGTTACTACCGTAAAATTTTAAGTCTTCAGATTTCCAATAGCCAGCCATAAAACCTTCTAAGTCATGTTTGTTCCAGGCTTCTTGCTGGAGATTCATAACCTTTCTAATTCCTTTTTGAGCTTCTTCGACAGTAAATGATTTGTCTTGTGCAAACGTGAAGGAACAAATGCACAATGTAAGTGCTACTAAAAATTGTTTCATGACTTTAGATATTTAACAACCTAAATGTATGAACTTAATTTTAAAGTGAATTTTTTTGATGTTTAAAAAATGAATCGGCTTGTAATTGCATGAGCTCACGAGATTTTTTTCGTTTATAGTTATAAAGCTCTTCTTCCTCGGCCAAATCGTCGTAAACCTTATTGTTGAGGTTATTGTCTGTTTTAAATAGTAATTTGCGTTGTAGCACTTTTTGTTCAACCCATGTTTTTATCGCAGACTCTTCATCTTCTAATTTGAAATCATAAGCGCCTCTTGGGGATAAAAGTTTTGCTATTATTGGAGCAGTTTCTATAGCTAAGAAGAGTAAAAAAATGAAGAAGGAAGGTAGCCAAGGCAATTTTTCTAAGGCATTAACTCTTGCCATTAATCCGTCAAATCCATCTATTATGGGTTGGGTTTCGTTTAATTCTGATTTTAAGTCGTTTTCAAGAGTGGCTATTTGAGATTCTAATGCAATAGTTTTTGCTTTGTTTTCTTGTTTCAGGGTGGATAGTTCAGCTAAAGCGGCATCATGTTTCTCTCTTTTTTCTTTATAAACAGGACCTTTGCCAAGCAACTTTGTACCAGCGGTCCCTTCGGCTTCAGAAATATATGTTGCATATAGTTGATTTACCTCAATTTCTTTGGCTTCAGTTTGTGCAGTTAAGCTATCTATGCGAGAATTAAGAAGTGCAATATCGGGTTGAAATCTATTTGAAATCTGAGACTTATTCTCTAAGGTCATTTCATTTTTTTCTTCTAAAAGAACTTGATTAATTTCCTTTTCAAAGATTTTTAATTCTAAGGGTTTAGATATTACAATGGCAATAATGACAGCTAAAATTAAGCGGGGGAGTGCTTGAAACAATTCGTCTAAAACATTGTTTCGCTTTTTAATGGTTGAAACTATATAACGATCTAAATTAAAAATTAATAGTCCCCAAATAAATCCGAAGCCTATGGCAGTGTACACATTGTCAAATACTGTAAATAAGGCATATGAAGCTGCTATAAAAGCCATGACCGCAGTGAAAAACACTGTGGCTCCAATACCAGCATATTTGTTTTGTTCGCCTTGAGAGCAACCGTCTAAGAGCTCAGTATCTGCGCCGGAGCAGATGATAAAAAATTGTTTTAACATAACGCGTTTGATTTGATTGATAGACTATTAGAACGCAATTATTGGTTGAATGTTACAAAAAAGCCCCATTAATTGGGGCTTTATTTTTTAATTATTCTTGACTTTAATCTCTTTTACCATGGGTTTGTCAGAAAGATGAACTTGCAATTCTTTCTTCGATTTAGATTTGTTGGTATATAGATTTAAGCTTTTGTTTTTAGATGCTCTTTGTAATGCTTCCTTAGCTGTAATTTGTTTGCCGTTGAAATAGAATACAGCGCCTTTGCTTTCCATTTCTTTAATCACTTGAATTGGATCTTTTGGAGGCTTAGGCGGTTTAGGTGTTTTTTGTTTCATGCTCTCTTTGTATGCCTTCACCTGTCCCTTTGTTGGGTTTTCTGGTAGTGGCGGCGGTGGCGGTGTTTTATCAGTTGTACCAGGTGCTTTCGGTACTGGTGGCGGTGGTGGCGGAAAGTTAGGAAGTGGTTGGGCATTTGCCTTTTGATCAGCTGACATTAGGTTGTAAAGGTGATGAATACGTTTCATTTCTTTCAAGTCAACTTTCATAGGTTCTTTTTGTCCATTATAGTACTTTGCCAATTTGTTGTACTCATTTAATTCTGCTTGAGTTGCTTTTTTCTGAGTTACGAGTTCTTCACCATTAGAATTTAACGGAATAATTTCTTTTGGCGCAAAGCCATAAAATAAGCCTCCGAGTATCGGGATGAGGACCAGTGTTTTTAGCCACTTTGTTTTAGGGGGTGTTTGTGTTTTCATGATTGTAATTCGTTTTTTGATTGATGAATAATTAAATGCACTTGCTAATTGACGTGTTGCGCTTGATTGTGAGAAGTCGATTAAAGTGTATTGATAATGAGATTTTGAAATTCCTGATGACAGTACAGATTGATCTGCCAAAAATTCGTGATTTAGTTTTATCTGATGTTTTAAAACATAAACCAAGGGATTGAACCAAAGCATAATTTGAATAATTTCAATCAAAAGAACATCTAAACTATGAAGTTGTTTAGCATGGGTTTGTTCATGAATTTTTACTGCTTCGGGTATGGTTTTGTTTATATATTGATGCTTTTGGTAAAAAATGTAGTTAAAGAACGTATGCGGAATTATTATTTCATTTAATAACACATTAATGGCATACTGAGATTTGACTTTAGTATTGGTATTGATTTTACGATTTAAGGTTATAAGGTTTTTTAAAAATCTAATACTAAAAAGTAGACAGCCTAATAGGTAAACTCCAAGAAAAATGATTGGAAGATTGTCTAAAAACACATCCCATATACTGTTGTTGGACATAGTTTCAGCCGCCGATATCTCTTGTAATTGAATGGTTTGCCCAGAAGAGATTACATATTTTGGGAGTGTGATAAGCGGTGTAAATACAGAGAAGAATAGTGCGCCTAATAAATAGAATCTTTTAAAATGATGAATAGATTCTTTTTCAAGGAATAAGCGGTATATTAAAAGTAACATACCGAGTAACACACTAAATTTTATGATATAGATTATCATGCTTTACTTTTTTTGAATTTCTTGGTCTATTAAGGATTTTAAATCTTCCAGTTCGCTTTTTGTTAGTTTGGTTTCTTTGGTAAAGAAAGAAGCAAACTGTGAAGCACTATCGTTGAAAAAGTTTTTAATAATGCCATTTACATGGTTTGAAAAATAATTTTCTTTAGATATAAGCGGAAAATATTCTCGGGATTTTCCATAGGTTTTGTAATTAATATACCCCTTATCTGTCATTCGTTTTATCAATGTAGCAACTGTTGTATTTGCGGGTTTAGGTTCTGGATACGAATCCAATAAATCCTTCATAAAAGCATTTTCTAATTGCCACAAATATTGCATAAGTTGTTCTTCTGCCTTCGATAATTTCATATTCTACAAAAATAGATTGTTCTCTACAAATGTAGAATAAAAAATTATAACTTCAAAATTAGCAATGGTTTAGTTGAATATTTCACTTATATTTGGAAAGGTAAAATTCAATGTATCCTAAATGAAATCAATACTTTCTTTCGTTTTTATTCTTACGATTTTTAGTGCTTCAAAAGCTCAAACAAATCAAGATATTATCAATTTAGTGCATTCAGATTCTCTTCTATTGACGGTAAATCAGTTAACTGGAGAAGTGTCAAGTACTATTAATGGCTCGGATGAAATAATTACTAATCGTGAATATCAAAATAATGATTTGGCTGCCGATTATATAATTGAACGTTTAGAAGGCTATAATAACCTAACAATAGAAGACCAAGCGTTTAATACCTCTGGTCGAAATGTAATTGCTACTCAGTTAGGGAAGACAAATCCTGATGATATTTATATTATTTGTGCTCACTACGATTCTGTTGCTGATTATTGCGCTGATGACAACGCAACAGGTGTAGCCACGGTATTAGAAATTGCGAGAATTTTGTCTGAACAATGCTTAGATAATACTATTATTTATGCACTTTGGGATGAAGAAGAGATTGGACTTTTGGGCGCAAATTATTATGCGACTCAGGCTGCCTTAAATGGTGACAATATTTTGGGTGTGCTTAATATAGACATGATGGGTTACGATGGTGATGAGGATAATGTTTTTGATATTGATGTTCGTCCTATTGCAAATTCGGTTGATATGGCAACAGATTTAGAAAACTTACTAACTACCTATACTTTTGATTTAACATCTACAGTTGTAAATCCGGGAACTACGGCCAGTGATCATTCGCGTTTTTGGAACCAAGGTTATACTGCTGTTTTAGTTGGAGAATCTTGGGAAAATAATGATCAAACACCTTTTTACCATTCGTCATTAGACCGGACATCGACTTTAGATGTTTCGTATTTTCATGAACTTGCAAAATTTATAATGGCTTATATGGTCACCAAAGGAAATCTGGTAGACGTTGATAACAGTGTAAGTGTATCGGCATCAGATATTAGCTCAAACGATACTTCAGGCACTTATCAATGGTATAATTGTGAAACCAATTTGCCTTTGAGTGGAGAAACTAATCAAGTGTTTACCCCGGCAACAGATGGTGTTTATAAAGTGCAAGTCACTTCTGGAGATTGTATAGAGTTTAGTGAATGCGTGATTTTTAGTACGCTTGGTTTGGATGAATTTGATTCAGCCGAATTGCGCGTTTTCCCGAATCCGGTTATTGATGAAGTTGAAGTGTCTTTAACTTCTACAAATCAATTTGAAGTAAATCTTTATGATGTTTCAGGAAAACTTTTAAAACAATTAGAAGATCAATCGGATGCAGTTCAAATAAAAATGAAAGACTTACCAAGCGGTGTTTACTTTCTAAAAATAAATACACTTGATAAGTCTTCTACTATAAAGCTTATTAAAAACTAATTATTTACTTAGTGCTGTAAAGTGTTTGTAAAACAGAGGAATTGTTTCTATTCCTTTTAAATAATTCCAAACCCCAAAATGTTCGTTTGGAGAGTGAATAGCATCACTGTCTAATCCAAAGCCCATTAAAATAGTTTTACTTTTAAGTTCTTCTTCAAATAGAGCTACAATTGGGATACTACCACCGCTTCTTTGTGGAATTGGAGTTTTACCAAAAGTGTCCTGATACGCCAATGAAGCCGCTTGATACCCAATGCTGTTAGTAGGTGTAACATAGCCTTGGCCTCCATGATGAGGCGTTACTTTTACAGTTACCGCAGAAGGTGCAATGGCTTCAAAATGAGATTTAAACAACTCGGTTATACGCTGCCAGTCTTGGTTTGGTACCAATCGCATGGAGATCTTAGCGTAAGCCTTACTTGCGATTACTGTTTTAGCGCCTTCACCTGTGTAGCCGCCCCAAATACCATTAACATCTAATGTTGGTCTAATTGAGTTTCTTTCGTTAGTAGAAAAATCTTTTTCGCCATAAACGTCGTTTATATCCAAAGCTTTTTTATAATCGTCTAAAGAGAAAGGAGCTTTAGCCATCTCAGCACGTTCTTCAGTGCTCAACTCTTCAACATTATCATAAAAACCAGGAATAGTAATGTGATTGTTTTCGTCATGTAGAGACGCAATCATTTTGGTCAAAATGTTTATTGGGTTAGCAACTGCTCCACCATATAATCCTGAGTGTAAATCTCTATTTGGTCCAGTTACTTCAACTTCAACGTAACTTAACCCTCTAAGTCCAGTAGTGATTGATGGTGTGTCTTTTGAAATCATACCTGTATCAGATATTAAGATCACATCATTTTTAAGTTTCTCATGGTTTTCTTTTACAAACTTCCCAAGATTCACACTTCCAACTTCTTCTTCACCTTCTATCATGAATTTCACATTACAAGGTAACTCACCTTGGGTAGTCATATATTCTAAGGCTTTAACATGCATGTACATTTGGCCTTTGTCATCACAAGCACCACGGGCAAATATAGCCCCTTCAGGATGAAGCTCAGTAGGTTTGATTACGGGCTCAAAAGGAGGGGAATCCCATAAGTTTATTGGGTCTGGTGGTTGCACATCATAATGACCGTAAACTAATACTGTTGGTAAATTTTTGTCTATTATTTTCTCACCATAGACTATAGGATAGCCTTCAGTTTCGCAAATTTCTACAGCATCGCAACCTGCTTCTAAAAGACGATCTCTTACAATGTCTGCAGTTAATAAAACATCATTTTTATAGGCCGAATCAGCACTTATTGAAGGTACTTTTAGTAAGGCAATAAGCTCTTCTAAAAATTTTTCTTTATGCTGTTCTACATAAGAAGTAATTGAATTCATATTGTTCTTTATTATTCATTCAAAAATACGAAATACCAAAGAAAAATTACTTGATTAATATGGTATATTAAAAGTAATTTTTATATTTGCACTCCTTATTGCGGGCGTGGTGGAATTGGTAGACACGCTAGACTTAGGATCTAGTGCCGCGAGGTGTGAGAGTTCGAGTCTCTCCGCCCGCACAATAAGAAAAAAGCTTCTCTATTTAGAGAGGCTTTTTTGTTTTACGAATTAGTTATTAGGATTTGCCTTCTTTAAACTTATATGGATTGAATAAGGAAATGAGGATGTAAATGAAAAATCCATTGCTAAACAATGGATTTTTATTAATTCTAAAATAGTCAAGCTTTCAATAGTTTTATTTTATTATTGAAAGAAATTCACGGTTTATTGCTTCCCTTTATTAAACCGGTAATGATTCTATTTTAAGTACCGTTTTATTAATTGTTTTTACTGTAGATTTAATATAGTCTAACAAAAGTGTTCGCTGTGCATCATCTGTCAAATCAAAGGTTAAGTTTTCTTCAATTCCTACACCATTAAAATAGGTTTCAGTGAAAACGGTTAACTTGTTGAGATGTATTTGGTTGGGTTTTATAAATCTGAATGTTTTAGGGAAAAGTGATTTGTTTTTGTTCTCAATTACCAAGTTGTTTTGTAGGGCAATAGTAATATGGTAATCAAAAAGTTTGATTCGTTGCTTTAAGTAGCTCATAGTAGGTATTAATTAGATGTAGAAGATTGTTAGGGGTTCTCTTCAATTCTGGCAAGGTACTAAAAAATCCGATAAACTACCAGTTAAATTGTAGTCAATTTCCATCCTTTTTGTAGGGGCGGGATGTAAGTTGCTGAATTGTAGAGTACTGGTTATTTGGGTAATATAAAAAAAGCCTCCAATAGGAGGCTTTTTCATAAATTATTTTGTGTCTGTTGGAGTTAGAATTAGAGTGACCTTATTAAAATCGGCAGCACTATTTATCACTTTTCTATAGGACTCGTATTTATCCAGGCCTATAATGTTCTCTTTGTAAAATTCTTTAATGGTAATTTCAAGTATTTGCCCATTAATTCTATAATCTGATTTAAAGGATAATATAGCATTGTCTCCTTGGTTTAAATCATTATTAATTTTAAGATCCTCAAGGTTTGCAATGTTATAACCATCAGGTATTTTAATTGATATAGAGTGGTTATAACTTCTTTGAAACTCAGCTTCAAGAGGTAGAGTTCTTTCTTTCTCTTGATACATTTGCATTTGTTTGCCAATTAATTCACCTACTTTGAATAAATATTTTGTTCCAGCTTTTTCAACGAATGTGTCTGAATTAAAACTGAAATCTAAAATTAAGGGTTCAATCCCGAATAAAGTGGGATCATCATTTTTCATGAGTTTTGATTCCAATTCAATCATTTCAGAAATATTATGAGCATAACTTTCTATGATTTCTTCCTTGTCTTTATCCTTCATTAAATTGGCAAAAGGTTGAATGTATAAAGCGTAATAACCGCCCATTTGCTTTTTTATTTGGACTTTAGAAATACTAATATCATTAGAGTCAAACTCTACTTTAATATTTAGTTTGTCAAATGTTTTAGAGGCCTGTACAGGATTAATATATTTTATTTTTCCCACTCCAGAAGAAAATTCACCTACTGTAATTTCCTTAATAAATAAGCCAAAGTTGTCGGTTAGATAAGGTGGGGGAAAGCCATATCTGTATTCTTCAGAAGTAGGAGATAAATAACTTTTTTGCTTAGGGAAATAAATTAAAAATTCGTTTAAAAAATTGTGGGCTTCAAAGGTTTCGTCAAATTTTAAATCTTGACGGTTTGAAGTTAGTACAATTTCATGTTTGATATTATGCAATTTTAATAGGGCCACGTATAGTTTTAAAATACCGGCTTCACTAGCTACTTTGTTCTTAATCACTTCTGAAATGTCTGTTAATTGACTATTGCTACTACCAGCAATATAGAAGTTTGTTTTAAGGTATAATTCAATAGCTCTTATGGTCTCTGTTTGATTTATTTCCTTTTTGTTGAGGATTGTATTGGAGAGTTTTTTTAATTCGTTTAAGGTCTTTTTTGTTAGTTCTTCATAGTAATAGTTATAGATGTTTTGTGACACTTTGTTGTATGATGAAATGTCTCTATAATTATTTGCAGTGTTTCTATCTAATTTATAAACTAGCATTGCCTTGTTAGCATGATATGCTGCTTGCGATTCTTTTTCTAAAGCTTCTAGTTTTGGCACATTTATAGACCAATGGTTTTTATCTGTGTTTACGGTGTCTCTAACAATATTTGGTAAATTGTTGTACGATTTGAAGGCGAATTCTAAGTTTGAAGGCGCAAAAAGTTCAAAATTGAAATCGTTTTTTTCAAAGCTTCCTTGAAACGTAATTCTCGAACCGGTATAACTTGGGGTTCTTTGAACTACATAAAAGTATTCTATAATAGAGCCTTTTTCAATTCCCTCAAAGGCGTAATATTTGTATTTTCTCCCAGTTTCTTCGTCTTCTGCTGTGAAAATTTTAGAATCATTTAATTCAATGATTTTTCCTTCTTTTGTAATTACTCTGGCTTTGTTCTTTAATAGTTTTGAAGTAGAATTATATGGAAGGTATATCTTATTGTAGTCTTCAATTTTCTCGTCAGAATTAAGCCAAAGAGTTTTGTGCTCTAAAAAGTACTCAGTTAATTCACCTTCTTCAGTGAAACTAAATTCGGTTACAATGTTATCTTTTAGACCTATAATTGAAGCATCTTGGCTTTGGTCTACGTTATAGTTAGGGTTTTCGGTCCAATTATAATCGGAGTAATAATTTGCATTTTGTCCTGAAACAAAGTAGGTGCAAAGAATCAAGATGATGAATTGAAAATTTTTCATAATAAATTTTATTTTTTGGATAGAATTATAAGCTCTTTGTAAGCCTTTTCAGTTTTTTTTATAATTGAATTTAATTCTACTTGTTGTTCTTTATTTAGTGTTAAAAAATTAAGTGAATAGCTGTGGGTATAATGAATGGTATTGTCAATGAGTTTGTAAGTGATTTGAATTGAAATTAGTTCGTTATTGACTTCAAAATTTTCTGGTAAGTAATTTATTCTATAGCCTTCTGGAAGATTAAACTTGGTATGATACTCATTCTTTATTTTATAGTCAAAATCAATAGGGTGAATTCTGTTTTTCTCAACAATGTAGCTTGATAAGTCTTTATTTAGATTTAAATTTATATAGACTTCATTTTCAAATGATTTAATATGATCTTGAATACTGAAATCATATTCCAGTAAAAAGTCCTTATCATAGCTGTATTTATTGGTTTCTTTTAAATTTTCAATTAAAAAGGAATTGTTTCCTTTTTCAAAATTTAAATTATAAAAACTACTGACGTCTTCAGCCTTTTCTTTTGGCTCTAAGTAGTTGAAAAAATCTATTTTGATATAACCAGAAATAGTTGTTTTACTATGCCCAACTAATGTTTGGTCTTCTATTCTAATAGTAGAAAAATCTTTTATTGAGTTTTTAGACGCCTCTATTATAGGAACATTTACTATCTCATAGCTCTGTTCGCCATTACCTATTAAAGCTTCCTTGCCTTGAATGAATGATGTTGGATATTCGAGTGGTGTAAACCTGCTTGTAGCATCTAAAAAATAAATGTCATTTTCATCTTTATACGATAGAATCATATGGTTGTCTACGATAGGTGTTGGTACCTGATTGTATGAATAAGGAATTTTTCGTGTCCCTATCCAGGTAAGCTCTCCTTTTAATCCTGCTATTTTAAGCATTTCATGAAGTAAACTCGAATTATCCTTACAATCTCCATATTTCTTTGAGTATACATCATTGGCTTCTCGAGGTATAAAACCACCTAAGCCGTATTCAAAGGCTATATATTTTATGTTATTCTGAGTCCAATAATATATGGCTTTAACCTTTTCTAAATCTGAATTGCAATTTGCCGTAATTTGATTTACTTGATTAACTAACTCTTCAGAAGCATTCTTTTGGTTAACCTCTTTTACCATAGAAAAGTACCAGTTATAAAGATGTTCTGGAGTTTCAGCTAGGGTGATTTTTTCAGAATTTACGGTATAAGACGAAATTATTGGAATTATGTGAGGCATTATAGATTGATAGCTTTTAAGTCCGCCTTCAAATTCTAAAGATTCAACATGATTAAGTTGCCATTTGTAAATTGTTTTGTTCTTTTTTTCCTCTTTCGTAAAGTTTATGTCTAATTGTTCTGTATTAAAAGATTGAAAAGTCAAGGCTATATCATTATCGACTTCAATGGTAATCGTATTATTAGCAATAGGGAAAAAATCGGCCAAGTAGAAAGGTGATAAAAACCTCGGGTTTTTTACATTTTCAGTATAATGAATTTGTGACTTAGACCCCTCTTCTAATGAAGGCAAAACAAAATTTAATGACTTCGAATCGTCGTGGAATGAGGATTCTAAGTCATCCTTTTCTAAAAACTCTTCAACTTTTAGTTCTTTGTATTTTCCTTTTTGAAAAATGAAAGATGAAGCTTCAACATCCATGAGTTCAAAAAATGCTGAAAATTGCAAGGAAGATTTTGAATTGTAAGTTGCAGCTTCATTTAAATAAAGATCTGTTTCTAAGGTTTCCTGACTTACAACTATTTCGCCATGTTCTATAGCAATAATTATATGCTTTTCATTAGTAAGCCTGACAAGATTTTCTTCAGGGAATTTAGATTTATATTCGAGGTACTCATTGGAGTATTGCGAAACACAATTAATACTCCAAAGCAGAGCAATTAGTAAATAGCTTATTCTCATTTAATAAAAGTTTCTAAAGATTGTATAGCATCATTTAAGTACATCTCTTTTTTAATTAGTGATCCGTTTTGGTTGTATGTTAAATGTTCACCATGTTTATTTCCGGCTATGTAATGACCTTCTTTTTTTAACTTTCCATTTTCATGGTACTCTTTGTAAAGCCCATCTAAATAGCCATAATAATTTGTTTTTTCAATTTTTAATTGACCATTTTCATAATACTCCTTAGCCGGACCATGTGACTCGCCTGCTACATAGGTTGTTTTTGAATTTAGAGTTCCGTTTGAGTAATATTCTAAATAATCATTAACAAAATCTCCATTTTTAAATTCCATTTGTCTGGATATTTGACCGTTTTGGTAGTAAGCCGTTAATTTGATGGTTTCATTAGTTATAGGAATCATAGGAAGTTCTTTTCCTTCCTTATCTAAGTGAGAATACCCAATTAATCTTCCAAATGAATAATATCTTATTAATTGCAATTCATTATTAATGTCAAAGAATTTACGAGGTCCATGTAATTGGTCATTTAAATAGGTTTCTTTAGTGTCAATGGCCCCATTAGAGTGATAAGAAATGTGAGTATTTATTCTTGTGCCATAATTATAATACATTTCATCTTCGACCTGACCATTTTCAAAGAAGTTTTTGTTTAATCCATTTCGGTTCCCATTTTCATAAAGAAATTCACTTTCTACTTGCCCGTTAGGATAATACCATAGCCATTTGCCATTTTTAGAGCCGTTGGCATAGCTGCCTTTTGTTCTAATTTTTCCATCAATATAGTAGAACTCATAGGCACCATGAAGCACGTTATTTAGTAGTGTAGATTTGCTACGTTTATTGCCATTATTGTAAGTGGTTTTAATTACATAAGGTGTTGAGAATGATTCATAAGATATTGTGTTTAGCAACTCATTATTAGAGTCAAATGTTTGTTCACTAATTAAATCGGCGTATTTGAAAATTTCAATTGAAGTAATCTGGTTATTTACGCCATACTGAATTTGATTTCCATGTCGTTCATCTTTATGAAAATAATATGTTTTATAAAGGCTACCGTTTATATTATATCTTTTCCAAACACCTTCTGCCAAGTTGTTTTTATACCAACCTTCTTCTTCTACTTCTCCATTGATATAAAAGGATTTATAATAACCTTCTTTTAGTCCATCTTCAAAATTTGTTTCAGATTTAATAGCGCCGTTATTATAGTATGTAAAATGAGTTCCTATGGCATCATTATCTGCATATTCTCCTTCTTCATCTAAGACGCCATTTCTATTGTAAAATTTCCAAGGCCCCATTTTACCTCCTTTTACATCATACAAGCCTTTTGCTTTTAGGAGTCCATCAGGCGTGTATCCTTCGTATAAAAATTCGCCACCTTTTTTTCTATTAGAACTTAAAACTTGACCAGTTTTATCAAAGAATTTGTAAGCAATTATTTCTCCTTTTCTGTATTCGTATGAAAAATATAATTTTCCGTCTGTATCATATTCAAGATATTCACCTTGCAAATAACCCTTGTCATAAGTCATTGCTGTGTGTAATGTACCATCAGCAAAGTGTTTTTTCCATGGTCCGTTGTAAAAATTGTCAATAGATTGTCCAATTTCATAAGGTTGGCCATCTAAAAAGTAAGTTTTATAATTCCCGTTTAATTCTCCGTTTTCAAACCCTATTTCGGCAGAGATTTTTCCATTAAAAAAGTACTTGGTTTTAATCCCATGTCTTTCATCATTTTCAAAAAGTGTTTTGGCATAGGTTGCCCCGCTTGCATATAGCTCTATTACTTCTTTTTGAACCTTACCATTTTTGTAGTTAGTTATAAATTCAGGCATCGATTCACCAACGTCAAAATATGAAACATATTCACCTTCTAATTCGTCATTTAAAAATGTTTTTCTGTGATTTAAAGCACCATACTCATTATAGTACTTATATACACCATTTATTTTGCCATTGGCATAAGTGGTTATTGTACTTGGTTTTCCTGAGTCATGATTGTATAAATAATCCCCGTGTATCTCGTCGTTTTTAAAAGTGGTTTTTTCCTTTATATTTCCGTTGGAATAGTACCATTCCCAATCGCCTTCTTTTTTACCTAATTTATTAAATGTACCCTTGGCTTTTAATTGACCATCTTCACTATAAAAATGCCAAAGCCCTAAAAGTTCATCGTTTTTAGTAATCCCTTTAGCAGATACATAATCTCCATTATAAACATAGGAAATTTGAGAATCGTTATTTGTCGATTTCTCAGGATTACTTCCTACTATTTCTTGCCAATTTTCAATGTAGGCTGAAACAAATTTGATGATTTCTTTTTCATGAGATCTTACTATTTTTTTGTATTTCTCATTTTCTATAGTATACGTTAAAGTGTATGTAAAATCATTGAATAAATCATTTTCATTTATCCATTGGAAAAAAGGGACATAGTTATTATCCCAAAAGCCATTTCCTCCAGTGAAATCGGTAAGTTGTTCTAAGAGAATATGATTCTGTTTTATCAGTGCAATATTAATTTTGTTTGGAATTTTATATTTTCCGTTTAAAGCTATCCTGTTTTTTAAAATAAGGTCAATATCTTCAAAATACTCATCATCCGATGAAATTGTAAATTCTGGATTTTTTTCATTGGAGTTATTTGAGCTTACTACGTTGTTAATAGAGTTTAGAACTCCAAATGAAGTTTCAGAATCTGGATCTAAAAGTAAATACATGTTATAACACATATAAGCCTGAGCATATAATTCTTGCTTGTAGCATAAATTACCTAATTTAAGGTGAGGGGATTTAAATGTAGGGTTTAATGTTATTGACTTTTGGTAAGCATCTACAGCTTCTGGTAGTTTATTTAAACTTTCTAGGGCAAGGGCTTTATTATACCACAATTTAGAATTTTGAGGATAGATTGCGATAGCTTCGTCTATAATCGTAATGGATGTTTCGTAATCCTCTTTTAAATTGTAACATAAACTTTTGTTTATGAAAAATGATAAGGTGTTTTCAGGGCAATCTAAGGTGAGTCCTTCATTAATGGCAGAAATTGCCTTGTCATATTGTTTGTCATTAAGTAAATAATATGATTTTGTAACCAAAGAGGAACAATAAATAGAATCATTTGGGTTGACTTTATTTAGTTCTTTAATTATGCTATCATACTCATCATTTTCAGAATAGTTTATGACATTTTCTTGAATTTCATCGTAATCAATGAATGGAATTTGATCCTGAGCTAAACAAAATTGCCCAAGAAAAATAAGTGTAAGTGTAAGGAAATTTTTCATTTGGCAATTTATAAATTCGTGCGAATTTTTCTTTTTTATTTGAAAGAAAAATGCTACTGCTTAAAAAGTTGTTATTCAGCGAGTTATTGAAATTGGTGTTGTTAAAATTCTTAATTGATAAATTTTGGGCATAAAAAAAGCCTCCAATAGGAGGCTTTTAATGCGTTTATTTAACTTATAGTTTGATAAGTTTCTGACTTACTCGTTGCGAATTTTCAGTTTTTATATCTACTAAATATAAACCTTGCTTCAATTCAGAAATATTGAATTCAAATTCTTCATTGAAATTGCCATCAAAGGTTTTTATTAATTTCCCAGTTAAATCATAAATAGCAACATTAGTCACCGTTTTGTTTATTCTAAATCCTGTAGTTGTAGGATTAGGATAAATGCTTGTGTTCTCAATTGTTTGTTCTGGTATGCTTAGCGGGTAAGAAGCTTGGTTACCATATATAAAAAATTGACCTGGTGCTATAGTTACCGTTTGTGATGTAGAATTTACTTGAAAAGAAGTATTATCCATTAAATTAAACCATGTTCCTGTGTATGGAAAGTCAGGTGTTACGGTTTGTGATACCACATCAAAATTAGCTACAATCACTACATTTTTTAGTTCGGTACTTGCAATGTTGTCATCCCAAATATGAATTTTAGGTTGTAAATCACCAGAATCAATAGTGTAATCACCTTCAAATACGGCTTCATTCACTTTTAACGCATGAAGTTTTGACCAAGTTTCAAATATTTCAGATCGTAGTGGGTCTGCAGACCAGTTGTTAACCCATTGTGGCTGTGGTTTAGTATCCAATTTACAATTAGGGTCTACACTGCCATTATTACAGGTGTTTATTGAGTTTTCCATTCCAAGTTCACCAAAATGCCAAATCATTTTTGGACCTGGGATGGTTACTGTAACTGCTCCTAAAGCAGGCATTCTTGAAAGTGCAATGTCTAATTCTTGAACGTTATGAGCGGCATTAGAGGTAACTCCAAATTCTAAGTTTTTATACATCAATCGTTCTTCATCATGGCTTTCTGCATAACCCACTAATCGTTTTTCTGTAAAACCTCTACTTTCATGTCCCATGCCATTAATATTAGAATCAGAGGCATAACCCATGGTTAATTGATTATAGTTGTTTGTCATTTTACCCCACATCATAATTCCTTTTGGTTCAGGATCTGTAATGCGATAGTTGGCCCATTGTTGTTCTTCATTATTAGAGCCTAAATGTTCAAAAATTACATAATGAGTTGGGTCTAAATTCCAAGAATAATCGGCATAAGCTTGAAGAACATCAACTCTGTCTTGTTGATAAGAATCGGTACATCCACCATCAGATTCTGTACAGTTTTGAGTAAATCCTTTGGTTAAATCCCATCTAAATCCATCAATATTAAATTCTTCAATCCAATGTTTTACCACGCGCTCTACGTAGGCTTGTGTTAAAGGTTGTTGGTGGTTAAAATCGCTCCCTACATTATAGGCGTGTTTAGGTGTTTCATTAAAATATGGACTGTCACTTGAAGGGTTTCCCCAGCCATCACCATCAGGGTCATTTAACCACATTCTGGTCATTGGGTTTCTTCCGAAGGCGTGATTTAGCGCTACATCTAATATCACCGCAATTCCGTTTTGATGACATGTATCAATTAACTCTTTAAACTTGTCTTTTGTACCGTAATACTTGTCTAGAGCCATATGAAAAGACGTGTTGTAACCCCAACTTTCATTGCCTTCATATTCCATTACTGGCATTAACTGAATGGCATTGATATTTAAATCTTTGAAATATTGAATTCTGTCTATAATATCTTGATAGTTTCTATTGGCATCAAAATCACGGACTAAAATTTCATATATGATTAAATCTTCTTTCTTAGGCTTATCAAAGTTAGTGACTTGCCAATCGTATGGAAGTTGCCCAGTTTGTAGCACGGTGACTTCCCAAGATTGATTTAATGGGTAATCTGGAATATTGGGATAAGATGATTCTGGAATAAAAGGGTCATCAGAATCAGATAATACTAAGGTCGAAAACGGATCGGCAGTTTTTACTATTGCCGGTGAATTAGGCACAGGATTTATACTGTATACCCAATATTGATACGTGTGAGAAGCTCCAGGGGTTAATCCGGTTAATTCCAACCAGAACTTCCCAGAATCAGGATCTATTTTCATTAAGTATTCTGAATCTGTGGTATAGTTGTTTAAATCTGAAGCGACATAAACAAAATCTTTACCCGGTGCAGATAGCACTAATGTAGCCGTTGTTAAATCTGAAGAATTATAATTAATTCCATCCTCTAAATTAGCAGGCATTGTTTCACTTACAACCGAAGGTGCAATTAATAATTGAAATGTAGCTTCACCAGTTTCCGATTGGTTTTGAGGGGTACCGACAACGCGAACTAATCCGCCTTCAGTAATATTGGGAATAGTAGGGCTGTAGGTTGGAAAACCATTTCCTGAAGCAACAGATTCATCATTTATAAATACCTCAAAAGCGCCTACAGCTGTAGAGCCTTGAAAAGTCATTGTGGCGGTTATATCCAAATCACCACCAGATTCTACTATAGCAACATTTGAAGATGGTTCGGTTAAAATAACATTTACGATTCCTACTGGAGTAATAAAATCTTGCGATTTTTTATCGCCATTTCCGTCTTTTGCTTTAACCAACATACCCATTTGGCCTATACCCGTAGTGTTAAATAATACTGTAGGCGTAAAGGTGAAACTGTAGGTGCCATCACCATTATTAGTAAGTTGTTGCGCATCATTAGAATCACCCCAAGTTCCGTTAGTAGGTGAGTCTCCGGCTTGGTCGCCGTTAAGGTCAAAATACCAGGTCCAAAGGTAGATGTTGTCAGGTTCTCCAGAATTCCATAATTCTGGATCTACATTAGACACTGTTAAAGTTATTTCATCGTCTTCATTGAAGGAAGAAGGATCTATTGAAAAATTTGCTGTTTGTTGCTGAGCAAATAGATTTAATGAAATGAGGCAAATAATTAATTTTAAAATCGCTTTCATTACGTTTTTCTATTTAAAAAAAGGCTATGATATACATAGCCTTTTTTTTAGTGTTAATTGTTTTATTATTCTAAGGTAATTGTTTTACCAACTGTATCTACAGTTAATCTGTACTCCCCGGATTCCCCTATAAATTTAAAATTTAAGTCGTCATCTGGAGATTCCTCAAATGCTGGGTCAATAGTGTATCCTTCGTCTACGAAATAAGGGAAATTTAAACCAGAAGCCCAATCTGTAGCAGTTGTAAAGAATCTAAAGTTTGCATCTCCTTCGTTTGTAAATGTTACTCTATTCACATATACACCTGTTCCTTGGCATAATACAAATTCTGGAGTATCCCATGACCAACCAGCGTTAGGAAGTCCAGCTCCTACCATCCATAATTGATCGAAATCACAAATTCCAGTTGCCATTGGCTCTCCTACTGTAATTTCTTTACTAATTGTATCAACTGTTAAGTAGTACAATCCAGAAGTACCAATAAACTTAAAGTTTAAGTCGTCATCTGCAGATTCTTCAAATACAGGGTCTATTGTATATCCTGCATCTACAAAGTAAGGGAAGTTTAATCCTGACGCCCAATCTGTAGCAGTTGTAAAGAATCTAAAGTTTGCATCTCCTTCAGAAGTAAAGAATACGTTTCCAGAGTAAACTCCAGTTCCAGAACAGTTAACTGATTCTGGTGAGTCCCAAGACCATCCAGCGTTTGGAAGACCAGCGCCCACCATCCACAATTGATCATATTCACATACAAAATTATCTCCTCCTGTATCTTCAGGTAGTAGCATGTTTATGGCTTGAGAAGCAGAAATACTTTCTAAACCTCCTTCAGATCCTACAGTAGCTACTACTCTAAAATGTACAGCTCCTGTATTTGGAGCTTCAGTTTCTGGGTCTGCATCTAAACCTTGTGCAGCAGCAAATCCTAATAAATCTCCAATTGTAATTGCATACTCATTTGCAGCAGTTTGCCCTACGACGTTTACGTCACTAAAGTCTCCTAATAGAGAACTCTGAATTTCGTAAACTTGGTTTGCAGGTACACCAATATTAGGTGTATCCCATGTAAAACGCTCTCCTAAGTTTCCTGACGTAGCCGGAGTTAAAACGTATTCACTTAAAAAGGAATTAGTGAACGCTATATCACCTTCATTGGCAACAAAAACAACATCGTCGTCTCCTTTGCAAGAATTAAATCCGATTAAGGCAATTATTAATAATCCTAAAATTGATAATTTTTTCATTGTTATAAATTTATTAGTATCCTTCATTTTGAGTTAAGTTTGTGTTGACACCTAAATCGGTGGCAGGTAATGGCATTAAGTCTCTAAATGCCGCTGTTGTTGTACCTTGAGGCACATTTCCTTTCCATGGCCAAATACCTTGAGTTGTGAATTGACCAAATCTAATTAGGTCAGTTCTTCTATGGCATTCCCAGAACAATTCTCTTGCACGTTCATCTAAAATGAAATCTAAATTGAAATCATTTTGAGAGATGGCTCCTAAATCATTTCCGTATGCACGTTGTCTTAAGATATTTATGTAAGTTATTGCATCTCCAGCATTTCCTCCACCACCTCTAAGGTTGGCTTCAGCATACATTAAATAAGCATCTGCTAATCTGAATAAAGGGAAGTCTGTATCTACAAAGTCTCCTGTTGAATCTGACCCTGCATTTCCGTTTACATCTACATTTCTAAATTTCTCAATAGCATATCCTTGATTAAAAGCAGCAATGTTGTCAATTTCTAAGCTTTGGCCATCTGTGTAAAATAATGCACGTTGATCACCTTCAAACAATTCTATAGAGTATGTTAATGTATTTAAGTCTAAAGTTACAAAGTAAGTACCATCAGCTCCAATTAAAATGTTTGCACCACCATCGTCTAAAGAACCATCAGGCCCGTCATCTCCATAGTTAACACCCCAGTCTTCATCAAATCTAAACTTCATTTCACCTTCTACTAACTCCGCATATAACTGGAATACGTTAGGGCTTGATTCAAACATTTCCATGTCTGGACCATCCCAAGAATTTTCGGTAGCGCTACCAACTAATCCCCAATCAGATTGCGTTCCTAAGTTGTTATTTGCTTCAATTAGGTCAACTGTCGAATCAAATTTACTTACAAAGGCAGAAGTGGTACGCATACCTCCCCAGCCACCGTTGATTCCGTAATCGGCAGGATTCATTGTTCCTCCAACAGCACCATGTATTAAGAACGTCATACCTCCCCAAGTTTGAGAGTTAAGACCATCAAATGTAATTGGGAAAATTAATTCTGAAGCAGTTCCGTTGCTATCATTATCTGCCAAGAATAAATGGAAATAAGGATCGTTATTAGAAACTGAGTAACCAGCATTAATAACGTTATTTGTGTAGGTAATAACGTCTGAATATCTTGGTGTACCTGTGTAAACTTCTGAGTTTAGGTATAATTTTGATAATAACATCCAAACTGCAGCTCTATCGGCACGACCATATTCATTTTGGCGTGGTCCAGCGATTAAGTTTTCTATTTCTAAAAGTTCAGATTCTACATAATCAAATAAATCAACTCTTTGTATTTGTTGCGGTAGAAAAGAACCAATTGGATCATTTTCTGTTACAAAAGGCACATTGCCAAATACGTCTAAGGCATGATAGTAAGCTAAAGCTCTTAAAAATCTTGCTTCAGTACGGTAGCCTTGAATTTCTGCTACTAAGTCAGCCTCTACTCCTCTATCTGCTAAAACACCATCAGATGTTTGTCTTAAAAACTCATTTGTTAGAGCTACTTGATAAAGTAATCTGCTATACATGGTTCTGATAAATTCATTACCAGAAGTCCAAGTTTGATAATGTAAATCCTTAATTGTACCATCATCCCATCCAATTACGGCTTCGTCTGTTGGCAATTCTTGGATCATCCACAGTAATCTCAAATAAGTTTGAGTTCCCTCATCTAATCCAACTAAATCAGGATCTCCTGCAGGTCCATCTTGTCCGCTTAATGCAAGACCTGCATATAGCTTTGCTAAAAATTGTTTATATGCTGCAGGGTCTTCAAAAGCTGCATCTCCTGTTAACCTATCGTCTTCAGGTTTTAGGTCTAAATTATCTGCACAAGAATGCAATAATGCAACTGATGCAAATGCAATAAAGAGCATTTTTATGGTTCTATACATAGCTTTGTATTTTATAAAATAATTCGTCATCATTAAAAAGAAAAGTTTAATCCTAACACAAATGTTTGTGGTCTTGGATAGAAATTATTATCAATACCATTAGAAATCTCAGGATCTAAACCATCATATTCTGTAATTGTCCAAATGTTAGTTGCTGTTAAAGAAGCTCTAAAATCAAGTTTCTCACCAGGAACTAAATAGCCAACAGAAATGTTATCCAATTTCACAAAATCAGCTCTTTGTACATAATAGTCAGAGAAGAATTGAGAGTTTTGGAATCCAGTGTCTAAAACACTGCTGTGCGCATTAGGGTAGTTGTTACTTGGAGCATCTGTAATAGTTCTTGTCGTACCATTGTTTGATGCAACGTTATTGTATACGTAGTTTCCAAAACTACCTCTAAATGTAAAGTTGAAATCAAGATTTTTCCAAGTAAAATTACTTGTTAAACCTACATAAGCATCCGGAGTTGCCTTCTTGTATGCTTGTTTGTCAGCTTCTGTAATTTGGTTATCACCATTTACATCAACATAAGCACCTTCAATTGGTTTACCATCTGAATCATAAACCTGTCTGTAAACATAAAATGTACTCGGGTCTAAACCATCTTTCCATAATTGGATAGTGTTACCTGTACCTCCTGATATACCTCCTTGAGAGATAAAGAAGTTAGGGTCATCACCTAATGATAATTTTGTGATTTCAACATCTTGGAATGTAACATTAAATCCTAAATCCCAAGTAATATCTTCTTTTTGTATTGCTGTTCCGTTAATAGCAACTTCAATACCTTTACTTCTTGTAGAACCTACGTTGGTAAGTAATAAATCGGAAAGGTTTGAACCAGTTGCTACAGGAACTGTCGCTAACAAGTCGTCTGTGTCTTTTAAATACATGTCAATAGTTGCAGTAAGACGGTCTTCCAAAAATCCAAAATCAAAAGCTAAGTTGTACTGAGTTGTTTCCTCCCATTTAAGGTCTTCATCGTATTCCTCCGGTCTTAATGTATTTAGGTATTCATTTCCAAATTGGATTCTTGCATCGTTTAATCCAGGAGAATATACTCCTAAATAACCGTAGTTGGCACCAATTTCTTGCTGTCCTGTTACACCCCAACCTGCTCTAACTTTAAAGTTTGAGAAGAAAGAGTCTGCTAAGAAATCTTCGTTTATTGCTTTCCATCCTACAGATACACCAGGGAATCCACTCCATCTGTTGTCGTCGTTAAATCTTGATGATCCATCTTGTCTATAACTCACAGATAATAAATACCTGTCTTTCCAGTCAAAACTTGCACGTCCAAAATAAGATTCTAATGCATTTCTATCAATAGTAGTTGGTCTCACAACCAACTGATTGTTTTCTGTTATGCTTTGGTCAGACTGCACGTAGAACTCTTGATAAGAGTGTCCAGCTACAATGTCCATATTTAAATCGGCATCTTCAAAATTGTGGTCATATTCAAAATAGAAATCTAATAATGTGTTTCTATTTAAACCAGAGTAGAAATTTCTAAACTCGATATCTTGATTATTTGATGCTGCATTTGTTGGAACAAATTGTTTTCCTGAAAGTTCAGAATAATCAACACCCATGTTCATGTTAAATTTTAATTCTTTTAAGAACCAAAATTTATAATCAATGCTTAAGTTAGATATGTTACGCTTGTTACGCGCTCTGTTGTTGTTTTGTTCTAATAAAGCTACTGGGTTTCTTGGCGCTAACTGATCTGCTCTATCACCATTTGTGTTTAAGTATTCAAAGTAACCACCATGTAATGTGTTACTCGGGTCGAAAACACCTTGTGTTGGATCGAAAACTACTGCGCTACCAATAGCTCCCGTGTTTGCGTAAACGTTATCATCAAAAATTCCTTTTGAAGTTACATTTATTTTTAAGTCACCGTCAAAGAATCTTTGAGTTAAACCTAAGTTCAATGCATTTCTTTCATATAAATCAGTTTTTAACACCCCTTCTTGAGACGTATGGTTGTAATTTATTCTGAAATTAAAGTTCTCATAACCTTTTGTAGCTGTAAGGTTGTGTATTGCTCCAATTGCCGTTTGGTAAATTTTAGATTGCCAATCGGTAACTGTATTACCTAAGAAATCAGGATTGAAATCTGGATCAGTTTCAGCAATCGCTCTAAATTGTGTTGCGTCTAAAACATCTACCTTGTCAATTACACTTGCCGTTGATGCCTTTAAATCATACTCTAATTTTAAAGGTTGGTTTGTGTTACCCTTTTTAGTTGTAATCAAAATTACACCATTTGAGGCACGTGAACCATAAATTGCCGTTGCAGAGGCATCTTTAAGTACAACAAAATCTTCAATTTCATTCGGGTTAATAGCATTCAGTTGGTTTCTTACACCTTGAACACCTCTTTGGTCTAAAGGAAGACCATCAACTACAATTAAAGGTGAGTTGTTACCTGAAAGTGAGGAACCTCCACGAATTCTAATTTCTGAACCTTCACCAGGAGCACCACCAGCAGATGTAATTCTTACACCGGCAGATTTACCAGATAATAATTGTTCAGGTGAAACAATGGCCCCTTTGTTAAATTCTTCTTCCGAAACTTGTTCTACGGCACCAGTAGCATCTTCTTTTTTGGTGCTACCATAACCAATTAATACAATTTCATCTAAAAGAGCAGCGTCTTCGGCCATCCCTACATTCAAAGGATTTTGACCTTCATAAGTTATTTCAACAGTTTTAAAACCAACATAAGAAAAAACAATTACATCCCCAGGGCTTACCTCGAGTATGTAGTTTCCATCAAAATCGGTTGAAGTTCCTGAGGTTGTGCCTTTTATGACAATGTTAACACCAGGAATTGGTAGTGCGTTAGCCTCCTCTGTTACTGTACCCTTTACTGTAGACTGTGAAAAACCAGACAATGGTACTAATAGTAGTAATAGTAAGCTACTTAAAAATGTTCTCATACGATATTTTTAAAGTTATTTGCATTTAGTTGAATATATATTTTCACTTCTTCTCAGGTTAAAATTAAGTAAAATTTATGTTAAGAGACTTGGGAAGATTGCGTAATTCGCAACGAAAACGTTTTCGTGTTGAAAACTTTTAAATTTTACTTAAATATTTTATCAAATTAACAATAATCAATCAATTTTCATAATTTTGAATATAATTTAACGCACTCATAATTCTACTTAATATGAAACGAAAGGTCACGCTTAAGCAAATTGCTAAAGAGTTAGATGTGTCAATCTCAACGGTGTCAAAGGCTTTGAGAAATAGCGCCGAAATTAGCGAGGATACAAAACTTAAAGTTCAGGCTTTTGCAAAACTTTATAATTATAGGCCAAATAATATTGCTTTGAGTCTTAAAAATCGGAAAACCAGAACTTTAGGTGTCATAATTCCGGAGATTGTTCATCATTTTTTCTCAAAAGTTATCAAAGGAATTGAAGTTGTAGCTAATAAAAGAGGATATAATGTTATCGTAGGGCTATCAAATGAATCTTTTGACAAGGAAGTTTTAAATATGGAAATGTTGGCCAATGGTAGTATAGATGGGTTTATTCTTTCTATTTCAAAAGAAACTTTGCAAAACCAGGATTACCATCATTTTACTGAAACTATAAATCAAGGGATGCCTATTGTAATGTTTGATCGAGTGGTTAACGATATAGATTGTGATAAGGTAGTAGTTGATGATTATTCAGGCTCAATTAATGCGGTAAGTCACCTTATAAATAAAGGATGTAAAAACATAGCCATAATTACAACTAAGGATTATGTAAGTGTTGGTAAATTAAGAACTCAAGGCTATATCCAGGCTTTAGAGGATAATGGCATTCAGGCTAAACCTAGTTTAATCTTAAAAGTAGATGACAGACAGGTGTCAGATGATAATCTTGAAGTGCTTGAGACTATAATAGGAGAGATGTTCAAGGAAAATCCTCAAATTGATGGCGTCTTTGCTGTTAATGAGCTATATGCCTTGACAGCTATGAAAGTAGCTCGTAATATGGGAATTACCATACCGGAGCAACTTCAAGTGATTGGATTTACAGATGGCGTGCTTTCAAAACATGCCAACCCGAGTTTAACAGCTGTAAGTCAACATGCCGATTTAATAGGTCAGACTGCTGCAAACCTTTTAATTGATAAATTGGAAATAGAAATTGATGACGAGGTGGATGAAAGTTATCAAACTACAACGATTTCGACGGAACTCATTGAGCGTGAATCAACAAAATCATAATTTTCCCATTGTATAATTATATTCTTTAATTATCTTTGACCCAATCAGAACTTATATTTTCACTTCTACTTTTTAAGTTTTGATAAGTCAATTATACGCTTATCATTAGTATTAATTTAAATTTTTTACTCTAATGGAAAAGCGCCGTTTAAGTTTTTGGGATATCTGGAACATGAGTTTTGGATTCTTAGGAATCCAAATGGGTTTCGCGTTGCAAAATGCTAACGCAAGTAGAATTCTACAAATTTTTGGAGCAGATGTTCATGAGCTTTCTTGGTTCTGGATTGTTGCACCCCTAACTGGTTTAATTGTTCAACCCATTATAGGATATTATAGTGATAGAACATGGACACGTTTAGGAAGAAGACGTCCTTATTTTTTAACGGGTGCTGTTTTGGCCTCCTTAGGATTAATTTTAATGCCAAATGCCGATATGTTTACGGCATTTATGCCAGCCTTATGGGTTGGGGCAGGGATGTTAATGATTATGGATGCCTCATTTAACATTGCAATGGAGCCTTTCAGAGCTCTTGTTGCAGATGTGTTGCCTTCAGATCAAAGAACCTTAGGTTTTAGTGTTCAAACAATTTTAATAGGTATAGGAGCCGTAATTGGTTCTTGGTTACCTTATGCTTTAACCAATTGGTTTGGTGTTACAAACCTTGCAGAAGAAGGTGTTGTTCCTCTTAATTTACAATTGTCGTTTTTTATTGGTGCCATAGTTTTAGTGGTAAGTGTATTAATAACTGTATTCACTACCAAAGAGTATTCACCAGAAGAAGTGGCTTTGTTTGCCAAGGATGAAGACGAAATTGAGCCTGAAGAAGAATCTAGTTTGTTAAACATTTTTAAAGACTTTGCAAAAATGCCTTTAACCATGAAACAACTAAGTTCGGTTCAGTTTTTCTCTTGGTTTGGTTTATTTGGTATGTGGGTATTTACCACACCAGCTGTAGCACATCATATTTATGGTTTAGGTTTAGAAGATCACGGATTAGAATATCAAAATGCAGGTGACTGGGTTGGTATTTTATTTGGTGTTTACAACGCTATATCAGCTGTGTATGCATTTTTCCTTCCTGCTATTGCTAAAAAACTTGGTCGTAAAAAGACACATGCCTATTCATTATTTATTGGTGGACTTGGTTTATTGTCAATGTATATAATGCCTAATGAAGATTGGTTAATCCTTTCTATGGTTGGTATTGGTATTGCTTGGGCGAGTATTTTGGCTATGCCTTATGCCATTTTAGCGGGTTCTATACCTGCTCGAAAAATGGGAGTGTACATGGGAATTTTTAACTTTTTTATTGTTTTACCTCAAATCTTGAATGCTCTAATAGGTGGGCCTTTAGTAAAATATGTTTACGGAGGAAATCCAATTTACGCACTAGTTATGAGTGGTGTTTCGTTAATTATAGCTGGCTTTTTAGTTGCTAAGGTTAATGATGTAGATGATAATGTAACGAATTAATTATTAGATGATGAGAGGATATATTTTTGACCTTGATGGTGTTATTGTCGATACGGCAAAGTATCATTTTAAAGCTTGGCAATCTTTAGCAAAAAAAGTAGGTGTTAGTTTTGATGAAGCTCAAAATGAACAGCTAAAAGGTGTTAGTCGAGTTAAGTCTTTAGAGAAAATTTTAGCTTGGGGTAATACCACTGTGTCTGATGACGAGTTTGTGAGCTTAATGGCGTCTAAAAACGAAGAGTATTTAGAGTTTATTGCAGAAATGGATGAATCTGAAATACTACCAAATGTTACAGAAATATTACAACTACTAAAATCAAAAGGACACCCAATAGCTTTAGGTTCTGCAAGTAAAAACGCCAAAATCATTTTAGAACGGGTAAATCTATTACACATGTTTGATGTTTTAGTAGACGGTAACAGTGTTACAACTGCCAAGCCAGATCCAGAGGTGTTTTTAAAGGCGGCTCAGGGATTAGGTGTTAAACCAGATGATTGTGTGGTTTTTGAAGACTCTGTCGCTGGAGTGCAAGCCGCAAATACTGGAGGTATGATTTCTGTTGGTGTTGGGAGCCCAGATGTCTTATCAGAAGCTGATGTCGTTGTAAAAGACTTCACAGAATTAAACGAACAATTTTTAGAAAATCTTAGAAAATAACTAATTGAAGATCCTCTTGTTTAAGAGCATCATTTATTGCAAAAGAAGATGAATCAAGATTATATAAAACCAGATAACTGGTCAATCATTGAAGAAGGATTTGATGTAGAACGCGTTAAATCTTCAGAGAGTTTATTAAGTATTGGTAATGGAGCCATGGGACAACGTGCCAATTTTGAAGAAAAGTATTCCGGTCCTACATTTCAAGGAAGTTATATTGGAGGTGTTTACTATCCCGATAAAACGAGAGTAGGCTGGTGGAAAAATGGTTATCCAGAGTATTTTGCCAAAGTGCTTAATGCACCAAACTGGATTGGAATTAATGTTAAAGTTAATGGCGAAGAGTTAGATTTATTTAAATGTACCGAAGTCAGTAACTTTAAAAGAGAATTGAATATGAAAGAGGGTTGGTTAGCACGAACCTTCTATGCTACGCTTCAAAACGGAATAGAAATAACCGTTCAAGCTAAACGTTTTTTAAGTTTAGATATTGATGAAGTGGGGGCAATTAATTTTGAAGTGACGCCTTTAAATGGAGATGCTAAAATTAGTTTTGAACCTTATTTGTTTAGCGGAATCACAAATCAAGACACCAATTGGGATGATAAGTTTTGGGATACCTTAAACGTGTCTTACGAAAATGGTCAAGCATTTATTCAGGCTAAAACCATGAAAACAGATTTTCACACCTGTACGTTCATGGAATCTCATTTACTGGTTGATGGTCAACACGTATCTCAAGACCCACAAGTAAAGGAAGAATCTAATTTTGTGTCCTTTCTTTACGAGCAAGATATAAAACAAGGTCAATCGTATGCTATCCATAAATTTGGTGGGTATACTGTAGACAGGAATCATGACAAGTATCAATTGGTTAATGCTGCTAAGACAGCATTGAATAAAGCAACCGATTTTGGTTTTGATTCACTTTTAGAAATGCAAAGTCAAGCTTGGGCAAAAATTTGGGATATGGCCGATATCACTATTGAAGGTGATGTGAAAGCTCAACAAGGAATCCGATTCAATATTTTTCAATTAAATCAAACTTACTTAGGTGAGGATGATGGTTTAAATATTGGTCCAAAAGGATTTACAGGAGAAAAATATGGAGGAAGTACGTATTGGGATACCGAAGCGTATTGTATTCCTTTTTACATGGCAACAAAAGATCAACATGTTGCTAAAAACCTATTAATATATAGATATAATCATCTTGAAAAAGCTATAGAAAACGCAGAGAAATTAGGCTTTACTAACGGCGCTGCATTATATCCTATGGTAACCATGAATGGTGAAGAATGTCATAATGAATGGGAAATTACATTTGAAGAAATACATAGAAATGGCGCAATTGCATTTGCTATTTTTAACTACTATAGATATACCGGGGATTACAGCTACATCCCAAAAATGGGACTTGAAGTATTAATCGGAATTGCTCGTTTTTGGCAACAACGTGCCACGTATTCAACATATAGAAAGAAGTATGTGATATTAGGGGTTACTGGTCCTAACGAGTATGAAAACAATGTTAATAATAACTGGTATACTAATTACTTAGCGCAATGGTGTATTTCATATGCTATGGAAGCAATTGATAAAGTAAAAGCAGAGTACTCAGAAGATTATAACCGTGTAATGGACAAAGTGAAATTATACGATGAGGAATTGAAACAATGGAAAGCTGTTGCTGATAATATGTATTATCCATATTCTGAAGAGCACCAAATTTATTTACAACAAGATGGGTTCTTAGATAAAGAATTAATTTCAGTAGCCAATTTAGATAATTCGCAACGTCCAATAAACCAAAAATGGTCTTGGGATCGAATCTTACGTTCGCCTTACATTAAACAGGCAGATACACTACAAGGTTTTTATTTCTTTGAAGATCACTTCACAACAGAAGAATTAAAACGTCACTTTGATTTTTATGAGCCATTTACAGTTCATGAAAGTTCACTGTCGCCTTGTGTTCATAGTATTCAAGCAGCTAAATTAGGTCAGATGGATCAAGCTTATACCTTTTATTTAAGAACTTCCAGATTAGATTTAGATGACTACAATAAAGAGGTAGAAGAAGGATTGCATATTACATCTATGGCAGGAACTTGGATGAGTATTGTTGAAGGTTTTGGTGGAATGCGAATAGTAAATGATATGCCTTCATTTGCACCTAATATTCCTGAGCAATGGGAAGCATATTCGTTTAAAATTAACTTTAGAAACCAAATTCTTAAAGTAAATGTATCTCATGGCGCTACTAAATTTGAAGTGGAAGGTGATTCGGCTCTTGAGGTGTTAATTAACGATAAGGTTTATACAGTATCATTAGGTAATCCTGTAACTATATAGTATGAAAAGGATTGTATTTATATTTTCTATGATATTGGCTTTTAGCTTTGCAAAAGCTCAAAATTCAGAACTTAAAGTAGAACCTCCATTTTGGTGGTCTGACATGAAATTAAGTACAATCCAACTTACGGTTTATGGAGAAGACATAGCTAAGTATGAGGTACAATCTGATGGAGTTGATATTATTGATGTCACTAAAACAGAAAACCCCAATTATCAATTTATAACAGTTGAAACCAAAGGGTATTCTGCAGGTTCTTTTAAATTGGTTTTTTCGGCAAAAAAGAGAAAAACTATCACTTATTTGTATGAGTTGAAGGTTAGAGATGACCGATCAGCTTATCGAAAAGGGTTTGATTCTAGTGATATGATTTACCTCATTATGCCTGATAGATTTGCCAATGGAAATACTCAAAATGATGGGACTGAAGATACTTTTGAAAAGCCAAATAGATCTGATAGAAACGGAAGACATGGCGGCGATATAGAAGGTGTCATAGAGCATTTAGATTATATTCAAGAATTGGGCGCTACTGCTTTGTGGAGTACACCGTTATTAGAAGATAATCAACCTACATATTCTTATCACACTTATGCCATCAGTGATTGTTATAAGATTGATTCACGTTATGGGACTAATGAAGATTATAAGCGTTTGTCACAGGAATTGCACAAAAGAGATATGAAATTGGTTATGGATTATGTGACTAACCATTGGGGCGGTGAACATTGGATGATTCAAGATTTACCTACCAAAGATTTTATCAATTATTGGTCTGACTCTGAAAATGGATTTCAACGTAGCAGCTATAGGATGACAACGCAATTTGATTCTAATACAAGCGCATTAGATTATGAAGCTTGCATGAATGGCTGGTTTGATACAACCATGCCCGACATGAATCAACGCAATCCCTTGTATTTAAATTATATCATTCAGAACGCTATTTGGTGGATTGAATATGCCGGTTTAGATGGGTTAAGAGTTGATACCTATTCCTATTGTGATAAAGAAGGTATTTCTAAATGGACAAAGTCCATTATGGATGAATATCCAAACTTTAATATTGTTGGTGAGGTATGGATGCATGACCAATCTCAAATTTCATATTGGCAAAAAGATTCGCCTATAGGCGCTATCCAAAGCTATAATTCTCATTTGCCTTCTGTAATGGATTTTACATTGCATGATGCTATTACCAATATGTTTCATGATCATGAAAATTTATGGGATAACGGTATGATTGAAGCCTACAATAATTTTGCCAACGACTTTTTGTATGCCGATATTAATAATATTTTGGTGTTTGCGGCAAATCATGATACAAACAGAATTAACGAAATTTATTCTGGAGATTTAGCCACCTATAAACTAATTATGACGATGGTCGCCACGGTGAGAGGAATTCCTCAGTTTTATTATGGTGATGAGATTGGAATGCGAGGCGATAAAAACACCTTAGGTGACGGAGATATAAGAAGAGATTTTCCTGGAGGATGGGAAACTGATGAGCAATCGGCCTTTACAAATGAAGGAAGAACAGAATTCCAAAATCAGTATTTTAATTTTACTAAAACTTTATTTAATTGGAGGAAATCTTCAGAAGTTATTCATAATGGCAAAACAAAACAGTTTGTTCCTATAGATAATGTTTATGTGTATTTCAGATATTTAGATGATAAAAAAGTTATGGTTATTATCAATAATAATGCAACATCTAAAAGTTTAAAATTAGACCGATTCTCTGAGATGATCAATCACCATTCTAAAGGAAAGGAAATTATTTCTGGTAAGTCTATGATTTTAAATAAATCTATTGAAGTAGAAGCGAAATCTTCTATGATAATTGAAATGTATTAGCTTAATTTTAAGCTAGGTTATGGTCGGTTAAAAGAACGAAAAAGCGGTTTCACTTTCTTCTTATTAATCGGGATTGAAAGCTATATTAAATTTGTAATTGGAAACCAGATAATTTGCTGGGCTATTAAGTATGGGGTATAAAAGTTTCGGTATTGTAATTTGCGTTTGTATAGGAGTGTTAAGCTTTTCAGCTTGCAATTCTTCTAATGAAACAGTTTTGGGTATAACTTCAGAAACAGTTGATGATGTTCAATTGTTTGAAGGTAAATTAGAACGCGTTTCAAACTTTCCAACAAAACATGTCAAACCAAGAAATGTTGATGTTTGGCTTCCTGAAAATTATTCAAAAGATAAAGATTATGCCGTATTGTATATGCATGACGGGCAAATGTTGTTTGATGCAAATACCACATGGAATGGTCAAGAATGGGATGTGGACAGAGTTGCTTCCCAACTCGTAAATAATGATGTTGTAAAACCCTTTATTATTGTTGGTATCTGGAATATAGCCGAAGACAGAAGATCGGACTATTGGCCAAAAAAAGCATATGATAAATTGTCTGATGAAGGCGTAAAGTATGTTGCAGAAAGCATTAAAAAAGTGGATGATGAAATTATAGCCTCAAACTCCGATGGTTATTTAAAATTTATTACTTCAGATCTAAAGCCATATATCGACGCAAAATATTCTACCCTAAAAGATAGAGACAACACTTTTGTAATGGGGTCAAGTAGAGGAGGTTTAATCTCAATGTACGCCATTAGTGAATATCCTGAAGTCTTTGGAGCGGCTGCATGTATGTCTACACATTGGACAGGTACTTATGCCAATGAAAACAATCCCGTTCCAGATACATTTTTAGAATATATGGATGAACATCTTCCAGATTCAAAAACTCATAGAATGTATTTTGATTACGGCACAACGACTCTTGATGAAATTTATTTGCCTTATCAAACTATGGTGAATGCGATCTTAAAAAAGCATGGCTATACTACTAATCTAAGATTTGAAGGTGCAGCTCATACAGAAAATGATTGGCAAGAAAGATTAGAGACACCATTAACATTTTTATTAAAAAAATAATTATGAAACGATTACTATTAGCTGGGATATTCATGTTTGTACAATTTCAAATTTATGCACAGAACGTAGAGCGTCAATTTGTATCTGTGTCCATGGAGAATTATGGTATCAAGGTATCTGTTTCTGATGGTTATTATATGTTTAAGCCATATAGTAATGAAATATTAGAGACCTCTTTCGTGCCAGAGGGTGAAATCTTTAATAAAGATTCTCATGCTGTAATTATGGAGCCTCAAAATACCCAAGCTAATCTGGACCAAACAGAAACTTCAATTAAATACAGTACATCGGGTATTGCCGTTGAAATTATTAAAGCACCGTTTCAAATTAAATATACCTATAAAGGGAAACCATTGGTTTCTGAAAAATTAGGATATCAAAACATAGAAACTGGAAAACAAATCCAGTTTAACCTAACAGATTCCGAAGTGATTTATGGCGCAGGAGAACGTGTGTTAGGTATGAATAGACGAGGTCATAAATTGCAACTCTATAATAGAGCGCATTATGGTTATGAAACCAAATCTGAATTAATGAACTTTACAATGCCAATGGTATTGTCTTCAAAAATTTATGCAGTTCATTTTGATAATGCTCCAATTGGTTATTTAGATCTTGATAGTAACAATAATAATACTTTGGCATACGAAACTATTTCGGGTCGTATGACTTACCAAGTTATTGCTTCAGATTCTTGGTATAATTTGTTAGATAGCTATACCGATTTAACAGGAAAACAGCCGATGTTACCAATGTGGTCAATGGGTAATTTCTCAAGTCGATTTGGGTATCATTCCGAAGCAGAAGCCAGAGCAACGATCGAAAAATTTCAAAAGGATGAAATTCCTGTAGACGGAATTATTTTGGACTTACAATGGTACGGAAAGGATGTGCAAGGTCACATGGGTAATTTAGAAGTGCTAAGAGATTCATTTCCAGATTTCGAAGGAATGGTTAAAGACTTTGAAAAATTAGGCGTTCATACGGTGCCAATTACTCAGCCCTTTATTTTGACAACTTCAAAACGTTGGGATGAAGCGGTAAAAGCAAAAGCATTGGCTTTAGACTCTGTTGGTAATCCTTATACTTACGATTTTTATTTTGGTAATACAGGCTTGGTAGATATTTTTAGCCCAGAAGGGGAAACTTGGTTTTGGGAAAAATATAAAGATATCATGGAGCTTGGTATTCATGGAATTTGGGGCGATTTAGGTGAGCCAGAAGTTCATCCGTCAGGCTTGTTACATGCTACAGGAACTGCTGATGAAGTGCATAATATTTATGGTCATAATTGGGCAAAATTAATTTACGAAGGGGTTAGAAAAGAATACCCAAACAAGCGCTTATTCTTATTAATGAGAGCGGGCTCTACAGGTTCTCAACGTTATGGGATGGTGCCTTGGTCTGGCGATGTAAATAGAACTTGGGGAGGATTGTACGGTCAAACCGAAATAGCGCTTCAAATGGGGATGCAAGGTATGGCGTATATGCATTCAGATTTGGGTGGTTTTGCAGGCGCGAATTTAGATGATGAGCTCTATACCAGATGGCTTCAATATGGAGTGTTTCAACCAATTTATAGACCACATGCTCAAGAAGATGTGCCATCAGAACCCGTGTTTAGATCGGACGCTGCAAAGGCATTGGCAAAACAATCTATAGAGTTAAGATATAAATTGCTGCCATATAACTACAATTTAGTTTTCGAGAACAATCAAACTGGTGTGCCATTAATGCGCCCATTGTTTTTTGATTATCCAGACAACAAATATTACCAAACCTTAGCAGGAACTTATTTTTGGGGGAAAGACTTTTTGGTTACTCCAATAATCCATTCCAAAGAAAAATCGGTGGAGGTTCATTTTCCAATCGGTGCAGTATGGTTTGATTTTTATACCGGAGAGAAAATTGGTGGCGGGTTAACCAAAGCAATAAAAACTCATGAATCTTACATACCTACTTATGTGAGAGGGGGCGCTTTTATTCCTATGGCAAAACCAATGCAATCAACCAAAGAGTACAATCCAAATACAATTGATTTACATTATTACCATGATCAATCTGTAAAATCAAGTGAACGTAGCTTTTATAGTGATGACGGTCAAACAGCAGAAGCATTTGAGAAAGGGATGTATCAAATCAACACCTACAAAAGCATGGTGAAAGGATCAACTTTAAATTTTGAATTCTCTCAGGAAGTTGGAAGTAAATACACTTCTAAAACTGCCGAAATTAATATGGTTATTCATAATGTAGAACGCATGCCAAAATATGTAAAAGTTAATGGCGAAAAAGTAAATATAGATTTTGATAAGCAAAGTCAAACTTTAAAAATAGGATTGACATGGAAGCCTAATCAAGAATTAACACTTAAAATTAAAAACTAATGAAGCTTAAAGAAATATTATTTTTTACCTGCATTGCAGTTTTTTTTACAAGCTGTCAAAAAGAGGTGAAGCAAATTGAAAAGAAAAAAGATATGGCTGTTGTAACACAAAAAAAACAAGTGGTTTATCAAGTGTTTACACGATTATTTGGGAATACAAACACGACAAATAAACCTTGGGGTACCATAGAAGAAAATGGCGTTGGTAAGTTTGAAGATTTTACAGATAAGGCTTTAACTGAAATCAAGGATTTAGGTGTTACGCATATTTGGTACACAGGTGTGCCTCACCATGATGTGATTAGAGATTACACCGATTTTGGAATTTCTAATGACGATCCAGATGTTGTTAAAGGTAGAGCCGGTTCTCCTTATGCCGTAAAGGATTATTACAATGTTAATCCAGATTTGGCAGTGGATCCAGCAAAACGATTAGAAGAATTTTTGGCGCTAATTGAACGCAGTCATAAAGCTGGTTTAAAAGTGATTATTGATATTGTTCCTAATCACGTAGCAAGAAATTATAAGAGTTTGACAAACCCAGAAGGAACCGAGGATTTTGGAGCTTCAGATGATAAGACGGTGGTTTATGCTAAAGACAATAACTTTTATTACAATCCGGGGGAGCCTTTCGTGGTGCCAGAATGGTTAAATGGCTACCAAGTTTTGGGTGGAGAGAAAAGAACGGATATTGATAGTAAATTTGAAGAAAATCCGGCAAAATGGACGGGTAACGGGTCGAGATTGTCCCAGCCACATATGAATGATTGGTACGAAACCGTAAAAATAAATTATGGTGTGTCTCCAGATGGCCAAAAAGATTTTGATGAATTGCCACAAGACTATGCAACTAAAGATTATAAAGCTCATTTTGAATTTTGGCAAGGAAAAGATGTGCCAAGTTCTTGGGTTAAGTTTAGAGATATAGCACTGTATTGGACTAAATTGGGAGTTGATGGATTTAGATATGATATGGCCGAAATGGTTCCTGTTGAGTTCTGGAGCTATATGAATTCATCTATCAAAACGGTAAATGAAGATGCGTTTTTATTAGCAGAGGTTTACAATCCATCAATGTACAGAGATTACATTCGTAAGGGGAAAATGGATTATTTATATGACAAAGTTCAATTGTATGATACTTTAAAACATGTTATGCAAGGGCATGGTTGGACAGATAATATTCCACCAATTCAAAATGATTTAAAAGATATTGAGCATAACATGCTACATTTCTTAGAAAATCATGATGAACAACGTATTGCAAGTCCTGATTTTGCTGGTTCTGCATTAAAAGGTAAACCTGCAATGGTGGTTTCAACTACAATTAGTACGTCTCCAACTTTAGTCTATTTTGGACAGGAATTGGGAGAGCCGGGAGCAGAAAATGCAGGGTTCGGACAACCTACAAGAACGTCTATTTTTGATTATGTTGGTGTCCCTCATTTACAACGTTGGGTAAATGATAAGGCATTTGATGGAGGGCAGTCAAGCCCAGAAGAATTAGAACTGAGAGATTTTTATAAGCGACTTTTAAACTTCACAATTAATAGTCCCGCTTTAATGGGCGAGTATCAAGAAATACAAGCACACAATAGAGCAAATACAGAATACTATAATGAAAAAGTGCTATCTTATGTAAGATGGTCTGACGGTGAAAAATTGCTTGTGGTATCAAATTTTAATGGAGAAAACACCTATGGTTTTGAATTACAAATTCCTCAAGATGTGATAAGCAAATGGCAACTGAAGGATGGGGAGTACACTTTTGAAGATCAATTGTATAAATCATATAATACAACACTTAAAATTACTAACGGATTGGGTGTTATGCGAGTTGATGTAAAGCCTTTAGAATCTTTTATCTTAAAACTACAATAATACCAATCAAAGATAGTTACTATGAAATCTAAATTAATAATTGGCCTTTTACTTTTAACCATGAGTTGTGGTCAAAACAAAAAAACAGAGAATACCGAGACAATGAAAACTGATACCCAAACGCCTTTTTATTGGAAAAGTGCTAACGTTTACTTTTTACTTACAGATAGATTTAATAACGGAAACCCAGATAATGACTTAGTGCTTGAGCGTACTGAAGAACCTGGTAAATTGAGAGGATTTGAAGGAGGAGATCTAAAAGGAGTAACTAAAAAAATTAATGAAGGTTATTTTAGTGACCTTGGCATAAATGCACTCTGGATGTCACCAATTGTAGAACAAATTCATGGAGGTACAGATGAAGGTACCGGATTGACCTATGGTTTTCATGGGTATTGGGCAAAAGATTGGACAGCCTTAGACCCTAATTTTGGTACTAAAGAAGATTTGAAAGAGTTAGTTGAAGCAGCTCATAAAAAAGGAATTCGTGTGTTGTTAGACGCTGTTATTAATCACACTGGTCCGGTGACTGATGTTGATCCCGTTTGGCCTGATGATTGGGTAAGAACTGGTCCGGTTTGTAATTTTGATAGTTACGATAATACAGTGTCGTGTACCTTGGTAGAAAATTTACCAGACATTTTAACAGAAAGTGACGAGAATGTAGAGCTTCCCTCTGTGCTTGTAGAAAAGTGGCAAAAGGAAGGGCGATACGAAAAAGAAATGGCAGAATTGGATGCGTATTTTAAACGTACGGGGCATCCAAGAGCGCCAAGATTCTATATCATGAAATGGCTTGCAGACTATATTACTGAGTATGGTATTGATGGTTATCGAGCTGATACAGTTAAGCATACCGAAGAGTATGTATGGCAAGAATTTAAAAAAGAATGTGATGAAGCATTCAATTTATATAAACAACAAAACCCAGAAAAGGTATTAGATGATACCCCATTTTACCTTGTTGGAGAAGTTTATAATTACGGTGTGTCTACCGGAAGATTATTTGATTTTGGAGATCGGAAAGTCGATTATTTTGATGAGGCTTTTGAAAGTTTAATCAATTTTGAATTTAAAAGTGATGCTCATAAATCATACGAAGAGGTGTTTTCAAAATACAGTTCGATTTTAGAAAATGATTTAAAAGAATTCGGAACACTTAATTACCTGAGTTCTCATGATGATGGGTCTCCTTTTGATGCTAAAAGAGAAAAGCCATTCCGTGCAGCGAACAAATTATTGTTAAGCCCGGGGACTTCTCAGGTGTATTATGGTGATGAATCAGTCAGAACACTGATTGTAGAAGGCACTGAGGGTGATGCGACTTTAAGATCATTTATGAACTGGGAAGACATTGCAACAGATGCGCATACTCAAAAGGTATTAGGACACTGGCAAAAGTTAGGTAAATTTAGAAGAGATCATCCAGCAGTTGGAGCTGGTAAACATCAAATGATTACCGAAGCACCATATGTGTTTTACAGAAGCTTTACTGATGGTGATTATAAAGATTTAGTGGTAATTGGAATTGATGTTCCTGAAGGCTATAAAGAATTAAGTATAGGAAGAGTGTTTGCTGATGGCGATGTGTTATTAGATTCTTTTTCTGGACAAGAGGTGACCGTAAAAGACGGAAAGGTAAGTTTTGAGACCCCTTTCGGTATAGTGCTTCTTGCAAAAAAATAAATGTTATGAGAGGAGTATTACTGATATTGATTAGTGTAATATGTTTCTGGTCTTGTGAAAAAGAACAAACAGCAAAATTAAATGTCAGCTCCCCGAATAAAGATTTAGAAATCCATTTTCAATTGAATAAAAAGGGAGCTCCTTTTTATCAAGTATATCGTAAAAATGAGGTGTTAATTGACACCTCATTTTTAGGTTTTGAACTTATTAACCAATTACCGTTAACTTCAAATTTTGAAGTTTCTAACTTTAATTTAAATAGCTTCAATGAGACTTGGGAGTTACCTTGGGGTGAACAATTAGAAGTTGAGAGTTCATTCAACGAGTTAAAGGTGTTTTTAAAAGAAAAGACCAATTCTCATAGAAAGGTAAACATCGTGTTTAGAGTTTTTGATGACGGCATTGGTTTTCGATATGAATTCCCAGAACAAGACAATTGGACAGAAGCTTTCATAAAAGAAGAGCTTACGGAGTTTAACCTAACCGAAGATTATAAAACCTTTTGGATTCCTGCCGATTGGGATTCTTATGAACATTTATATTCAACAACCAAGGTTTCAGAAATTGATGTCACGCCTTACAGAAGCCAGAATATAATTGTTAATTCTCAAATTCCAGAAAATGCAGTCCATACCCCAGTGACAATGGTTGGAGAATCAGGCGTTCACTTAAGCTTTCATGAGGCGGCCTTAGTTGATTATTCGTCTATGACTTTAAAAGTAGACACCTCTAATTTGATTCTAAAATCAAATTTGGTTGGGTCAAAAAATACAGATTATAAGGTGAAAAGGGAATTACCATTTCACACACCTTGGCGTACTATTCAAGTGACAAACTCGGCTAAATCCTTGTTGTCATCAAATCTAATTTTAAATCTCAATGAACCCAACAAGTTAAAAGATGTGTCATGGGTAAAGCCAATGAAATATACTGGTGTTTGGTGGGAAATGCATTTAAACAAATCTACTTGGCATGAATTAGGAGGTAAGCATGGTGCTACAACAGACCATGTGAAGGATTTGATCGACTTTTCTGCAGAAAATAATATAAAAGGTGTGTTGGTAGAAGGTTGGAATATTGGATGGCATGGTGATGAAAATTATGGCCCCGTCGATTTTGTAACCCCTTACCCAGATTATGATTTAAAGGCATTGGTGGCTTACGGAAAAGCTAAGGGGGTTGAAATAATAATGCATCATGAAACCAATGCCAATGCAGCTTTATATGAAAAACAGCAGGATACGGCATATGCGCTGATGAAAAGTTTAGGAATTAGAGCTGTAAAAACCGGTTATGTTGGGCATATTCTTCCTGATGGCGAATATCATCATGGTCAGGTTATGGTAAATCATTTTAATAATACAGTTGAAAAAGCTGCTAAATATAACATTGCTGTTAATGCTCATGAACCTATAAAAGCCACAGGATTAAGACGTACTTATCCAAATACAATTTCAAGAGAAGGATTGCGAGGACAAGAATTTAACGCCTGGTCTTCTGATGGAGGAAATCCACCAGAGCATCTACCAATAGTTGCTTTTACAAGAATGCTTTCAGGTCCTATAGATTATACACCTGGTATTTTTAATTTAAAATTTGACGATTATAAATCAAGCAATCAGGTGAATACAACCTTAGCAAAACAACTGGGTTTATATGTTGTTATCTATAGTCCGGTGCAAATGGCGGCCGATTTAATTGAGCATTATAAAGGTCATGAAGATGTATTTCAATTTATCAAAGATGTTGGCGTAGATTGGTCTGAAACTAAAATTCTCGATGGTGACGTGGGAGATTTTGTGACTATAGCTCGAAAAGAACGTAACTCTGATGCCTGGTTTGTTGGCGGAATAACAGATGAAAATCAACGAGATTTAGAATTAAATTTTGACTTTTTGGATCCTGATAAAACATACACAGCTACGATTTATAGAGATTCAAAAGACGCACATTGGGATGAAAATCCGCAGGCCATTGAAATCGAGGTATTTACGACAACCTCTTCTTTAAAACTTCCAATTTATTTAGCTCCAGGTGGCGGATTTGCAATTAGCCTGTTCCCAAACAGATAAAATAATCACAAAATTGTAACAATTTCAGGTGTTAAGTAGTCTAATGATTAGCGACTAAACTTATTATTTTTAACTTTGCAGAGTACAAGCCACCTATGAAAAATATTAATGACAATATAGATTCGCCATTAATTCTAAAAGTAAGCTTTAATAAATTGTTAGAGCACTATGAAGAATTAGCAAAAAGTGATGACGAATTTATCGCTGCAAAAGCACAACGTGTTTTAAAGACTCAGGAGCCCTATCCTATACTGAGAGAGGGATTCAGTGATATATCTATATTGGAAAAATACGAGAAAGAAGTTAAGATTATTCTTCAAGATTCGTTTAGTGAGGTCTTGTCTAAAAACGAAATTAAAACGGCCTCTGTGCCGTTTCATGATTTTATATTTAATAGTTCAAAGCGTTTTAGAAGTATTCTGCAAGAAGCAGGTCCTGGGTTTGAATTGTCAATCAAAAACATGCCTGCAGATGATTTATATATTATTGCTTGTACAATTGTTTTAAAATTCTGCTATGGTTTCGATGTTAATGTTAAGCGACCATTTTTCTATGAAATTCCGGATAAAAACGGAGTGATGAGGTATTACAAGATTTTGTATAATGCCGATTTTACTGAAATTGTTCCTACCGATAAAGCCATAAAAATTACTCAAAGTGATTATGATGAGTTGATAGATAATTTTGAGAACGTAGAAATTTGGAAGGAAAAATTCCCGCCGAATAGCTATAGTTTTAAAGGGTTTGTAATTTCTAATATTTTTGATGTTACAGATGATCAATCTATTTCTAATGTAAAATCAAGTTTGATAACTGATGACCAGTCTAAACAAGGGTTTTCTCTTGACGGATTTTATAACGTATTTAGATCGTTGTTAAATATTTCAGATTTAAGAGTTGGATTCTCATCTTACAATAAAAATGAAGAAGTATTTGAAGCTGTTCATGGTAATGTTATTACTAGTTTTTTACTAAATGGGAAACGTTTAAACAAATGTTCAAATACCCTTTGTCAAAAATCATTCGGGACGCTTAAAAAGGAAAAGAAAATATATGCGATTTCCGATGTAGATAAGTTTTTCAATTTGTCTAACGGGAAGGCGCCTCAATACAAATCGTTAGTAAATCAAGGCATAAAAAGTGCTGTATTGGCTCCTATCTTTGATGAAAATGATGAGTTGTTGGGGATTTTTGAATTGGTTTCAAATAAACGTCAAGCCCTTAATAGCGTCAACTCGAATAAGCTAATTGATGTTATGCCTTATATATTATCTGCTGTTAGACGTTCTAATAGGGAGCATAAAAATTTAATAGAAGCGGTTATTCAGCAAGAGTGTACATCAATTCATCCAAGTGTACTTTGGAAATTTGAAGCTGAAGCAAAGAATTTTATTGAAGAGCAAATAGAAGGTAAAAATGCATCTTTTAAGCAAATTTCGTTTAAAAATGTGTATCCGTTATTTGGTCAAATAGATATTAAAGGGTCTTCAGAAGCTCGAAATGTAGCCATTCAAAAAGATTTATCTCTGCAATTAAATGCTATAAAAGATATTTTAAAAGGTATTAATTCTAAAACTAAATTGCCGATTTATGAGCAATTAATGTTCAGAATTGATTCTTACTTAGAAGATTTGAATGAGCACTTTCAAGTTGATAGCGAGCAGCATATTGCAAAATTTATTAACTCAGAAATTAATCCGTTACTGCTTCATAAATTAAAACTTGTAGGCTCGAATAAAAAATTAGAGAACTATTTTGAACAAATTGATCCACAGATCAATATGTTCTATATCCATAGAAAAAATTATGATTCTTCGGTGACTTTAATTAACAAGAAGATGGCGGCTACCATGGATAAAAAACAGATGGAAGCCCAGTTAATGTATCCGCATTACTACGAGCGTTTTAAAACAGATGGTGTAGAACACAATTTATACATTGGTGAAAGTATCACACGTAAAGAAAGCTTTAATCCAGTTTATATCTATAACCTAAGATTGTGGCAGTTGCAAGTGATGTGTGAAATGGAAAATATTTACTACCAAATGCAACCAAACTTGCCTATTCACTTAGATGTGGCATCAATGATTTTAGTTTTTAATCAGCCTCTAACTATTAGTTTTAGAATGGATGAGAAGCAATTTGATGTTGATGGGACTTACAATGCGCGTTATGAGGTTGTGAAAAAACGAGTGGATAAGGCGTATATTAAAGGAACCAAACGTAGAATTACCGAGAAGGGCAAAATGACAATTGTTTACTCTCAAAAGGAGGATGAATACGAGTACCTAAATTATATTAAGTTTTTACAGTCTAAACATTATTTAGATACAGATGTAGAAATTGTAGAGCTCGAGGATTTACAGGCCGTTACTGGTTTAAAAGCAATACGTGTAAGTATTCTTTATAGCAAAGAGGATAATTCTAAGGACTACTATTCTTATGAAGATTTAATGAAAGAAATTAAAGCTTAATTAATAGTTATCGTACTAAAAGAATACGAAAAGGCTGCTGCACTTATTAAAACACCAATCACAAAAATGATATAAGTTACCCTCAGAATTTTATATTTTTTATCCAATACCTTGCCTAAAAAGTAAAGGTCTTTAGTCATAGAATTATAAAGGTATTCTCTGTCTTTCATCAATTCGTTTATGGCCCATTCAAACTCATTTAATTTCATTTTATGAAAATTTCCAAAGAACAATAAATTTACTTTTCTGTTTTTGACATCATCTTTTGTGAATTTTCCACTTGTAACATTGGGTAAAGTTGCCCATACAGACAATATCATGACAAGAATGGTAAAAGAAATAAAAATGATGCTGGGTATTATTAAGTATTCATTTGAAGGGTTGTCTAATTTCGGAATTAAATTAGAAAGTACTACAGATACAATAATTGAGTTTACAGATAACATGATATTGGCCTTGGTATCTGCGATATTACTTAGGGTAATGTGGTTTTTTAGAGTTACCCTAAACATCGTTTCGATTCCACGCTCTGGTATATTAGCCTTGTCCTGTTTTAATTTTAATTCTTCAGATTTTACCTTTTGACGCTTATCGTTTTTCTCTTCCTTTTTAATGAGTTGTATCAGCTCAGATAGATTCTTTTCTTTTTTGGATTGCCAGTTTAATAGTGCAAATTCCGTATGGAATTTATGCTTTTCAGTTAAAAATGAAATATTCAAATTCAGCCATTCTAAATTCGTGTAATGTTTTTTAGAAGACAATTCCCATTCTTGTCTCAGTAATTCAGAAATGGCCAAATAGTTTTTAGATGCAAAATGCGAACAATCGGCATCTCTAATAATTTTTTCTTCTAAGCTTTTTGGAACATAATCTAATTGAGTAGCCAGGATGTATGATTTTATTTCAGCAATAACATTGGCAGGTACAGCATGCTTTTTTAAAAAATCTTCAGCGATTTCTGTGCCATGTAATTCATGGTTTTCACATTGTCTGGTGTAACCCGTGTCATGAAACCATCCAGCAATTAATAGTTTTTGGGTTTGTTCTGCGCTCAAGCTCATACCTACGGCTAAAACCTTTATAGCATCTACAACTCTTAGTGTGTGACTAAGATTGTGGTAGTAATAATGACTTGCTAAAGATTCTGCCAATAAAACCGTAACGTGTTTTTCGGTTTCGCGAATAAGTTGCTCCATGTATAATAAGGTTGAGTCTGACTCGTTATCAAACTCTAAATTATAATAAATATTATAAACACCCTATAAAAACTTAAATTCTGTAAGCTTAACTGGTTGTCTTTGGTAATTTGTAAGGGAATATTGTAGTCTTTTGTTTGTGAGATTTTTAACTTTTTTTGAAATTTTGGTTATAACAAATTCATCTTATGTATATTAGAAAGGAAAACCACTTAAATCGAATTTTCTTTAATGACCTTGTCTCTAAAAAAGCAATTCCACAATACAAGAAACGCATTTGTTGAAAAATGTAAACCATTACAAGTAGAGGATTATTCGGTTCAGCCAGTAGATTTTGTTTCACCTCCAAAATGGCATTTGGCACATACTACTTGGTTCTTTGAGCAGTTTGTTTTAGTGCCTCATATGCCGGAGTATAGTTGTTTTGATAAAGACTTCGCGTTTTTGTTTAATAGCTATTACGAAGCTGTTGGTGAACGTGTCATGAGGGCCAATAGAGGATTGATGACAAGGCCATCTGTAGCAAAAGTGTTTGAGTATCGGGCCCATGTAGATGAGCATATGTTGAGGTTTTTAGATTCAGATGTGGTGTTAGAAGTACAATCTATTATTGCTTTAGGATTGAAACATGAACAACAACATTTAGAATTGTTTCAATATGACATAAAATACATATTAGGTCATCAGCCAACCTTTCCGCATTTATATCAGGATGAAAATTTGAAGGATGTCTCAACCTCTGTCGAGTTTTTAAAAATTGAGCAGGGATTATACGATATAGGATATAATGCTAACGGATTTTGTTTTGATAACGAATTAGGATATCACAAAGTTTGGCTTGAAGAATTTCAGATTGCAAATCAATTGGTCTCAAACAAATCTTATTTAAAATTTATTGAAGCAGGAGGGTATAATAAATCTGAATATTGGCATGCCGAAGGTTGGGATTTTATTAATGAATTTAACATCAAATGTCCTATGTATTGGCACCAAATAGACGGCGTGTGGTTTCAGTATACTTTAAAAGGACTTCAAAAATTAAATTTGAACAAACCTGTAATTCATATTTCGTTTTATGAGGCTTGGGCGTATTGTGAGTGGAGCGGACAACGACTCCCAACCGAATTTGAGTGGGAGGTAGCGAGTTTTGATTTTAATTGGGGAGAAGCTTGGGAGTGGACCAACAGTGCTTATTTACCATACCCTAATTATAAAAAGGAAGAAGGAGCCATTGGTGAGTATAACGGAAAATTTATGGTTAATCAAATGGTGTTGCGAGGTGCTTCTGTAGCCACGTTTGAAGAACATAGTAGGCCAAGTTATAGAAATTTTTTTCATCCACAATTGCGATGGATGTATTCAGGAATTAGACCGATAAAAAAACATGAATAACCAATTTGCTAAAGACATTAGAGAAGGCTTGACAGCCAATAACAAACATTTACCTTCTAAATATTTCTATGATGCCATTGGTAGCCAGATTTTCAAGGAAATCATGGCTATGCCTGAATATTATTTAACCGATTCTGAATTTGAAATTTTATCTACTCAAGCCCCACAAATCGTAGAAGCTTTAAAATTTAAAACGCCCTTTAATATTATTGAATTGGGTGCAGGTGATGGCATGAAAACTTTCAAGCTATTGGAATACTTGGTAGATAAAAAGGTGAATTTCACTTATACTCCTGTTGATATTTCTGAAGGAGCCATAAAAGATTTAAGCACTTCCTTAAAAAAGAAACTTCCGCATTTAGTGATTGAGCCATTGATAGGAGATTATTTTGAAGTCTTGGCCAAAGGTACTGCGCCAAAAAAACCGAATTTATTGTTGTTTTTAGGCGGTAATATGGGTAATTATCTTGAAGGTGATTTAAAGCAATTGATGCAATTGTTTTATAATTATCTAAATACAAACGATAAGCTTTTAATTGGAATAGATTTAAAGAAAAACCCAATAACAATTAACGACGCTTACTTTGACCCTCATGGTATTACCAAACGGTTTAACCTTAATTTACTGGATAGAATAAATTCGGAATTTGACGCTAATTTTAATCTTGAACATTTTGATTTCTATTGCCATTATACACCGAGAACTGGGGAGGTAAGAAGCTATATTGTGAGTCTTAAAGACCAATGGATTGATATAGATAAAATTGATTTAAAGGTTCATTTTAAAAAAAATGAATTGATTTGGACTGAGATTTCTAAAAAATATAGTTTTGAAGATATTAAGGCATTGTCCAAGAATTATGGATTTCAAGTAGATTGTAATTTTTTGGATAAGAAGGCGTATTTTGTAGATAGCTTATGGCGTAAATAAGTTATTTTGAATAGTGCGCATTTAATTTCTAATGTCGATATTGTGTTAAATTTCACCACTATGACCAGAACTTTAAGGATAGCATTTTGTTTAGTGCTGTTTGCTATTGTGTATTCTTGTGCTACTCTTGAAGCTCAGTTTGATTCTAGTGAAGTAAAATCATATCCAGAAGGTAAAACTAAAGTACATTCGTTTTACTTATTAGGCGATGGTGGGAATTCATTAATAGATTCTTCAAGTCCTGCTATTATAGATTTTGCAAAAGCAGCAAAAGACGCTACAGAAAATAGTACAGCTATTTTTTTAGGTGATAACATCTACCCTAAGGGGATGCCTAAAAAAGATAATGATTTAAGAGTTCTGGCAGAGCATCAGTTAGACGTTCAGATTGCATCTGTAAAAGACTTTAAAGGGAAAACTTTGTTTATTCCTGGTAATCATGATTGGTATTCTGATGGCGTTGAAGGACTGAGAAGACAAGAAAAATACATTGAAAAAAGATTAGGCAAAAAATCGTTTTTACCAAAAAGTGGCTGTCCTCTAGAGCGCGTTAAGATTAATGATAAGGTAGAAATGATAGTTGTTGACAGCGAGTGGTATATTACTAATTGGGACAAACAACCTAACATAAATGACGATTGTGAGATAAAAACCAGACATAAGTTTTTTGATGAGTTTGAAAGTCTGATAAAAAAGGCTCGAGGAAAAACTACCATTTTAGCCATGCATCACCCGATGTTTGCTAATGGCCCGCATGGTGGTCAATACAGTTTTAAATCACACATGCAGCCTATTCCGATATTAGGTTCCATTAAAAATATTTTAAGACGCACCACGGGTGTTTCTAGAGCAGATCTTCAAAATAAAAGGTACAATGAGTTTAAAATGCGTTTAGTGACTTTAGCTCAAGAAAATGATAAAGTAATTATTGTATCGGGTCACGAACACAGCTTGCAGTACATTGAAGAAGATAATCTTAAACAAATAATAAGTGGTTCAGGTTCAAAAATCACGCCTACTCGAAATGTTGGAGGTGGGGTGTTCTCTTATGCAGCACCTGGTTATGCAATTTTAGATGTGTTTGATGACGGCTCTTCTTTCGTTAGATTTTATTCTACTCAGGATCAAAAAGTAGTTTTTCAAACTGAAGTTTTTAAGCCTGAACATAAGCCTATTCCAACATTAAAACCTATAGAGTCAGATTTTGTGACGGCTTCAGTCTATACAAAAGAAGAAACTCAGAGGAGCAAACTATTTAAATCTATTTGGGGTAAAAGATATCGTTCAGATTTTAGTATACCTATCAAGGCACCAACAGTAAATTTAGACACACTATACGGCGGATTAACTCCGGTTAGAAAAGGAGGAGGGCATCAATCAAACTCTTTACGATTAAAAACTAAAGATGGTAGAGAATTTGTTTTGCGTGCACTTAGAAAAGATGCTGCGAAATATTTACAAGCAGTAGCATTTAAAAATTTGTATGTCGAAGGTCAGTTTGATGAAACTTATACCGAGGGCTTGTTAATGGATGTATTTACAGCTGCTCACCCCTATGCGCCATTTATTATCGGTGATTTGTCAGATCCTATTGGAGTATACCATTCAAACCCAAGGTTGTTTTATGTGCCTAAACAAAAAGCCATTGGAGTATTTAATGATGAGTATGGAGATGATTTGTATATGATTGAGGAAAGAGCTGCTGATGGTCATGGGAATTTGGCGAGTTTTGGCTATTCAAATACTCTAATCAGTACCGATGATTTACTGAAAGAAATACTTGAAGATGAAAGTAAAGTGGTTGATGAAGCATCTTATGTGAAAGCCCGTTTGTTTGATATGTTGATTGGTGATTGGGATAGGCATGAGGATCAATGGCGTTGGGCAGAGTTTAAGGAAAATGATATGACCATTTATAAACCTGTGCCAAGAGATAGGGATCAGGCGTTTTCATTAATGTCTGATGGGTGGCTTGTTGGTTTTATGACTACAATTATTCCTGATTTAAGATTGATGAAGTCTTATCAAGAAGATCTTAAAAGTCCTAAGTGGTTTAATTTAGAGCCTTATCCCTTAGATATGGCATTGATAAAAACTGTAGATAAATCGGTTTGGGATGCTCAAGTTAGGTTAATTACTTCGGCCTTGACAGATGATTTAATTGATAGTGTGTTTCAGAAATTCCCGCCAGAAGTCAGTACACAAAATTTAGAAGACATCAAGAGAAAGTTAAAGGGAAGACGTGAAAATCTCCAAAAAATATCTGATGAGTATTATGAGCACGTTAGCAAGTTTGCAATTGTAACCGGTACTCAGAAAGACGATTGGTTTGATATTGAGCGATTACCAAACGGTGAAACTCGAGTAACGGCTTATAGAATTAAAAAAGGAAAAAAGAAAGATAAATTTCATGATAGAGTGTACAATAACAAGGAAACCAAAGAGATTTGGGTGTATGCTTTAGATGATACAGATGTTTTTGAGGTTTACGGAGAAGGAGATCATTTGATTAAGGTTAGACTTATTGGTGGTCAGAATAAAGACACTTTTAATATTACTAATGGCAAAAGAATAGTAATGTATGATTATAAGTCAAAGCAAAATGAATTTGTGACCAATAAAGGAAACAAAGTGTTACGTGATGATTATGACATTAATGTTTATGATTATAAGAAACTAAAAAACAGCTCGAATAAAATTATTCCAACCCTAGGGTCCAATCCAGATGATGGATTTAAATTTGGACTGGTTAACACCTTTACAGCATATGGTTTTGAAAGAAACCCGTTTACTTCTCAACATCAAATAAAAGCTTCGATGTATTTTGCGACTAATGGTTTTGACCTTCAATACACAGGAGAGTTTTCTCATGTAATGGGCAAATTAAATCTACGGGTTCATGGTATATATACAAGTCCTAATTATAGTATAAATTTCTTTGGGTATGGTAATTCAACGCCTAACCCTAATTATGATGATGACGACACCTACACCAAAGATTATAACCGTGTTAGGCTTAGTACGTTCAATTTTGCTCCAACTTTAGTTAGAAAAGGTGATTTGGGTTCTGAAATAAGAATGGGAATCTCTTACGAAGCCATAGAAGTCGAAGAGACCGAAGGAAGATTTATAAATTTAGTATATCAGGAAAATGGAGAAGAAACCCAAGAAGATTACATTGGTATTCATGCCAGATATAGTTTTCAAAACAAAGATTTAGTGGCTTTTCCGTCTCTAGGAGTAAATGTAGATTTTCTTATGGGATACAAGAATAATTTAAATAACTCCAAAGGATTTGGATATTTGATTCCTGCCTTAGGACTGGATTATAAATTGAACTATTCTGGTTCTATTGTATTAGCTTCCATGCTTAAATCTCATATCAACTTTGGTGATGATTTTGAGTTTTATCAAGCCGCAAGCATTGGTGCTAGGGATGGGTTAAGAGGTTATAGAAACCAAAGATTTACTGGGAAGTCATCTTTTTATCAGTCTTCAGATTTGAGATTTGAATTGTATAATGCTAAAACCGGCTTGCTACCAATTTCCTTAGGGCTTTACGGTGGCTTTGATTATGGTAAGGTTTGGGTTGATGACGAGTTGTTGGTTGAGCCTCATTTAGATTCAGGAAAATTAAATACTTCTTATGGAGGTGGACTATTTATTAATGGGGCCGATATGCTTACTGGTAATTTTTCGGTGTTTTATAGTGATGAAGGTCCAAGGTTTGCTTTTATTTTAGGTTTTGGGTTTTAATACCCCAAAATTAGATTGCTATAATTTTAAAATGTATTCACCCCCTTAAATTGGACGTTTTAACGCTCAATTTAGAGCCTTCAATTAATGTTTAAGTTTTAAGTTGATTATCCACTTTACATTTGTACTGTAATTATAAAATTATTCATAGCGCAAGTTGTGCTATTCTATATAAAGACAAGTGGTAAGTGTTAATTGATCTATACGCAAGTATAGCAATGTTTAAGCCTTTTGATGATGAGTCAAAAGGCTTTTTTTGTGTTTAAAGGCCTCTGGAAAATAATCAAAAAGTATTACCAATATTAAATTCTGTTTTATGATTTAATTGGGTTATTTCAACTTTAGAAAAGGGAGTTTCACTCAGTTTTAGCCGTTTTAGAAGTGTCTCTAAAATTATCTTTGTATGGAATTAATAATAGTAGTCCCAAATCTACTAATTAAAGATAAGTGTTAATTGATCCTTGATTTCAAGGTGAGGTTTGAAAGCCCTCTGTAACCCCAATAGCAGAGGGTTTTTTAAAAAGTAAAAAAGATAGTATAAATTGATTTATGCTACATAAAAATAAGTGGTAAGTGTTAATTGATCTATACGCAAGTATAGTAGATTTTGAACCCTCTGGTGGAGACCAGAGGGTTTTTTGTTAAATACTGATTTTAAGAAGTAGTAATCGACTATTAAAATAAGTTCATTTGGTATTTGAGTCGTTTTAATGGTAGAAAAATATGTTTCACCTAATAATCAGTGATTTAGGTTGAGAGTGTGACGTACATTTGTAGTGTAATTATTTGATAGTTGATTTTGATAGTAGCCCCAAGCCTACTATTCTATATAAAGACAAGTGGTAAGTGTTAATTGATCCGTGCGCAAGTACGGGAAATTATTGCCCTCTGGTGGAGATCAGAGGGCTTTTTTTTGTTAAACATGAAGGTAAGTGCTTAATAATTAGGTGTTTTGGTGTTTCGCTATTGTCTTAGGGTGTTTCATGTTTTAAAATAGACGACTCGCTTAATAATCAGCTATTTATACGTGTTGCTGGTTGTACATTTGTACAGAGTTATTTGATAGTTGTGATTAACAGTAGCCCCAAATCTACTGTATTAAAGATAAGTGTTAATTGAACCTTGATAATCGAGGTGAGGTTTTTAAATCCTTCGCTTCCCTAATGGCGGAGGATTTTTTTCAATTTTCCTTTAATACCCCTTATCATTAGTGAAGATTTTTTTAAAAAGAATGTTTCAATGGTAAAATTGAATGTTTCAGGTTTTAAATGGGACGTTTCAATTAAAAAAGGGTAAACAAAAAAAGTTCTTGAATGTATATTTGCTTAAGGATTTGAAAGACAGCTATTTGTAATTCGATATCAAACAAAAGTAGTAAAATGGCAGTTTGTATAGCGAATAAAGAAATAGAGTTTACTAAGCCAATGGCAGTAAAATTGCCAAAACAATTAAAGGGCAAAAGCGAAGTAAAACAGCTGTTAGAAAATGATAGCAATCATGAGATTGAGAGTGAAGAATCTCAATATAAAATTGTGATTGAATTAAAACATAAGCTTAAAAGAGTAGGAATACGTTCAGCTGTTATTGCAGCGGTGCAAAATGTTGAAAACTCTGTATACTGGATGAACCAATTTAAAGGTTCACAATTGCATAAGGGGTGCTATATGAGCCGAGTGTATTTTAGAGGAATGTGGTTTAATGTTTATGCTAATAATAGAGATAAATAATACTAAAGTATTTAAAGATAGTGAGTTTTATAACTCTAAAAATTTTTCATAGTTGATTGGTTTTTTATGAAACTGCCGTTAGAAAAGTAAAATTTTCAGCGGCAGTTTTTTTTGACAGTATATACAATCAATTAATTGTATCACAA
>MPDE01000004.1 GCA_001874335.1 Bacteroidetes bacterium MedPE-SWsnd-G2
GCAAGACAGTAACATCTTTGAAGATGTGATGTCGGGTGACCGTACAATCACGGTAAGAGACAAACAAGGTTGTGGCGAGGTTTCCATCACAGTAACGGTGTTAGATTATCCAAAATATTTCACACCAAACGGAGATGGATACAATGATACATGGAACATTATTGGATTCGCTAACCAAGGAAACGCAAAAATTTATATATTTGACCGCTTTGGAAAATTACTGAAACAAATCAGTCCATCAGGTCAAGGTTGGGATGGGACCTATAATGGCAATCCATTACCAACAAATGATTATTGGTTCACCGTAGAATACGACGAGCCTAACACTGGAGAACGTAGAGAATTTAGAGCCCACATGACCCTTAAGAGGTAATTGAGTTGTAAATAATATACAAAAGAGCTAATCATTAAGATTAGCTCTTTTTTTATGCGGTAGTATTATAATATTCAGTGAGGAAATACTATAAAAATCGAACATATATTAGGGCTTCTATTGTGCTCTAAAGATTAGCTATGTGTTTAAAGTGGGTAAAGAAAGAATTAGATTGTATGAGTTTGACATCTGTTGAGATTTACATCTATTTAGATATAGATTGTAGAATGTCAATTATAAAGCAAAAAAAAGAGCACCCTAAAAAAGTGCCCTTTATAAGTTTATATTGTTTTTAATTACAATGCAAAAGCCATTGTAAAGGTGTAATTATTAGTTTTTGTTTCAACTGAAGCTTGATCTGTTAGTCCAACAGCGTATAATTGATTTGCTTGTGCAAATTTAGAATGATCATAAGAGAAGTCCATCCTGAAATTTCCAAACGAATAACCTAATCCAAAACTATAACCGTTTAAATCGTCATTAAATAAAGATTGCTTATACGGACTTTCTTCAAAACGGTAACCAGCTCTAAGGCTTAATTGTTTGATTTTGTATTCTCCGCCAACTCTAACAGTAGAAACAGTGTCAAGAGAGTTGCTAATGTCATTGTTTAAGGCCGCAAAATATAAGTCTGATGTAGGTTTGAATTTTGAGTTAGAGTAATCTTTTAAAGAATAATCTACACTCAAAAGTCCTTTTTTACCAAATATATAAGCTAAACTACCTGTTAACTTGCCAGGAGTCGTTAGTTTGTATTCTGGAAATACGTTTATAATGAATGGGTTGATGGCAAGAGCAACATTAGAACCGTTTTCCACTCTCACAGTTCTTATGTTTTGTGTAAGTTCTTCCCTAACATTATACCAAGTTGGTGAATTATAAGCTAAACCAGCTCTAAGTGATTCGGTTATTTTTCCAATCAAACCTAATTGAAATGAAAACCCTGACCCTTCAGTGTACAGATTGTTTTCAAAACCTACCTTGTTAACAAAAGATCCTGCATTATTATTATCTTCATTTAAAAATGTTGATTTGTCAAAGCGCGTAAAATGGGAATTTAGATTTAGTCCCAAATATAGTTTGTCTTTGTATTGAGTAGAAAAATTGAAGGCAAACTTTCCATTGTATCCTCTACTCGAATAAAAATACTGTTGATTAAAGCTACCAGGGGCTATATTTGATGTATAGGCTGTATTGCCATCAACAAAAGAATTGGGTTCTAATATGTATGACTCATAACCTAAAAACGCTTGTTGATTTCCATATCCATAAAAACTACCAATGGCAGAGTAAGCTTCCGAATAGGTTTCTCCTGGGAAGGCTGATATTTCATCTAATCTTTCGCCTTGCGCATAATTTAAAAAATAACTAGCAATAGAATTGGTGTTTGTTCCTGCTGCTACCCAATTATTATCTAAGTTGGCAACCTTGTCATATGCAAACCCCAATGAAAACTTTTTCCAATTGGAATCTTTATTATTGCTTTTAAAAACAAATGCAGCTCCAGTTTGAGTAATATCAGTATCCGAATCTGAAGAGGTTGTTCCACTATTCATAAAATTTACTGTATTATCCAAATCACTAAATGCAAGTGTAATTGTAGCTTCACTTTTTGAAAATACGGCTGAACTTGCTGGATTTATATTTATAGCAGACATGTCGCCTCCTAATGCTCCAAATGCCCCGCTTAATGCTCTAAATCGAGCTGTTCCTTGAATTTCATCCTGACCGTATCTAATGGCATCAGACAGGTCTTGGGCTAACATAAATGGCGTGGAAAGTAATGCTATTATTGGAATGAATAGCTTTTTCATAGTGTATAGTGTTTAATTGATAAAAATGGCGTTTTAAATATTTTATAGTCCACCTCTGCGTCCGCCGGAGCTTCTTCCTCCAGAACCACCACGACTCATAGAAGAGCTACTTCTTCCTGAACTTGGTCTTGACATAGAAGGAGAGCTTGTTCTTGGTCTACTCATTCTCGGAGTAGAAGATGAACTTGAACGTGGTTTTGACGTTGTTGTGTTTGAGCGTGTTGTACGTGGTCTAGATGTTGTACTTGAGCCTCTAGTGGTTCTTGGTTTTGAAAATAAAGTGCTATTTGCTCTATTTGTAGTTCTCGGTCTCTGTACCGTAGTTGTAGCTCGAGGAGAAGTTGTTCTTGGTCGAGTTGTAACACCTCTATTTTGAGTAGTAGCTGCTCGGTTATACTCTAAAGGTCTTTGGCTTCTGCCTCCATAGTTACTTGCAACGGCATTTCTTGATCCATATCTTCCGTTGTAACTGTTGTAAGTTCCTCGTCTTGAATTAACAGGGCTGTAGTTAGAATAGCCATACCCATAATGATGTCCATAGTGATATGGGTTCCCATAATAAGGGTAACCAAAACCAGGGTACCCGTAATAAGGATAGAACCAAGGGTTATAGAAAGAATACCCATAACCAAATCCGTAGCCATAAAATCCGAAATTCATACCCCAATATGGGTTGTAATTAAATCCTTCATTTACGTTGACAATTACTTCAGTTGAGTTTTGTCCCCATCCGCCGTATTGTTCTCCTTCTATGTAGCTATCTTCTTCAGCGCCATATTCCCCTTGATAAGAGTCAATATCGGTGAATATTATATTTTCGTCTTCAGCAACGTTTTCGTATTGTTCTGTTTTTTCTGAGAAGTAGTTTTTATAATACCCAGTATTGTTGCTTTCTCTAACAACTACCTCAGTACGTTCTGCTGGTTCTGATTCTCCATATATTCCGTCGTCGTCGTAACCAACATATTCATAGGAGCCACAAGAAGCTAAAGTCAATAGTAAGCCTAATGACGCTAAAAATGGCAATTTAGATTTTGAGTAAGTATTAAATCGCATATCTCACTAATTTAATTGTTGAACATTACAAAAATAGTTAGTTTTGCTGAACTATTTTTATTATTTAACAATGCACAATTTTTGTGCCAAAACACCTAAAATGGGAAAAAACCTAACAAGTAGAGGAGAGGATTATTCAAAATGGTATAATGAACTGGTTGTCAAGGCAGACCTGGCTGAAAATTCGGCTGTAAGAGGATGTATGGTAATTAAGCCTTATGGTTATGCGATTTGGGAGAAAATGCAAGCAGAATTAGATAGAATGTTTAAAGAAACAGGTCATCAAAATGCATATTTTCCTTTGTTTGTTCCCAAAAGTTTGTTTGAAGCGGAAGAGAAAAACGCTGAAGGATTTGCTAAAGAATGTGCTGTAGTAACTCATTATAGATTACAAAACGACCCAGATAATGAAGGTAAGTTGAGAGTTGACCCTGAAGCAAAATTAGAAGAAGAGCTTGTAGTTAGACCAACAAGTGAAGCTATCATTTGGAATACTTATAAAGGCTGGATTCAAAGTTATAGAGATTTACCAATATTAGTAAATCAATGGGCTAATGTTGTGCGTTGGGAAATGAGAACTCGATTGTTTTTGCGAACTGCTGAATTCTTATGGCAAGAAGGGCATACTGCTCATGCCACTAAAGCAGAAGCTTTGCAAGAGGCCGAACAAATGAATGATGTTTATGCGACTTTTGCTGAACAATTCATGGCTATTCCTGTAGTAAAGGGATTAAAAACTGAAAGCGAAAGATTTGCTGGAGCAGAAGAAACTTATTGCATAGAAGCATTAATGCAAGACGGAAAAGCACTTCAAGCTGGTACCTCTCACTTTTTAGGTCAAAATTTTGCAAAAGCATTTGATGTGAAATTCACCAACAAAGAAGGTAAGATGGATCATGTATGGGCAACATCTTGGGGGGTTTCAACGCGTTTAATGGGAGCATTAATCATGACGCATAGTGATGATAAAGGATTGGTGCTTCCTCCAAATTTAGCGCCTATTCAAGTTGTCATTGTTCCTATTTATAAAAATGATGAACAATTAGATGCCATTACAGAGGTTGCAAATTCATTATTAAATGATTTAAGAGCCTTAGGTGTAAGTTGTAAATTTGATTCAAGAACAACACACAGACCAGGTGCGAAGTTTGCACAACATGAATTACAAGGTGTGCCTTTAAGAATTGCAATTGGTCCTAAGGATTTAGAAAACAAAAGTGTTGAATTAGCACGTAGAGATACCTTAACAAAGGAGATTATGCCATTAGAAGGCTTAACACCTAAAATCAAGGTCTTGTTAGAGGAGATTCAAGTATCGTTGTTTACAAAGGCTTTAAATTTTAGAGACACTCATATAACTGAAGTAAATTCTTTTGAAGAATTTAAAGATGTTTTAAATACTAAAACAGGATTTGTATCGGCTCATTGGGATGGTAGTACAGAAACAGAATTAAAAATAAAGGAGCTTACAAAGGCAACTATTAGGTGTATCCCTTTGGATGCCAAGGAAGAAGTGGGGGTTTGCGTGTATAGTGGCCAACCTTCAACCAAGAGAGTGTTGTTTGCAAAAGCATATTAATTGAAAAAAAAATGCAATTCGTGTTGCAACATTTAAAAATAGTTGTATTTTTGCCACCGCAATAACGAATTGCATGTTCATTAAAAGAGTGAAATAATTTTGAAAATAAATTTGCAAGTTTAAATAAAAGCTTTTAAATTTGCGCTCTCAAAAAACATAAATGGCCCGTTCGTCTATCGGCTAGGACGCCAGGTTTTCATCCTGGTAAGAGGGGTTCGATTCCCCTACGGGCTACAATTTTTAAATAAAGAATAAAACAAAATGGCAAATCATAAGTCAGCTTTAAAAAGAATTAGAAGTAACGAAGCAAAGCGTTTAACTAATAAGTATCAACATAAAACTACACGTAACGCAATTAAGAGATTACGTGAGACTACATCTTCTGGTGATGCTTCTGCATTATTTCCTTCTGTAGTTGCTATGATTGATAAGTTGGCTAAGAAGAATGTAATTCACGCTAACAAAGCTGCGAACCTTAAATCTGGTTTAGCTAAACATGTAGCGTCATTATAGTATAAAAATTACTTGAAAAATAAGAATTGAGCCTTTCATTTGAAAGGCTTTTTTTTGTGCCAATATTTGGCATTTCTTGATTTAGGTATGAATTAGCTTAAATAAAGAACATAAAAAATCCCCGAATGTTATTCGGGGATTTTTTTATGTTGATCTATTAACGTCTAACCGTTCATAGAAAGTAAAAACTCTTCGTTGTTACGTGTTTGTTTAAATCTATCGTTAATAAACTCCATAGCTTCTACAGGGTTCATATCTGCAAGGTATTTACGCATCACCCACATACGTTGTATTGTAGTTGGATCTAAAAGGATATCATCTCTACGCGTACTTGATGATGTAAGGTCGATTGCAGGGAAAATACGTCTGTTAGATATTTTTCTATCCAATTGAAGTTCCATGTTACCTGTTCCTTTAAATTCTTCAAAAATAACCTCGTCCATTTTAGAACCTGTTTCTGTTAAAGCAGTAGCAATAATAGTAAGAGATCCTCCATTTTCAATGTTTCTCGCTGCTCCGAAAAAACGTTTTGGTTTGTGAAGTGCATTGGCATCTACACCACCACTTAATATTTTACCAGATGCTGGTTGAACTGTATTGTATGCTCTTGCAAGTCTTGTGATAGAATCTAAAAGAATAACAACATCATGACCACATTCTACTAAACGTTTAGCTTTTTCTAAAACGATATTAGCAATTTTTACGTGTTCATGCGCTTCTTTGTCAAAAGTAGAGGCGATAACCTCACCACGAACATTACGTTGCATATCTGTAACTTCCTCAGGACGCTCATCAATTAAAAGAATCATTTGATAAACTTCAGGATGATTTGCAGCAATAGCATTTGCAACATCCTTTAGAAGCATTGTCTTACCTGTTTTTGGTTGAGATACGATCATACCACGTTGCCCTTTACCAATAGGTGAGAACAAATCCATAATTCGAGTAGAAATTGTACTCTGACGTTCAGCAAGGTTAAATTTTTCTTGTGGAAATAATGGTGTTAAGTGTTCAAAAGAAACTCGGTCTCTAACGACCTCAGGACTTTGACCATTAATTTTACTAACCTTTATTAAAGGAAAGTATTTTTCTCCTTCTTTTGGAGGGCGTACATGACCTAATACGGTATCTCCAGTTTTTAATCCAAATAATCTAATTTGACTTTGAGAAACATAAATATCATCTGGTGATGATAAATAGTTGTAATCAGAAGATCTTAAAAACCCATATCCATCTTGCATGATGTCTAGAACACCTTCACTTTCAATGATTGCGTCAAATTCAAAATCAGGTTCTCTATAACGGTTTCTGTTGTCTTTGTTACCGTTGTTTTTGTTCTGATTCGGGTTCTGGTTTTTATTTTTGTTCTGTTGATTGTCTTTAGAACGTTGTTTGTTGTCTTGCTGCTTAGGGCGTTGTGGACGGTTGTCTTGTTCTTTTTGACCTTTATTATCGCTATTAGAGGCGGCAGGTTTATCAGCTGATTTTTGTTCAGGTCTGTTTTGCTCACGTTTTGGAGCAGGTTTGCGCTCTGCTTTCTTCTCCTTTGGAGAGTCTTTGAACTCTAATTTTTGTTGCTCTTTTATAGGAGGTTTTTTATCCTCTTTGACTGCGGCTTGTGGAGCCTTGTCTTGAGGTTTCTCTTGTTTTGGCTTATCGGTTTTCTGAATACGCTCACGTTTTACTCGAGGCTTGCGTTCGGCAGGCTTCTTTTTAGGTGTTTCATCTAAAACGCCTTCAGCCTTAACAGATTCAGGATTTGCAGCTTGTACATCTAAAATTTGATATACAAGATCCAATTTTTTTAGTGTACGATACTTGGGAACGTTAATTTTTTTTGCAATTTCTTGAAGTTCAGAAAGCTTTTTTTCTTTTAATTGGGAAATCTCAAACATTATAAAATATTGAAAATTGTTGTAATAAACTGAAATTGATCTTAATCTTAACTTTTCGGAAAATTGAAAAAATTGGGAAAAATTTGAAAAAAATCGGAAGATTAATAATTTGAAACTATGAGTAGTAACAAAATTACTATGCAATAATACAATTTTATTTTATAAAAAATGATAACAATTAAAAAGAAACTCTTAATTTTGGCTCGCTAATTATTGATAATACATGTTACAACGTATTCAAACTATTTATTTATTGATTGCTGCCCTTGTTTCTGGAGGGTTAATTTTTGTATTGCCTTTATGGACCTCTGCAGAGGGTACAGAGGTGTTTGCAAAAGATGATGTTTGGATTTTGGCTGGTTTTATGGCATCCGCTGTTTTATCTGTAATTACTATATTTAATTTTAAAAATAGACAGACGCAATTTGTATTAGGGCGTCTTAACATCATATTAAACTTTATTTTACTAGGAGTATTTGTGTATCAATCACTAACGTTATCTGGAGAAGCGGCGGCTTCTGAGAAAGGTATTGGGTTGCTGGTTCCTGTTTTTTCTATCGTATTTTTAGCTTTAGCCAATAAAGCTATTAAAAAGGACGAAGCGCTTGTAAAATCTGTTGATCGATTACGATAAACCTATGATCTTAGTAGTATTAGTGCGTGAACCCAAGGTGAAGACCTTGGGTTTTTTTTATTTGGGATATTCTATAACTTCTAAATTTTGAATCCGACCCTTATTTAATTCAAAACGTAACATAGTTCTTTTTTTGTGAAATCCATGTTTTCCAATAGCTCCTGGATTCATGTGCAATAAGTTTAAATCTTTGTCAGGCATTACCTTTAAAATATGGGAATGTCCAGTGATAAATAGTTTTGGCGGATTTAATTTAATCTCTTCTTTAATTCTTATGTTATATTTTTTTGGATAGCCCCCAATATGTGTGATCCAGACATCAACGCCTTCAAGAATGAACCTATTATCTAAAGGAAATTCTTGTCTAACCAAGGCATTATCGATATTACCATATACGGCTCTAACTGTAGATGCGTTTTTTAATTGGTCGGTAACTTTTAAATCTCCAATGTCTCCAGCATGCCAAACTTCATCAGCTAATTTTGCGTGATTTAAAACGGTTTCATCCATATAACTATGGGTGTCAGATAATAAAAGGATTTTTTTCATAATTAAGCTTGGGGTAAGAGATACGTATAATTCTAACTATCTTTGTGCTCAATCCCAAAAGTAATGTATTAGCTTGAGATATTTTATTGAATTTTCATATAACGGTAAAGCCTATCATGGCTGGCAAAGACAACCTGACGCTATAACTGTTCAAGAAAAGTTAGAAGAAGGTTTGTCTCAGTTACTTCAAGAATCTATTGCTGTAATGGGAGCTGGTAGGACTGATTCTGGTGTACATGCAAAACAAATGTTTGCTCATTTTGATTGTGATGGTATTAAGGATATAACAATGCTAACCTTTAAGTTAAATTCTTTTTTACCCATTGATATTGCTGTTCATGAGATTTTTGAAGTAAATCAAGATGCTCATGCGCGTTTTGATGCTGTATCAAGAAGCTATAAATATAGAGTAGCAACTCAGAAATCACCATTTAATTATGATTTCGCTTATTATCTAAAGCAACCTTTAGATATTGATAAAATGAATGAAGCCTGTCTATTGCTATTCAACTATATAGATTTTCAATGCTTTTCTAAAAGTAATACCGATGTAAAGACGTATAATTGTAAGCTTACAAAAGCAATTTGGACCAAGGAGGAGAATGAATTGGTTTTTACAATTTCTGCTGACCGTTTTTTAAGAAATATGGTTAGGGCGATTGTTGGTACTATGATTAATATTGGATTAGGTAAAATAGAAGTGTCACAATTAAATAGTATTATTGAATCTAAAGACAGAAATAAAGCTGGGTACTCTGTACCTGCTAAAGGGTTATATCTAACAGAAGTTGTATATCCAGAACACTTAAGAAAAAAAGAACATGAGTAAAAAAGGAACAAGTGTATTTGATGTCGAATTATTTAAGCGTTTACTTGATTATGTAAAGCCTTATAAAATGATATTTATGGGGTCTTTACTTTTTGTAATAGGACTTGCTTTATTCGGTGCATTGAGACCCATTGTTTTAAGAGAGGCTATTGATCAAAAAATTGCTTTGCAAGAGTATGACGGCTTTTTATGGTATATCATCGCTATGATTGGCTTACTTGTGCTAGAGGTAGTTTGTCAATTACTTTTTATTTATTATGCCAGTTGGTTAGGACAATCTGTAGTAAAGGATATTAGAATCAAGTTGTTTAAACATATGCTTAGTTTTAAAATGAAATATTTTAATAACTCTTCAGTAGGTGTTTTGATCACAAGAGCCGTTTCTGATATGGAGCGTATAGCCGACATTTTTGGCCAAGGCTTGTTTATGATATTCTCTGATATTTTAAAAATGTTGTTTGTTGGTGGGGCAATGGTTTGGATGAATTGGAAATTGAGTTTAATCGTTTTTACAACCCTACCTATTGTTGTATTCGCTACCAAAATATTTCAGAAGTATATGAAAAAGGCTTTTGAAGATGTTCGAACAGAGGTGTCAAATTTGAATTCGTTTGTTCAAGAAAGAGTGACTGGAATGAAAATTCTACAGTTGTTTACCAGAGAGGAAGTAGAGTATGAAAATTTTAAAGCTATTAATGAACGACATAAAATAGGTTGGTTGAAAACCGTTTGGTATAATTCAATTTTCTTTCCAATAGCTGAATTATTGTCTTCATTAACTCTTGGTTTAGTGGTTTGGTTTGGAGGTGTTGAGTTGCTTAATGGGGCAAATCAATCGATTGGAGATTTGTTTGCATTTATAATGATGGTACCTATGATGTTTAGGCCGTTAAATCAGATTGCAAATAAATTTAATACGATGCAAATGGGAATGGTGGCTGCAGATCGTGTGTTTAAAGTTTTAGATACAGATTCACAAATTGATGATCAAGGCCAAGTAGTTGCACAGCAGTTTCAAGGCAATATATCATTTAATGATGTTCGTTTTTCTTATGTAGAAAATGAAGAAGTTTTAAAAGGCGTGTCCTTTGATGTCAAGGGCGGTGATACCGTCGCTATTGTTGGTGCTACTGGTGCAGGGAAATCTACTATTATCAATTTATTAAATCGTTTTTACGATATCGATTCTGGTAAGATTTTAGTTGATACAGTGAATTTAAAATCATATACCTTAGATTCTCTAAGGTCACAAATTGCCGTGGTATTGCAAGATGTATTCCTGTTTGCAGACACCATTTTAAATAATATTAGGCTAAATGATTTGTCGATTAGTCAAGATCAAGTTGAAAAGGCAGCCAAAGAAATTGGTATTCATGATTTTATTTCGAGCCTTCCAAACGGGTATAATTATAATGTTAAAGAAAGAGGAGTGATGTTGTCATCGGGGCAGCGTCAATTAATTTCCTTTTTGAGAGCTTATGTAACTAATCCAAGTATTTTGGTTTTAGATGAAGCTACGTCTTCTGTAGATTCCTATTCAGAGCAACTAATTCAAGACGCAACAGATAAAATTACTAAAGGTAGAACGTCTATTATTATTGCTCATAGATTGGCAACTATTCAAAAAGCAGACAATATTATTGTAATGGATAAAGGTCAAATTGTTGAGCAAGGAACGCATAAAGAGTTACTCAAGAAAGAAAACGGGTATTATAAGAATTTATACGAGGTGCAATTTTTAAAAAAGGATGTGGCTTAAGAGTCCTATTCTAAGTCTTCTTTTAATATCGTCTCTAATTCTTCAATGGATTTGTACATCGTGAATTCGCCATTTTTGATATACGATATTTGACCGGTTTCTTCACTTACGACAATTGCTAAAGCATCAGTTTTTTCACTAATACCAATGGCTGCGCGATGTCTTAAGCCAAATCTGTTAGGAATGTTTTTTTCGTTGTTAACGGGTAAAATTACTCGAGTAGCTTTAACTGTATTGCCTTCAATAATTATAGCGCCATCATGTAACGGACTATTTTTAAAAAAGATACTTTCAATAATAGGTTGAGATACTGATATGCTCATTTTGTCACCTGTATTAGTTAGAAAATCTAAACTGTTACCACGTTCCAAAACGATTAATGCACCAGTATTTGAAGCTCCCATTTTTTTACAAGCGCTTAAAATGGCAGAGATGTCGGTGTCTGAATGGCTATCATTCTTAATAAAGTTTAATTGACTGAAAAACTTACGACGTCGTCCTAAATTTGTAGATCCAACCATTAAAAGGAATTTTCTAATTTCCGGTTGGAAAACTACAATTAATGCAATAATCCCCACGCTCATAAATCCGCCAAAAATAGAACTCAATAATTCCATTTTTAAAAAGGCTGTAACTTGCCAAACAATATAAACAATGGCAATTCCAATAAAAATATTAATGGCTACAGTACCTTTTACCAATCGGTAAACATAATAGAGTAGGAGGGCAACCAGCGTAACATCTATGATGTCAATAATTCCAAATTCCCAGAAATTAAGTGTGTCCAAATTTTAACGGTTTGTGTAAATGTAATTAATTATCACTAATTAAAAACGACTTCCTTTTTAGAAATGACTTCTTTAGGTAAATCAGAATTTATTAATAATTCTTTATAGCTAATGTATTCTTGAAACGATAATCCTGAGTCCCATTGCATTTCAAAAGAAGAAGATGCATTACTTGTTAAAATAGATTTAAGTCCTGGAATTAACTCTTCTTTTTGAAGAGTTTTTTCAGTAATGGTAATGGCTTTTGAATCGATAAAAACTTCAATAACATTCTGATCAATAGTTGGTTTTTGTTCAGCGCTAAAATAGTAGTAAACATCTGTGAACTCAATAAAACCTAAGTTATTAATGCTTAAATCATGGCAGGTAAAATAATTTTTAGCATTTTCATTTTTGTGCATTTCTGCGTTCCTTTTTTTATTTTGAATAAACTGAATTTTAGGAATGGCTTGCTTCATTGTTAGACGCTTGTCAACATTTACTAACCAATTGGTCGTGCTTATTAGGTTCTTTCTGTTTAGTTCTACACTGTCTTTTTCGGAAGGGTTATAGAAAATATAAGCCGGTGAAACATCTAAAATTTCATGAATATTAGAAGAATTTAATTCGGGTAATTCGATTACTTTGTTGTTAGAGCATGACCAAAACGAAAGTATTGCCAGAGCTAAAACTAAGTATATTTTTGTTTTCATTAATTGTTTTGTAATTGATTAAACAAAGTAATGCATTCTGAAGCTTCTTTTACATCATGGACCCTGAGAATTTTACTTCCCTTTTGGAGGGCAATCATATTGAGAGCCGTTGTGCCGTTTAATGCATCTTTAGCTTCGATTTCTAAGGTTTTATAAATCATAGATTTTCTTGATAAACCTGCGAGTATAGGTAAATCCAATAGTTTTAAATCGTCTAATTGATTTAAAAGTTTAAAATTTTGAGCTGTTGTTTTAGAAAACCCAAACCCTGGATCAATAATTAAATCAACAATTCCCAGTGCTCTTGCTTTTTCAACTCGTTCTGAAAAATATAAGTTTATATCCTGAGTTAGATTTTTATAAGTGGTTTGAGATTGCATGTTTTGTGGTGTGCCAACCATGTGCATCATTATATATGGCACTTGATGATTTCTAATCACTTGAAACATATTATTATCCATGTTTCCTGCCGAGATATCATTGATAACTGCCGCCCCAGCTTTTAAGCATTGATCAGCTACTTCACTTCTAAAGGTATCAACAGAAATTAAAATATCAGGAAACTCGGCAAGTAGTAATTTTACAATGGGTAATACGCGGTTTAATTCCTCACTCATTTCAATATGAGTGGCATTTGGTCTCGAACTATAGCCACCAACATCAATAAAAGTTGCCCCATCCTTAAGCATTTGCTCTACTTTTGTTAAAATTTGAGTTTCAGATTTAAGCGTGCCGCCATCATAAAAAGAATCTGGTGTAAGGTTGAGAATACCCATTACCAAAGGCTTTGATAAATTGATTAATTGGCCTTTACAGTTTATGTTTTGAGTCAAAATAATATCAGATGAGTTAAAGTTTTTTACTTTAATTAATTTATGCGAAATTTACGGAAAATTCAATTTATTAGATGCAAGATACCTCAAAACAATATGACGAAGTAATAGCTGGTTGTAGAAGTCTTTTTAATAATAAAATGAAAGACTACGGTTGCGCTTGGCGAATCCTTAGACTTCCTTCTTTAACCGACCAGATTTTTATTAAAGCGCAACGCATTAGAGGTTTGCAACAGAATAGCGTTAGAAAAGTAGATGAAGGCGAAATGAGTGAATTTATTGGCATAGTAAACTATTGTACTATGGCATTAATTCAAATTGAAAAAGGTGTTGTTGAGCAACCCGATTTATCTGCTGATGAAGCTGCCAAACTCTATGATAAACATATTGCAGAAACTAAAGAACTTATGATGAATAAAAATCATGATTATGGTGAAGCATGGAGAGATATGAGAGTGAGTTCTTTAACCGATTTAATTTTACAAAAATTATTACGCGTTAAACAAATTGAAAATAATTCAGGAAAAACTATAGTAAGTGAAGGTATTGACGCAAATTATCAAGACATGATTAATTATGCGGTTTTTGCCATGATTCACTTAAATAACGAATAGATTTTTTTTACCTAATGCCTTAACCTAAAAACATTGCCTAATGAAAATCCTTGTAAATTTTAGCCGAATATTTGTCGGTGTTTTATTCATTATTTCTGGCTTTATAAAACTTAATGACCCAATAGGGTTTTCATTTAAACTGGAAGAATACTTTGGACCAACCGTTTTAGACTTACCATTTTTTATGCCATATGCATTGTTAATTTCTGTGTCAGTTGTGATATTAGAAGTTATACTTGGTGTGTTTTTGTTAATAGGTTACAAACCAAAATTCACTGTTTATAGCCTAATGGCTATGATTGGCTTTTTCACTTTTCTAACATTTTATTCGGCGTTTTATAATAAAGTAACCGATTGTGGTTGCTTTGGAGATGCCTTAAAATTAACTCCGTGGGAGTCTTTTAGCAAAGATGTTGTATTGTCTGTATTTATTATGGTATTGTTTTTCGGATTGAAATACATAAAACCAATTTTTAATAAGTTAGGATTAACGGCAGTTAGTTTGTTTAGTTTCTGTATTTGCTTAGGCTTTGCATACCACGTTTTGATGCATTTACCTTCAATAGATTTCAGACCTTATAATATTGGGGCGAATATCATAGAAAACATGACTGTTCCTGATGATGCGCAAAAAGATGTTATTGATTACCATTGGACGTTTAAAGTAAATGGTGAAGATCAGGTTATTACAACAAGAGGAGGGTATCCTGATGTTGATGGTGAATACGTTGGTGTAGAAACAGAAGTTGTAACTGTGGGGTACGAAGCCCCAATTCATGATTTTACAATGGAGATTGATGGAGAGGATATGACCTTAGATTTAATGGAAGAATCTAAGTTAGTTATGATAGTGATGTATAGTCTTGATAAGGCTGAAGCAGATGGTTTAACTAAATTAAATAAGTTGTATAATGACGCTAATAGTAAGGGCTATAAAGTCATTGCTATCACTGCTTCAGGAGATAATGAAATTAATAAGGTTAAGACTGAGTATAATTATAATTTCGATTTTTATTTCTGTGATGAAACAGCTTTAAAAACTATTGTAAGATCTACTCCAGGTATTTTGACCATAGAAAAAGGTACTATTACTGATAAAGTACACTGGAATGATATAGAAGACTTACAACTTTAAAATTTGATAAATTACTTCATAAATAAATCTATTTATACGGCATTAACACTCTTTGGTGTCGTTACTGTTATTTTTTTACTATTCAATGTTTTGCCAGGCGATCCAGCTCAAATGATGCTAGGTCAAAATGAAGATGCTGAGCAATTGGCAAGAGTGAAGAAAAAATATGGTTTTGATAAACCGTTGAGCACTCAGTATTGTTATTATTTAAACGATTTATCTGTCGTTTCTTTTCATTCAACAAATTCAGATGATTATACATTTTTGAGAGAGGGAAAGTATGCGGCAACCCAATTGATTACTATTGGTAATACAATTACGGTAATCAAGTGGCCTTATTTGAGAGAATCGTTTACAAAGCAAGGTAAAAAGGTGTCTGATATTATTGGTGAAACGCTTCCTAATACGTTTGTTTTAGCAGTGTCATCTATAACCATAGCTATTATCTTAGGACTAATTTTTGGCGTAATATCTGCATTGTTTAAGGATTCTTGGTTAGATAAAAGTATTCAAATATTGAGTACTTTAGGGATGAGTGTACCGTCTTTTTTTAGTGCAATTTTGTTTGCTTGGTTGTTTGGTTTTGTACTTCACGAGTTCACAAATTTAGAAATGACCGGAAGTTTATATGAATTGGATGATTTTGGTGAGAATTTACGTGTTAAGTGGAAGAACTTAATATTACCCACATTAGTATTGGGTATTAGACCCTTGGCAGTGGTTATTCAACTCATGAGAAATTCACTTTTAGAGGTCTTAAATAAGGAGTTTATTAGAACCGCTAAAGCCAAAGGGTTAAGCGAATATCAAGTTATTAAAAATCATGCAATTAAGAATGCTCTAAACCCTGTGGTGACTGCAATTTCTGGTTGGTTTGCGTCTATGTTGGCGGGAGCAGTATTTGTGGAGTATATTTTTGGATGGAATGGTATAGGAAAAGAAATTGTAAACGCTTTAAATACTTTAGATTTACCGGTTATTATGGGTTCTGTGTTAATTATTGCTATTGTTTTTATTATTATCAATATTTTTGTAGACCTAATCTACTCATGGTTAGATCCTAAAGTTAAACTTCAATAAAAAAGACATGAGAAAACACATTGTAGCGGGAAATTGGAAGATGAATAATGATTTACCTTCAACGCAAGCCTTAATTTCAGACTTAAAATCAAAAGAAATTACTTCGGATGCAGAAGTTATGATAGCACCCACTTTTACAAATTTATTTCACGGAGTAGAAGCTTTAAAGGATAGCCCGATCGAGGTTATTGCTCAAAATATGCACTATGCAGCTTCAGGTGCTTACACCGGTGAAGTTAATGCAGATATGCTTAAAAGTATTGCTGTGAATACAGTAATTCTTGGACACAGTGAAAGACGTGCTTATTACAATGAAACAGACGACTCTTTAGCTAAAAAAGTAGATACTGTTTTAGAAAAGGGAATGCGCACTATCTTTTGTTTTGGTGAAGAACTTCAAGATCGTAAGGATGGAAATCACTTTAGTGTAGTTGAAAGTCAAATTAAAAATGGTTTATTCCATTTAGATGGTGCTGCATGGTCAAGTATAGTATTGGCGTATGAGCCAGTATGGGCTATCGGTACAGGTGAAACTGCATCTCCAGAACAAGCACAAGAAATGCATGCATTTATTCGTACTACAATTGCCGATACTTATGGTAATGATATTGCCGATAATGTATCTATTTTATATGGCGGTAGTGTAAAGCCTGCTAATGCACAAGAAATTTTTTCTAAGCCAGATGTTGATGGAGGATTAATTGGTGGTGCGGCATTAAACGCAGACGATTTCTTCGCTATTGTAAATGCATTTTAATAAAAATAAAACATAAAAATGTCGAATATTATCTATATCTGCTATGAGTTTAATGTAAAACCACTGCAACCCGCAGTTGAAATATTAATTGCTGAATTAGGTTATGCTGGTTTTGAAAGCTTTGTAGAAACAGAAACAGGTGTTTCGGCATATATTCAAAAAGAGGAGTGGAATTTGAATGTCTTAGACGACATTCAAATTCTGTCTTCTGATGAATTTGAAATTACATATTCACATTCTGAAATTGAACAAACCAATTGGAATGCAGAATGGGAAAAAAACTTTAAACCCATTGTAGTTGACGATATTTGTTCGGTTAGGGCTCCATTTCACGATGTTCCAAAAACGGAATATGATATAATTATTGAGCCTAAAATGAGCTTTGGTACTGGTCATCATGAAACAACGCATATGATGATTCAACATATTTTAAAGAATGATTTTAAAGATAAATCGGTTTTAGATATGGGCTGTGGTACGGGAGTTTTAGCAATTCTTGCCGAAATGAGAGGCGCAAAGCAGTTGGATGCAATTGATATTGATAACTGGTGTTATCTAAATAGTTTAGAAAATGTCGAGCGCAATAATTGCAATTCGATTTCAGTATTTGAGGGAGATGCAAGTCTATTAAATGGAAAGTCATTTGACGTTATTATTGCTAATATCAATCGTAATATTTTACTTAATGATTTAGAAACCTATTGTTCTTGTTTAAATCCTAACGGACAATTATTTTTAAGCGGGTTTTACAAAGATGATATTCAGATCATTGAAAACGAATGTAATAAGTACGGGTTGAAACGCGTTGACACATTGGAACGTAACCATTGGGTAGCGTTAAAATTTGTAAATTAGATTAAAAGGTTGTTATGAGTACTAAAGAAAAAACTTTAGAAGATTTATTGGCAGATGAGGGATTATTGTCCCAAAATGAAATTGTATTATATAATGACGATGTGAATACTTTTGATCACGTCATAGAAACTTTAATATACGCCTGTGATCATACTCCAGAACAGGCAGAACAGTGTTCCATTCTTGTGCACTATAAAGGCAAATGTACGGTTAAAACAGGCGTATATGAAGATCTTGAGCCCAGATGTTCTATGCTTTTACAAGCAGGACTGAGTGCTGAAATTGTTTAAGAATTAGATTTTCCTATAGCACAACTTACATAAGATTTTGCCTTAGTTAAAAAAGGGTTGTCTTCACCTTCAAGAGGGTATCCAATTTTAAATAAAACAGCCTTTGCGTTAGAAGCTGCAAGTTCGTTTTCGGCATCGAAAGCTACTTCCTTAGTAACGCTATCAACCATTATATTGCTTAAACCATTTTGCGATTCTAGCTTTGTTGTAATAGTTGATGCGCAACCATTACATTTTAGATTCTGAACTTTAAATGTTTCTCTCATAATTCTTTTCTTTAGTTCATTTTAAGTAAGTCAAAAAGTATGCCCTAAAGTGTAGAAGGGCATACAAATTCTGTTTTTGGCAGGTTTGTTTTCTTAATTGAAGCATAACCGCCTGCAACATCAATTAAATTATGGTATCCACGTGCCATTAAAATAGAAGCCGCAATTACAGATCTATAACCCCCAGCACAATGAATATAATAGGTTTTATCCTTGTCTAAGGTTCCTGTATTTTCGTTTATTAAATCTAAAGAAAAGTGAGACGCATCTTCTAAGTGAGAGGCTGTAAACTCTCCATCTTTTCTAACATCTAATATGTTAAGCTTGTCCTGTGAAACGCGCTGCTCCAATTCGGTAGCAGGGATTGATTCTAAAGTGCTAACAGCTCTTCCAGAACTTTCCCATCCAACAATACCATCTTCTAAATAGCCTAAGGTATTGTCATAACCAACACGACTTAAACGGGTAACGGCTTCTTCCGATTTTCCTTCAGGAACGACCAAAATAATAGGTTGTTTTATATCTGTAATTAAGGCACCTACCCAAGGGGCAAATCCGCCATTTAGTCCAATAAATATCGAATTAGGAATGTGACCTTGTATAAAATCAGATTGAGGTCTAACATCTAAAACTAGGGCATCTTCAGTATTGGCTAAGTGTTCAAATTGCCCTGGTGATAATGCTATGTTTCCTGTTTTTAAAACTGAATCAAAGGCATCGTATCCCATTTTGTTCAGTTTTGCATTTTTAGCAAAATATTGTGGAGGAGGAGGAATACCATCTAAAACTTCTTTGACAAACTCTTCTTTTGTCATATCTGCTCGTAGAGCGTAATTGGTTTCTTTTTGGTTTCCTATGGTTCCTACGGTTTCTTTACTTAAATTTTTTCCACAAGCAGAACCAGCACCATGTGCGGGATATACAATGACATCATCAGCCAAAGGCATAATTTTTTCTCTCAGAGAGTCGAATAACATTTCGGCTAAATCTTCTTTCGTTAAATCAGATTTTATGGCTAAATCTGGACGACCTACATCTCCTAAAAATAAAGTGTCTCCAGAAAATATAGCATGATTAGTGCCATTCTCATCAATAAGTAAGTATGTTGTTGACTCTAATGTGTGTCCAGGGGTGTGAAGCGCTTTAATAGTAATATTTCCTATTTTAAAAGATTCTCCATCTTTAGCCGAGTGACTTTTATATGAGGTTTGTGCGCCAGGACCAAATACTATTGTAGCTCCTGTTTTATTGGCTAAATCAACATGTCCTGAAACAAAATCGGCATGAAAATGAGTTTCAAAAACGTATTTGATTTTTGTGTTAGCTTTTTGAGCACGCTCAATATATGGGCTCGTTTCACGTAACGGATCAATAATAGCAGCTTCTCCGTTAGACTCTATGTAATAGGCGCCTTGAGCAAGGCAACCTGTATATATTTGTTCGATTTTCATAGTACTTGGTATTGAAATTTGTAATTGTCTTTTAATTGTTTTCAAATGTATAAAAGACGTGTGTATTTTAATGTGACATTTGTCACACAAGTTATGCTAATTCTTTGATTATAATATAAATGGCCATGACTAAAGTAAACCATCCAAATCCTTTTTTTAATTTCTTGGCGCTTACAAATTTAGATAAATAAACACCTATTATTATACCTAAAACAGAAATTGATGTAAAGGTTAATAGAAAAGGCCAGTCAATTTGTGTGCTATTCAAATCGCCTAAAAAACCAATAAGAGACTTAGCTGAGATAATTAATAGCGATGTGCCAACAGCCTTTTTCATTGGAAGTTTGGCAAGCAGAACTAATGCAGGAATAATTAAGAATCCACCTCCAGCACCTACAATCCCGGTAAGAACTCCCACAATAATCCCTTCAACGGCAATTAAAGGGAAATTATAAGTTATTTCGCTGCCATCATCACCTTGATCTTTTCTTGATTTTATCATAGAGAACGATGCTAATAACATTATAATAGCAAAGAATACCATTATAAAACCATCTTTTGTGATTACAAATTCACCAATGGTAAATAACTGATCAGGAATGGCAGGGACTATAAATCTACGCGTAAGGTAAACTGAAATAAAGGCGGGAATTGCAAAAATTACAGCCGTTTTGACGTCAACTAATCCTTTTTTAAAATTTTTGTAAGCTCCAATTGTAGATGTAACACCTACAACAAATAGCGAATAAGCGGTAGCGATAACTGGGTTTATATGCATTACATAAACTAATACAGGCAATGTAAGGATGGAACCTCCACCTCCAATTAATCCTAATACGAGTCCTACTGTGAGTGCACCTAGATATCCAAATAAAGTGGAAGTATCCATATTAATGTGGTAGTTTGTCTTTGAGAAGTCCGTAAATAAATGTGCCTAAAAGAGCAAAAGCAATGACAATTAAAATTGAAAATTGACCTGCACCAAGTAATATGTACATTGGTCCTGGGCAAGCACCAGAGAGTGCCCAACCTAATCCAAAAATAAATCCGCCAATTATATATCGCGTTAATCCTTTGTCTTTAAGAGGAACTGAGATTACGCTACCTTTAATGTTTTTTAAACTTTTAGATTTGGCAATAAGCATTAAGGTAATTCCTGTTGCTACAGCTGATCCTATGACACCGTACATGTGAAAGGATTGAAATTTAAACATTTCAAAAATGCGATACCAAGACACTGCTTCAGATTTAAACAGTACAATGCCAAAAAATATTCCGATAAGTAAAAATTTTATATGTTTCATTTTGCTTAGCTTAAAAGATTAGGGGGAATAAAAAATGAATCATGACTAAACCACCAACAAAAAAGCTAATAGTCGCAATCAATGAAGGTAACTGTAAGCTACTAAGTCCTGTAATGGCATGACCGGATGTACATCCGCCTCCATACCTAGTGCCAAAACCAACTAATAATCCGCCAATGGCTAATATTGAAAAGCCTTTTAATGTTAATGCAGATTCCCAACTAAATAATTCAGGAGGCAATACGGTTTCTCCAGCATTTTGAAAACCGAAAGCAGCTAAATCAGAAACAGTATTCGCGCTAAGAGCTATTGGTTCTGGGTTAGTAAGAACATATTGCCCAATAAAACCACCAATAATAGTACCCAATACCACCATTAGATTCCATTGTTGTGCTTTCCAGTCGAATTTAAAAAAATCAGCAAATTTCCCTGCGCCACCAATAGCACATAGGGTTCTTAAGTTTGATGACATGCCAAACGATTTACCCCAATATAAAAGGATAAACATGGTTAAGGCGATAAGTGGGCCCGCTACATACCAAGGCCAGGGTTGTGAAATAAATTCCATTTAATAAGATTTTCGACAAATTTACGTGACAATATAAAATAGTATTGTGATAAATGTTACTTAATACTCGATAACTTCAATTCTATTTCTGTTTAGTTTTATCTTGTTTTCGTTCTCAAGTTGCTTTAGTAGTCTGGAAATTACAACTCTAGAGGTGTGCAGGTCTTCTGCAATATTTTGATGTGTATTGTTGATTATTTCTGAGCCATTTAACTTTACTTGATCTACCAGGTATTTGTACAAGCGTTCATCCATTTTTAGAAAAGCTAAAGTATCTATGGTTTCTAGCATTTCATTAAATCTAATTTGATAACTCTGAAGTATAAAATTTCTCCAGCTTTCATTAGAATGAAACCACTCTTGCATTTTTTCGATTGGGATCATTACCAAAGTTGACTCCTTATCTGCAACGGCTCTAATCTTACTTTTAGATTTAGCCATGCAACACGTTAATGACATGGCGCAAGTGTCGCCAGACTCTAAAACGTATATTAGTAATTCGTTTCCGTTTTTATCTTCTCTTAAAACCTTGATATTACCAGAAATAAGTAAAGGAATAAACTTTAATTCTTGCCCTATATCTATAATGATATCATCTTTTTGAAATGATTTTAGGACACCAACTTCTGCAATTTCATTGATGAGATTTTTGTCGAAAAGGAATTCGAAATTTTTGAGATTTTCAGGACTTATCATATGGCAAAAATAACTAATTTGAAATTTGGTAAAAAATTGTTTGTATAGTTTTTAATATGTATTATATTTGCACCCACTTTAAAAGGCCTCGTGGCGCAACTGAATAGCGCACTTGATTACGGCTCAAGAGGTTACAGGTTTGAATCCTGTCGAGGTCACAATTTTGAGTAAAAACCGCACTAAATTTAGTGTGGTTTTTTTGTGTTTTAAAGTTGAGAAGTTTTTGAGACTATCCATAGCTATAAAAAATGTATTTTCCCGCTTTGTTTCAAAAACCATTCAATGACAAGTTTGTATAACCTTTTTTCTTTTTTTACTCTTTTACAAAAACCTGATTCAGATTCACCAATTTATACGATAGTTTATGGGATTATAGTAATTGTAGGTGTTGTCTTGGTGACTTATACGGTGGGTTTATTTATTTATAAGGTCTTTCATGTTATTGAAATGGCTTATGTTGAGTTGATTAGTAAGAGGTTGTTTGTTAACCACTTATATGTATTCCCAAAGCGACTAGAAGATTCTCAGAAAAACATTCTTAGCGAGAAATTTAAATTTTATAACAATCTATCACCCAAACATCAAAAGTACTTTGAGTATCGCGTCAATAACTTTTTAAAGAAAACCGAGTTTCATGGTCGTGATATCGAAATTTCTGAAGAGATACAAATTATCTTAGCGGGAACTGCTACAAAATTATTATTTGGATTAAGAGATTATAATATCGGTACCATAGAAAAGGTTGTTGTCTATGCAAAAGCCTTTTTTTCCAGAACGAATAAAGCATATCATAAGGGTGAATTTAATTATGCACAAGCTTCGATAGTTTTTTCATGGATAGATGTGGTTGAAGGATACGCAATAGACAATGATAATGCTAATCTTGCTGTGCACGAGTTTGTACATGCTATTCACTTTCATTATAAATCTGTAAGGCATAAAAGTACGAGTGCTGCTATATTTTTAGATGCCTTTGCTGAGTTGACCGAGCTTTATGAAGGGGATAAAATAGAAGGACTTAAAATTAAAAGTGCTGGTTATTTTAGAGAATATGCATTTGTAAATGAATACGAGTTTTTAGCTGTAATTATTGAATGCTTTATTGAGACGCCAAGTGAATTCCGAGCTCAATTTCCTGAAATGTATAAAAAGGTAAAAACCATGCTCAATTATAACTTTGTTGGGTATTAAGCATCATTAGTCTAACGCATTTTTAGTCACAAACCATCTCCAGCCAATAACGGCCATTTGAATTTTATTTGCCTTAGCGAGATCTAAATTCTGTTTAGAATAACTTGGAAGAATAACCTTGTTGAGCTTTGCTAAAATTTTGAATAATCTGCTTTTCATGTTGTAAAAATAGTAAAACTTATTCTAGAACTAAGTCTCATATTTTTAACTGTCAGATTACTTAATCGAAAATACAATATCGATTAATAGTTTAGCAAGAGTCATCATAATAATTTGGTTTTAAAAGGTTAATTAATAGCGATTGTTATCGCATTGTTTTCTCAATATATATGAAGCTCTAATTCCCGCCAAGAGAAATTCAATAAATCCATGAAATTAACTTTACTATTTATTGTATAAAGATAAAATTGGTTTAATTTTAATACATGTTGTCTTTGATATAGTTTTTAAATGTAAGTTTTTATTGTGGTTTAGTTTTAAATTGTAATAGTTCAAGAGGGTTTTGGGTGTGTGTTTTTATTTTGTAGGGGATTTTTAGAGTATTTTATTAGCGTTTTGAAGATTCTGTCTTTTTCAAATGAAACTTTTTTAGAATTTATAGATTATATAATTGTCAATTTTGGAATAAAAAATATTAAAGATTAGTTCATTTATTATCTTCACGCAATGAAAACAGTATTAGCACTTTTATTTACAGTTTGTTGTGTTCAATTAGCAACGGCTCAGGTGGTTATTAATGAATTAGATTGTGATACCTCAAGTTTAGATACATTAGAATTTATTGAGTTAAAATCGGATGAAGTCAATTATGTTTTAGACGGCTTGGTAGTTGTATTGTTCAATGGCTCCAATAGTGGAGGTAACTCAAGTTATTATACTATTGATTTAACCGGATATCAAACAGATTTAAACGGATTATTATTAATAGGTTCTGATAATGTTTCTCCTAGTCCTCAATTAGTAATTCCTGAAAATGTCATACAAAATGGGGCGGATGCTGTCGCAATTTATGAAGCTAGTTGGTTTGAATTTCCTGAAGGTACACTGGCAACGCAAGAAAGTTTGATGGATGCATTGGTTTATGATACTAATGATAGTGATGACGATTTGATGACACTATTAGGAGTATCTCAACAAATTAACGAAGGTGAAAACGGTAATAAAGATACTGAGTCTATACAGCGTTTTGGGGAAGGAGTTTATGTGGTTACGACGCCAACACCTCGTCAATTAAATGATGGTTCAGGGATAGAACTTAATGGTATTGCTATAGATGTAGCGTCAGATATGTTTAATGAAGGAGAAGATGTGCTTATAACTTTAACTTCAGAAATTCCTGTTGATGGGGATGTTGTTATAGAATTGAGTTTAAGTAATATGGGATTTGATGAAAATGATTTCTCAGGAGAAACGCAATTAACAATACTAAACGGAACGCAATCTGTTTCAACAACCATTAGTTTAATCGATGATGTTGCAGATGAAGGGGATGAGATTATGAAGATTTCTCTTGGGTCTCTGCTAGAACCTCTAGTGCCATTAAATGACAATTTAGAGTTAAGAATTGTAGATAATGATTTTGTAGTGGCCGATTATGGTACTCCTTTAGCTCCAACGTTTGGGATTGTAGAAAGTACACAAAGTGCTGAATATTATGAATCCTTAAATATGCTTTCAGGAGATGATTTAAGGCAAGCTATTCAAGATATTGTTGCAAACCCTAATGTGGTTAGAGCTCAATCGTATTCAGATGTCATTGATATTTTGAAGGAGGCAGATGTGAATCCAGAAAACAGTAACCAGGTTTGGTTGGTTTATTCAGAAGAAGGGAGACCTAAATTAGATTTTCAAACGTCATCAATAAATACCAACAAATGGAATAGGGAGCATACCTATCCGAGATCAAGAGGTGGCTTTGAAAGTATTGAAGAAGATGATATAGCAGACGGTGTCGATTTGTATTGGACAACCAAAGCCGATTCGCTGAGGCATGCTAATTCTGATGCACATGGTCTTCGTGCTGCAGATGCACAGGAAAATAGTGCACGTAGTAATTTGCATTATGGGCAATATAATGGCCCTGATGGTACCCTTGGTAGTTTTAAAGGAGATGTAGCTCGTGGCGTGTTCTTTTTGGCTGTAAGATATAATGATTTGGATGTGGTAAGTGGTTATCCGGATGTGGTAGGGCAATTAGGAGATTTAACCACCTTATTAGATTGGCATAGAAATGATCCTCCTGACGATTTTGAGATGCAACGAAATAATGTGATTTATAACTGGCAATTTAATAGGAACCCATTTATTGATGAGCCAGAATTGGTTGAGTATATTTGGGGAGATGAAATTGGAAGTGTTTGGAATCCAGATTTATCGGTTTCAGAATCTGAAAAATTAAATGTGATAATTTTTCCTAATCCAACTCAAAATCAATTGCAAATAAAAGGGTTGGTAGGTGAAGCTAATTTGTCTTGTTACTCTATAGATGGAAGGCTTATATTAAATCAAATGGTCGATACTTCTCAACCTATTACATTAATTTTGAATTCGGGAAGTTATATTTTCAAATTAGAACAGGATAGGAGAATTTTTAAAAAACGGATAGTAATTAAATAGAAAAAAAGCCATCTCAACGAGATGGCTTTTATTTGTTTATATAATTTGAGTTTATGATTTAGTCGTAACAATCACAACACCATTTTCGCCTTCTTTACCATATTTTTTTGTGGCACTTTCCCCTTTAAGTACTTCAACCTTTTCAATTTTATTAGGGTCTAAGTTTTCTAAATAGTCATTAGATACTTTTTTCCCATCCACGTATACTACTGGAGATGCTCCATCAGTTGATAAAAAGACCATATTGTCTCCTTTGTTTTTTAAAACAATAACTTCGTTTTCATCACTTATCCATGTGTTTTGGTCTTTATGGATAATAACATCTTCTTTAAAACTACCGTCTTTATTTTCGATTACTATGAATTCTTTTTTGTCGTCTCCCGAGTGCACAACAATGTGTTTTTTATCATTGTCTTTAGACTTTTTTAGAACATAAACATTGTTTGCAACATGCACTTCGTGTTCACTATCATGGTCTCCAGATTTAATTACAAAAGTATTTGATCCTTCAGTATCTATAGTAACGTTTTGATCTGTATCACCCATAGTCCAAGAAAAACCTTCCTTGTGAATCATTTTTGCACCACCAATACTTAAGTGTTTTCCATCATGACCAAATGTGATTTTTACAGGTGAGATTGGATCTGTAGAAGATGTGCTGTAACTGGTGCTTGAATGCTCAGACTCCATTGTTATTTTAATGGCAATAATTTCATTTTTTGAGTTGCGCTTTACATTTTTAAATTTTAAAGTAATACCATGGGCTTTAGCATCTGCAACAATTTGATCCAATTGTGTGGCTGTAAAATCCTTGTTGATAATAAGCATTTCAATATCAGTAGATTTCTCTTCTTCTGGAGCCGAAAGTGTAATGAAGTTTTCATTTGGATTGCTCTCAATATCATGAGGTGCAACAAATACAGTTTCTTTATTAAAACTCATTATAAAAAATGCCAAAAGAGGTAGGACTAAAATGAATTTTAATTGCTTAAATTGATTTGATTTTGATTTGTGTAACATAACGATTCGTTTTTTGATTAATGATGTGTAAAAATTATTAGCTAGTACCAATTGGTAATTTGGTATGGTGGTTTTTAAAATTAAAGTTTGATAAGTTTTTGTGCAGGGAGCTTTTCGCTGAGCAAATGCATCTGCAATAAATTCTAAATTCTTCAAGACATCCTTATGATAAAGCCATGTTATTGGGTTGAACCATAAAAGGGTAGTGGTGAGTTGTGAGATGAGGTGATCAATACTATGATGGCCATTAACGTGTGCCTTTTCATGATTTATAATATTCTCAAGTTCTGTTTTAGAGAATTGATTTGGATTATAAACAATCCAATTTAAAAATGAAAAAGGAGAAATTTCTTTTGATGTTGTGATGTGTTTTATGTTATCAAATCGGCTCGCGGGTGAAGAAATAATTACTTTACCTAAAACTATAAAATTAATGAGCAGTTTAAAGCTTAATACCGTGACGCCCATAAAATAGATAAGCATAAAAATTTCGCTCAAATTCCAAATTTCGGAAGAAGTTCCTGTAGTATTTGTTGCTATGTCATTAACCGGGATTTCAAATTGATAATTGGGAGGCGTGACATATTCTGTGATTGTAATAAGTGGTAAACAGAAGGTGCAAATTATTCCAGTGAGTAAGAACCATCTATTACTTTTGAAAAATGTTTCATTCTGAAGCCATAATTTGTAGCAAATAAAAAATATGGTACTTATGGCTGATGCTTTTAGTAAATATTCCATTAGTCCTTGTTTTCAATTAATGCTATAATTTCTTTTAATTCGTCAACGCTAATTTTATCTTCTTTAGCAAAAAAGGAAACTACATTTTTGTAGCTGCTATTAAAGTAGTGGTCTATGGCTGTGTTCATGAATTTCTTTTTGTATTGTTCTTTTGTAACAATAGGAAAATATTCATGGGTTTTACCGTAAGCTTTGTATCCTACATATCTTTTTTCTTCCAAATTTCTGATAATAGTGGATAGGGTATTGTAATGAGGTTTGTCTATTTCAATTTCAGCTAGAACATCTTTTACAAACGCCTTTTTTAAGCGCCACATAATGTGCATTATTTCTTCTTCTTTATTTGTGAGCTTTTGCATAATATTCAAGGTTGAAGTTTAATTCTAATCAAACTTATAACTATTTTTATAGTTATACAACTACAGGTGTAGTTATTTAACGAAATTTTTAGTTTTAATTGTTGTTAAAAAGGAAATACTATCTTCGCTAAAAATTAAAGTATGAGTATTTTTTGGGTCCTGATAGGGCTTTTGTTATTAGTAGTAGGCGGAGAGTTTTTGGTAAGGTCTTCTGTGGCGTTATCATTTAAGCTTAAGTTGTCCAAGTTGGTGATTGGTATGACTGTAGTGTCCTTTGCAACTTCAGCTCCAGAATTATTAGTGAGTTTGCAAGCTGCATTAGATGGTTCTTCTGATATTTCCTTAGGAAATGTGATAGGTTCAAACATTGCCAACATAGGTTTGGTACTCGGAATAACAGCCATTATTTCTCCTTTAATTGTAGATAGAGATTTTTATAGACTCAATTGGCCAATGATGATGATCATGTCATTGTTATTATATGTGTTTTTAAAAAATGATAATGTCTTAAGTGCAACCGAAGGTGCTTTTTTTACAATTGCATTGGTTGTTTTTTTATATGTTTTAATAAAGGATTCAAGAAAGAAAACGAAATTAAATGTAGAGGATGTAGATGATACTTTAAGTGAGGTGTCAAATTTTAAAATCGCCATTTGGTTACTAATTGGCGCGCTTTCATTATACTTTGGTTCAGAATGGTTAGTATCAGGAGCAAAAGAAATGGCGGTGAGTCTCGGTGTAAGTGAGTATGCAATCTCGGTGACTGTGATAGCAATTGGTACAAGTGTCCCTGAATTGGCTGCAAGTGTAATAGCAGCTTTGAAAAAGGAAAAAGCTCTGTCTTTGGGTAATTTAATAGGGTCTAATATTTTTAATATAGCTTCGGTTCTTGGTATTACGGCTATAATTAAGCCTATTCAGGTAAATCCAGAAACGCCAGAAATTTTATCTACTAATATATTTTGGATGATTGGTTTTGCTGCTGTTTTAGTGCCTTTGGCATTATTGCCAAAGCAATTTCAATTTAGTCGTAAAAAGGGATTTCTGTTGTTTGGAGCTTATCTCGTATTTATGCTGTTAGCGGTACTGTAAAACAAAAAATCCTATCATTTTAATGATAGGATTTCTTGTTTTACCGTGTTGCAGAAAATATTAAAGCTCTACAGATTTTACAGTTTTAATAATTTTTGAAGCTACCTTATATGGGTCTGCGTTTGAAGCTGGACGACGATCTTCTAACCAGCCTTTCCAACCTTTTTCTACAGTAATAATAGGAATACGGATAGACGCGCCTCTATCAGAAACTCCATAAGAGAAATCAGATACGTGGGCTGTTTCATGTAATCCTGTAAGACGCTCGTCGTTGTAAGCGCCATAAACTCCAATATGTTCTTCAGCTACAGGTCTAAAAGCTTCACATATTTGCTCGTAAATTTCTCTTGAACCACAAGTTCTTAATGTTGTGTTTGAGAAGTTAGCGTGCATACCAGAACCGTTCCAGTCTCCTTTTACAGGTTTCGGGTGTAATTCGATATAGTAGTTGTATTTTTCAGATAGTCTGTTTAATAAATAACGAGCAATCCAAATTTCATCTCCAGCTTTCTTAGCGCTTTGTGCGAAACATTGAAATTCCCATTGTCCAGGAGCAACTTCTTGGTTAATTCCTTCAAAGTTTATTCCGGCTTCTAAACATAGATCTGCATGCTCTTCAACAAAATCTCTACCCCATGTATATCTACCACCTACAGAACAGTAGTATTTTCCTTGTGGCCCAGGGAATCCTCCACGAGGAAAACCTAAAGGTAAATCTGTTTTAGAATCCATTAAGAAATATTCTTGCTCAAATCCAAACCAGAAATCGTTGTTGTCATCGTCAATTGTTGCGCGGTGATTAGATGAGTGAGGAGTACCGTCAGCATTTAATACTTCACACATTACTAAAAATCCGTTTTTTCTTGCTGGATCTGGGTAAATAGCCACAGGCTTTAATAAGCAGTCAGAGTTTCCTCCTTTAGCTTGCTCAGTCGATGATCCATCAAAAGACCAGATATCGCAATCTTCTAATTTTCCACTAAAATCCGTTTCAATTTTAGTTTTACTTCTTAATTCTTGAGTTGGTTGATGTCCATCAAGCCAAATGTATTCAAGTTTAGATTTACTCATAATAATTGTGTGTGTATAATTAGACTTTGCAATATTAATACAAAATTGTAATACTGTAAAAATATTATGGGTTAAATTATTTAAAATTTAGTTAAATAATATTTACCCCTATTTTTTTAGGGGGTGATTTGTTTATATATTTGATTTTTGGAAATCAACCCCTAATTTTATAGAGTATGTCGAAATTACGTTTTCATGCGATAAAAACTTCTATGGATCGCTCCTATTCAATGCCGGAAGAAAGTAGAAACAGGTCGGAAATATTTGGTGCTAATGTGTTTAATACCATGGCTATGCGCCAATATTTGTCTGCAGATGCTTTTAAGAGTGTTGTGAATGCCAATAATAAAGGTGATAAAATTAGTAGGGTAGTTGCCAATCATATTGCTGCCGGAATGAAAGAATGGGCCATGTCCAAGGGGGCGACTCATTATACACATTGGTTTCAACCTTTAACAGGTGCAACAGCAGAAAAACATGATGCCTTTTTTGAGCCAACTGGAGATGGACTAGCGATTGAACGATTTGGAGGCGATCAATTGGTACAACAAGAACCTGACGCTTCAAGTTTTCCAAGCGGTGGAATTAGAAATACATTTGAAGCGCGTGGTTATACAGCTTGGGACCCAAGTTCTCCAGCATTTATTTACGGTTCTACCTTATGTATCCCAACGGTGTTTGTGGCCTATACAGGAGAAGCTTTAGATTACAAAACGCCTTTGTTAAGAGCATTGCATGTTGTAGATGAAGCTGCTGTCGCTGTGTGTAAATACTTTGATAAAAACGTAAAAAAAGTAAATGCTTCATTGGGTTGGGAACAAGAATATTTTTTAATAGATAGCGCCTTAGCTCAAGCTAGACCAGATATTACTTTAACAGGACGCACACTTTTAGGGCATGCGTCTGCAAAAGGTCAACAATTAGATGATCATTATTTCGGAACTATACCTAATAGAGCAATGGCTTACATGCGTGATTTAGAGCATGAAAGTATGTTGTTAGGCATACCGGTTAAAACGAGGCATAATGAAGTAGCACCAAACCAGTTTGAATTGGCTCCCATTTTTGATGAAGCAAACCTGGCTGTAGATCATAATTCTCTTCTCATGGATATTATGGAAAAAGTGGCAGAGCGCCATAATTTCAAGGTGCTATTTCATGAAAAACCATTTGCAGGAGTGAATGGTTCGGGGAAACATAATAACTGGAGTTTGAGCACGGATACCGGTGTAAACTTATTAAGTCCAGGAAAAACACCAATGAGTAATCTGCAATTTTTAACATTTTTCGTAAATACTATAAAATCGGTTTATGAAAATGAAGCCTTGCTTAGAGCGTCCATAGCATCAGCAAGTAATGATCATAGATTAGGAGCGAATGAAGCACCTCCGGCCATAATGTCGGTATTTATTGGTGAACAACTTACAGCAGTATTGGACGAATTGAAAAAAGTGACTACTGGAAAACTTTCGCCTCAAGAGAAAACCGATTTAAAACTAAATGTTATTGGAAAGATTCCTGAGATCTTATTAGATAATACCGATCGAAATAGAACTTCGCCTTTTGCATTTACTGGTAATAAATTTGAATTTAGAGCAGTAGGATCTAAAGCAAATTGCGCAAATCCTATGACAGTTTTAAATACTATAGTTGCAAAACAGTTAATGAATTTTAAAACCGAGGTAGATACTTTGATTGATGAAAAGGACATGAAAAAGGATGATGCTATTTTCAATGTTCTAAGAGAATATATAAAAGGATGTACACCAATATTGTTTGAAGGTAATGGATATAGTGAAAAATGGGAGAAGGAGGCAAAGAAGAGGGGTTTAAGCAATAACAAAACGACTCCTGAGGCATTAAAAGCAAAGGTGAGTAAAAAAACGATTCAGCTTTTTGAAGAGTTAGGAGTCTTGAATGCTAAAGAATCTGAAGCGAGATATGAAGTTGAAATTGAAGAATATGTTTTAAGAATTCAAATTGAAGGCAGGGTTCTTGGAGATATTGCCAAAAACCATATTATGCCTACGGCTGTAAAGTATCAAAATATATTGATTGAAAACGTGAAGGGACTTCAGCAAATTTATGGTGATGAATTTAGAGGATTAGCAGAATCCCAATTAGATTTAATTACCCAGATTTCAGAACATTTAAATACCATAAATGTTTTGGTGAAAGAGATGATTGAGCAGCGTAAAAAAGCCAATAAAATGGTTGATTTGGAGAAAAAGACCAAATGCTACTGCGAGAAAGTTTTACCGTTTATTGGGGATATTAGATATCATTGTGATAAATTGGAATTGCTTGTAGATGATGAAATTTGGCCATTGGTCAAATACAGAGAGTTGTTATTTACTAAGTAAATGGTCTAATTATCTACTCGATTAGTAGGGTAATAAATACAGAAGCCAAGATTTTAGGAAGATTTTTGAATTGAAAAGTCTGTGAATCTCTCGATGAGATGACGGTTTTTAAGTCGTTCATCCAAGTAATTTACGAATAATCGAATATACTTCAATATTCCTATTTTTGTTAGCTTAATGCTTTAAAATCAGCTTGTTATTTTTTAAATTTGTTATGCTATTAATCAATATTTGTAAAAATGAAGAAGTTACTACTCAGTGTAGCTGCTTTAATGTTTGCTACATTCCTATTTTCTCAGGATGACAGTCAAGACGTAAGTGATGAATTAACTCATGACAATGCGGTAGAGACTAGTGCATCTTTTGAAGTAGAATCGTAAATTAATTTTTACCTGTTATAAGTCTAATACACTTTTTCAGAAGAAAGTTGACTTTGAAAGGACAAGTGAATGTAAATTCATTTGTCCTTTTTTACGTTTTAACAGTCTCAATAATTTCAAATTCATCCTTATAATTCGATACAATTCTTATTTTTGCATTCAAATTTATACCTATGAGCGAAAATGTAAGTAAACGATATGATCAGAGAGGTGTTTCGGCGTCGAAATCTGATGTGCATAATGCAATTAAAAATATTGATAAAGGATTGTTTCCTAAAGCATTTTGTAAAATTGTTCCTGATTATTTAACTGCCGATGAGGACTATTGTTTGATTATGCATGCTGATGGTGCTGGAACCAAAAGTTCATTAGCATATATGTATTGGAAAGAAACTGGCGATTTGTCTGTTTGGAAAGGAATTGCTCAGGATGCTCTTATTATGAATATTGACGATTTACTTTGCGTTGGGGCTACAGATAACATTATGTTATCTTCTACTATAGGACGAAATAAAAATTTAATTCCTGGTGAAGTGCTTTCGGCTATTATTAATGGTACTGAAGCATTAATTGAAGAGTTGGGTAATTACGGTGTTACGATACATTCCACTGGAGGAGAAACAGCAGATGTTGGTGATTTAGTTAGAACCATTATTGTTGACTCTACCGTAACTGCTCGAATGAAACGCAAGGATGTTATTGATAATGCTAACATCACTGCTGGTGATGTGATTGTTGGACTTGAGTCTTTTGGTCAAGCTACTTATGAGAAAGAATATAATGGTGGGATGGGAAGTAACGGACTTACTTCTGCAAGACATGATGTGTTCGAAAAATATTTAGCCAAGAAGTTTCCTGAAAGTTTTGATGCTTCAGTTCCTGAAGATTTAGTGTATTCTGGTCAAGTGAAATTGACAGATTCTGTAGAGGATTCACCTTTGGATGCTGGAAAATTAGTATTGTCTCCAACACGTACTTACGCACCGATCATTAAAAAAATATTGTCACAATTTACAAGTAATGAGGTTCATGGTATGATTCACTGTTCTGGAGGTGCTCAAACAAAAATTCTTCATTTTGTAGACCAACTTCATATTATTAAAGATAATATGTTTGAGGTTCCGCCGTTGTTTAAGCTGATACAAGAGCAATCTAAAACCGATTGGAAAGAAATGTATCAAGTGTTTAACTGTGGTCACCGTATGGAAATTTACGTGAAGCCAGAAGTTGCCGAACAGATTATAGAAATTTCTCAATCATTTAATGTTGATGCAAAAATTATTGGTAGTGTTGAAGCTGCTGATAAAAAGAAATTAACGATTAAAAGTGAATACGGAGAATTTCAGTATTAATTTATAAACCCCAAATTTTAATGCGATACTTAATATTAATTATCGTGTTGTTGACTACACTTAACCTAAGTGCACAACCCGATTCTATTTATTTTAAGGAGCCTGCAATTGATTCTGTAATTTCTCCAAAATGGGAGAACAAGAATGTTGCTGCTTTAGACTTAAGCGAGGTGGCTTTTGTAAATTGGAATTCTGGAGGTAGTAATTCTATTTCGGCATTAATTACCGTCGGAGGTAGTATGAATTACCGTCGTGAAAATTTGTTCTGGGATAATAATTTATTAATGCGATTTGGGATCAACCAGCAACAAGATAGAGGATTTTCTAAAACCGATGATTTAATAGAGATCAACTCTAATTTTGGTTATAAGAAAGACAGTTTGTCAAATTGGTTTTTTTCAGCCAGACTAAATTTTAAAACTCAATTTGCTAATGGATTTAATTACCCTGACGAGTCTAATAAAATTTCCCATTTTATGGCTCCTGGGTATTTGTTTTTTGGTGGAGGTATGGAATATACCAAAAACAAAGAACGATTTACGTTATACTTTTCTCCATTAACTTTAAAATACACCTTTGTATTGGATGATGATTTAGCTAATGCTGGTGCATTTGGTGTAACCGGAGCTGTATATGATAGTAATGGAGTGTTATTGTTGGCCGGAGATCAAATAAGGGAAGAGGTAGGTATTCTTATTAACAGTGCCTTTAATACGCCAATAGTAAAGAATATAGATATGCGAACCTTTGTGAGCTTGTATACAGATTATGTAAATAGCTTCGGAAACATTGATATTGATTGGGAGATTAATTTCGATTTTAAAGTGAATAATTACGTGAGGGCAACCTTTGGATCTCATATAAAATATGATGATGATGTCAGACTAATTGAAACTTCTGATATCGAAGGAGAAGTTATAGATAAAGGACCAAAAGTACAGTGGAAACAAATTCTAGGGGTCGGTGTGATTTATGATTTTTAGATAAACTCTTTTACTACTGCTAAATAGCTAAAAGTGAAAGTGATGTCTATTAAAAAAATATAAATGAGCAATCGCTTTAAGGTTAATCCTAATTGGTTGAAAACTTGCGAAATGATTTGCTGTTGGTTTTCTGTAAGGACTCTATATAGAACCAAAATAATCACAAATTTTACAATTAAAGCTGAGCCAAATTGAGGCATTAATATTGAAATTATAATGTTTGCCACTAGTGACCAAATTAAAAGTGGTTTGTAAAATAAAAAGATGGCTTTCAGTACTTTCATAATAGTTTAGAACGCAGATAGGAACTAAATATTTTTGACACTTTTAATTTTATGGATTTGAATCTTAAAATTCATAAAATATCGTATTTTTGAAGGCACAATTGTAAAGGATATATGTTAGACAAATTACAGATAGTAAAACAACGTTTTGATGAGGTTAGTGATTTAATCATTCAGCCAGATATTATTACAGATCAAAAACGTTATGTTGCTCTAAATAAAGAATACAAGGATTTAAAAATTCTTTGTGATAAACGAGAAGAATACAAAGCTCTTTTAGATAATATTGCTGAAGCCGAAGAAATTATTTCAGATGGATCTGACCAAGAAATGGTTGATATGGCTAAAATGCAATATGACGATGCAAAAAGTGCTATTCCCGTTCTTGAAGATGAGATTAAATTTTTATTGATTCCTAAAGATCCAGAAGACACAAAGAATGCAGTAGTCGAGTTGCGTGCTGGTACAGGTGGAGATGAAGCTAGTATTTTTGCTGGAGATTTGTTTAGAATGTATACCAAATATTGTGAAGGTAAAGGCTGGAGAGTAAGCACTGTAGATTTTAGTGAAGGAACAAATGGCGGATTTAAAGAAATTCAGTTTGAAGTTTCTGGAGAAGATGTTTATGGAACTTTAAAATTTGAAGCAGGAGTACATCGTGTTCAACGTGTGCCTCAGACAGAAACTCAAGGTCGAGTGCATACAAGTGCGGCAACTGTAATGGTATTTCCTGAAGCAGAAGAGTTTGATGTAGAGATTAACCCTAAAGATGTAAGAATTGATTATTTCTGTTCTTCTGGTCCTGGTGGGCAATCTGTAAATACTACCTATTCAGCAGTAAGGTTAACGCATACACCTACAGGTTTGGTAGCACAATGTCAAGATCAAAAATCACAACATAAAAACAAAGAAAAAGCCTTTAAGGTTTTGCGTTCAAGATTGTACGATTTAGAGCTGGCTAAAAAGCAAGAAGAAGATGCAGCTAAGCGTGGTTCTATGGTAACAAGTGGTGACCGTTCAGCAAAAATTAGAACATATAATTATCCGCAAGGTCGTGTTACTGATCACCGTATTGGTTTAACACTTTATGATCTTCAAAATATAATTAACGGAGATATCCAAAAAATAATAGACGAATTGATGTTAGCTGATAACACTGAAAAGTTAAAAGCTAATAGCGATATGATATAAATTTTAAGCCTCTTTTCTGAGGCTTTTTTTACAAGTAAATATTACATGACAACAGAACAATTAGTAGATCAAATCAAACTTAAAAAATCGTTTTTGTGTATTGGTTTAGATGTTGATTTAAATAAAATCCCAGAACACTTATTAAAAGAGGAAGATCCTATTTTCGAATTTAATAAGGCTATTATTGATGCTACTCATCAGCTATGTGTTGCCTATAAACCTAACACGGCTTTTTATGAAGCATACGGGATTAAAGGCTGGAAATCTTTGCAAAAAACCATTGAATATTTAAATGCTAATTATCCCGAAATCTTTACTATAGCAGACGCTAAAAGAGGGGATATTGGAAATACAAGTACAATGTACGCCAAAGCATTTTTTGAAGATTTAGAATTTGATAGTGTGACTGTTGCACCTTATATGGGGAAAGATTCGGTTGAGCCATTTTTAGCTTTTAAGGATAAACATACTATAATGTTGGCCTTAACATCAAATGCAGGGGCTTTCGATTTTCAAACCTTAACTACTAATGGGCAAGAATTGTATAAGCAAGTGTTAGAGACTTCAAAGCAGTGGCAAAATTCTGAGAACTTAATGTATGTGGTTGGTGCAACCAAAGCAGAGTTCCTGGCAGATATTCGTAATATTATTCCTGATAGTTTTTTATTAGTACCCGGTGTTGGTGCGCAAGGCGGCAATCTTCAAGATGTATGTAAATACGGAATGAACTCTAATGTTGGTCTTTTAATAAATTCATCTCGAGGAATTATTTACGCATCAAAGGATGTTGATTTTGCTGAAGCGGCTTGCAATAGTGCAAAACAACTTCAATCTCAGATGGAAGAAATATTGAATAATTAATACAATGATCCTTTCGGACCATTTACACCGAAAGTTGGAGTTGAAATCACCTCCGCTTAGAATAGTGTCATTAGTACCCAGTCAAACCGAACTAATTTGTGATTTAGGTCTGGAAAGTAGATTGGTTGGGGTTACAAAATTTTGTGTGCATCCGTCTCATCTTAAAAAGGACAAAACAATTGTTGGTGGAACCAAAAAGGTAAACATCGAAAAGATTGTTGCTTTGAATCCTGATTTGGTTTTATGTAATAAAGAAGAGAATACCTTAGAGATTGTATCGCAATTAGAAAAAGTTTGTCAGGTTCATGTTAGTGATGTCAAAACTGTAGAAGACAACTTTTCTTTAATTGAGGATTACGGTAAGCTTTTGGGTGTAGAGGGAAAAGCGGAAGCTTTAGTATTGGAAATCAAAAGAGAACTGTCCAAACTAAAAATTGCTTTAAAAGATACGCCTGTATTAAAAGTGGTTTATGCTATTTGGAAAAATCCTTGGATGGCATGTGGAGGCGATACTTATATTTCAGATGTTCTTGAATTAATCAAGTTGGAAAATCGCTTTAAGAGAAGTCATCGATATCCTGAATTTAATTTGAATGAAATCAACTTAGGTGACATTGATTTTATGTTATTGTCTTCAGAACCTTATCCTTTCTCTAAATTAGATCAAGAGGAAATAACACAACATATTAACCAATTGAAAACAATGCTTGTCGATGGCGAAATGTTTTCTTGGTATGGATCGAGGTTGCTTAAAGGCATACCTTACCTGTTAAAACTTAGATCAAGTTTAATTGCGGATATAAATTAGTCTACTTAGAATAAGCATTATAAAAGTTTGCGTTCTATACCTTCTGATGCGATGAAATTAATCACATCTTCCATAGATCTTACATACTTCTTTTGAAATTCTTTTACGCTTAATACTTCTTTTAAATTAGGTCTTACATTACCTACTTTACAAAACTGTGGCTTCATTACTGTGAAATTTATAATATATACGACTATCCCTAAAGTTTAGACGTCTAAAAGTGTTAAAAAAAATAGAATTGTAGCTTGCTAAGCTACAGAGTTAGTCCAGTCGGGATCTCTATATAGATATTTTAATCTATTGAGCTTGTTTAGGAGTTTTATGGCCTTGTATTCCGAAATGTCGCTTTGGGCAGAATCGGTTTGTCTTAAATTATAAGCATGCTCCATAAGACGCTTGTACCTTTGTTGCAGGCGGCTATGGTTTGCTGATATTTTTGACTTTGGTTTCATCCTAAAGAAATGTGATATACAATATATTTAAATAATTGTAATTCAGCAAGTTAAACCGTTAATATCTTTAATAAAAAAATCGGTTCAATTGATATGAACCGATTTTCTCCCTAACTTGACTAATCTAAAATCCATATAGCGGATATTGCACTCAAAGAAAACGTTAATTATTGTGATTGAGATTAACTAAATATTAGCAGTTTGTTAATTATTATGACTTGTCACTATTTTATAAAGACTTCATTTAAAACCTTTTTGTTTGCACCCTAACTGAGGAGAGACAAAATGCGTAATGTAATTATATTGCTTTTAAAAGCATTTGGCTACTAAATTTATAATTAGACCCTAAACATTATTTATCCATAATTAACATTAGATAATTCTGAATGACTACGGGATATTTTTGAATTATCCGTAAATTGCGGCTCCAAAAAACGCAATTAATTACAGATGGAACAAATTACCCCTTATAAACCAAAATATAAAGTAAGAATTGTAACTGCAGCATCACTTTTTGATGGGCACGATGCAGCCATTAATATCATGAGACGAATTATTCAGTCTACCGGTGTTGAGGTGATACATTTAGGTCATGACCGTAGTGTAGAAGAAGTTGTAAATACAGCCATTCAAGAAGATGCAAACGCAATTGCCATGACATCTTACCAAGGTGGTCATAATGAGTATTTTAAATACATGTATGATTTGCTTAAGGAAAGAGGCGCAAGTCATATCAAAATTTTTGGAGGCGGAGGAGGAGTAATCCTTCCTGAAGAGATTAAAGAACTTATGGATTACGGGATTACTCGTATTTATTCTCCAGACGATGGTCGTGAATTAGGGTTACAAGGCATGATTAATGATTTGGTTCAGCAATCAGATTTTGCTATTGGTGATGAATTAAATGGTGAGGTAAACCACTTGGCAGAAAAAAGTACCAAGGCTATTGCAAGGGTAATTTCTTCAGCTGAGAATTTTCCGGAAGTAGCAAAGGATACGCTTGATATAATTCACAATAAAAATAAAACTAACACGACACCAGTATTAGGAATTACCGGTACAGGTGGAGCAGGTAAATCATCTTTAGTAGATGAACTTGTGAGACGTTTTTTAATCGACTTTCCTGAGAAAACCATAGGTCTAATTTCTGTAGATCCATCAAAACGAAAAACTGGTGGGGCACTTTTAGGCGATAGAATTAGAATGAATGCTATTAATTCTGATCGTGTTTACATGAGAAGTTTAGCAACAAGACAATCTAATTTGGCCTTATCAAAATATGTGAATGAAGCTGTTGAAGTGTTGAAAGCAGCAGAGTATGATTTGATAATTTTAGAAACGTCTGGTATTGGACAATCTGATACAGAAATTATTGAACACAGTAATGTCTCTCTTTATGTGATGACTCCTGAATTTGGTGCTGCAACCCAATTGGAGAAAATTGACATGTTAGATTTTGCCGATTTAGTGGCGATCAACAAGTTTGATAAAAGAGGAGCTTTAGATGCTCTTAGAGATGTGAAGAAGCAATACATGAGAAACAATAATCTTTGGGATATCCCTCAAGATGAGTTGCCAGTATTTGGTACAATAGCTTCTCAATTTAATGATCCAGGAATGAATACCTTATATAAGGCTATCATGGATAAATTGGTTGCTGAAACCAACTGCGATTTAAAATCGACTTTTGAGATAACTGAGGAAATGAGTGAGAAGAACTTTGTTATTCCACCATCAAGAACACGTTACTTATCTGAAATTTCAGAATCCAATAGAGCTTACAACAAATCGGTTACAAATCAAGTAGGTGTTGCTCAAAAATTATACGGTGTTTACAAAACTTTAGAGTCGGTATTAGAAATAGTTCCTGTAATTGATAAAGCGGGGATTTCTTCTGAATCTTTTTCAGATGTAAAACCAGAATCAGAACAATTTGTAAAATTATTAAATGCTGAATTCGACCGAATTAAATTGAATTTAGATCCATACAATTGGGAAGTGATTTTAGGTTGGGATGAGAAAGTAAATAAATATAAAAATCCGGTTTATACCTTTAAAGTAAGAGATAAAGAGATTCATATTGATACACATACAGAGTCTTTATCGCATACTCAAATTCCTAAGGTAGCTTTACCAAAATACCAAGCTTGGGGTGATATTTTAGGATGGGTATTGCAAGAAAATGTTCCAGGTGAGTTTCCGTACACAGCTGGACTATATCCGTTTAAAAGAACAGGAGAAGATCCTGCTCGTATGTTTGCCGGAGAAGGTGGACCAGAACGAACAAATAGAAGATTTCACTATGTGAGTGAAGGCTTGCCTGCAAAGCGTTTATCGACGGCATTTGATAGTGTAACCCTTTATGGAAACGATCCAGATTTACGTCCGGATATTTATGGTAAAATAGGTAATGCAGGGGTAAGTATTTGTTGTTTAGATGATGCTAAGAAATTATACTCTGGTTTCAATTTAGCCCACGTTATGACTTCTGTGAGTATGACTATTAATGGTCCTGCTCCTATGTTACTCGGGTTCTTTATGAACGCAGCCATTGATCAACAATGTGAGTTATATATTAAGGAAAACAACTTAGAAGCTGAGGTAGATTCAAAAATTGAAGCCATCTACAAGGAAAAAGGAATTGCAAGACCAGAATATCAAGGCGAATTGCCAAACGGTAATGACGGATTAGGTCTAATGTTGCTTGGAGTTACTGGAGATCAAGTGTTGCCTCAAGATGTATATCAAGATATTAAGGTTAAGACTATTGCTCAAGTTCGTGGTACGGTTCAAGCAGATATCTTAAAGGAAGATCAAGCTCAAAACACTTGTATTTTCTCTACTGAATTTGCTTTGCGTTTAATGGGGGATGTTCAAGAGTATTTTATTGATAACAATGTTAGAAACTTCTATTCTGTTTCTATTTCAGGATATCATATTGCTGAAGCAGGTGCAAATCCTATTACGCAATTAGCGTTGACCTTAGCAAATGGTTTCACTTATGTTGAATACTACCTTTCAAGAGGAATGGATATCAATAAGTTTGGACCTAATTTATCATTTTTCTTTTCTAACGGTATCGACCCAGAATATTCTGTGATTGGTCGTGTGGCAAGAAAAATTTGGGCAAAAGCAATGAAGGATAAGTATAATGCTAATTCGCGTGCTCAAATGCTTAAATATCACATCCAAACATCAGGAAGAAGTTTGCATGCTCAGGAGATTGATTTTAATGATATTAGAACAACATTGCAAGCGTTGTATGCTATTTATGATAACTGTAATTCGTTGCATACAAACGCTTATGACGAAGCGATTACTACACCAACAGAAGAATCGGTTAGACGTGCAATGGCCATCCAATTAATTATAAATAAAGAATTAGGTTTAGCTAAAAACGAAAACCCAATTCAAGGATCATTTATAATTGAAGAATTAACAGATTTAGTAGAAGCAGCAGTTTTAGAAGAATTTGATCGTATTACTGAACGTGGGGGGGTTTTAGGAGCAATGGAAACAATGTATCAGCGTTCTAAAATTCAAGAAGAAAGCTTGTATTATGAAACTTTAAAACACAATGGTGATTTCCCTATTATTGGTGTAAATACCTTCTTAAGTTCTAAAGGATCGCCAACTGTTATTCCTAAAGAGGTTATTAGAGCTACTGAGGAAGAAAAGCAATATCAAATAGAAACCTTAGGTAGTTTACATAAGGCAAATAACACCGATGATTTATTAAAAGAATTACAACATAAAGCCATCAATAATGAAAATATTTTTGAGGCTTTGATGGATGTTTGTAAAGTTTGTTCATTAGGACAAATTACTTCAGCATTATTTGAAGTAGGGGGGCAGTACAGAAGAAACATGTAGTCTTTTGAAAATAAATTAAAAAGCCGACTTATATAGTCGGCTTTTTTTTATTCTATAATTAAGTGAGGGACGGCATCTAATTGCCAATCGATTACTAATCCGCCAGCTAATTCCTGGGCTATTTTCTCTCCATATAAATATTCACATAAATACAAGGCGGCTTCAAAACTTTTGGCTCCTCCCGCAGAAGTAATATACTTGTCATCATGAACAAATAAGACATTTTTTCTTATATCTAATTCGGGAAACATTTCTCTCATTTTGTCAATATCACTAGGGAAGGTTGTGCTAACTCTTTCTTTTAATAATCCTGCTTTGGCTAAAACGAAAGCGCCATCACAATGAGAGGTAACATATAACGCGTTTTTTGCTGTGCTTTTAACAAAGGCAATCATTTCTTCATTATCTAAGTCGGTATCTAAATGATGTTCGGCACTGGGAACAACTAGAATATCGATATTAGGCAAGTCGTCTTTTAGATAGTTGAAATCAGGTAATACATGTAATCCTTCAAATGTTTTAACGGCCTTATTGGTATTAGCAACCGTAAACACATTCATCGGTTTTATACTATCTCTGTAGATTGTATGTTGAAATATATCAAAAGGTGCTGTAAGCTCTGTGTTAAAAACACCGTCCATAATTAAAAAAGCAACATTATATCTGTTTTCTGGTATTTCTTTTTCTGGGGAGACAGAGGCTTCCTTAATTGTGTGTTTTGGTTTTGGGTTGCAGCTAAAAACTATAATTACGATTAGAAGTTGTAAAATATATTTCATGGAATGATATAATTGTTTATGTGAATTTACCATTTTTTAAATTGAAGATTGAGAAAAAAAATATCCCTTAAAAACATAGTGAATACTTCTGTTTTAAAGGGATATTATATAATGCCTTAAAGGCTTTTGGTTTTGGGAAAATTAGTTGCCCTTTTCCATAATCAATTCTTGTATTTCTTGACCTATTTTCATTCCCCACTGCTGAGAAACCGTCATTGTTTCCATTGTAATTTCAGGGATTTTTTCTGCATATTTTTTACCTAATGGCGTATTGTAAAATGCGATTAGTCCATCTAAATCTTCAATAGTAAGTTGTTTTTGATACACTGGCACTAACATTTCTACTAAATCATCTAAAGACGTACTTCTTAATTTTTCTTCTAAAATAGCCCAGTCTTCAGCAGGAATGCTTGCTGCTTGTTGTTGGAACATTCCCAACATTTGTTCTATTGCCATTTTGTACGAAGAAGAATTACCAGAAACTTCAAACATTGTTTTTAATTTTTCGGCATAAGCATCATTTTGAGCAAAACTTAAACTTGTTGCAGCCATGAATATCATAGCAAATAATAATTTTTTCATAGTTGATTTTATTTTGGATTTGTGATGACTAATATAGCCTAATAGTGATAATTCAGAATGGCTAAGTTTACTTTTTTCTTTTAAAATGAAGATTTGTGAGACCATTTGAAAAGGTATGTGCATTTATCATTTCATAATTAGTTTCCTTCGACTTATTGGGAAATAACCTAATACCGTCACCCAATATGATTGGCACTATACTTATAATCATTTCGTCAATTGCGTCATTGTTTAAGAACTCAGAGATAATTCGGCCACCCCCCACGACCCAAATTCCTTTGTTGCTTCCTTTTTGAATTTGGTCTATACTTTCCGTTGAAATTTCATTTATTAATTCTGTATTTGGCGTTTTTAGTTGGTAAGATTTATTTGTTGTAATGACGTAGCTTTTACAATTGGTATAAGGCCAGTCTACCCCAAAGCCCATAATTTCATCATAGGTTGTTCTTCCCATTATCACGGTGTCTATGCCATCATAAAAATCTTGATAGCCATAATCCAATTGATCGGGATTAGGGTAACCAGTTAACCAATCCAGATTACCATCAGACTTGGCGATATAACCATCTATGGACGAGGCTATGTACAATTTGAAGTTGCTCATCGTATTTTAATTTCCTTAAAATTAACGATAAATAACTGGAATTCTTTGCTTTAGTGTTTTAAAATAAAGTTACAAGAAAATAACCGAGTAGTGAACCAGAAATCACAATAAAGGCGCTATTTAGCTTTTTAAACTTAAAGACTGCAATGATGCTCAAAACAGCAATTATTGTTGATCTCCAATCTAAAAAGCTGTCTTGTCCCATCTTAAAACAAACATAAGCGATTAGAGCGACAGCGGCAACGTTTACACCGTTTAACAAAGCACTTAATGCTTCTGATTTACGCAATTTTGGTATGATAGGATTGAGTAGTAATACAAAAATAAAGGACGGTAGAAAAATACCTAAAGTTGCTGCAATTGCACCCATATAACCATTGAGTTGCCAACCTATAAAAGTGGCAGTAGATAAAACAGGTCCAGGTGTGATTTGACCAACGGCAACAGCATCAATTAAGGCTTGTCTGCTAAGATAGCCTGCTGAAACTAATTCAGAATCTAAAAAGGCAAAGAGTACGTATCCACTACCATAAAGAATAGCCCCGATTTTCAGAAAACTTAAAAAAATAGAGGTGTTATTTAGAGATTCATAAAGGGGTTTTAGAAACAAAAAAATAGGTGAAAAGTTATAAATAGTGTTCTTTTTACGCGAAATATAAAACCAAACTAACGAAAGTAATCCGCATCCAAACAAAATAACAACCTCTGGTAATTGAAGGACGCAAAGAATAATGGAAACAATAAAAATGATACTCAACTTTTGAGAGGTGATAGCTTTTTTACCAAGCTTAAAAGCAGCGTTGATAATTATTGCAATTACTGCAGGTTTAATTCCAAATATAAAAGGAGTAACATCAGGTAAAGCGCCATAGGTTTGATATAAATATGCAAACAATGCTGTTATTATTACTGCAGGAATAATAAAAGAAACTCCAGCAACGACCATCCCTTTTCTTCCAGCACGTTCATGACCACAATGCATGGTCATCTCTGTAGAATTTGGACCTGGAATTAGATTTGTAGCACCAATTAAATCTAAAAAATGGGATTCACTCATCCATTTTCTTTTTCGTACAACTTCATCCTCCATCATTGCGATATGTGCAGCTGGGCCACCAAAAGATAAACATCCTAACTTAAAAAAAAGAAAGGCTATTTCTGATAGACGGTTTGATTTTGCTTCTGTCGCTGTTTGCATTTATATTTTTTGAAAACCCAAATATAAAGCTTAATAGAATTGTTGACAATGAATTGTTGAATTGTCCTTTTTGATAATTAATACGAATTAATAAGGCATGTTAAAAATTGAAGTTTATTGATAGTAAGGGGCCATGATATTCAAGTTTTACAGAGCCATTAAGAATATCTTTATTCACATCCAGTTTGGTACTAAAATATCTATAGCCAGCACTGATCCCAAAATTATTGAATGCTTGGTATTTAATACTTGGGGCGATATTCCAAAGAGACCCATCAAATTCATCTAAGCTAATAGCAAACCAATCAATCCTTGCCGCGAATAACCATTTTGTTGTTGGGGCATAAAAATAAGCTAATCCAATATTAGGCACAGGAGCTAAAAATTTAGCAGATTTTCGTTCTAAATCAAGGTTGATATTATCATCGTCAATATACCCTTGTCCTTCTATAAATGCATTCATGTCTAAACCATGAATACCAATACCACCAGAGAACTCATGTTTGTCACCAGAGGAAATGACACGTCCAAAAAACAAACGATATAAGTCAATACCAAAGCCAGCTTCAGCAGTTACACCAACTGGATAAGTAACATCTTCCCAAGTGATTTCTTCTTCTAATGTTGTGCTTTTAGTGGATTGAACAGCAAAATATTCCAAGCCAACACTCCATTTTTTATTTTTGGAAAATCGCCAAATAAAATTTGCTGCAAGTGTACTTTGTTGTTCACTGAGTTTAAATGTTTTTCCAAAGTCTATTTCTTGATTTGGAGATTCTCCATTCGCTTTTATTTTAATTGATTTTGAAGGAATAAAAATTCCAACATTACCAATAAATCGATCTGTTAGATGTCTATGTTTTTTAATTGATGTGCTGTCAGAATTTTGAGCAAGACCAACTGAGGAAATTATTAGAAATTTAAATAGAACTAATATTTTTGAATAGATACGCATCTAACTAAGTTACTTGAACTTAATTAGATAAGCAAACAAATTAAAACAAAAGAGCCTCTTTGATTAAGAGGCTCTTTTTGTATTTATGTGATTGAAATTAGATTTTATTGGCAAGTTTACCTCCTATATATGCCATAGGGAAATACGCCAATGCCAAATCTGTAATAGTAAACCAAGTTGGTCCAGTGATCATTGAATTAACAGCTAGTCCTCCTAAGAAAAATAAGCCTCCAATTCCCAGAGCAAACTTCATTTTGTTATTAGCAGCAATTAAGTAAGCTGTAAATGCCCCAACTAATGTTCCTAGCGCATGAGCTAAAAAAGGAAAAATAAAATATTTAAAACCTAAGGTTGGCATTATTATTTTCATTTGTTCCATATCGTTTGGATCTACACCTTCAACAGGAAAAATAGAGTGGCCTAAATTGATTAACCCAATGTTTACTACACTGCCTAGTAACCATCCTATAATAACGGCTAATATGTTTTTTAGAATTTTATTCATTTTGATAAGTACTTCAATGATTAGCTATAATGATTTTGAAATTGAATTTACAAATTATTAATTGTTTTAAAATTATTCGTAAATCAAGTTTTCATTTTCTTCTTCTGAAACTCTTTCTTTAAACAGGAATATTATTGATAAGCTTATAGTCGAGTTTTTGTAATCTGATGTTTTGAAAATTTTAGTTAAGCCATAGCTGTATTTGGCCTGAAGTGAGAATTGCTTTTGAAAGGCGTATGTTATACCCGCGTTTAATGAAAAGTCAAAATCATTTACCTCTGGTAATTCCACTTCGTTTTCTAATCCAAAATCGTTCTGAATTATACCTTTACTATTAAATAGTTGACCAACTTGAAGCCCAAGATCCAGGCTTAGTTCTTCGATAAACATCCATTTCGCTTGTAAACTTAAATCTAAATAATCTAAGGTTGTTTTATAAGTTACAGGGTAGGTATTATAAAATCCTTCATATTGACCTCCTTTTCTGTTGTATAAAATTTCACCTTGAACATAAAACTTTGAGCTTATCTTTTGTTCTGCCAAAAAACCAAAATTGATACCAAACAAATCTGTATAAACACTGTTTGTTTCATGCATTCCAGAAAAGTTTACACCAAATTTAGTTCCAAAATTGAATTTCTTTTGAGCATTAGCGTTTAACGAAAGTAAGAGGAAAAGAGAAATGTATAGTAGTTTTTTTGACATAATTAGTTGATTAAGTATATGTTGTGTAATAAGGGGTTGCCTACAACGCTTGTAGTTTAATTCTGTGCAAAACTATTTAATTAATTGCAATCCCAAAGGGATTTTTCGAATATTTAATGCATTGAAAATTTATGGGAATTAGGAAGGGAATAAAGTTGAAATTTGAATAAAAAAATCATCTGCCTATTCCTGTAAAATCAAGAATAAACAGATGAAAACTAAATTGCTTTTTTGAGCTCTTTTTGTTGCTCAAGAGCAATTTTTATGTTCTTCCTTTTAGCCATGTATCGATTTAACCAAAATAACATGAGTACACAAAAGGCCGCTAGGATGGTGATTATATACCATGTCCATTCAAAACCAAAGGCATCTACCATTTGAAATCCAGCGTTATGCCCAAAAATATGAGCTATAGAAAAGGCAATACTATATAATGCCATATACTCACCTTGGTTTCCTCGTTTTGCACGTTGCATCGCAAATGCATTTGAAAAAGGAAAGGCTATCATTTCTCCAACAGTCATTAAAAGCATCCCAATGATTAATAAGCCTAACCAATGCCCAGTATTTAATATTAGAAAACTCAATCCAGTCAGGATTCCGCCAAAAGCCATAAGACCCGATTTCGTGAAACTGGAATTTTCTAACCATTTAATAAGTGGCATTTCAAAAACGAATATAAAAAACCCGTTTGCTCCTAAAAGTATCCCAATGGCTAATTCTGTGAGCTGATATTCTTCTCTATAGTAAATGGGCATTGTACTAAAATATTGTAAAAATACTATGCCAAATAATACCATTGCGCCTAAGAAAATCAGGAATGGAATATCTGTATACGCAGACTTTGGGTTTTCAACCTTTATTTCGTCAAGAGTTTTAGCAGACTTCGGATTTAATACTTTTAAAAGCAAGATACTGGCTAAAAGACAAGTAATACCATCAATCCAAAACAATCCACTATAACTAAACCCTGTAATTATTAAGCCTCCAATTGCTGGCCCTGCTGAAAAACCAAGGTTTATTGCTAAACGGATTAGTGTAACTGATCTTGTTTTGTTTTCAGGTTTACTATATGCACTTAAAGCCACGAACATTGCTGGTCTAAACATATCGGCAATGGCCATTACAGCAAATATGCCAAAACATAAACTTGAAAATGTATTTAAATGTTGAAGAGCAATGAAAAGGATTCCTGTTAAGAAAAGACTCGTCGCCATTACTTTGTAGTATCCAAAAGTATCAGTTAGTTTGCCTCCTAACCAAGAACCAACCACGGAACCAAGTCCGAAGGCAGTCATAACCCAGCCAACATCGCTATTACTAAACCCAACGCTTTCCTTTAAGTATAAAGACAAAAAAGGAATGACCATGGTGCCAGCCCTATTTATTAAAGTAATAAGTGCTAACCACCAAACTTCTCGAGAAAGCCCTTTAAATGTGTCTAAATAATTGTTGAGTAGTGTTTTCATTTTGTTATTAACTCATATTGAGTGTTTTAATTGGTGTAAAAATAAAAAGCCCAACTTTACAGTTGGGCTTTTATATATTGTAATATCATATAGTATTATCGTCATAATATATAACAAGCCCGCCTTCTATCTCTAGAAGTCCTGTTTTGCTTTTTATAATTGACGTTTAAAATCATGATAATTATTTTCTTGGCTCAAAGCTATGTAAAAAAATGATAAGTTGTATTTTACAATCATAAAAATTTTGACATGAAGTATATTTTAACTCTTTTATTATCAGTTAGTTTTTTGTTTGGCTGCGCTCAAAAGAAGCGTCCAATAAAGGGCGAATCTGAGTTTCAAATAGAATTAAATAAGGAGTATAAGGACGCGAGTACCTCACCTTTAAAGGAAAAAGATTTAAAAAAGTTTAAAGGTTTAGATTATTTTAAAGTAGATTCTTCTTTTGTTGTAAAAGCAAAACTCATAAGGACTCCCGATAGCACTTATTTTAAAATGAAAACCACCACAAGTAGATTAGCTACCGAAAGGGTTTATGGCGTTTTAAAATTTAATTTACAAGGGAAGGAATGTCAATTAAATGTATATCAAGGCAAGGAAACAATAAAACAAGAAGGTTATGAAGACTACTTGTTCTTACCATTTTTGGACAATACCAATGGAGAATCAACCTATGGAGGAGGACGTTATATTGAGCTGAGAATTCCTGATGGTGATGAGATTTACATCGATTTTAATAAAGCTTATAATCCGTACTGTGCATATAATGAAAGATATTCATGTCCAATTGTACCTCGCGTAAATTACTTAGATATCGACGTGAAAGCAGGAGTTAAAGCATTTAAGAAGTAGTCTACCTTACGAGGTGCATGCCTAAAAACACAGCCAAAAAACCAAGAACAAAACTTCCTATCGTATAAATAGCAAAACTGGCAAAATCACCAGACTTTAGAAACACATGGTTTTCATAAGCAAATGTTGAAAAGGTGGTAAATCCACCACAAAACCCGGTCGCTAATAATAAGGTTTGATTTTGAGACAAGGATTCGTTTTTTGCAGCCAGGCCTAATATCACACCTATCAAGAGGCTACCCAGTACATTTGCAGCAAAGGTACCATAGGGAATTCCCGATTCAGTGCTATTTAATGCTTTACCGATTAAAAATCGTAAAACGCTTCCGAAGCCTCCACCAATAAATACAAGTAAAAGTTGTTTCATTTAGTCTTTTATTGGTACATAAATTACCGTTTCCCAATTTGCTGGGTTAGGGACAAGTGCTGGATCTGTAGTGTAAATTTCAAAGGGATCAATATCAGCCGTTACTATATTTTGAGTTTTAATATATGCAAGTGTTTCTGCCCATGCTTGAGATAAATTTGTGTAGTTACCATGAAGTACAGTCATTACGGCTTTTGTGTTAGGAATAAATCCGCATAAAACTTCACTATCAGCAGAGGTTTCAATTTTGTTCTGAACCGGAAGACCATTACTCATGATTACGTTTCCATTTTCCATGTCCATAGTGTGGTAAACAGTTAGCGGCATACCAATAGGAGCGACGCCATTCTGACCCATATATCCCATTACAGCTCCAAATTGCTGACCCATTTTTAAACTTATATTGTCAGATGCTGCCGATGTTGTTTTATACATATAATAGCCACCTCCATAGGTTGTGATTCCTTTTATTTCAATGTTAAACTGACTCATGCTTTTTAGTATTAGTTGATCAAGGTTTTCTAAACTTCGTTCGTATTCTGGACCTATATTCTTTTCAGCACCTCCACTTATAGCTAAAATTGCTTTGAATGTGAATGGTAAATCATTACCATTTATTGACCAGGTTACATTCGTGCCTCCTTGCTTATCGTCACTAAAATCCCAATGTATTTTTGATGGAGGGAAATCTCCAAAAATCATTTCCTGATCAAGGCTTACATTTTTTTCAACCGCGGTAGTAGTCATTTTGCCTTCACCATCTTTGTTGACCCAAGAATAGGAAGCGTTTAAACCTTTAGTAACCTCACCCATTGTCAATTGTATCTCAGGGTCAGATTGTATCCAGCTCGACCAATCTTTCCAATGTTCTAAGTTTGAAACTTCGTTAAATACTACTGTTACTGGAGCTTTAATAGTTTTACTTCTGGAGACTTCAAAAGTATTAGGTTGTACACCGACGTAGATGGCAGATGCAATAAATAAAAAGAGGAGAATAAAAAGAAGGTATTTAAGAGCTTTCATTAGTTGGTAGTTATTATTAATTCAAAGTTAATCAATTTTATCATTTATTTATAAATGTTACATTTGTGGGACAATAATTAAAACTTAAATAATGAAACTAAAATCTATCTTAGGTGTTGCTTTAACAACCGCAATGATTATGTCTTGTGGTGAAGATAAAAAGCAAGATCCTGTTGTTGATACAGAGGTAAAAGAAGTTGCTGCATTTGATTACAATGTTGAACAATTTGCAGATATCAAAGTATTGAAATACCAAATTCCTGGTTGGGAAAATCTAACCTTGAAGGAGCAAAAATTGGTATACTATTTAACGCAAGCTGGTTTAGCAGGTCGTGATATCATGTGGGATCAAAATTACCGACATAATTTAACGATTAGAAAAGCTTTAGAAAATGTATACACAACTTATAGTGGTGATAAATCTTCTTCCGATTGGAATGAATTTGAGACCTATTTAAAGCGTGTTTGGTTTAGTAATGGTATTCATCATCATTATTCTAATGATAAAATCAAACCAAAGTTTTCTTCAGAATATTTGAATTTATTATTAGCAGAAACTAATACTAAGTTAGAGGGTGAAGCTTTTGATGTTATATTTAATGATAAGGATGTTAAAAAGGTAAACTTGGCAAAAGGCGTGGATAATGTTGCTGTTTCAGCAATTAACTTTTACGGACCAAATGTTACAAATAAGGATGTAGAGACATTTTATGCAAATATGAAGTCTCCAAACCCAGAGAAGCCTTTATCTTATGGGTTAAACTCTCAATTAGTTAAGGAAAATGGTGAGCTAAAAGAAAGAGTTTATAAATCTGGTGGTTTATATGGTTCTGCAATTGACGAAATTGTAAAATGGTTAGAATTGGCTAAAGGTGTGGCTGAAAATAATGCTCAAGCAAACGCTTTAGAAATTCTTATTAAATACTATAATTCTGGTGATTTACAAATTTGGGATGATTACAACGTAGCTTGGACGGCTGCAACAGAAGGTAATGTAGATTATATCAATAGTTTTATCGAAGTTTATAATGATCCTATGGGGTACAGAGGGTCATATGAGACTATAGTTCAAATTAAAGATTTTGACATGTCTAAGAAAATGGCTGTTTTATCTGAAAATGCACAATGGTTTGAAGATAACTCACCATTAATGGATGAGCATAAGAAAAAAGAGGTTGTAGGTGTAACGTATAAAGTTGTAAATGTAGCTGGTGAAGCAGGTGATGCGTCTCCAAGTACACCAATTGGTGTTAACTTACCAAATGCAAACTGGATTAGAGCTGCTGTAGGTAGTAAATCGGTGTCTTTAGGAAATATTATTCATTCTTATAATAATGCAGGAAGTTCTGGTCGATTAGCAGAATTTGTTCATGACGAAAAAGAATTGAATTTAGAAAAAGAGTATGGTCAATTAGGTGATAAATTACATACAGCATTACATGAGGTAATCGGGCATGCTTCTGGTCAATTAAACCCTGGAGTTGGTGAAACAAAAGAAACCCTTAAAAACTACGCTTCTACTTTAGAAGAAGGTCGTGCTGATTTAGTAGGACTATATTATTTATATAGCCCTAAATTACAAGAATTAGGCTTAGTAGAAGATTGGCAAGCTGTTGGTATGGCTGCTTATGATGGTTACATTAGAAACGGATTGTTAAGTCAGTTAATTAGATTAAACTTAGGTGATGACGTTGAAGAAGCGCATATGAGAAACAGACAATGGGTTTCTGCTTGGGTTTATGAAAAAGGTATGAAGGATAACATCATTGAAAGAGTAAATCGTGATAACAAAACGTATTACAATATTAATGATTATGATAAGTTAAGAGAGCTTTTTGGTGAGTTATTAAGAGAAACTCAAAGAATTAAATCTGAAGGTGATTTTGAAGCTGTAGAGGCTTTAGTAGAAGGATACGGTGTGAAAGTTGACCAAAACATTCACAAAGAAGTATTAGATAGAAATGCTCAATTTACATCTGCACCTTACAGTGGTTTCGTAAACCCAGTATTAGTTCCAGAAACTGATGCAAGTGGAGAGATTACTGCAATTAAAGTTACTCAGCCAGAAGGATTTCCTGAGCAAATGTTAATGTATAGTAGTAAATATAATTTCTTACCAGAAGTGAACTAAACTTTAAGGTTATAAACTAAAAAAGCAGATCAATTTTGATCTGCTTTTTTTATGATGTAAAATGAGGTTTAAACAAAAATAAACTTTATTGCCACTATCATTAATATAAACCCGATAAAGCCTAAAAGCACCCATGCAGACCCTTTAAAATGTTTTTTGTGCACATTAATATCTTTACGATACATGAAGTATATTATGATTGCAAATGCAATAGCAAATAAAATTCCAAAGGTAATTTGACCGTTTGAAAACATGATTTTTAATTTAAAAATTTAAAGACAACAAAGTTAAACATCAAATGTTAGAAATAGATTAGTTTTTCTTTTATTATTTCCTTAAAATTGAACGACTATAAAAGATTAAATTCAACCTTTACAATATGAAAAATAAAATAGAAGCAGTAAAAGCATTTCACACGGCATATAAATTAGGATATAAGGATACACCTAAAGCAAGTTTGGGTTTAGAGAAGAATATGTTGCGTTATAAATTAATGCGTGAAGAAAATGAGGAATATCTTGAAGCTGCTAATAATGACGATTTGGTTGAGATTGCAGATGCTCTTGGAGATATGCTGTACATTTTGTGTGGTACAATTATAGAGCACGGGTTGCAGGATAAAATAGAAGAAGTGTTTGAAGAAATACAACGTAGCAATATGAGTAAATTAGGGGCAGATGGTGAGCCAATTTACCGCGAGGACGGCAAAGTGCTAAAAGGACCAAATTATTTCAAACCAAATATTGGGAAAATATTAGAAGATTAATATATAAACTAAAAAAAGAGCCAAAAGGCTCTTTTTTTTATTTTACTTCATATCTCCAACTGTGTGGATCATCTCCAGTATTATGTTGAATGTTTAACATGCGTTCTTTCAATCTTGAAGAATAGGAATTTTTGTCTAATTCAGGTAGTGTGAATGTTTTTTCACCGTGTTCAAAACTTGATACTGGGCTAATCACAGCTGCCGTACCAGTTCCAAAAATTTCCTTTAATTCTCCCTTCTCAGAAGCCGTTTTAATTTCAGCTACACTAATTCGTCTAACCTCTGTTGTGATACCCATATCTTCTGCTAATTGTAAAATACTTTTACGAGTAACACCATCTAAAATACGGTCGTTATTTGGAGCTGTAACCAATTTATCTCCAATTCTAAAGAAAATATTCATGGTTCCAGCTTCCTCAAGATATTCATGAGTATCAGCGTCAGTCCAAATTATTTGCTGTAATCCTTTTTTCATTGCTAATGAAGTTGGATAAAATTGAGCAGCATAATTTCCTGCCGCCTTAGCATATCCCACACCTCCATTTGCAGAACGACTAAATTGTTCAGCGATTAAAACCTTTACCGTACCGGTATAGTATGCTTTTGCAGGCGAGCAAATAATCATAAATCTATATGCTTCAGAAGGAGAAGCGGCGATAGCAGGTTCGATTGCTATGACAAAAGGTCTAATATATAATGAATTGCCTTTCCCTTTTTGGATCCAGGCAGAGTCCAATTTTAAAAGTTCAGTTAAGCCTTCAAAAAAATAGTTTTCTGGAAATTCAGGAATAGCCAAACGTGCCGCCGATGTATTGATACGCTTCTGATTTTCATCTGGGCGAAACAAAAACACTCGGTCATCGTCATCTTTATAAGCTTTCATTCCTTCAAAAACCGCCTGACCATAATGAAAAACTCGAGCCGAAGGCTCAATACTCATCGGTTGGTAAGGCACAATTTTTGGTTGTTGCCAAGCTCCATTTTCAAAATCACACATAAACATGTGATCTGTAAATGTTTTTCCGAAATTTAAGTTGTCAAAATCGACAGCATCAATTTTAGAAGTTGAAGCTTTTTCTATATGTAAATTAGTATTATTTATTGGGTTCATTGGAAAAATTATTTCTTCTGCAAAATTACTCAATTTAACACGTTTAAAAAATAGAATAAAAGTTTTAAATGTGGTATATTTAGGGTTATCTAAAAATCAACTGAATATTCAATAAATTATGAGAAAAATTGCACTTTCATTACTTGCTATTGTGAGCTTAATGGCTTGTAAAAACGAAAAGAAAACTACCGAAACACAAGATGAGGTTGTTCAAGAGGTAAGCTATATGTCTTTTGGAGAAGAAATTACAGATCAGGACGTAGTTTCTGCTGCTGACTTAAAATCAACTTATGGGAAATTAGCAGCTGGAGATACTTTAACTGTTAAGGCTAAGGCCAAGGTTAAAGAAGTATGCCAAGTAAAAGGGTGTTGGATGATGTTAGATATTAATGCAGATGAGGATGTTAGGGTTAAATTTAAAGACTACGGTTTTTTTATGCCTAAAAATATTTCTGGTCAGGAAGTAATTGTTCATGGTAAAGCTTATGTAAATGAAGTTTCTGTAGAAGAACAACGTCATTATGCAGAAGATGCAGGTAAAACTGAAGAAGAAGTATTGGCTATTACTGAGGCTAAGAAAACAATGTCATTTTTAGCTGATGGCGTGTTATTAGTAGAATAATGAAAATACTTTATTCTGTATTAGCAATTTGTTTTTTGTTTTTAGGATGTCAAGAAAAAGAACCTAAAAAAGTAGCAAAAGCAAAAAAAGTGTACGATTTGTACCAGCCTTCAGAAATGGCTCTTCTAATGGATAGCATGTATAAGTACAACATGCAATTAAAGGAAGAAATCATGAAAGGGAAAATTCCTGAGCACATGCCAATGGAATTTTTGAAAATCCATTCTGCCGAATTTACCAAGGGTAAATCGAGAAATGAAACCTTTAATAGTTTTTCTAAATTATTTTTACAGCAACAAGAAACCATTTATGATACAACTTCTACTTTAAGTGTGTCAGATCGGTTTAACGCTACTGTAAATGTTTGTGTAGCTTGTCACACGACAGAATGCACAGGGCCAATTCCTAAAATAAACAAACTATTAATAAAATAATGTTCTAAGGCTTGAAACGGCAAATAATTATAACTGCAGATGGTTCGACCACTATTCAAATTGAAGATTGGGATGAACAATATCATTCTGTGCATGGCGCCATTCAAGAAGCATATCATGTTTTTATCAATGCTGGTTTACAGCCTTATTTAGAATTAAATCAACCCTCAAATCCAATTTCTATTTTAGAAATTGGATTTGGTACGGGGTTAAATGCGTTTATCACCGCTTTAGAAACCATTCCGCTTCAACAACAAATTTACTATCAAGGGGTGGAGGCCTATCCGGTAAATCAAAAAGAGATTTCTGCTTTAAATTATGAATCCCAATTAAAGGATAAGTTTGTTTCAGGTGTTTTTGAAACTTTGCATTCTGGACCTTGGGAGATTCCATTTCAGATTTCTTCGGAGTTTAAAATGGAAAAAAAGCAAAAGTTCTTTTCTGAAATTGATAGCATATCAGAATTTGATCTTATTTATTTTGATGCTTTTGGAGCTCGAGTTCAACCTGAATTATGGGATGAAGCGATGTTTGAAAGGATGTTTAAAGCCTTAAAATCAAATGGTGTTTTGGTGACTTACTCAGCTAAGGGTAGTGTGAGAAGAGCAATGATTGCAGCTGGTTTTCAAGTAGAGAAATTACCTGGGCCTCCAGGTAAAAGGGAAATGTTGCGCGCCTTAAAAGGATAAATTGAACCTTAAAAAAGTGTCTGTAATTTTAGCATTTTTTTAATGTTAAACCTAACCCAAAATGGCATTCTCCTGAATTGCTATTACCTATCTTTATTGTAAGAAAAAGAAAAAAATGAAGGTTCTAATCACAGGTGCCACAGGATTGGTAGGTCGAGAAATTGCGGAGCTGTGCTTTGATAAAGGAATTGAAGTACACTATCTAAGTACTTCAAAACATAAACTTAACGAGACTACAATAGGCAAAGGATTTTATTGGGACCCTCAATCTAATGTCATTGATGATGCTTGTTTTGAAGGCGTGTCTGCCATTATAAATCTAGCGGGCTCTTCAATAGCAAAACGCTGGACACCTTCCTATAAACAAAAAATTATTAGAAGTAGGATTGATGGTTTAAATTTGATTTATGACCGTTTAGAAAATATTTCTCATCAAGTTTCTAATATTATTTCTGCAAGTGCAATTGGTATATATCCAAGTTCACAAACCAAGTACTATGAAGAAGACGAAACTCAAAAAGCAAATTCCTTTTTAGGAACAGTTGTAGAACAATGGGAGTCGACGGTTCAGAAATTCTCAAATTTGGGATGCAAGGTGTCCATTGTTAGAATCGGACTTGTGTTATCCCAAAATGGAGGTGTATTTGAAAAAATGTCTAAGCCAATTTCATTAGGTGTAGGAGCGCCTTTTGGTGATGGTAAGCAATGGCAATCATGGATTCATGTTGAAGATTTGGCCGATATTTTTCTTTTTGTACTTGAAAATAAAATCACGGGAGTTATTAATGGTGTAGCTCCTAATCCAGTTTCAAATTCAGAACTAACATCTGTAATTGCCAAGCAAATGGGGAAACCAATAATTCTTCCAAAGACGCCGAAATTTGCTATGCAGCTTGTTTTAGGAGAAATGCATCAGCTATTATTTGAAAGTCAAAGAGTGAGTTGTAAGCGCTTAGAATCACTTGGTTTTGTTTTTGAATATCATCATTTAGCTCCGGCTATTCATTCCCTTTTATAGGTCAGTTTAAAACATAGCTGAGTAATATTAAACGCCCTATTCATTGTATTACATTATTTCCTAAGAAATTCTGGTGACATTTTGACATTTTTAGAATAATGGCAGTACTTTTGCTTCCCAAAATTGAAGTTTAAAAATTAGAGTACATATTATACCATGAGTACAACAGACAATACAGAACATATCGATGTAAACGATGTGAATTCGGCAGCAGAAGAGCAAGTGAATAATGAAGTGCAAGAAGAAGTAAGCGTTGAAGAACAGCTGCAAAATGAAATAGCTAAAGAAAAAGACAAGTTTATGCGTTTGTTTGCAGAGTTTGAAAACTATAAAAAACGAACAAATAAAGAGCGTATCGATTTGTTTAAAACAGCTAGTGAAGATGTGATGAAGGCTTTACTTCCAATTATGGATGATTTTGATAGAGCTTACATTGAAATATCAAAAACTGAAGAGAAAGAATTATTGAAAGGAGTGGAGTTAATTAAGAATAAATTATCTAACACTTTGGAGAATAAAGGCTTGACTTCTATTGAGTTATCGGCTGGAGATGCATTTAATGCAGATGACCACGAAGCTATTACTCAGATTCCGGCACCTACAGACGACCTTAAAGGAAAAATTGTAGACGTAGTTGAGAAAGGATATAAATTAGGAGATAAAACAATTCGTTTTCCTAAAGTAGTAATAGGTAAATAAAAACAAGATGAAAGCAGATTATTACGAAATATTAGGTATTGCTAAAGGCGCAAGCGATAGTGAAATTAAAAAAGCATATCGTAAGATGGCCATTAAATACCATCCAGATAAAAACCCTGATAACGCTGAAGCTGAAGAAAAGTTTAAACTAGCGGCAGAAGCTTATGAGGTATTAAGTGATGCTGACAAAAAAGCGCGTTACGACCAATATGGTCACCAAGCCTTTGAGGGGAATGGTGGTTTTGGCGGCGGCGGCTTTGGCGGCGGTATGAACATGGACGACATCTTTAGTCAATTTGGAGACATTTTTGGCGGCGGTGGTTTTGGCGGCGGCTTTGGTGGCGGTGGTCAAAGAAGAGTTAAAGGAAGTAATTTAAGAATTCGTGTTGCCTTAACCTTAGAAGAAATAGCTAACGGTGTTGAGAAAAAACTTAAGGTAAAACGTAAAATTAAAGCTCCTGGTACTACTTATAAAACATGTTCTACATGTAATGGCACAGGTCAAGTGACACGTGTTACCAATACCATTTTAGGACGTATGCAAACTGCGGCACCATGTAATGCATGTGGAGGAGCAGGACAGTCAATTGATAAAAAACCAAAAGAAGCCGATGCTCAAGGTTTAATTGTGTCTGAAGAAACGGTTTCAGTTAAGATTCCTGCAGGTGTGGTTGATGGTATGCAATTAAAAGTATCTGGAAAAGGTAATGAAGCTCCTGGAAATGGAATTTCTGGAGATTTATTGGTAGCCATTCAAGAAAAAGAACACGAAAGTCTTAAACGTGAGGGAGACAATTTACATTATGATTTGTATGTGAGTTTGCCTGATGCTGTTTTAGGAACTTCAAAAGAAATAGATACCGTTTCAGGAAAGGTGAGAATTAAAATTGATACAGGTGTACAATCGGGTAAAATTTTAAGACTACGAGGTAAAGGTATTCCGAGTATTAATGGATACGGAAAAGGAGACCTTTTAGTCCATGTTAATGTGTGGACACCAAAAACTTTAAACAAGCAACAAAAGCAGTTTTTTGAGGAAATGCGTGATGACGAACATTTTGAACCAAAACCTGAAAGCGGCGATAAATCATTTTTTGAAAAAGTGAAAGATATGTTTTCTTAATAAAGTGTTAATTTGATAAAAAACACTATATTTGAATATCACTGATTAATTTTAGTGGTAATTTTTCTTTTTCATAGCAATTTTTTCCCATCCTTATTTTATAAGGGTGGGTTTTGTTTTTATAGGGAGGAAGTGTATTTAAACTTTCTAATAGTTAAGCTTTTAGTGTAACATTTAATATATTTACAACACCTATCATTAATTAATCCTTCAACTATGAATAACATGTTAGAAGCTCATTCTGTTTCTAAAAATTTTGGAAACTTTAAAGCTTTAAACAATGTATCTATTTCGGTACCCAAAGGCAGCATATTTGGATTGCTTGGTCCAAATGGTGCAGGTAAAACCACTTTAATTAGAATTATTAACCAAATTACTATGCCTGATGCAGGAAAGGTAATTCTTGATGGTTTAGATTTAAAACCAGAAAACATTAGAGATATTGGTTACTTGCCAGAAGAACGAGGCCTTTATAAATCTATGAAGGTTGGAGAGCAGGCTTTGTATTTGGCTCAGTTAAAAGGGATGTCAAAGGCCGATGCTAAAGCGCGATTAAAGTATTGGTTCGAGAAATTGGAAATTGGAGATTGGTGGCATAAAAAAATTCAAGAACTTAGTAAAGGGCAAGCGCAAAAAATTCAGTTCATAGTAACCGTATTACACCGTCCCAAATTATTAATATTTGATGAGCCATTCTCAGGTTTTGATCCGATTAATGCATCATTAATTAAAGATGAAATTTTACAATTACGTGAAGAAGGATCTACAGTTATTTTCTCGACTCACAGAATGGAATCTGTTGAAGAATTGTGCGATCATATTGCATTAATTCATAAGTCAAACAAAATATTAGATGGTAAACTAACCGATATTAAAAGAACTTATAAAACCAATACTTTTGAAGTGGGGTTACAAACCGAAAACAGTGCTCAATTAACACAAGAAATAAGTGATAAGTTTGAAGTGTTGCCAGCTTCTTTTAAAAACCTTAACGACGATTTGAAACTTAATATTAAACTAAATGGCAATGGGAATTCAAACGATCTTCTAAGCTATTTAACATCAAAGGCAGAAGTGCATCACTTTGTTGAGGTCATTCCAACAGCCAATGATATTTTTATTCAAACCGTGAAAAACAACTAGTATGAATCACCTTCCACTTATCATACAACGTGAATATTTGACTAAAGTTAGAAACAAGTCATTTATAATTATGACGGTTTTAAGTCCGTTAATTTTAATTGCATTAATGTCTGTAGTAGCCTATTTGTCGCAATTAAATAACACTAAAGAACGGCACATTTCAATATTAGATGAAACTGGAAAAGTGAGTTCAATTTTTGAAAATACTGAAAATACAACCTATTCCACTTTAGCTGAGACCGATGTAGAAACGGCTAAAATTTTGGTGAAATCTAAATCGGAATATGGCTTACTTTATATCAAAGCATCCCAAGACACCACAAAGCTTTATGAAGATGTTGTGTTTTTTACTGAGGATTCACCTTCTTTAAGTGTGATAGGAGATTTAGAAGATAAATTAGAAAAGCAATTTACAGACATTCAATTGGTTCAGAATGGGGTAGATATTGATAAAATAGAAACCTCTAAAGTGAGTGTTTCCATTAATCAGGAAACCTACTCTGGAGAGACCACATCTAAAATAGATAATATTTTAAAGCTGGCATTTGGAGGCATTGCGGGTTACCTGTTATTTATGTTCATTATTATATACGGAAATATGATTATGAGGAGCGTAATAGAGGAAAAAACAAGTAGAATTATTGAAATCATTATTTCGTCTGTAAAACCAATTCAGCTAATGATGGGGAAAATAATTGGTACTTCTCTCGCTGGGATTACTCAATTTGTAATTTGGGTGGTTTTAGGTTTTGTATTTATGAGTGTGTTTTCTGTGGTGTTTGATATCGATTTTTCTAACGTAAAAACACCGCAACAAGAAATGGTTGAGCAAACTATGCAATCGGGAGAACTTCAGTCCCAAATGCAGGATGTCATGGTTGCATTTTACAACCTACCGATTACTAATTTAATAGTCGCCTTTATTTTCTTTTTTATTGGAGGATACTTATTGTATAGTTCACTTTATGCAGCTATAGGTGCTGCTGTTGATAATGAAACGGATACGCAGCAATTTATGTTGCCTATTTTAATGCCGTTAATATTGGCGGTTTATGTTGGTGTATTTACGGTAATTGAAGATCCTCACGGCACAGTATCTACTGTGTTTTCTTTTATTCCATTCACATCACCTGTAGTAATGCTTATGCGTATTCCATTTGGAGTACCAATATGGCAACAATTGTTGTCATTAGGATTGCTGATTGGTACATTTACATTTACAGTTTGGTTTGCCGCCAAAATTTATAGAGTTGGGATTTTAATGTATGGTAAAAAACCAAGCTATAAAGAACTATATAAATGGTTAAGATATTAACATGGATAAATTAAAAGCAATTTTAGATTATTCTATTGAATTCACTGATGGTGTTACCATGAGTGTCAGGGATTTGGTGATTTTAATCGCTGTATTATTACTCGCCAAATACCTAATTCGGTTTATTCGAAATTTAGTCACTCGTAAGCTAGATGAAACCGATAGAATGAAGTTTAGAGCTGTGTTTTCATATAGTTCATGGTTTATTTACATCATAATATTTTTGGTGACGTTTCATACATTGGGGGTAAATGTCACCGGTATATTTGCAGCGTCAGCAGCATTGTTAATAGGTGTTGGTTTGGCGCTTCAAACGCTTTTTCAAGATATTATATCTGGTATGTTTATTTTGATTGATAAATCGGTTTCTGCCGGAGATATTATCGAATTAGAAGGTAAAATAGGCCGTGTAGAAGAAATCACACTTAGATCAACAAGAGCAGTAACACGAGATAATAAGGTGTTAATAATACCTAATCATTTATTCCTAACAAATAGCCTTTTTAATCACACTCAAAATAATAAAAACACAAGAGAAAGCGTTGAGGTTGGAGTGGCCTATGGCAGCGATTTAGAATTAGTAAGTACAATATTAATTGAGGTTGCAAAAAGTCATAATAAGGTATTGAAAAAGCCTGCTCCAAAAGTAATGTTTACACAATTTGGAGATAGCTCATTAAATTTCAAATTATGGTTTACTATTAGTGATAGCTTTAAATCTGAGTTTACAAAAAGTGACTTGAGATTTGAAATTGATAAAAAGTTTAGAGAACAAAACATAAGCATTCCATTTCCGCAAAGAGATGTTCATGTTTATAAAAATATAGATTAGCAATTATGCCAAAAATATTAGTCATTGAAGACGAAGCGGCTATACGTCGCGTATTAGTGAAAATTTTATCAGAAGAAAACGATACCTACAATGTTCAAGAAGCTGAAGATGGATTGGTTGGAATTGAAAAAATAAAGAAAGAAGATTTCGATTTGGTTTTATGTGATATCAAAATGCCAAAAATGGATGGGGTTGAAGTGCTTGAAGCCGCAAAACTTATTAAACCAGAAATTCCTATTGTTATGATTTCAGGTCATGGCGATTTGGATACGGCTGTGAACACAATGCGTTTAGGTGCCTTTGATTATATTTCTAAACCACCAGATTTAAATAGACTTTTAAATACGGTTAGAAATGCGCTTGATAGAAAGGAACTTGTTGTTGAAAACAAACGCTTAAAAAAGAAAGTCAATAAAAAATATGAGATGATTGGTGAATCTGGTGCCATCAATCAAATTAAAGATATTATTGAAAAAGTGGCCGCTACAGATGCTAGAGTTTTAATTACTGGACCTAACGGAACGGGTAAAGAGCTTGTGGCGCATTGGGTGCATGATAAAAGTGATAGAGCAAAAGGCGCTATGATTGAAGTGAATTGTGCTGCAATTCCTTCTGAGTTAATTGAAAGTGAATTGTTTGGTCATGTGAAGGGTGCTTTTACGTCGGCTGTAAAAGATAGAGCAGGGAAATTTGAAGCTGCAAATAAAGGAACCATTTTTCTTGATGAAATTGGAGATATGAGTTTGTCTGCTCAAGCCAAGGTGTTACGTGCATTGCAAGAAAATAGAATTCAACGTGTGGGCAGTGACAAAGACATTAAAGTGGATGTTAGAGTAATTGCAGCCACTAATAAAAATTTAAAAAAGGAAATAGAGGAAGGGCGATTTAGAGAAGACTTGTATCATAGATTGGCAGTGATTTTAATAAAAGTACCTGCTTTAAATGATAGGAGAGAAGATATTCCTCTATTGGTAAATCACTTCACAAAGAAAATAGCTCAAGAACAAGGTACAACCGAAAAATCATTTTCGGACGAAGCGATTAAGCTACTGCAAGAATATGATTGGACAGGGAATATTAGAGAGCTTAGAAATGTAATTGAGCGATTGCTAATTTTAGGAGAAGCTATAGTCAGTGAGAATGATGTAAAGTTGTTTGCTTCTAAATAGTTACCCGAGTAATTCTAAAACTATTCTGCTATTAATTTTATTATCTTTAAATAGAATTAACAACACTTAAACCATGAAGTATATAAATATTGAAGACTTTAAAATAACAGAACCTGTTTCTATAGCAGATTGTCCGACACGAATAGAGTTAGATGCTGCAACAGATCGTGTTGAAAAGAAACAAGAAAAGCTTAGGGTTAGGTTAGGAAAACTTCAAGATGAACTATATGCTCATGGTAAATACTCAGTGTTAGTCTGCTTGCAAGGAATGGATACCGCAGGTAAGGATTCATTAATAAGAGAAGTGTTCAAAGATTTTAATGCTCGTGGGGTTGTTGTCCATAGTTTTAAACAGCCCACCAGTTTAGAATTGGGGTATGATTATTTATGGCGGCATATTATTGCTTTACCCCCGAGAGGGAAATTTGGTGTGTTTAATAGAACGCATTACGAAAATCTTTTAGTGACACGCGTTCATCCTGAGTACATTTTAAACGAAAATATTCCTGGTATTAATTCGGTTGATGATATAGATGATGATTTTTGGGAAGCGAGATTTGATCAGGTTAATAATTTTGAAAAGCATATCACCGACAACGGTACTATTGTGTTTAAGTTCTTTTTAAATTTATCAAAAGAAGAGCAAAGACATCGCTTATTACGTCGATTAGAAAAGCGAAAAAAGCATTGGAAATTTTCTCCTGCCGATATGAAAGAAAGAAAGCTATGGGAAAAGTACCAGTGGTGCTTTGAAGAAATTTTAAATAAAACGTCTAAACCCAATGCATATTGGTATAATATCCCGGCAGATGACAAACCCGTTGCAAGATATTTGGTGACGAAAATTATGTATGATACCTTGAAAACATACACAGATATAAAAGAGCCGGAATTAGACCCTAAAGTTGAAGCGCGATTGGACGAGTATATGGATATTCTTAATAAAGAAGAATAATCTTAAGTTTTACCAGCCTGCTTCATTTTTAATAAATCAAACCAGAATTTTATGAAAATTATATTTACCCTTTCTTTACTTTGGATAGGCCTTAGTGGTTATGCTCAAGATGATAAAGAAGTAATGGCAAGCATCTATAAAAATGCACTTACCCAAGGCGAAAGCTATGAATGGCTAAGGCATTTGTCAAATGAAATTGGAGGGCGACTTTCAGGATCATTGAATGCTGAAAGAGCGGTTAATTATACCAAAGAAGAGCTTGATAAATTGGGGCTGGATAAGGTCTGGTTGCAACCTGTTATGGTGCCTAGATGGGTAAGAGGTACGCCTGAATTTGCATTTATAGAAACCGCTCCTGGGAAATCAATTAATGTCAATATTTGCGCTTTAGGAGGATCTGTAGCAACACCTGCAGGCGGACTGAAAGCCAATGTTATTGAAGTGTCATCTTTAGAGGAGTTAAAAACCTTAGGAACAGAAAAAATTAAGGGAAAAATAGTGTTTTTTAATAGACCAATGCAAGCCGATTTAATACACACTTTTGAAGCCTATGGCGGTTGCGTTGATCAAAGATATGCTGGTGCGATGGAAGCTGCCAAGTATGGCGCTTCTGGTGTTATTGTGCGCTCCATGAATTTAAGAATGGACGATTTTCCTCATACGGGTAGCATGAGTTATGGTGATTTACCTAATAATAAAAGAATACCCTCTGCTGCAATAAGTACTAATGATGCCGAGAAGCTTAGCAGTATGTTGGGAATAGATTCAAACATTAAATTTTACTTCAGACAGAATTGTAAACAATTAAAAGATGTGCAATCTTATAATGTGATTGGTGAAATTACAGGCTCAGAAAAGCCTAATGAGTATATGATTGTGGGTGGACATTTAGATTCTTGGGATTTAGGTGATGGGTCTCATGATGATGGTGCGGGAGTTGTTCAATCTATGGAGGTTCTGAGGTTGTTGCAATTATCAGGAATAAAACCAAAAAGGTCAATAAGAGTAGTGCTATTCATGAATGAAGAAAATGGATTAAGAGGCGGAAATAAATATGCAGAAGTAGCGAAAGCTAAAAATGAAAACCACGTATTTGCATTAGAAAGTGATTCTGGTGGATTTACACCAAGGGGGTTTTCGTTTGATTGTAGTGATGCGCAGTTTAATAAGGTATTGGGATGGCAACCGCTATTCAAACCTTATTTAATTCATTATTTTGAAAAAGGTGGTAGTGGAGCAGATATTGGGCCTCTGAAAGATGACGGGATTATTTTGGCAGGATTAAGGCCAGATTCCCAGCGTTATTTTGATCATCACCATGCTAGTAATGATACCTTTGATGCAGTTAATAAACGAGAATTAGAACTTGGTGCAGCAACTATGACGGCTTTGGTATATTTATTTGATAAATATGGTACTGCACCAATTAGCAACGTTAATGAGCTTAAAAATTAGAATATGAAAGTCGTTTTAATCGTTGTTTTTACTTGTTTGGGATTTAGTGCAATGGCACAAAATGAAGATTTGCCTTATTACCAAATTGAAGAAGAATCGTCGTCTTATAATGCTGGTACAATGATAGCACGTATGATAGACGGTTTGGGGTTTAGATATTTTTGGGCTACCGAAGGTCTTACCATTTCCGATCTCGAATATAAACCGAGTGCTGAGGCAAGAAACTCAATAGAAACCATAGACCATATTTTAAATTTATCGAATACTATTTTATTTACTGCTAAAAATAAATCGGTAGAAGGTATAAACCTATCAGAATTAAGTTTTGATGAAAAGAGAGCATTGACCTTACAAAATTTAAAAGCAGCTTCCAATCTGTTTGAAGCCAATACTAACGTATCTCAGAATGAAATTATATTTGGTTCCGGAGAAAATATTAGAAAATTCTCTATTTGGAATATCATTAACGGACCAATTAGTGATGCAATATGGCATTGCGGTCAGATTGTTTCTTTTAGAAGGGCTTCAGGAAACCCAATGTCTTCTAATATTAGTTTGTTAACAGGGAAGGTGAGAAGTTAGCATCTGTTTTTTTAATGGTAAAGAATACTTATATTCACAAACCTAAAAAAAGATATGTCTTCTCAATTACTTCAAATACATCCCGTTTTACCTGTCAAAAATGTTTTGGCTGCCCTTTTCTTTTATGTTGATAAACTGGGATTTGATATTGCTTTTGCTGATGATCCCAAGTCGCCAAAATATGCAGGAGTAAGACGAGGTAATATTGAAATTCATTTGCAATGGCATGATGAATCTGAATGGGATACAAAAGTAGAACGCCCAATGCTTCGGATTCTAACTTCAAATGTTTCTGAACTGTATCAAGAACTTTCAACTAAAGATATTTTTCACTCAGAAACAAAAGTTCAAAACACTGCTTGGGGAACCCAAGAATTTGCGTTTTATGATTTGTATAAAAATGGATTGACATTTTATAACACTACCAAAGCTTAACTCTTGGTTTTTTACAAATAGCTTAACCAGAGTTTGTGTTTGTTAAGGAGCTTGTATTTCATGTATTTGTTGCATATAGGATATAATAGTGCAATTACAAAAATCCAAACAAGATAGACGACCTCCAACGAATAGCCAACGTTAGCTAACTCAGGATTTCCTAATTGTTGAATGGTTAAAATTAAAAGATGCCAATCTTTTCCAACCAATATTAGTCCTAAAATTGCTAAAACATGAATGACCAAAATATGCAGTAGGTAGTAGAAAAATGGAACTCTACCAAATACAATAAAAAAACTGGCAACTTTTCCTTGCCATTTTTCACTGAAGTAAAGAAATAAAAATGCAGGTCCTAAGGTAATTAAAAGGTAACTTAAGGAAGGTGGGTATTTTGAAACATTAAAAAAGGACATGATTGTAAAGGTGGTATCTTTTTGTGATTCCCATGGCACTGGATCGCCGTAAATATTTAATACTCGAATCACAAAAAATAGTACAATAGCCCATATCCCTAATTTTAATAAAAAATTTAATCTGTATTGTACGTTTATTTCCTTTCTAAATAAACTTCCAAAGCAATAACCTAATGCCATTACTCCAACCCATGGTATTAATGGATAGGCGAATACTAAACCTCTATTTACGCCATATGGAACAAATGACTGTTGATGTAAAATATACCATAGAATAGACGACGGAGAATTGCCTTGATGCACTATTGGGTCTAATAGGTTGTGACCAAAAACTAAAATCAAACCAAAAGCAATAATTACTGTTTTAGGCAAATAAATTATAGCCGATAAGAGCACCATGCATAAGCCAATAACCCAAATAACTTGTAGTACAATAAAACTATAAGTAACATCAAAAAACCAAAAAAAGTTGTTGAATATAACTTCAACTAAAATAAGCCAAAGCCCTCTTGTAAATAGAAATTTTGCTAAGGTGGATTTGGGTTTATTCGAGCCATATAAAAAAGCCGATGTCCCTGCTAAAAAAATAAAAACTGGTGCGCAAAAGTGAGTTATGAATCGCGTGAAAAATAATTCAGGCGTAGTGGTATCCATATTGGTAGGGTCATAATTTAACCCGTTTAAATGGAAAAAATCTCTTGTATGATCTAAGGCCATTATAACCATTACTACCCCTCTTAAGATATCTATAGAATTTATACGAGACGATTTTAATGCAACCATAGTTTTATGTTTTTATAATGTATTAAAACTGAAAATAGATAAACTGTTCTCCGCTACCCTGAGCTATTAGAATAAAGAAGAGAAGTACACCCCAGATTAAGCCAAGGATCATAGGATTTGTATTTTCAGCTTTAGCTTTCATTGATGAATTTCTCATGTACCAATGGCACAAAAAAGTGACAGTAATAATAATTATGACCTTTAAAATTGCCCAGGTATCGAGAATTTCTTCCCCTTCGGGGTTCATGAAAAACATGGATTGAAGAAGGTTTTTTGCGGTTGCAAATTCTTTAGCTCTAAAAAACACCCAAGATATGTTAACACAGGTATAGGTTAAAAGTGCGAATAGAATACCGTTCCAATTGTTTATTTTAATTTTTATGCGATTATTTAGTAAGCGTTCTACAACCAGAAAGATGCCGTGTAACGCTCCCCATACTACATAGGTCCATGCTGCTCCGTGCCAAAGACCTCCAAGAAGCATAGTGATCATTAATGCAGCATACATTCTTGTAACCCCATGTCTGTTACCTCCCAGAGGAATGTAGAGATAATCTTTAAGCCAAGAAGATAACGATATATGCCAACGTTTCCATAAATCTGAAAAACCAATGGCAGCATAAGGATAACGGAAATTGTCGGGTAATAAGATGCCCAACATTAGAGCAATACCGATGGCACAAGTAGAATAACCTGCAAAATCAAAAAATATTTGACCAGAAAATGCTAAAGTTCCAGACCAAGCGTCCAAAATGTTTAAAACCTTATCCGATCCAAAAACATCATCTGATGTAGATGCTAACAAACTATCGGCCATTACTACTTTCAAAAAAAGACCCACAGTTAATAGAAAGCAGCCCCATAAAAATTGATTTAAGCTTGCTTTTTTTTCGTCATAAAATTGTGAAATCAATTCTTTTGAACGTACTATCGGTCCAGCTACCAATTGAGGAAAAAATGTTACATACAATGCAAAATCTAAAAATGTTTTGGCTGGTTTATTTTTCTTATGATACAAGTCTATGGTGTATGACATGGTTTGAAAAGTGTAAAACGAAATACCCATAGGTAATATAATATCCATTGCTGGCGCTTCGTAAGACGTTCCAAATATTTGCAATACTGCATTAAAATTTTCAAGTAGAAAATTACCATATTTGAAAAATGCTAAGAATCCTAAATTGATACATAAACTAAGAAGTAACCAGTATTTTCTTTTTTTAGCGTTTGTTTCAACCGCTAATTTTTTACCTGCTGTCCAATCGACCATAGTAGAAATCCATAGTAAAATGATTAAAGGTGGATTCCATAAGCCATAGAAGATATAACTGGATACGAGTAACATTCTTTTTTTGTTGGTCCAATTAAATAGTTTTGAATAGTAAAGTGCCAAGACTACCACTATAAAAACCATGAAACCAAGAGAGTTAAATAACATAATTAGTTGGTGTTAAGGTTTGGTAAAGCTTTGTCTTCAATTAATAAATTGGCTAAAACTTCGGTGAATAAATCGGCATCTGGACCAGACAAATGTGACCATTCTGGACAGTCTAAATTTTTGGTTTCGTAAATGTCCTCAAAATGGTAGCTTTTAAAATTTCCAACTGAAATTAGGGAATCCCAAAATCGTTCTCGAGGTAATCCCATTTGCTCACCATCTCTTAAAATTCCCGAAGAAGGGCATCTTACTAAAATTAAATTTCCGCCTCTTGCTTCAAATTTCTTGGCCTGCTCTAAAAAGAACTTGGTAGTTGAATTTTTATCGGGTGGCGGTAAAGTGGTGTCTAACATGAATACGGACCACACTTTTTTTATAGTATTTGCAAAAGCCGTATCCGTGGCACATTTTATTGTCATTCTACTATTTCGTTCGATGGTGTAGTCTGAAAATTCGAAAAAAGGAGGGTCTTTACTATCATTTCTATTTCCAATTTTAAATTTATTCACCAAGGATTTGAGATTAATAGCATCGTCCATTTCACTTTCATTAATAAATACAAATTGCTCTTGGAGAGGTATTGATAGTAAATGGTTGAATTTTTGAGCATAAGTCTGTTTATAAAAATAGTCTACCTTGCTTTGAGCCCATTTCCAAGGACGAGCTTCGGGGTAGGTTGTTGAAAAAAACAGACCAGGAGTCACACCAACTATAATAGTACCATTGAACTCTGTGTTTTCAACCAGATCTTGGAAAATAGGTAATGGAGAGGAACCTGGTTGCGCCAGCATGATGGAAGATAGGCCAGTATATAAGTTCCATTTGTCTAATTGAATGTCAAAATGAATTCTTGAAGATCCTATGAAAATTACATCGTTTGGATTGGGGGTATCTACTCTTTTACGCTGTGCAGCCCATAAGGCGTCATTATCTTCAATTGTTGGGTAGTAACCATTTGATCTCCAGTATAACTCCCATGATATCAAACCTATTAAAGCTAATAAAATAGCCATTGTCGCAGATTGTTTAAGGTTCATAGTTGGTTAGTTAGTTAGTTAGAAAAATGATGCAGTGATGTTCTGGCCGATTTGAAAAAAAGGCCTAAATCCTTCTGAATTAAATCAGAACTATACACAATACTAGGCCCTCCTTCTGTTACTTTTTTGTTTAGCATTAATTTTATATCAGACACCTTCCAACTTTCACTACTTAATAAGTAATTCTTCCCATGTGTTCCTAATGTAGTTGCCGTTTTGAAAATACTCATTGCAACATCTTGCACATCCACTACTGCCATATTTATGTTTGTTTCGTAGAGCAGTTTGATAAATGCCGAACCAGCAATATTATTTTTAAAATAATACAGTAGGTTAACAGAAGTAGAATCTTCTCTATCCGATAGCGGTTTGCCAATTACAAATACAGGAGACACACTGGTTAATTCAAAATTTAAGGATCGATGTTCTTTTAAAAAGTTAGTCACTTCTACGTTTGCATTAAATTTTGCTCGAGCATATGGCGGACATTCTTCATTGTAATAGGGTTTATCCAATTCGGAGTAAACATGACTTTCAGGATAGTTAGGAACTGGAAATGGAAAGTTAGTATTGAGAGCAGCTACCGATGCTACCACCACCACCTTTTTAAGGGTGCTGTGATGCAGGAGACAGTTTAGGAAATTTTTAGTTCCCGAAACGGTTGGAGTCTCGACTTGGCTAGGAGTTTCAACGTCTAATTGAAAAGGTGTCCCGCAATGAATTAAAATATCACAGTCATCAATAAAGTCTTCTAAAGCCAATTGATTCATAATATCTAATTCGCTTACAAAGAGGTTATCAGTGTTTGGTAGAAGCATGAGATGTTTGAACTTGTCTTTTCGAGACAAATCCCTAACAGATACCTTGACTAAATAATGATTCTGAAGGAATAACTTAGTAATATAACTACCTATATAGCCAGAACCTCCAATGATTGCAACTTTATTCATGAAAAGGGGGTTTAATAAATTCCATTAAAGATTAGTTGTAATCTCTAATGGAATTTAGATTTATAGTTATTCTGGTACATACGCTAATTCAGGGCGCATCATTCCAGTTTGTTCTTCAATTTTAGTTAGATGCTTTAGCAACTCATTAAAAACCTTATATCGTTCATCGCCTAATAGTTTGTCATTTGCTTCTGACTCTGTCTCAAATGATAAACCGTCTTTTGATGATACAGCTATCATGAAAAAACTATCCATCGTTCCAAATCCGCTTTGATACACGCGGTACCCCATTTTAGAATTTTTACTTTTGTAAAAGTCCTTAATTTTTTTAAGAACCTTTGCTGCATGTGGCATGGATTCTGGCGAAACATGTAAGGTGTAATATTTTCTGTAATTGTGATCTGGATTTGCTTCAACTCCCTCAGGAGAATACGATAAGCTGTTGTCCAGATGCATTATGTAGTCACCATGTTTAGAGTAACAACTGGACATGCCTTTAAACATATCTTGTAATTTATCTTCACCAATTTTATCTGCTAACGAGCCAAATAAAGGACGATCTAACTCCGCCATATTTTTAATAGGAGTGATGTAATAGTAGTTGCCGTTAGAGGTGCTAGCAGCGTACCATATTTCATCTTTGATATTGTGTTTTTTTAATTCACTTATCAACTCTTTATTCATGTTTTCATACTCCACGAATTTAGATGGTAAGACTTGATCTTCATGCACCCAATAGGCTTGCATTTTGTCCTCTTGCGCGAAAGAAAGTAAGGGTAGGATTAAAAATAAAAGGGCAAATGAAAGGTTGATTTTACTTGTTTTCATTGTTATTGATTTATGGTTATTATGTTAGTTTAAAACACTTAATTAATCACCAAAACAACATCGTCAACATTCTGCGTAGCATAGGGAACTCGTCATTTAAACACGTTTTAAATCAAGAAAATGGCAGTAATAATAGTTGCCAGTTACTTGAAAACATCCTTAGTTTTAATTCGCTATTAATCAATAACCTCAGAAAAATCTATCTTAAATATACAGAAAAAATAATCAACTCATTGATTATTAGGGCTAAAATGGAAGGGGGATGAAAAATCAAGTAGTTTTACCTGATGCTTAATCTTACATCAATTCAAAAAAAACCTTCCTAAAAAGGAAGGCTTTAATTGTTATAAATCTATTTCAATTTGATTTCTAAGGATATCATCCATAGTTTCTCGAGACCTTATGAGATGGGCTTCATCTTTATACCATAGTACCTCGGCCGGCCTATATCGTGAGTTATAATTACTGGCCATCGAATAACAATAAGCACCAGCATTTTTAAAACCTAAAATATCACCTTCACTTATTTCAGCTATTCTTCTATTATTAGCAAAAGTATCTGTTTCACAAATATAACCTACAACAGAATAAAAACGTTCTCGCCCTTTAGGGTTTGAAATGTTGTTGATTACATGTTGTGAGCCATAAAGCATTGGTCTAATAAGGTGATTAAATCCTGAATCTATTTGAGCAAATACCGTTGATGTTGTTTGCTTTACAACATTTACCTTGGCTAAAAAGATACCCGATTCACTTACCAAATATTTTCCTGGTTCGAACGCTAAGGTTAAAGGTTTACCATAAGCTTCACAAAAAGTATTAAATCGTTCGGTTAGTTTTTCTCCTAATTCTTCAATGTTGGTTTCGATATCTCCTTCAGAATATGGCACTTTAAATCCGGAGCCAAAATCAATAAAGTCTAAATTTTTAAATTGTTTGGCTGTCTCAAATAATATTTCACTAGCATAAAGAAAAACATCAATATCTAATATATCACTACCGGTGTGCATGTGAATCCCATTAATAGTCATATTAGTGTTTTCGACAATACGTAATAATAAAGGGGTTTGATGAATAGAGATTCCGAATTTAGAATCTATATGTCCAACTGAAATGTTAGTGTTTCCACCGGCCATAACATGAGGGTTTATTCTAATACATACAGGGACATTAGGATGTTTTGTGCCGAATTGTTCAAGAATAGAAAGGTTATCAATATTAATTTGAACGCCTAATTTAGAAACTTCTTCAATTTCTTCTAAGGAGACACCATTAGGGGTGAATATTATTTTTTGAGGATCAAAACCGGCCTTCAATCCTAATTTTACTTCTTGAATTGAAACCGTGTCAAGACCCGATCCCATTGCATTAAACAATTTCAAGACTGAAATATTTGATAACGCCTTACAGGCATAATTTAATTTTAAATGTTCTACCTTATCAAAAGCCTTTGTTAACCGTTTATACTGAGCTTTAATTTTATCGGCATCATATACATAAACAGGGCTTCCAAATTGCTCGGCAATTTTTAATAAGTTAGAATTATTCATTTTTTTATTCATTTAATTAACTCACAAAATTACTATTATAATTAGATGATTTTATCAAGATTATTATAAAATATTTAAGTGTCTTTTTAATTAATTTTTAAGCCCTTTAAACATTACCAAAAAATATTGGTTAAAACCAAGAGGATGTTTACTTTTGTCTCACTATAAATTTTTGATAAAAAGATGAACTTACACGAATATCAAGGTAAAGAAATATTAAGCAGTTTTGGTGTACGTATCCAAAGAGGTATTGTAGCTCAAAATGCTCAAGAGGCAGTAGCCGCTGCAGAAAAATTAACCGCTGAAACTGGAACAGGATGGCATGTTATTAAAGCACAAGTTCATGCCGGTGGTCGTGGTAAAGGAGGTGGGGTAAAACTTGCCAAAAACCTTCAAGAAGTAGAACAGATTGCAGGACAAATTATTGGAATGGATCTTGTAACTCCTCAAACTTCTGCAGAAGGAAAAAGAGTTCACCAGGTTTTAGTAGCAGAAGATGTGTATTACCCTGGAGATAGTGAAACAAGTGAATTTTATATGTCTGTTTTATTAAATAGAGCAACTGGACGTAACATGATTATGTATTCTACTGAAGGTGGAATGGATATTGAAACTGTTGCAGAAGAAACGCCACATTTAATATTTAACGAAGAAATAGATCCTGCTACAGGAATTTTGCCTTTCCAAGCAAGACGTGTTGCATTTAACTTAGGGTTATCTGGAACTGCGTTTAAAGAAATGACAAAATTCGTAACAGCATTATATACAGCTTACGTAAAGTCTGATTCGTCTTTATTTGAAATTAACCCTGTGTTAAAAACAAGTGATGATAAAATTATGGCGGTAGATGCAAAAGTTACTATCGACGATAATGCAATGTACAGACATAAAGACTATGCTGAATTAAGAGATTTTAGAGAAGAAAACCCTATTGAAGTTGAAGCTAATGAAATTGGTTTAAACTACGTAGATTTAGATGGTAATGTTGGTTGTATGGTAAACGGAGCTGGATTGGCAATGGCTACTATGGACCTTATTAAACAAGCTGGTGGTGAGCCTGCTAACTTCCTTGATGTTGGAGGTACTGCAGATGCCAAAAGAGTTGAGGCTGCATTCAGAATCATCTTAAAAGATCCTAACGTAAAAGCAATTTTAATTAACATTTTTGGTGGTATTGTTCGTTGTGATCGTGTTGCACAAGGTGTTGTAGATGCTTATAAAAACATGGGAGATGCAATTAATGTTCCTATTATCGTGAGATTACAAGGTACAAATGCTGATATCGCAAAAGAATTAATCGATAGCTCAGGATTAGATGTTCAAAGTGCGGTTGAGTTTCAAGAAGCTGCAGATAAAGTTCATGCTGTATTAGTATAGAACAATTATCTTATTTATATTTTAAAAAGAGGTGTTAGTAATAACACCTCTTTTTTTTGTTTTAATGTGAATTGTTAATGATTTTAGAATATTAGTTAATTAATGTTAAATAAAAAATATAGGTGTAACGATTAATTTTTTTGGTCGTCTATCTTATAAATCAATTAATTACGAACATTATGAAATCAATCAAAATTATGCTACTAGTAGTAGCAATTGCATTTAGTGGATCATTATCAGCCACTACTACACCAAAAAAAGTGACTAGTAAATCATTTACAACAGCAGTTGGTAAATTGTTAAAGAGTCCAAAATTTATTTTAGAGAAGGAAACTACTGTATTGGTTAAACTAACCTTTAATGACGAAGGGGAAATAGTAGTCCTTTCTACAAATGCTGATAGCGAGATTATCGAATCGTTTATCAAGTCAAGATTAAATTACGCCAATGTAAGTCATGATCTTCAAGATAAATCTAAAGATTATATCGTGCCAGTGCGTTTAGTACCGGAGTATTAGAAGAATGTTATGAAAAAGAAAAGCCTAACAATTAGTTGTTAGGCTTTTTTTTATTTTGTTTTGGAGGCATTGGGCCTCTTAGATGAATAACTAATCCGTTTAGAAAGTTTCTCAGTATCTGATCTCCACATTCCATATATTTTGGGTGGTCTTCTCTTCTAAAGAATGCTCCTAATTCACTTTTAGAAATTCTAAAGTCAACAAGGGCTAATATTTTTATAATGTCATCATCTCTTAATTGATGAGCTACACGTAGCTTCTTAAATATGTCGTTATTAGTCATAATTTAATTTTGTATTAAAAAATTATAGGCTTCTGGAAATTCTTGAGCCCATAGCGCTTCATTATGCTCTCCCATTGGTGCAATTTTATTAATAATTTGTGGAGCAGGCAAACCTTTATCCAATAATAAGTTTACCATTTTATTTTGATTTGCTTTTGTACTCGCTTCTTCATTTCCGCCAGACATGAAATAGAATTTTAATTTCTTATTTATGTCTTGCTGTTTCACAAATTCAAATATATCACTACTAAACCATAACGAAGGTGAAAAAGAAGCAATTCCTCCAAATATGTCTTGGTGTTTTATTCCTGCATACAGAGACACAAGACCGCCTAAAGAAGATCCCATAATCAATGTGTTTTCTGTTTCAGTTTTAGTTCTGTATGTCTTATTTATATATGGTATCACTTTTTGAGTTAAAAAAAGAAGGTACTCATCGGCATGCCCTCCTCCGTATTTTGAATTAGGAAATGGAGTTAATTCATCAATTCTATGTGCTTCACCATGGGCAATTGCAATGAGGATACAATCATCATTCTCAATTTTATCTAAATACTCATCAACCTGCCACTCACCTGAATATGAGGTGCTTTTGTTAAAAATATTCTGCCCATCATGCATATATAGCGTTTTGTATGTTTTTCCAGAATTTTGATAATTTTTCGGTAAATAAATCCAAAATTTTCTGAATTCATTTGTTGTGTTGTAAATAAGTGAATCTATTGTAACTTGCTGTGAAGCAGTAGTTTGTGAGGTGATTGTGGTTTGAAAACTCAAGAAAAAAAGAAGAATAAAACTGAAATTTTTCATACTGTTTTAGGGTCTTTAAAATGATGAAAGTAAAATATTACCGACCAAGTACAATTTATTTTTCGACAAGTTACATTATATCAACGACAATAACATTTTATATATAATTAACTTTATATAGCAAAATAGAAACTCCCTCACGTCATGGTAAATCGCGTTGAAAAATTGAGTTTGCTATCCGAAATGATCGCATTCGCAAGAACAGATGAAAATATTAGAAATATAGAGTATAACTTTTTATTAGGTGTTGCCAAACAGCTTGGTATATCGCGTTCTGATTTCGATTATTTATTCCAACATCCAGTGACTTATGTGCATTTAAAATCACACAGTGAGCGTATAGTTCAATTTCATAGACTTGTTTTACTAATGAATTTGGACAGCAATAGTACTTCTAAAGAACTTGTGAAATTGCATAATTTCGGATTAAGAATGGGCTTAAGCCATGAATCTATAAATAGAGTTCTTGATTTAATGGAGAGCTTCCCAAATAAGGTTGTGCCAGCAGATTTTTTAATTGATATCTTTAAGGTACAGTACAACTAAGCTTTTAAATGCTCTAATTTTTCTTTGTATTTAGATATTTCATCCCTAAACTTAGCCGCTTGCAAAAAGTCTAATTCCTTGGCAGCAGCTTCCATCAGTTTTCGCTGATCTCTTATTTTTTGTTCTAACTGCCCCTTTGTTAAATATTCGCTTTCTGGCTCAGCTGCTTTCTGCGCCTCTAATTCGTAGCTATAAGTACTTACCGAGTTTTTTGTAAGCGCACTATCCAAACTTTTATTTAAGGCCTTAGGCTTGATATTATGAGCTGTATTATACGCTATCTGTTTTTCTCTTCTATAATTAGTCTGGTCAATGGTTTTTTGCATGCTGTTTGTGATTTTGTCAGCATACATTATAGCCTTACCATTTAAGTTTCTCGCTGCTCGACCTACAGTTTGTGTCAAGGAACGTTCAGACCGTAAAAAACCTTCTTTATCTGCATCTAAAATGGCGACTAAAGAAACTTCTGGTAAATCTAAACCTTCACGTAATAAGTTAACGCCAACTAATACATCAAATAGGCCTTTACGTAAATCTTGCATAATTTCAACACGTTCTAAGGTGTCAACATCACTATGAATATAACGGCATCTAATCTGGATGCGATCTAAGTATTTGGTAAGTTCTTCAGCCATTCTTTTGGTTAAAGTCGTTACCAAGGTTCTCTCGTCTTTATCAACCCTATTCTGAATTTCTTCAATTAAATCATCAATCTGATTTAAACTTGGTCTAACTTCAATGATAGGATCCAATAATCCAGTTGGTCTAATGACTTGTTCAACGTAAATCCCATCAGATTTTTGCAATTCATAATCTGCAGGGGTTGCACTCACATAAATAACCTGATTTTGCAAGGCTTCAAATTCTTCAAATTTAAGTGGTCTATTATCCATTGCAGCCGGAAGTCTAAATCCGTATTCTACAAGGTTTTCCTTTCTGCTTCTATCACCGCCATACATGGCATGAACCTGAGAAATGGTAACGTGACTTTCATCTACAACCATTAAAAAATCTTCTGGAAAATAATCGAGCAAACAGAATGGTCTTGACCCTGGTTGTCTGCCATCTAAATATCTGGAGTAATTTTCAATACCAGAACAATAACCTAACTCTCTTATCATTTCTAAATCGAATTCGGTACGTTCCTTTAAGCGTTTTGCTTCGAGGTGTTTCCCAATTTCTTTAAAATAATCATATTGTTTCATCAAATCATCTTGAATGGATTTAATGGCATTTTGTAAAACATCTGGTGATGTTACAAACATGTTTGCTGGATAGATGTTTAATCGGTCGTAGGTTTCAATAATCTCGTTGGTTTGAATATTGAAATGTTCTATATCTTCAATTTCATCACCAAAAAAGTGAATTCTAAAGGCATTATCAGCGTAACTCGGAAACACATCAACAGTATCTCCTTTGATCCTAAAATTTCCATGTTTGAATTCTGCTTCTGTTCTGGAGTATAAACTTTGAACCAATTGATGTAAAAATTTAGTACGAGAAATAACTTGATCTCGTTCAATAGTAATTACATTTTTTTGAAACTCTACAGGATTACCAATACCGTATAAACAAGATACCGAAGCAACAACAAGCACATCTCTTCGCCCGGATAGGAGAGAAGAAGTTGTGCTTAATCGCATTTTTTCTATCTCTTCATTGATTGATAAATCCTTTTCTATATACGTGCCAGAAACCGGAATATAGGCTTCGGGTTGATAATAGTCATAATAGGACACAAAATACTCTACAGCATTTTCAGGGAAAAATTGTTTGAATTCAGAATATAATTGAGCTGCTAAGGTTTTATTATGTGCTAATACTAAAGTTGGGCGCTGTACTTCTTTGATTACATTGGCAACCGTAAAGGTCTTACCAGAACCAGTAACACCTAGCAAGGTTTGGTATTTCTCATTTGTTTCTAATCCTTGACTTAGTTTTTTAATAGCCTGTGGTTGATCTCCTGTAGGATCAAATTCTGATTCAATTTTAAAATGCATACTACAAATTTAACCTATTGTTTTACCTAACCAAAGCAAAATGACCGCGGTAAATAATTTGGTCGTTACTATAAACAACAAACCAATAATCATCTGAAGGTAACAAATTGCCATTTAATGTCCCGTTCCAACCAACATCGTTATATGATAAGTTGGTTATGAGTTTTCCGTACCTGTTAAATATTTTGACGGTTAATTCTGAATTAAACTCAGCATTCACTCCTTTTAGTTGCCATAACTCATTATAATTATCGCCATTTGGTGTAAAGAATTTGGGATACCCCACAATAGCAAACTCCATTGACGCAGTGTTGCAGTTAAATTCATCTTTAACATAAACGGTATGAAACCCTGAATCTAAATTGTAAAAATTTGGGTCTGATTGATAAGAGCCATTTATGTCGTCAATGGCGTATTGAAACGGTCCGTTACCTAAAGTTTCAACCAATATGGAGTTTGGTGTATCTAAATATGTAATTCCAGATATAACTGGAGCATCTGCAGGTATTACAGTGATATTTCTTTGGGAGCTACATCCGTTAGGATCTGTAATGATAACCGTGTAAACTCCAGGTTCATTTATATCGATAAATGAAGTATCTACTTCTGTATCTTGATTATTGAAAAGCCAATTGTAATAATAATTGTTGGGTAAATCATTGAGGACTCCTCCATATAATCTAATGGTATCTGGATATAAATTATTGCAATAAATGGTTGATGAATCACCACTGTTTTGCGGTGTGTACAAAACTTTTAAATCTACTTCATTTATTCCCAAACAACTGCCATCTTCTTGAATCCTAACAAAAATAGTTTGTAGAAAAGGAGAGACGTTTAAGTAATTGTTGGGTAGTTGGTTTTCCTCAAAAATGGCATCATTTTCTGTAAGGTAGTAATTAACTTCGGCTGTTTCCGGGATTTCAGCTTCAATACTTTCTTCAATAAGTTGAAGATTGAAAGTGACAAATCCATCGACGGTTTCATCGTCACAAATTTCTAATGCTGGAATGAAAATATTTGTATTTGAAGTCTCTAAACGCACTGATGCAGTACTTGCACATCCTTGATTATTTATTATCCGAGCATAAACCAATTGATTTGGAGTTGTATTGCCAAAATTGTTTGGATTTTCTAATGGGTTTGTATTATTAATTGCATCTGTTTCAGTAAGGAAAAAATTGCCAACAATTAAGTTGCTGTCATTTATAGTAAGTTGATTTTCGGCATCATACAAATCATAAAATGACAGTCCATCATTATTGGAATCGCAATTGGAAAGATTGGCATCTTGTACTAGAGGTGTTTCAGAATATTCGATAGCAATACTTCCGTAAGAAATACAATCGTTGTCTAATGTGATTTCAACTTCATAAAGCCCTGGTGATTCAACATTATAAATAGGAGATGTGACGTCTGGCAGAAGTACACCATCTTTCTTCCAAAGATAAGAGGTAGCCTGATTCTCGGTAGCATCTAACCACAGATTTTCGCCTTCACATAACGCGTTATTTAATCCTAATAAACGGTCAGGTCCCATATCTGTAGTTAGTTCAAAACTCCCGGCTTCAAGAAAAACTGCCGAGTCATATCTGTAATTCTGTTCGTCAGCTATTACTAATTTCACATGATAGGTGTTATTAGGAATGACATTTGCAGTTGCGGTAAGAATGGCGGTTTGGCCATTAAAATTAATGGGCCAAGTGGTTGGATTATAGCTTCCAAAATAAGCTTCATTTTGGGCTGCACATCCATTGGGAATTTCGGGGTGAACTGTTGTTGCTTTTACCGGTGTATCTGTATTCGGAACCAAAGCAATGTTAAGGAATTCTTGTTCATTAACTGGCCTGATAAGAAATCCAAATAAATCTGAATAGTTGCAAGAATTAGGATTATTCGCTTGATATTCTTCTGAAGCGAAAATGTATCTGAAACTTACTTGTGATGCTACGGCAGTAAAATTAAATTCTAAAATAGTAGCATTTAATGTGTTTGGTTCATTTAAAACTTCTTCTAAATCGGCGTCTCCTCCCCAATTAGGTGCATCATCATCGCTTAACGTTGAATTTGGTCCTGCAACATTTTGCATACGTCCCGTGGTTAAAACGAGGCCTTCATCAAACGGAAAACCCGAGCCATTAGCATTGAAGTAACCATAACTTTCATCAGAGCCACCGAAGTCACCTCCAACTACGTTTGTGACTTGAATATTTGAAATACAGTCGCTGTCAATTAATATGTCTTCAATTAATTGCTGGGGCGTATAGGTTTGAATGTCTGTTGTAATGTTTTGAGAAAAACCTAAAAGGCTAAAACATAAACATAAATACAAAAAACAATTTCTCATAGAGTCACAAATTATTGGGACGCAAAGATACTAATATTAAGGAGGTTAAAAGTAAAAGGTATACCTTTTACTAATTATAACCTTAAAGAAAAATGGCCTCTAACTTCAAAATTAATATCTCCCTTTCGCACATTGGCTAAGAACCAATAATCGGCAGCAGGCATTTGATATCCATTATACTTGCCATCCCAACCTTGAGAGGTAGAGGTTAAAAAAGCTAATTGCTTACCATACCTATCAAAAATATAAATGTGAGTTCCTGGTAAGGTTTCTACACCGGTGATGTGCCAAGTATCAAAATGCCCATCGTTGTTTGGCGTCATGAATTTTGGAGCATCAATAACCACAATCTCTTTTGAAACCTCATTGCAGCCGTTTAAATCAATGACCGTAATGGTGTGGTAACCTAATGAAACATTATAAAAGAAGTTGGATTCTTGAGGGGCAAAATCATCTAATTGATACAAGTAATTTCCAATACCACTTACTTCAACAGTAATATTATTTGGGTCTGAAAAATCTATTGTTTCTGTGAATTCGATTATTGCTTGTTCCGATTCGGTAACATTAAAAAATTGAGTAGACTCACAGCCATTAACGGTTGTGACAGATACATAGTAGGTTCCTATTTCGGTAATCTCAATGGTTGGAGATATTGCTCCTGTTGACCATTGGTAGGTGTCTTCGTCATTAAAAGTATATGCACTAACCGTAAGGGGTAAATCGTCCAAACACACAACTTGATCTGAAATATTTATCAAGGCAAGTGGATGAAGAGTTATTGAAAAATTTGAAATTGAAAAACAGCCACTCGCTAAGTTTTCTACTCGAGCAAATATTTGATCTCCATCTGCAGCGCTGTAAAACTCATCTAAGACATTTATGTTGTTTGCTGCATCTGATTCCGAAACATAGTAAGAAACTTGAAATTGAGAGCTTATTTGGGATCCTAAAATTTGAGAATTTTGTTGGGTCAAATCAATCTCCAATGTTCCATCATAATCATCGTCACAAAACTCCAAGTTATCGGCAGTATTGGCCGTAGGAACAGGGTTTACAATAATATCAAAAGGATAAACAATAAAACAATGCGTTGTTGTGTATTCTACTCTGGCATATAATGTTTCTATTTCAGATGAAATTTGATGATTGGTATCCAATGAATTTTCTTCAGAATAAGCATCTAAAAATGTACTGTAATACGAGAAATCTATATTAATATCTGTGTCAGATATCAAATTGTTTATTTGAGTTAAATCGTAATTATCAATATCATCTTCACAGGCAATAATGGATTCAAACGCGTTAATAGGCGGAGGTAAGTTTACAACTAACTCTAATGGTAAAGACAAAAAACAATTGGTTATAGTATTGTTTACCTTGATGTAAATGGTTTGCGGATTAGAAATATTGGTATAAATTTCTGGGTCATTTATGGCGTTAGTTTCATTTTCTAAATCTAACATCGATTCGTAGTAGGTGACTTGAATATCATTATTTCTAACATCCAAAATTTCGACTTCAATATTGGTCAAATCAAAATATTGAAATCCATCATAATCGGTATCACAAGTAACCAATTGAGTGGCATTATTTACAACAGGTAATTGAATAACATTGAGTTCGAAACTGGTAATGTATTTGCAAATATTACCAGTGTCAACTTTTACAAATATTTGTTGAGGATTTACCGTGTTGGTATGTGTTAATTCTAATTGGTTTGTCCCTGCCTCAGCGTCTTCAATAGTGGTGTAGTAGGTGATTTCGGAATTTTGATTTATACCTTCAGAAATTTCTAAAGTCTTTTCATTTAAATCAAAAGTCGCTACACCATCATTAGAAATGTCATCACAAACAAACCAATCTGTAGGTTCGTTATATAGCGGGTAAACACCAGTTTGAATCGTAAATGAATCTAAAGTATAGCAATTTGGATCCGTGAAATTTTGAACACGAACGTAAATAATTTGCGGATTACTTAAATTGTCATAATTATTGTTTTTATCGATGGCATTGATGTTGCCAACGGCATCCGTAAGAGATTCAAAATACAAGACTTCCTTCCCCGATTGTCCGTTTAAAATTTCCTCATCTTTGGTGTTGAACAAAAACTGACCTTCAGTGACAGCAATATCTGCACAATAGGTGTATTCTTCAATAGGTTGAATTTCCGGAATCGAATTAATGATGATGTCAAACTCTACAATAGAATAACATCCGGTAAGGTTACTATCAATTCTGATATAGAACTGATTGGTATCCACTTCAAAAGCGGTTGGCGAATTAATAGGGTTTGAAAGTTGCTCAGCATTGTCTTCTGTTCTGAAATATGACAGTGTCAAATTCTCAGTGCTATCTAAAATTTCAGGCACCTTTGAAGTTAAATCTATAGTGAAGTTTGTCACTGAAGCGGGCTCACATATGAAAAATGGTTCTGGAGCGTTATAACTTGGCGCCGGTATAATATTAATGTCAAAAGGTTGTATATAACTGCACTCATTTGCGTTGTCACCAATTTTAATGTACAGTGTTAGTGGATTTGAAAAATTATCGAAATCACTATCTAAGGCATTGAAGCCGAACTCCGCCGATTCTAAAGTGTAGTAATAGTTAATTGAAAAATTAGGATCATCAATTACCATAAAATCCTGAAGCCAGTCAAAGCTAATGTTAACAAATCCATTTTGATCATCATCGCAATAATCTATGGAGCTTGGCACATCAAATTCTGTTACGGGATCCATTATCAAATCTATTTCTGCGGTCTCAACACAATCAGGACTCGTGATTGTTAAATAAAGTGTTTTTGGGTTTTCGGTAGAAACGTAGGGTTCGAAAATATCTAAGGCATTAGTTTCGTTTGTGCGATCTTCTTCGGTTTCGTAAAAATCAATTATTAAGTCAGGTACATCTGCCATAATAACAACACTAATCAGACTTAAATTGAATTCTTGAATGGTATCGTTGTCAATATCACATTCTGTGAAATCTCTAATTTCTGTACCAGTGAGAAGGAGGTTGGTATGAAGTTCTATAGCCTCTGTGGTAAAACATCCCGTTTCATTATTCACTATTCTAATATGAACTATTTGTTCATTGCCAACTGTATTGGCAAAATTTGTATCATCAGAAATAGCGTTTTCACCAGAAGAGGCATCTCCTGCAGTAGGGTGGAAGGTGATGGTAACCTCATCAAGGTTTCCTGTGTAAACGTCTTCAATTATTGTAGTTAAATCAAATTCTGCAAAACCGTCATAATCGTAGTCACAGGCATCTATATAAAATGGCCCTTCTTCTATGCCTGGAGCTCCAACAACATTAAAATCTAAATAGGTTGTGCTGATACAGCCTGTTTCTGGGTTTACAACTCTTATATAAAGTTGGTCATTTGGACTATTAACCACATAATTATCATCCATTGGATTTACTCCTGAACCAGCATCTTCGGGCGTGGTATGATAAGTGACTTCAAAAGTTTCCTCACCTTGTGTAACAAACTCGTTATTATCACTTAATATCACTTCAATTTCATCACCGTTTAATACAGCTTCACAATCTAAGGGCACAATGGGCGCATAGATAAAAGGCAACGGATTAACCACAAGATTGAACGAATTAAATAGAAGGCAACCCGTTACTGTGTCCTCTATTCTAACATGTATGGTTTGGTTGTTGAAAAGGTTTTCGATATTATTTGTTATCGCGTTATTGTTATTTTGGGCATCCCAACTTGAAAAATGATAGGATACTTCATAATTGTTTCCAGCTACAGAAGCTAATACTTCATCGGTCATTGTATCCAAATCAAATATTTCTTGACCATCGTTACTCACGTCATCACAAAGTTGGTAATCGGCTATTGGTTCTGGCGGTGCAGTAGAATTTAAATCGATATTTATGTCATCTTCGATGACGCAAAATCCCTCTCCTAAAGGGATTTCAATTTGAATTCGATAATTTCCTGAGGCATTAACGGTTAAGTCTGGTTGAGAGTGATCAGCGATTACCTCATCATTATAATACCAAGAGTAATTTGCTGCAGAATTAAAAATGTCTCCATTTAAATAAACAGTATCAGAACAGGTTATAATGTCTTCACCCAAATCTACATTTGGAGAAAAACTACTCCCTTCAATAAATACTGCTGAATCGTAATTTCTATCCGTTTGATCTGCTATAATTAACTTAATGTGGTAAGAGACATTTGGTTGAATACTCGCAGATGCGGTTAATACTTTAGTTCTCCCATTATAATTGGTGTCACCTAAATTGTAGCCTTCAAAATATTCTTCATTCTCACTTTCACAGAATCCGACTATTGCTTCGTGAATTGTATTTGTATTTACCGGGATGTTTGTTCCTGGAATAATTGCAATATTACTATAAGGTTCTGAGCTAGCAGTTGGTTTAATCAGAAAGGCAAAACCATCGGAATAATCACAGGGAAAATTGGCAAAATACTCTTCAGAGGCCAAAATGTAATTAAACTGTATTTCATTGGCGATGGAAATAAAATCAAATTCAATTGAAGTCGCATTTAAAGTCCCTGATATATCCAGGGCAGATTCTAAATCGGGATCGGTTGCCCAAGAGTCGTCACCTTCATTTAAAATTTCTGTATTTACGGCATTTCCTCCGGAACTTGCGCTTCCAGTAGATAGTATTATGCCGTTGTCAAATGGAAAATCTGAATTCTCTTTATTAAAAAACGCATAACTGCCTAGACCAATTTCTGAACCATTGATTTGGCTCATTATATTAGAGATTTCTACGCAATCACTGCCTAAGGCGTTTTGTATTAGTTCTTCAACAGAATTGGCAGTATTGGTGCTAATTTGTTGAGAAACAGCACTTATACTAAAGCATAGCAAAACAAGGCAATACAAATATTTACTTGTAAGTCTTAGCATGATGGGATCAAATAACAATTTTTTTAACAGAGCTACCTCTGCTTTTTTTGGAAGTATAAGTTATGAAAAAATTGCCTTACATGTACTAATCTCCGATAATATGCATAATCTGCTGATTAATTGATTGTTAAGTTTGAAATTAGAATTGTATTTAACGTCTAAGCGCAAAATGACCTCTTACCTGAAAGTCAATTCCGTCCTTTTTTACGTTTGCAACATACCAATAATCTGTAGCTGGCATGTCTTTTCCGTTGTATTTACCATTCCATCCTTCAGATGTTGATGTTAAATAATGGATTTGTTTTCCAAAACGGTCAAATATAAAAATTTCGGTACCTGATAATTGCTCTACTCCGGTGATGTGCCATGTGTCAAAATAACTATCTCCATTTGGAGTCATAAATTTAGGTGCATCAATAATTACAACTTCTTTGGTGATTTCAGAACAGCCGTTTAAATCAATTACGGTTATTATATGCGGGCCTAAGGCTACATTTTCAAATACGTTTGATTCTTGAGCTGGTTGATCATCTAATTGGTATAGATAATTTCCAATTCCGCTTATGGTAACTGTTATGTTATTAGGGTCTGAGAAATCTACAGTTTCTGTAATTTCAATACTTGCTTGTTCAGATTCACTAACATTAAATACCGATGTAGTTTCACAACCATTTGGTGTTGTAACAGTGACCCAGTAGGTGCCAATTTCTGTAACTTCAATTTCAGGAGTAGTCATACCATTTGACCACAGATAAGTATAACTAGGTGTATTGTTATTAGAGCTAACCAATAGCGGTAAGTCTTCTAAACAAATAACCTGATCTTCACTTATTGGTATTGGGAGTTGATATACCTCTAGATTAAAACTTGCCGTTATATAGCATCCCGAAGAATTATTTGTAATTCGAGCGTATAAGGTTTCTCCTGAAAATCCGACATAATCCAACGGTAATGCATTGTCAAATAAGTCGGCATCTGTAGAAGATGTGTGATAACTTACATTAAATATGTTTGGGTTTTGATTTCCTAATAATGTCGAATTGTGACTGCTTAAATCAAATTCTGCAATACCATCAAAGTTATCATCACAAATGGTCAAGTTCTCTGTTGAATTCACGAATGGAAGTGGATTTACTACCAGCTGAAATGGATAAATCGTATAACAATGCGTCGTGCTAAATTCTACTCGAACCACTAAAGGTGTTGCTGCCGAATTGTAATTAAAAAGAGTATTTATAGGATTGCTTTGCGCTTCTGCATCGGCAATACTGTTGTAATATGAAAATAACACGTTATATGAATTCTCTACTAAAGTTGAATTAATCGTGTTTAAATCGAACAGTTGATTTTCAGTTTCACAAATTTCAAAAGTTCCAAAATCATTTATTACTGGAGGTAAATTCACCTGAAGCGGGATAGGTTGAATAACAGAACAATTTGAAATTGTATTCGTAACCTTTATAAAAACGGTTTCCTGTAATTCGGTGTTTTGATAGTTTGTAGGATTTGAAATCGGATTCAATTCTAATTCGGCTTCATTATAATTTTGAAAATAACTGATAACTAAATTATCATTTCTTACATCTAAAACATCTGATTCTGCTTGAGTAATATCAAAAATTACGATGCCATCGGCATTATCATCACAGACTATCATTGGTTGAGGTTGATTTACCTCTGGAACCATAATTACGTTAAGTTCGAAACTCGTTACAGAAGCACAAATAGTACCGTTATCAATACGTGCATAAATTTGTTGCGGATTAACTGTATTTTCAAAAGATTCAGAAATTGGATTTACTCCCAATTCTGCAGATGCTAATGTTGTATGAAATGTAATTGTTAGGTTGTCATTAATCCCTTGAGAAATCTCTGTTGATTTTATTGATAAATCAAAAACTTCACTTCCGTCATTTGAAATATCATCACAAACAAACCAATCGGTAGCATGATTAAATAATGGGTTGGTCCCAACTTCTAAGGTAAAACTTGATGTTCCGAAACAATCTGCATCTGTAACATTTTCTACTCTAACATAAATGGTTTGAGGATTGCTTATGTTTTGATAGGCTTGCGTTTTATCAATAGCATTTGTTTTATTGTTGGCGTCGGTTAAACTGGTGTAATAAGACGTTACCTTTCCTGTTTGACCATTTAAAATTTCGTTGTCTTTAGTATTAAAAAAGAAATCGGCAAAGTTATCACTACTGTCTTCACAAATTGTATAATTACTGATATCCAAAAATACAGGTAAGGTGTTTACAATGACATCAAATGCTTCAATAGAGTGGCAGCCCGTTGCATTGTTTTCAATTCTTGCAAATAAACGTTCTGTGCCGGCGTCATAAGACTCCATATTAATAGGATTAGCCGCATTGTCTGCATTGGCATAACTGGTATGAAAGCTAAAGCTAAATCCGCTTGGATTTACCATTAGTTCAGGAATTCGTGTTGTTAAATCAAGTGTAGATAGACCATCCTGATCATCATCACAAATAATTATATCTGAAAGCGGTAAGGTGTCTGGGGCTGGTAAAACATTAATTTCAAATTCACTTACATCGGCACAACCAGTTAGGTTATATCTGATTCTTGTGTATATGGTTTGTGGGTTAGAAATATTGGTATAAAAGTTAGGTAATGCATTTGAATTCGATTCGGCATCGGCCATTGAAGCAAAATAGGTCACACTAAAATCTGACTGACCAAAAGTCACTTGTTCATCAAAGAATGCTAGTTCGATACTCGTGAATCCATCTTGATCTGTATCACAATAATCTATGGTTCCAGCATCATCAAATAAAATTATAGGATTTATAGTTAATATAATTTCAGAATATTCTTCGCAAGTTGGACTTGTAATCGTAATATAAATGGTTTGTGGGTTACTCGTTGTTTCAAAAGGAGTGGCCTTATCTAATGCATTTATGTTATTAGTTTGGTCGTCTTCAGTTTCAAAAAATGTAACTGTAACATCAGGTAAACCGTTAACGATAACCTGTTCCATATTTATTAAATCGAATGGCTCTACAAGATCATTATCTTCATCACAAATTGAGAAATCAATGATATTTGTGGCAGTTAGCAGCAGATTGGTATGAATCTCTATAGGCATTGTACTTGCGCAACCTGTGTTGTTATCCATTACTCTAATGAATACTATTTGTTGGTTGATTACAATATTATTGTAAACCGTTTCATCAAGAATTGGATTTGCGCCACTTAATGCATCTTCGGGGGTTTCGTGAAAAGTAGCCGTAACATCTGTTAATGGGCCAATAACATCAGAAATAATTGAGGTAAGATCGAAATCTGCAAACCCATCATGGTCAGCATCACAAGCGTCAATATAATGTGGCCCAGCAATAAGTTGGGGATTATCTAAAACTACCACTCCTAGTACTGTTGTACTTGCGCAGCCAGTTGAATTATTAACCACTCTAACAAAAAGTAATTCGTTTTGTAAGCTGTTGCTGTATGGTGATGCAATTGGGTTATTACCGGTATCAGCATCTAATTGATTGAGATGGTAACTTACTTGTAAATTGTTGTCACCACCAGTGATTTCATCATCTTTTTGGGTTAAATCTATTTCAGTCAATCCGTCTGCTATGCCATCATCACAAACTTCTAAAAGAGTAGGCGTAGTGATTAGAGGTAATTCATTTACAACTAAATTAAAGCTGTTATAGGCTAAACAACCAGAATCAATATCTTCAATTCTAACAAAAATTAATTGAGGGTTAGAGGTGTTTTGAATTGGTGTTGTAATTGCGTTTACATTGTTTGATGCGTCAGTATTAGAATGATGATAGCTAACGATGTAATTTGCTGAAGGAACGGTGGTTTCTACTTCAGAGGTTTTTATACTTAGGTCGAACGTTTCAATTTCATCTCCAGAAAGATCATCACAAATTTCAAAATCTGAAATAGGCGTTGATGTCTGGGTAGAACTCAAAGTCACTTGAACACTGTCTTCGATACTACAAATATCTCCAGCTAAAGGAATTTCTGCTTGAAGCGTATATAAACCTGTTGTTGTAACCGTTAATTGAGGGGTCACTTCTCCAGGAATAACATTGCCATCTAATAACCAAGTATAAGTAGCAAGCGGGTTTTGAATATCTCCATTAAGACTATAAGATTCTGAACAGGTTGTAACATCATTGCCTAAATCTATTTCGGCAGTAAAACTATTCCCTTCAATAAATACAGCAGAATCATAATTTTCATCAGTTTGATCTGCAATAATTAATTTTATGTGGTATTGAATATTAGGAATAATGATTGCAGAAGCGGTTAAAACAGCTGTTCGACCATTAAAATTTGTGTCTCCAAGATTATAACCTTCAAAAAACTGTTCGTTTTCAGGAGGACAAAAACCTACTATTTCATCGTGAACAGTATTTGTGTTTACGGGTATATTTGTACCTGGAACCACTGCTATATTTTGGTATGGATCATTGGTGCCAGCTTGTTTTATTAAAAAGGCAAATCCGTCTGAATAGTTACACGGAAAATCTCCAAAATATTCTTCTGAAGCTAAAATGTAATTAAATTGAATCTGATTTGTAATTGATGTAAAATCAAACTCAATTGATGTAGCGTTTAATGTTCCTGTGATACCTAAAGCTGTTTCAAGATCACTATCTGTCCCCCAACTAGAAGTCCCCTCGTTTAAAATGGTGTTATTAACGCCATTAGCGCCAGAGTTTGCATTACCTGTTGAAAGCATGATACCATGTTCAAACGGAAAATCTGAACCAGCAGCCTCAAAATAACCATAACTGGAAAAACCATTTGTTTGGCCATTTACTAAAGACTGAATGTTTTCAGTTTCCACACAACCTTCAATAAAATTGTTTTCAATTAATTGCTGTATAGAAACGGTATTATCTATGGTGATTTGTTGCGCATAGCAACCTATTGCTGTTAAACTAACAGATATAATAAAGGCAATAAATGTCTTATTCATGTTCAGTAGGTTAAGTTCTTTGCTAAGAAGTTTGATTTGGGGAATCCTAGCAGTTCTTAATAGTGAACAAAAGTAACGTTAAACTGGATGAAATGCAAAAAATCACGATGAAATGCAATTTATTTAACAGCTACCTATTTAAATAGACCCAACCTGTAAGAGAATTGAAATTGGGATCGTTGAGGTGAAGGACATAAAAATAGGTGCCAACAGGTACTAATTTTCCGTTTCTATTCATACCTCTATTTACCAATCCGTCCCATTTTAGATTGTTGTTGCCTTTGAAAATTAGATCACCATAGCGGTTGTAAATAAGTAATTCATGATGTTCGAAAATATCATAAAGACCTTGAATGTTGAACCAATCGTTTTTACCATCACCATTAGGAGAAAACCCTTGTGGGATATAAGGCGGGCAATTTTCAACTTGAACAGTAAGACTGTAAGGTTGGTAACAAGTATCTAAAGGAAATTTAATATATATGGTTTGCGGGTTTTGGTCATTTGTAAATTGCTCAGGAATGGATATAGGATTTATACCTTGTTCTAAGTCTGTAATAGAAGCGTAAAAAGACAGGTTTGATATATCAAGGTTGGTTTCTTCTTCAAATAAAAGTGGAAGATTGAAAACAGCTGAGTTAAACCCTTCATCACATGCAGTTGAAATTCCTAATGCAATTATTTCAGGAATCTCGAGTAAAACAAGTTGGGCATTATCCCAGTTATTCGTTTCATTAATTTCTGTTACCATTCCAATGCCAGATCCGTTATCATCTACAACTATTGAAAGTTGAAAATTTTCAGGAATACCTATTGGTATTTCTAAAGTAGTAACATAAGAGTCTTGTTCATTAATATCTAGTGCAGAAGCAGTTTGGCTTGTACCAATTAATGTACCATCGGCATAAAAGGCAATAGGAACATTGCTCGGCAATATTTCTGTACTGTTGGTATTATAAATGGTGTATTCTACATCAATTGAACGGTCGCCACAATTTATTATATCGCTATCTATAGTTACTGTTGCATCCGGCAATTGACTGTTTAAAACAGTAATTATATTGTTTATCATTACAAAATCCTGACCGGAAGTAAGTTGAATTATAGCCGAAGTATCTCCAATGTCAATGTTGTTTTGGATATCATAGACGTCAATATCCATATTATAAAGATTGGTTTCACCTGTAAAACTGTTTGTGCCGTTAAAGGCATTGTTAACAGGGTTTAGCGGAGGGTTTCCGATTGCGTTTCCGTTGATGGTTAGTTGTTCGTTCACTGCTAGTGCAGAGTCACCTTCCCAGGCTACAAACCCAATTTTTGCGCCTTCGTTGTCTAAAACATTCAAATTGTCTAAAGTAACTTCCAGTTGTTCAGGAACACTTTGAAGTCCGTCGTAAACATTTAATTGATTCAGTGGTAAATTTAAATCCTCATAAATGATAGTAATCGCCCAACCTCCAAAATTGGTACCGGAAGGACAATAAGGGGGAATAACACTTGTTAAGTCTAATTCACTTAATGTGTAATTTCCAACGCCTTCATTAATAACTAATTCAGTGACATCTGCAAAGGCTGCAAAAAACTGTCTACTCGCATCCAAATTAATATTGAATGTGCGTTCAGCCATTATTTCAATGCCGTTTAAATTGACATTAAAATCTCCTGCTCCAGATCCTGCCCAATATAAATAGGCTGCCGTAATAGTTTGGCTTGAATTTAAATTTAAAAGTGCACTTGAGCTGGTATATATATCACAAGTACCGTTAAGTCCGTTTTCGGTTAAATTTAAAGTATTTCCAATAGCAGTATAATCAAACCTACCATTAAATTGCTGATAAAGAGATATATCCTGAGCATTAAGATTTGAACTCAAGAGCATTATAAAAAAACAGATAAGAAATTTAAAATTTCTATACACTACTAAGGTGATTTTGGGTGCTGTCTTCAAAGTTAGTAATTATCTTTTTAATGTAAAATGACTATTAAAAACCCGACCATCTTGCAAAATCACTTGAAACCAATAGTCATCTCCAGGTAATGGATTTCCGTTGTAATTGCCGTCCCAACTTCTGTTGTTTCCGCTTAAAGTGGTAATTAATTTACCATACCTATTAAAAATGAGAACCTTAGTTTGTGGTTGAAAATCATCTGAAACACCATTTATACTCCAAGTGTCATTGTGACTATCGTTATTGGGTGTAAAGTACTTAGGGAAACCAATTACCGAAACTTGTTTTTCAAATAGACCGCAATTGTTTTTGTCTCTTACAAAAACCGTATAGAAGCCCGAAATGAGGTTGGTAAATTCATTACTGTCTTGATACGGACCGTTACTGTTGTTTAAAGAAAATTCATAATCACCTTCACCTGAAACCAATATAGTTATAGAGTTGTTTGCAGAAGCATCTGAAATTTCAATGGCGTCAAAAGTTGCAATATTTGAAGGAAGTACTTGAATGGTTCTCGATTTAAAACAGCCGTTTGTGTTTATAACGTTTACCGTATATGTCCCTGGTTCATTAACCATTATTTCAGATGAATCTTCACCAGTAGACCATTCAAAATAGTAATTGTTAGGGATGTCATTTAAAACACCTGCATCAAGGGTAATTGGAGTAGGGTATTCATTTAAGCAATACAAAAATTCATCTTCAATGTCCAGCTGTGGTAAGGCAAAAACCTCCAATGAGATTTCACTGATACCATAACACGCATTTTCATTTTCAATCCGTGCATAAACAACTTGATTGTAGGGAATGGTGTTTGAAAATTGAGATGTAATTGGAGAGGCTTCAATAAGCGCATCATTATAAAACTGGTAGTAAGTAACTGTTGAAGTTGCTGGAATGTCATCAGAAATTAAACTTTCTAATTCGCCTAAGTTAAAGGTCTGAATTCCATCTTCAATGCCGTCATCATCACATTTAGTAAGTGATAAATCCTGAACTTGGGTCGCACTGATGTTTAAATTTAACAGACCTAAATTGAAGCAACTCGTGACTGAATTAGTTAGCCTAACGTAAAGCGTTTGCGGATTAAAAAAGTTGTCAAAAATAGTGCTTTCAAGTGCATTGCTATTTTGAAGTGCTTGTTCTGCGGAAAAGAAATATGTGATTTCTATATCTGAATTGTCATTAGAAAATTCGGATTCTATTTCTGAGAGATTGAAAGTTGTAAATCCTTCAGGTATTCCATCTTCGTCACATTGAGTCAGCGTTAACACTTGTGATTCTGGAGCTACCAATACTTCTAAGGTTAATGGTAATATTACTTTACAGTCTAAATTTCCAACCTCGGCAATCCTAACAAAAACAACCTGATTAAATGCCGTGGTGTTGGTGTATACATCTGGAAGTGGTGAAGTACTATTCTCAGCGCTTTCTTCGGTTAAATGATAACTAATATTGTAAAGTGTTGCATCTTGGTTTTGAAGAATTTCATTTTGATATTCTAATAGATTAAATGATGTAATTCCATTTGGCACAGAATCACCTTCATAATCATCGCATTCTTGAAACGGTTCATCAATGGAAATGTCAGGCCCAAAATTTGCAGTAAGTTGGAATTCTGAAATTTCAAAACATTCGGTATTCTCGTTAGTGACTCTCACAAAAATGATTTGAGGATTTGCAATGTTAGTATATGGGGTGCTCCAATCAATTGGATTAGTATTAAGGTTTGCATCGCTTTCGGTTTCGTGATAACTAAATGTAACATTTACTTGATCTCCCAAAACAATTGAATTGTTAACCGATAAATCGAAAGTGGTAAGTCCGTCATTGTAGGGCGCAACACTATCACAATTTTCAATGTTAGTCGCGTTTGAAACATCTTGGTTGGCTGGAGGCTCCGCAAATTGCGCTGAACCGGTCCATTCCATGCTAAAAGGGCTGTTGCCAATGGGTCTGTCAATGACTAAAAAGTAGCGTTCTCCAGCGAGGACATCTAGGGATTCCACAAAACTATTTCCGTTGGCTCCAGGTCCTTCAGAAGCATCAGTTTCTGTTGATGACATTCCGGTTAAATTATTTGCTTGATTTATACTTGCCGGATTTGTGGTAGAGCACCTTACAGCTTGTCCTAAATTATTGCAGTCTATTACAGGTCCAAATAAGAAAAAATCATAATCTTCGGTTATTGCAGCACTATTTGGAGTTAAGGTAAATGCCAAAGTACCATCGGTAATGGGATCTAATCTAAGCCAAATAGAGTTGTTTTCTTGACTACCACAGTCATTACTACCAGTAAGTTCTTGTACACCCACACCTTCAACATCTAGGCTGAGGTTGGAGTTGCCACAAATAACAATAGCATTAATACAATCGGATGGTTGTTGTGCTTGTGCAAGGCATGTTATATTTAGAAATGCTACAAGTAGAATTATAATTTTATAGTTCAAAATAATGTTATCGTTTTAATGCAAAGTGTCCTCTAAAAACTCTTCCGTCTTCTAAGGTGACGGCAAACCAATAATCACTTGCAGGGAGTGCATACCCGTTTAAAGTACCATCCCAACCAATCCCTAATGGATCTAATTCTTTAATTAATTTGCCATAGCGATCAAAAATGTAAATTATAGAATTAGGTTGAAACTGAGAGCTTAAACCTTTTACTTGCCAAGTGTCATTATAGGTGTCGTTATTAGGCGTGAAAAATTTAGGAAATCCAATTACAGATACCAGGTCATCCACGACACCACAATTATTTTTATCTCGAACATAAATGGTATGAAACCCAGACAATACATTTTCAAAAACGTTGCTATCTTGATAGGGACCAAATTCTGAATCTATTGCATATTCGTAATCCCCTTCACCAGTAACAAACACAGTAATAGAATTGTTTGATGAGGCGTCTGAAATTTCAAAGCCTTCTATAGTTGCTATGTTTGAAGGTAATACGGTAATAGTTCTTGTTTTAAAACAACCATCAGTGTTTATGACATTAACGGTATAGGTGCCAGGTTCATTTACCATTATTTCTGAGGATGTTTCACCTGTAGACCATTCAAAATAATAGAAATTTGGAAGGTCGTTTATTAATCCGGCGGTTAGTGTAATTGTTTCTGGAAAGAAATTTAAGCAGTATAAGGTTTCAAATTCGGTTTCAATTTGAGGTAATTCATAAACCACTAAATTTATTTCGCTTATACCAAAGCAAGCATTCATGTTTTCTCCACGAGCATAAATTATTTGTTGGTATGGTGTGGTGTTGGTGTAATTTAGTCCAATTGAATTTTGTTCTGTAAGTGCGTCTTCATAATTTTCATAAAAACTAATTTCGGTATCAATTGGAGTTTCATTTTCTAATTGTTCTAATACCGAATTTAAATTAAAAGTTTGAAATCCGTCTTCTGTGCCGTCATCGTCACAAGTAGTTAATTCTATATTGCTGATAGCAGTGCTGCTAATGTCTAATGTAATTGTGCTAAAACTGATGCATCCTGTAAGGTCATTAACAACCTTGGCAATTAAAATTTGAGGATTGAAGAAGTTTTCAAAAAAATCGGGATTTAATTCGTTTTCATGATTTTCAGCATCTTCAATATCTAAAAAGAAATGTACAGTTCTATCTGCTTCACCTTCTGTGATATCTTCTGTAATTTGATTAAGATTAAATATCGTAAACCCTTCAGAAATGCCATCTTCGTCACATTGTATAAGACTAACATCATTTGCTATGGGCGAGTTATTAATTATTAAAGAAAATGAATCGACACTAAAACAATCTGGGTTCTCGTTATTTTCAATTCTAACAAATAGTTCTTCTTGGTTTGGGGTTACATTAGTATAAATATTAGGTAATGCATTGGTGTTGTTTATTGCATTATCTTCGGAATTGTGATAGGTAATTGAGAATAAATTTTCGTCCTGATCACCTAATATTTGAGGGTTAAATTCTGTTAAGTCAAAAGTAGCAATCCCGTCCATGGTGTCTTGATTCATTTCTGAATCACAAATGATAAAATCGTCATTAGATTCAACATTTGGCGTTAAGTATGTTTTGATTTGGAACTCGCCAAAATCTTTACAAATTTCATTTTCATCGTTTTGTAATACGGCATAGATAGTTTGAAACTCCCCATTGCCAGTATAATCAAAAGCGCCAATAATCTCGTTCATATTATTTATTGCATCCTCCATAGAGGTGTAATAATGCACCGAATAATTTGCAGGGTCTTGTGCTCCTAAAATGGCACTGTCATTTATTGTAAGATCAAATTGCGAATTAAATGTAGAATTACAGTTTTCAATATTTGGTGCAGAAACTAAAATTGGAATATCGTGATAAGTAACAATAGCCTCCCCTTCAATGGGACATTCGCCATTGTTAGGCTCAATAAAAACTTCATAGAATCCTGGTTCGTCAACAAAAAGTTGATAGGTTGTTTCTGATATTGGAGCTCCATCTTTAGACCAAGAATAGAATGCTCCATCTATTTCTTCTGCAGTTAGAGTGTAATCAGAACCATTACATAGCTTCAATTCAGTTGTGCTAATGCCGTTTTGAATGATATCAATCGTTGAGTTAAATAGGGATTGAATGAAGGGAGGAAGGCCAATTCTGGATAAATTCTGAAAATTATTATTGACATCTACCAACAATCCATTTTCCACAAAATTTGCTTCATTTCCAATTAATTCTGGGTTATTAATGACTCCTAAATATTGTCCTGTTGTCCCAAAATTTGAAAAATCCATTTGAGCCCTATAAATTTTTTGATTAAGACCTAATTGAAGAGCACCTGCGGTTAAGGTATTGGAAGTGTGAATTACGGTTTGGGAATCAGAAATATTATCACTTAATAGATCCCATTGTAAAACTTGACTACTCCCATTTCCTGCAGGTCCTAATCCAATAGTCGCATATACTTTTGTGTTTTCAGCAGAAAACTCTACGCCATAAGGACTATCACCATTTTCGGGACCATAAATTTCTTGTTCGTTTGAAACAATGCCTGTGTCATTATCAAAATCGAAAAGGTAAACTCCTCCAGCAGCATCTTGTCCTGTGTTTTCAGAAAAACCAAAATGTGCGACTACTAATTTTGTGCCGTCAGGAGATGCTTTAATATATCCCAAAGAGTTACGTCTATATCCTGAAACAGGAACTTCTGGGCCTACTTCAGAAATGACTGGAGTGGTTTCTACGCCATTTTCATCAATCTTAAAAGCGTAAAATTTGTTAGTAAAATGTGTGATTACCCAAAATGAAGAGCAATCGTCAGCTTTTACGGCAGTTATTTTTTCAGAACATTTATAATCTACTTCGTCGGGGTTTGTTGGGTCGAAGGTTTCTAAGGTGATGTTTTTCTCTAAAGGATCGACGTCTCCTAATCCACCTTCTAAACTCATATCTACTAAGGAATATGCTAGCCCATCATTTACACCATCACCATCTACTTCATTAGGGAAAGCACTACTATTAAAATGATGAGGTTCATCAACTGTAAAGATGTAATAGAAATTAGCATCTTGTGGTTTCGGAACAATTAAGCCGGAGGAAGTACTGGAATCGTCACCTAATAAGCCTGTATTAAAATTTTCATTTGCATTTGGCATGGGTTGATGGTTACTATTCCAAATGGTTCGGCCATCTGAATAAAATAGTAAATCACCATTTTGGTCAGAAATAGAGGTGCAGCCTTCAAGTGTGTTTAATTCGCCATTTGTTATTGCAGTTACAGTATTGGTACTTGTGTCAAATTGTAAACCTGCATTTTGGCCAAAATACCAAACAGAAGCTTCGTTTTGAGCATGTAGAATTCCGCTAAATATCAGCAAAAAAAAGGGGAAGTAGAAATTTTTCATAAATGATAGCACAGGCTACCAAATATATTATAAATCTCTGTTCTTTAATAATCTGTAAGACAAAAAGACAAATAATGCCGTCCATCCCATAACTATAACAATTTCATACCAATGTACTGCGTAATCGTAAACTACTTCTGTCTTATCTGGGAATTTGGTCATGACCATGCGTTGAATTGGTTGGTCTATAAGTTTATACATGGATTCTAAAGGCAAAAAGTTTTTAATTTTCCACGCTAAATCTTGATCAAAATTATAGGCAAATACTCCAAAAACTATCCACTCTAAAATATACTGAATAACTAAAAAGCCGAGTGCGAATGCAGATCGTTTTACAAGCATCCCAAAGAACAAACTCAAACTAAAGAATCCAACCAATTTTACGAAGTATGCCAAAACAAATTCAATTTCTCTGAAAATTATAGAGGCTTCTGTATAACTTGAGTAATACATTCCTATGGCAAAAGACGCTAAGAATATAAGTATTGTAGCAATTAATGAAAAGAAAACAATGGTATAGAACTTGGATAATATAAATTCCTTTTTAGATAAGCCATCAATTAAGTTCTGCTTTAAAGTTTTATAGCTGTATTCATTACCAATCATACTAACCACAACTATAGCAAAGAAAAATTTGAATAGAGAGGCGAAAAAGGTGGTAATGTGCCAGATTATTGGAAAATTATAAATACCAAATTCACCTAATTCTAAAGTGAAAAGTCCGAAAAAATTAATTTTTATGGATGACAGAATTAGAACTGTAAATGGTAATACAAATGAGATGAAAATAAGAACTTTACTGGCCTTGTTTCTCAGTAATTTTTGTAATTCTATGGAGATTAATCTATGCATAATGGTTGGGTAATGAAATGTTAGTTGTTGTCAGTTAATTTTAAAAATTGTTCTTCTAAGCTTTCTTTACGTTTCACTAAATGCGAAAGGATAATACCTTTGTCAAACATTAGTTGATTGAATTTAGAAGCATCTAACGGTTCATTTAAAAACGCAGTGATTAAATCGTTTTCCTGACTAATTTTTCCAAATTTTTCATTCGATTCGAGGAATTGAACTAGTTGATTTGAGTCATTACATTTTAGTTCAAAAAAGCCATGACTTGATATCATTTCATCTACTCGTCCAGAATAAAGTTTTACGCCTTTTCTCAATACAACAACATGAGAACACACTTTTTCAACTTCATCAAGTAGGTGAGACGCTAACAATATTGTTGTTCCGTCGGTGGCAATCTCTTTGATTAATTCTCTAATTTGATGAATACCTTGAGGATCTAATCCGTTTGTAGGCTCGTCTAAAATTAATATCTCTGGATCGTTTAATAGCGCTGAAGCGATAGCTAAACGCTGTTTCATACCTAAGGAGTAGGTTTTAAACTTACTGTCTTTTCGGTCTAATAAGCCTACAAGTTTTAGTTTTTCTTCAACTTTAGAATAATCAACACCTTTTATTTTACAAACCAATTCTAAGTTTTGGGTTGCAGTCATGTAAGGGTAAAAATTTGGTCGCTCAATTATTGCGCCAACTTTTTTTAAGGCTTCGTGAGTAGACATTTCACCATTAAACCATCTAAAGTCTCCAGAAGTTTTGTTAACTACATTTAGAGCTATGCCAAGAGTAGTAGACTTTCCAGAGCCATTTGGTCCTAAAATGCCGTAAACATTTCCTTTGTTAATGGTAAACGATAAATCGCTAACTGCAGTAAGGTTACCAAATTTTTTGGTGAGGTTGTTGATGGTTAAAATTTGATCCAATGTCGTGTAATTGATTAGTTATAAAGGTAAGACGAACAGATTTAAAAAATGTTACAACCCTTAAATACAGAGTCCTCCAAATTGATTAAATTTAGGGTATGGATGGTGATGATATAAAAATTTCGAAAAGGAAACCCTCTTATCCGGTTTCTAAACAATTGAGTAGTTATTTGTCAACTTACAAGCGTAATGTTAGAATTCCTATATTCTATGATGATTTGTTGCGTTTTGATGGTTCGATAATAGTTTATGACGAAGATGATAATGATACACTTTGGGTACGTGTATATTATAATGAATTTGAAAGGGAGGAGATTGATGCTAATTTAAAAAAGATTTATACTATTCTGTATTCAGATGGTACCGAAGGTCTTACAAAGCATTTAAATATTGATGCTGTTGACTATTGTACGTTTGGTAATTCTAAGCCTTTCAGAATTAAAATTAGAAATATTTTGAATGACAACTATACCTATTTCTATGTGAAAAAGGCTGATGCTTCTCGTATTTATGGTTTAGAATTAGAGCATATGCTATCGCCTCATAACTTAAGTTTTTTAGTATATGGGGACACTTTAATCGAGGATCATATATCGGGTATTCCTGGAGATGAGTTTATTACAAAAATGTTACCCGAACGAACTAAAAAAGAAAAAGCTCAAATAGCAAAAGAGTTTATCAAATTTAATGAGCGTTGTATGATTAGGTTGTTGGGTGATATGAGGTCTTATAACTATGTTGTGATACCTATTCATGATTTTGATCAAGATGTTTACAAAATTAGAGCCATTGATTTTGATCAGCAATGTTATGAAGGTAAATTAAATATTTACAGGCCTCAATTTTTTAAGGAAAATGTAAATATGGTAAAGCTTGTTAGTGATGTGATACAAGAAACGTCTCTAAATCAATACGTGTTAGAAGAGCGCTCGGCAATTGCAAAACGATTGTTGAGCAACAAGGCTAGATTAGAGTTGTTAATAGAATGTATGAAATCTGATCATATTTCTAAAGAAGAAAACACCAATTTGCTTAAAAGCCAACTTCATGATTTAACTCATGATGTCAACTTTAAAAGAAGTACCAATATGGGTGAGGTACTCGAGAGCGCCTTAGATTTTGTGAGACGTAATTACGAGAATATCAACACCAATTATGTGTAAATTGGACTAGTTCCAATTTTCGTTGAAGTCCATATTGTCGTAATCATCAAGATTAAAGTCGTCATCGACATCACCGTAAACATCTTCATCGGTCTCAGCTTCAAAACTTTTGATAGGCGCTTCATCAGGAATTTGACCATGAACAAACATTAGGTTAGGATAATCTGTACCTTCAGCTTCTTCTACTATTTCTGCCAATTCAACAAAGAATGTCCACATGTTGAAAAAGTCATAAACGTAAATTAGTTTAGTTTGTGCTTCATGAACAATATCATTAATAGTGGTATTGCTCATTAATTTAGATTCGGCTTCCCCTTCACTAATATCAAAAAGTGAAATTTCTTCACCTTGATTCCATTCGTCATCACTAACATAAAAAGAGGCCATTTCAGAACCGTCAAACCCGAATGATTGTGCAATTATATTGTGCAAATCCTCGAGAGAGTCTGATTCCCTAATTTCTAAATCTCTTAAGATATCTTCATCTGTATCATTATCTAAGATGACTCTAAATCTATAAATCATAATCTAAATTTAATGATGCAAAAATAAGGCTTTTTTGAATTATTTACTGAATCGATGTAAAGTAAATGTCATTGCACTCAATAAGAAAAACGCACCTACTTGATGTGCAACACCTAACCAAACCGGAACTTGATAAATTAATGTGAATACACCCAACAAAAATTGAACAGCCAGTAAAATTAAAAGTGCATTTATTCCTTGTGTTTGAAGTTGGCTTAAAGCGTATTTTTTACTTTTAAACCATATACTAACAATTAAAATAACCACAACAAAAGCTAAGGTTCTATGAACAAATTGAACACCACTCTTCCCTTCAATAAAATTGAGGTAAGTTGGGCTTTTTTCAATGAATACCGTTTCATGAATCCAATGACCTTCACTCATGGTTGGCCAAAAATTATGAATAAAACCGGCATCTAACCCAGCAACAAAAGCTCCATAAATTATCTGAATAATTAAAACAACAATGCTTATTGAAATAAACCTTTTCATTTTAGGTATGGCAGGTTTATAATTTGGGAAAATGAGGTCTAATGCCACCCAAAAGGTGTAGGCAAAAGTTATAAATGCTGTTGTTAAATGTGCGGCTAATCGGTAATGACTCACATCAGGTCGGTCTACCAAACCACTTTTAACCATATACCACCCTAAAAAACCTTGGAAACCACCCATGATTAGTAGAGTGACACATTTTTTTATGGTTTCTGTTTTTAGACGTTTTTTTGCTAAAAAATACACAAAAGGAACAATGAAAACGATTCCAATTAATCGACCAATAAAGCGGTGCAGCCATTCCCAAAAATAGATGTCTTTAAAATCATCAATAGTAAAATGCGTGTTTAGTTTTTGGTATTCAGGATATTGTTTGTACAAATCGAAAGCAGCTTGCCACTCTACATCATTCATAGGAGGAAGCGTTCCTGAAATAAGTTTGTAATTTGAAATGGATAATCCAGAATGCGTTAGTCGTGTAATTCCGCCAATTACAACCATAATAAATATTAAAATGCAACCTGTGAGTAACCAATAAATAACTGCTTTATTATCCTTTTTCATGTTTTAATTTTTTCAGACTATGTGCTTTTTATAGTATTGCGTTTAGTCCTAATTGTTTTCCTTTTTCTAACATTAAATTAAAAGCGGCGTCGTGTTCGTTTGGAATATCACCTTCTAAAATTGCTTCTTTTATGGCGTCTTTAATTATTCCAATTTCTTTTGAAGGCTTTAGATTAAACGTTTTCATGATTTCTTCACCACTTACAGGAGGTTGAAAATTTCTAACGTGATCTCTTTCTTCAACTTCAATTATTTTCTCTCTAACAATTTTGAAATTGTTATGATATTTTTGAAATTTTTTCGAGTTTTTTGTAGTTATATCTGCTTCACAAAGCGTCATTAAATCTTCTACATAATCTCCAGCATCAAATACCAAACGTCTTACCGCACTATCGGTAACCTTATCTTGGGCTAAAACAATTGGTCGAGAACTCATGAATACCATTTTCTGAACGAACTTCATTTTGTCATTCAACGGCATTTTTAATTTCTTGAAAAGTGTATAGACCATTTTAGATCCTTCAAATTCATGACCGTGAAAAGTCCAGCCTACACGCTTACTAAATTTTTTGGTTGGTGCTTTTCCAATATCATGTAATAAAGCAGCCCATCTTAACCATAAATTATCTGTAGTTAAGGCTATATTATCAACGACTTCTAAAGTATGATAAAAATTATCTTTGTGCTTTTGTCCTTCAACTTCATCAATTCCTTTTAAATCACAAAGTTCAGGAAGAATGTGTTTTAATAAACCGGTTTTTTCTAAAAGTAAAAAGCCTATAGAAGGTACAGGGCTTTCTAATATTTTATTTAATTCAACAACAATACGCTCCTTGGTAATTATTTTAATTCTTTCAGAATTTCTGCTAATAGCGTTTAAAGATTCTTTTTCAATTTTAAAATTTAACTGCGTAGCAAATCTAATAGCACGCATCATTCTCAAAGGATCGTCACTATAGGTGATGTCTGGATTTAATGGTGTACGAATAATTTTGTTTTCTAAATCACCTATTCCATTAAACGGATCAAGTAAATCTGCAAAACCATTGCTGTTTAATTTAAGAGCTAATGCATTTATTGTAAAATCCCTTCTGTTTTGATCATCCTCAAGGCTGCCATTTTCAACAACAGGATTTCTGCTGTCTTCTGAATACGACTCTTTTCGAGCACCAACAAATTCTATTTCGATGTCATCATACCTTAGCATTGCAGTGCCATAGGTTTTAAATATTTGAACTTTGGGGGTGTTTGGAAGTAAACTTGCTACTTTTTTTGCTAATGAAATTCCGCTGCCAATAGCCACCACATCAATATCTTTATGTGATCCTCTTTCTAAGAAAAAATCTCTAACAAACCCACCTATTACATAAGCATCGATGCCTAATTGTTCGGCTGCTTTAGAAATTACAGGAAATATATTGTGGGATAAGGCTTTTTTGTAATTCATATATCTAAATCACTACTTTAACTTAAAATAGTATGTTATTTGAGGTCGTTATTTTCGTAATACTGTTACAGTTCCGTTCGTTTCAATTTTTAAAATTGTTGATGGTTCTGAGGGTGTTATATTATCACGCAAATTTACGACATAGTCTACTTGTTTTAAAATCTCAGGACTTATTTCTTTAAAGGTCTTTGGTGTAGATTCTCCGCTAATATTTGCTGAGGTAGAAATAATAGGTTTATCAAATTGTTCTAATAGTAAATTGCAAAACTCCTGATTCACTATTCTAATGGCAATAGTATCGTCTGCAGCTATTGCATTTTGTGCAATTCCTGTTGGGTTATTATAAATCACACTTGTAGGTTTCTGGGATTGATTTAATATGTTGTTTAACTCATCCGGGATTACCTTAATATGCCGTGATAGCATGTGTTTATTGCTCACTAAGCAAATCATAGATTTAGATTCTGCTCGCCTTTTAATAGCGTAAATCTTGTTTACGGCTTCTAAATTTGTAGCATCACATCCCAAACCCCAAACTGTATCTGTTGGGTATAAAATGATACCACCATTTTTTAAAACATTAAGCGCTAAATTTACTTCTTTTTGCATGTTACAAAAATACTAAAGCCGTGGCAAAGGATATTTAAATTTACCTTTATATTTGTACACTTAAACCGTATTTATGAAGATTTTACATCTTTCCGGAGCTCGTTCTTGGGGAGGCAATGAACAGCAATTGGTAGATTTAATTTTCGAACTTAAAAACATTAATATAGATAGCGCTTTATTTTGTTTTGAAGGCAGTGAGTTAAACACATATGCTAAAGCACAGAATTTAACTGTATGTGCAGTGCCAAAAAGCAAGGTGTTTGGTTCTAAATTTTTAAAGGCTTTTAAATCTTATATCGATAAACTTCAACCTGATGTAATTCACCTGCATACAAGTAATGCTGTAACTGCCTTTGTAGTAGCAGATTTAAAATATAAATTAAATATTCCTGCAGTTTTTTCAAAAAAAGGATTGAGTAATTCTGCTAGTTTATTGAGTGCGCTCAAATACAATTATTCAGGAATAAAAAAGATTTTATGCGTGTCAAAATATGTGGAGGAAGGGTTTAAGGCTATAATTAAGCCAAAAAATCATCATAGACTTTGCGTGGTGCATGATGGCTTAAATGTTTCAAGATCACAACAAATTAATAAAACCGATTTAAGAGCAGAGTATAACTTAGCTCAAAATGATATAATTGTAGGCTGTATTGCTAATCACAATAGAGCTAAAGATTTGATAACCTTTGTAAATGTTGCCAACCAATTGGTTCATGACAAAGGGATAAAGCAATTAAAGTTTGTCATTATAGGTAGTGAAGGAAAATATACTTCAGTTTTTAAGCCACTTATTTCAGAATTTAAGCTTGAGAATCATGTGATTTTAACGGGCTTTGTCGAGCATGCAATGAGTTTAGTTCCGCAAATGGATATTTACTTGGTGACTTCAGAGCGAGAAGGAGGACCATCATCTGCATTAGAGGCAGCCTTTCAAAAAAGACCAATTATTTCTACTGCTGTGGGTATTATGCCTGAGTTGATTGAAAACGGACAAAATGGTTATTTGTGCGAAGTAAAAGATGTAGACTGTCTCTCGGCTAAATTAGAACAGCTTGTAAACGATTCACAGTTAAGATCGGATTTTGGAGAAGCGGTTTACGATAAATTAATGCGTAATTTTACAGGGGAGAATTTAGCTTCCGAAACTTTAAAAGTCTATAAAGAAGTCATTCATGATTAAATCGTCATTAATAATATCTACTTATAATTGGCCTGAAGCCTTAGAATTAGTATTGAATAGTGTAAAAGCGCAGTTGGTTTTACCTAATGAAGTATTGATTGCAGATGATGGTTCTGGAGAAGCTACAAAAAAAATGTTGGCTGAGTTTAAATCCGATTTTCCTGTGCCTTTAATTCATGTTTGGCATGAAGACACGGGGTTTAAAAAGGCTGTTATTTTGAACAAGGCCGTTGCCAAAGCTAAGAATGACTATATCATTCAAGCCGATGGCGATTGTATTTTGCATCCCAATTTTGTTGCCGATCATTTAAGCTTGGCAAAACCGGGTCATTATTTGTTTGGTAGTAGGGTAAACATCCAAAAGTACTTTTTAGACGATTTGTTTGCTGCTAAAAAAACGAAGTTTTCAGCACTATCAAAAGGGATAAAAAAACGAACAAGAGCAATTCACTTTCCTGCTTTAAGTACGTTGTACAAACCAAAATCTAAATTTTCAAAAAAGTTTAGAGGATGTAATACGTCATACTTTAAATCAGATTTTATAAAAGTGAATGGCTATAATGAAGAGTTTGAAGGTTGGGGTAGAGAAGACTCGGAACTTGCAATTAGGTTTCATAATGTTGGTCTTTTAGGACACCGACTTAGATATAAAGGAATTGTGTTTCATATTTATCACCATGAAAAATCTAAAAGTAGGTTAGAAATTAATAACGATATAGAGCAGCATACCATTAATAATAAGGTTGTTTGGTGTGTAAACGGCATAGATAAATATTTAGATGAATAGGGTACGAAAAATCCAAAATATATTTAGTAATCATCAAAATTACTTTGATGATATCATTACCAATTATGATACAAGTGGTGAATCTTACGGTAACCAGGATCGAAATTCGTTAAGGCTTTTTAAGTTAGGAGATCACACGGTAAATGTAAAATCATTTAAAATCCCCAATGTAATCAATCAAGTTGCTTACCGTTTTTTTAGAAAAAGTAAGGCACAACGCTCTTTTGAATATGCAAATAGACTTGATGTTTTGAAAATTGGAACACCACAACCAATAGCCTATTATGAGTATAAAACTGCATTCTTATTTAAAAAGAGTTATTATTTGAGTTTGCATTTAGATTATGATTTGACTTATAGAGAATTGACAACAGATCTTAATTATCCTGATCATGAGTCTATTTTAAGGGCCTTTACAAGGTTTACTTATCAGTTACATGAAGCTGGAGTAAACTTTTTAGATCATTCTCCAGGTAATACTCTAATTACGACTGAAAATGACGATTATAAATTCTATTTGGTAGATTTAAATAGAATGGAATTTGGACAACTAGATATTAAAGCAAGAATCAAAAATTTTGCTAAACTTACCATTCACAAATCTATGATTGAAGTGATGAGTGATGAGTATTCAAAATTAACGGGAGAGGATTATAATTTTATTTTCGATTTAATGTGGAAGTATACAGAAGAGTTTCAAAATAAATTTCATCGTAAAAGAAGAATAAAAAATAAGATTATGTTTTGGAGAGCTGCAAAATAATTAGAGTTTTGGATGCCAAAGCCTATAAAGTTTTATGTATTTTAGAAAGGTCACATTATAAGTTTGCACACAGATTATAAAACCATTTAGCCCATCTAAAAACCCTAACCTTAAAAAATAAGCTTTGAAAAAGGCCCATGAAGGTCTAAATACAATCTTGAAAATTGACGATTTTTTTCCCAATTTAAAATAAGCATTTGCGGCAATTGTAGAAAAATTTTCAACCTTTTGATTGTGCTCTTGATAATCACGATAAATCCAATGCAGTAAATCTCCTTTTAAGTGGCCTTTGGTACATCCTTTTTTTAAGGTGTAACAATCATGGGGGTTTATGCCTTTCCATTCGCCGCTACCTTTTTTAAAGAGTCTTAGTTTTCTGTCTGGATACCAATCGGAATGGTTAATCCATTGCCCACAGTAGTTGTTTTTTCTGTTGCTATAGTAGCCATCAAATTCCCAGTTAGATTTTACTTTTAATATGGATTGTGTAAGTTCTTCTGAAAGCGCTTCATCCCCGTCTAATGATAATATATAGTCATTAGACGCAAGACTCAAAGCAAAGTTTTTTTGCTCGATATAACCTTCAAATTCACGTTCTACAAATACAACATTATGCTTTGCACAAATGGCTTTAGTATCATCTGTAGAAAAAGAATCTACAACTACAATTTCATCAGCAACAGCTTTCAAGGACAAAAGGCATTTATCTAAATGTTCTTCCTCGTTAAAGGTTATAATTACTGCAGAAAGATTAATCATTTTAAGAATTTGTGTGTTGTAAAAATAACTGTAATTCTGAAGTAAACAAATCTGGTTTAAAAGCTAGATATAATTCGTCGACACGCTGCTTCATGTCTTTTTCAGATTTTCCTTGATAAATTTCTGGAGAAAAATCTTTTAAATGAACACTCACATTATCCTCGTTTTCAAAGAGACTCCAGGTAGCCTTGTCAATCCAGGGAGAAAAAATTGTGAATGTTTTTATGTTTAATGCTTTAGCCATATTAACTGCTCCGCCTTCATTGCCAATTAAGGCATCGCATAATGAAGTAAGCGCTAAAAATGATCGCAAACTACTACCGTATAAATCTATTTTAATATGAGATTTCGTTTTTTCGTTGCAGTAACTGAAAAGCGTATCAACCTCTGGCTTTTGTTTCGGGATATAATTAAAAAGTAGAGTAGCGTTTGTTTGTTCAACAATTTGATCTAATACTTTGGCTAAGTAATCTAATGGATAAGTTTTGGTTGCTCCGCTGCCTAATGCACCAATCATATATATTGGCTTGTTTTTGTCTATGTGATGGCTTTCAATTAATCCTTTAGCTTCCGCAATTTCTTCAGAGGTTAAATAAATTTTAGGTTTAATAGGTTCTGGAGTAATGTCTAAAGGTTCAAGTAATTGCAATCGATTTAAAATAGCTAAGCCCATGCCTTGGATAGGGGTTTTTGCTCTTTTGATATTATGAGTATAAACCCAAGAGGTATAGCTTTTGTGGTATGATATTTTTGTTTCAGCACCAGAAAACAAAGTGATAATGTTGCTCGATAATTTAGAATAAACATCAATTATTACATCATAATTTTCCCGTTTTAACTTGGAACTAAATTTGAATAATTGACGTTTACTCTGTTCTATTTCTGGTGTAAAAAATACAAGTTTGTCTATAAATGGATTTTGATCTACAACAGCAGTGGTATGAGAGTTTACCAAATAATGTAATTCCCAATTGGGGTGATGCTGCTTTATGGCTTCAAACAAAATACTGCTTGTAAGCACATCGCCAATCATTTTCTGCTGAATAATTAAAACCTTCTTCATTTATACAGCGACATCGTATTCTCTAAGCGCATCATTTAAAGATGTCTTTTTGTTTGTACTTGCTTTACGTTTTCCAATGATCAATGCACATGGTACATTGTAGTCACCTGCGGGAAAAGATTTGGTGTAACTACCAGGAATTACAACAGATCTGGCAGGAACAAGCCCTTTCATTTCTATTGGTTCATCTCCTGTGATATCAATTATTTTTGTAGATGCGGTTAAAACAACATTAGCGCCTAATACAGCTTCGGTTTCAACTTTTACACCTTCAACCACTATACAACGAGAGCCAATAAAAGCATTGTCTTCAATAATTACTGGGGCAGCTTGAAGTGGTTCTAAAACACCACCGATACCAACACCTCCAGAAAGGTGAACATTTTTGCCAATTTGAGCACAACTTCCCACTGTTGCCCATGTATCTACCATGGTACCTTCATCAACATAGGCTCCTATATTTACATAACTTGGCATTAAAATTGTCCCTGAAGAAATATAAGCCCCATGTCTTGCCACAGCGTGAGGTACAACTCGAATTCCTTTTTCAGCATAACCTCTTTTTAAAGGAATTTTATCATGAAATTCTAACGGACCAGCTTCAATGGTTTCCATTTTCTGGATTGGAAAATAAAGCACTACCGCTTTTTTTACCCACTCGTTTACTTGCCATCCATCAGCAGTCGGTTCTGCAACACGTAAGGTTCCTAAATCAAGTTGATTTACAACTTCTCTTATGGCAGTAATTGTATTTGCATCAGATAGTAAAGATCTATCATTCCATGCATTTTCTATAGTTTGTTGTAATTCTGTCATGTACTAAATCATTTTGTACAAAGATAAATGTATTATCGCGTACATAGGAAATCAAATTAATAAAAGTAGCATAAATTATTAGTAGTACATTTGCAAAAACTTTTTTAAATGGGACGCATATTAGCCATTGATTTTGGTACAAAAAGAACAGGGATTGCAGTAACTGATGAACTTCAAATTATAGCTTCTGGCTTGACGACGGTGGCTACAAAAGAGTTAATTCCGTTTCTAAAATCATATGTAGAAAAAGAAAATGTCGAACTGTTTGTAATTGGGGAACCTAAACAAATGGATAACTCACCTTCAGAAAGCGCTGAGGCAATTTCAAGTTTTATTTCTAAGTTAATGCATCATTTGCCACAAATACCTATAAAACGAATTGATGAACGTTTTACTTCAAAAATGGCTTTTCAAACGATGTTGGATAGTGGGTTGAAAAAAGGCCAAAGAAAAAACAAAGGACTAATAGATGAAATTAGCGCCACCATTATTTTGCAAAGTTATTTGTATTCAAAATAAAAACCCTTGTTTTTGTAAGAATAATTTGTAGATTTACACCGTTAAACGGAAAAAATAACCCTTTTGTCCTGATTCTAAGAGAATTAATTGTATATTGGGTTATAAGTTTTTTGAATAACTGCCTTAAATCAAACAAGTTATGAAACAAATAGTTACAATTATTTTAGGTGTTGTTGGCCTATTTACGACCTACAGCAGTACTGCTCAAATTTGCCCTCCTACGGGATTTACAGATGGGAGTTCTCTTTACTTTTTCTATAATACAGGTACAATTGCTTGCGAAGACAGACCAGCATCTATTGTTGTGGATGCTTCTACTTTTAGTTTAGTGGATTGCGGAGAAGCTTATTCTGTATATGATTTAGAAAGTGGCGATCCTTTATTAGATTTAAATTTCTTTGAAGCCGATTTTGGAGTTGGATTATGTGAATATACCGGAGGTGTATTGACCGGTGAAACCTTGTCTGATAATATGCAGGAACTTGTATTAAAAGGACTTTCGGTTTATCCTAACCCTGTTAAGAAAGGACAAGACATTAATATTAACTTTGCATCAGCTGTTGAAGGAAATATTGTTTTATACGATGTTACTGGAAAGCAAATTAGAACTTATAATTTGGCTAAAGTGGTTGAAAAACGTTTAAATGTTGGTGAATTAATGAGTGGTATTTATATGTTGCGGATTAATAATGGAACTGCGAGCGTAACCAAGAAAATTGTAATTCTGAATTAGAAAAATTTTAAATAGATATAAAAAGCTCCCAGTTTTGGGAGTTTTTTTGGTTTTTATATGATTACAAAAACTTTTAGAATTGTATTTTTGCCGTAGAAAAGTGCATAAATAATGATTTTACCTATTGTCGCTTATGGCGATCCAGTTTTAAGAAAGAAGGCTAAAGATATAACTCCTGAGTATCCAAATTTTGATGCTTTATTAGAAAACATGTTTGAAACCATGTATGGTGCCTATGGTGTTGGACTTGCAGCGCCTCAAATAGGCTTACCTATTAGAATGTTTTTGGTGGATACTGAACCATTTTCTGAAGACGAAAGTCTTTCTGATTCTGAAAAAGAAGAATTAAAAGGTTTTAAAAGAGTATTTATTAACGCTCAAATAACTGAGGAGTCTGGTGACGAATGGGCTTTTAGTGAAGGCTGTTTAAGTATTCCAGATGTTAGAGAAGATGTGTTTAGAAAACCTAATATCACCATTCAATATTTAGACGAAAATTTTGAATCTCATACCGAGTCTTTTAATGGTACAATTGCCCGAGTGATTCAGCATGAGTACGATCATATTGAAGGAATTTTGTTTACCGACAAACTATCTTCATTTAAAAAGCGTTTAATTTCAGGACGATTAACCAATATCTCAAAAGGTAAGGTAAAAGTGGATTATAGAATGCGTTTTCCTGCAATGAAAAAGAAACGTTAATTAGTACAAAAATTAAGGGCATTGCCATATATTTGCTGCCCGAAAAAAAATAGAAACAAATTATGGGATTAGATAAAATTCTTTCAATTTCTGGTAAACCAGGATTATATAAAATTGTAACTCAAACAAGAGGAGGCTTCGTAGCTGAATCATTGATAGATGGTAAACGTCTTACGGTTAATATTCATAGTAACATCAGTATTTTAAGTGAAATCGCTATTTACACTTTGACTGAAGAGTTACCTCTTAGAGAAGTATTATTAAAGATTAAAACTAAGGAAGAAGGAAACGCTACTTCGGTTGGTCATAAAGATGGTAAAGATGCTTTAGAAGCTTATTTCTTTGACGTATTGCCAGAATATGATGAAGATCGTGTTTACGCTAGTGACATCAAGAAAATTGTACAATGGTACAACTTGCTTCAAAAAAATGAATTATTAGCGGTTTTAGACGAAGATAAGTCTGAAGAGGTAACCGAAGAAGAAGCCTAAGCATAGTATTTCACTATTTCATTACAATGAATTCAAGAGCAAATCAACTTAAAGCGTTTGATCGTTTATTAGACATCATGGATGACCTTCGTGAAAAATGCCCTTGGGATAAAAAGCAAACCTTAGAATCTTTAAGACACTTAACAATTGAAGAGGTGTATGAGTTGGGAGATGCTATTTTAGATAATGATTTAGAAGAGGTGAAAAAGGAATTAGGCGATGTGTTATTGCACATTGTTTTTTATTCCAAAATAGGAAGTGAAAGTCAGAGTTTTGACATCGCAGATGTTTGTAATTCTATTTCTGATAAGTTGATTGAGCGGCATCCTCATATTTATGGTGATGTGATTGTCGAGAATGAAGAAGATGTAAAGCGAAATTGGGAGCAAATCAAGTTAAAGGAAAAAGGAAAGACTTCTGTATTGCAAGGAGTTCCAAAGAGTTTGCCTGCAATGGTAAAAGCTAATAGAATTCAAGATAAGGTTGCTGGTGTTGGGTTTGACTGGGAGCATGCCAATCAAGTTTGGGAGAAGGTTGAAGAGGAGATTAGCGAGTTGAAAACTGAGGTTGAAGCTAAAAATCAAGATAGAATTGAAAGTGAGTTTGGAGATGTTCTCTTTTCTATGATAAACTACGCTCGATTCTTGAATGTCAATCCAGAAAATGCACTTGAGCGCACGAACAAAACATTTAGCAAACGGTTTCAATATTTAGAAGCCAAAGCTAAGGAAGCTAATAAGAGTATGCATGACATGACTTTAGCTGAAATGAATGTGTTCTGGGAACAAGCAAAAAATATTAAATAGCTTTTAAACATCTAAAGTTTAAGACAAAGCGTATATAAAGGTAATGAAACCCTTTGGGGAATGGAAAATGAATATTTTTCTTAGACCTATGTCAAAAGGGTTTTTTAGTTTAGTTAGTTAGTTGTTAAATCCTATCAGCAGAGCGCCGATAGGATTTAATGTTTTTAAGGCTTAGTATAAGCTCTTAATTTTCTTTAGTTTTTCTTGCCAAACTTCTAAATCTTGTTTGTGCTTATCAATATTGTTGTACACCTCTTTAACTAATGGATTTTCTTGATCTACATTAGAGAAAAACTGTAGGTTGTTTTCTAATTGATTGATTTCAGACTTAATTTCACTAATTCGTTTTCTTACAAAATTTTGTTCATTGTCTAACAATCTGGTGTCATTAGGGTTTGATAACGATTCAAGCTTGTTCTCAAACTTAATCATATCTACCTTAGACTTGTCCATGTTTATTTTGTCAAATAAGCCATCTATAACTTTATGAAATTTACCTTCAATGTAACGTTTGTTTTGAGGTACAGCACCTAGCTGTTTCCATTCGTTAATCTTAGATTTTAGTAATTCGATGCTTTCTTCTGCAGTACCTGTTAGCTCTAAAGTTTTTAGATTATCTAAAGCGGCAACTTTTTTCTCAAACTCTTCATTAAGTTCTTTGTTGGCCGCATTTCGTTCTTGGTGTAGTTTGTCAAAATAGTGATTACACGCAGCCTTAAACTGTTTCCAAATCTTATCACTATCTTTTCTCGGTACGTGTCCAATTTTTTTCCAGTCGCTCTGTATTTTTTTCATTAACGGAGTAACGGTATCAAAATCGTCATTGTCTTTATTATCTTCGGCAACTTTTATCAGGTCCAGTTTACTTTGAAGATTAGAGTATTGTTCCTTTTTTAAATTCTTGTAGAACGAGTTTTTATTTCTATTAAACTCTCTTACAGCTGATTTAAATTTGGCCCAAGTAGCTTCGTTAACTTTTAGTGGAACCTTTCCAGCATTAAAAAACTCGGTCCTTAAGTTATCTATACTTTTTATTTTGTTTTGCCATGCTTGATGAGAGTTTCCTTTGTCGGATACTACTTCATTGATTTTAGCAATGATTTCCTCTTTTTTAGCAAGATTAGCTTCGTATGCTTTGTCAATATCTGCATAATAAGATTGGCGCTTGTCATGGATGATTTTAGTGGCATTACTAAATCGCTCCCATATTTCGTCACGGTGTTCCTTTGCAACTGGGCCTAAATCTTCTTTCCACATTTTATGTAGAACCTGTAATTCTCTAAAAACACGATTTATGTTATTGTCTTTAGCTAATTCTTCAGCCTGCTCTATAATCTTTGTTTTCTTCTCTAAGTTGTGCTTAAAGTCCATATCACGCAAATCACGGTTGATATGTAAGAAATCATAAAAACGTTCAACATGATGATGGTAAGTATTCCACGCGTTGTTGTATTTGTCTCGAGGTATTGGCCCAGCATTTCTCCATTCTTCTTGAAGTTCTTTAAAATGCTTATAAGTGGTATTTATATTTTCTTCAACATTAAGTAAGCCTTTAATCTCTTCAATGATATTCAATCTATTGGCCAAGTTAGCCTTTAAAGAGTTTTCTAAGGTTTGGTAGTAATCCTTAAGTCTTGTTTTGTATTCTTTGTATGCCGAATTAAAATCTTTTTTAAGAGGAGTTGAGTAATAAAAATCAATTTCATTTCCGCCTTCACTTAAAAATTCTTCTTTCTTTTCTTCTAAAAGTTCTCCAAACTTGGCATTAAACTCATTTTTAATTTCATTAATCTGAGCTTTAATATTTTGAACTTTGTGATGCTTTAGTAAGTCTTGAAACTCATGTACAAGCATTGCCATTGACATTGCATGATAATCTTTTTCTTCGATTTCATGGCGCTCTTCATTTTCTTCATCTTCTGCATCTTCTGCATTTGAAGCTTCAATTTCATTCACATGGTTTTCAGCTTCTCCTTCTGAGTTCTGTTCAGTTTGATTTTCTTCAACAGCTTCTTTTGTAGATTCTGGACTTTCTTCAACAGATTCTAAAGTTTTTTCGGTGTCTTTTGCAGTTGTTTCTGGAGTGATGTTTTCTTCTATTCCATCTGCATTCTGCAGGTTATCTTTCTCTGACATTATTACAATGTATTTAGTTTAAAAGCTAAATATACTAACACATTATCAGATAACAAAGGCTTTAGCTTATTTGAAATCAATTTAAGCTTCTTGCCAAATTGCCCAAGATTTCTCTGCCTGAAATTCTAACATTTTTAGTCCGTTGCAACAAACAGATTCAAATCGTTTGCCACGTCTTAAAAATAAGGTCTCCTTTGGGTTGTAGATGAGGTCAAATAGTAAATGTTTAGCAGTTAAAAATTGATACGGAATATCCGGTGCAGAATTCACATCAGGGAAGGTTCCTAAAGGCGTGCAGTTAATTATAATGTGATGTGATTTTAAAATGCTTTTATTCACATCAGCATACAAAATAGTATTTGGTTTTGAGGAGGTTCTCGATACGAAGGTTGCTTTTATGTCTAAATCTAAAAGCACCTTATAAACTGCTTTTGAAGCACCGCCTGTCCCTAATATTAATGCTTGTTTGTGATTTGGTTTTAGGTATTTGGAAATACTCCCTTTGAATCCGTAATAATCTGAATTGTATCCTACTAACTTGTTGTCTTTAAATTTAATGGTGTTTACGGCTCCAATTTGTTTGGCAATAGGGTCTATATTATCTAAAAATGGAATGATTTTTTCTTTATAAGGAATGGTCACATTTAATCCTTTTAATTGCGGATTTTTATCTATGACCTCTGAGAATTGGGCAATGTTGGGAATGTCAAAATTAGTATAAGAATGGGGTAGGTGTGCCATCTTAAACTTGTTAGTAAAGTAAGTTTTAGAAAAGGAGTAAGAAATGTTTTTACCTAAAAGGCCAAACTCAGCTTTTTTGTGTTCTTGTTTTTTGTCCATACCATTCTAATCCTAATACAATTGCTATACCTAAGATAATATAAAAAAGAGCAAGGTAGGTTTCAGAAGTTAATTCAGGAATATACCTTTCATAATACACAATTATTTTTTTACCCGTAGAATCTAAGATAAAATTTCCGGCTTCATCCATTTTGTAATTTGTCACCTTCCAAGGCCAAACAACTCCCAAAGAACCTGTTATAAAGCCAATAATTGTTGTGGTTGTAATATTTTTATAGTGTTTTAAAATGTAACTCAAAGCATGAGAAAAGCTAACTAATCCAACAACAGAACCAAGTGTGAAAACGGCTAATACTTTTAGCATCCTAATGCGGTTAGGGTCATTCACAAATTGAAAGTCGCCCACAAATAAGTCTGCCATCGTATCGTACAATGCATTTACAGAATCCACTAATAGCAGAACGTAATTACCGAGTAAAATTAGAATAAACGACCCAGAGAAACCTGGTAAGGTCATTCCTGATACGCTAATAATCCCGCAGAAAAACACAAACCATAAATTGTCATTTTCTGTAGCTGGATTTAAAAAACTAATACTTAAACCAGCAGCTATACCAAAAATTAAGGCAATAATAGTTTTAGTATTCCAAGCCCTAAAATCTTTGCTGATAAAATATATAGAACCTACAATCATACCGAAAAACAGGCTCCAAACAAATAATTCATGAGTTTGTAGGTAGTAATCTAAAATTTTAGAAACACTAAAATAACTGATGATCATTCCAAAAAACAGAAGACTTAAAAAACGACCGTTTATATATTGAAAAAACGATTTAAATCGCCCAGCTAAAAGTAATTTTAATGCTTTACCATTAACCTTTTGAAGTGAATAAATAAATTCTTCATAGAATCCACCAACAAAAGCTACAACACCTCCAGACACCCCAGGCACTTTATTTGCCGCACCCATTGCTAATCCCTTTAGGACTAAAAATATTTTGTCTTTTAGTGTTCTGGTGTGTTCCATTTAAGCCTTTTTTGAACCGATACGTTCTAAAATAAAGATAGTAAGAAAACCGAATATCATTAAGCCAATTGCTAACCCAATTTGTGCATCACCAGGAAAATCAAAAGGAGAAATACTAATATCTTGTAACGGCACTTTAACGCCTTTGGAGTTTATTCTCCAACTAATGGTTTCTTTCCAAGGCCAAACTTTGTTTAATGAGCCTAAAATAAATCCTGTTAAAACGGCTAAAGTTATATCACTATAATGTTTAAACAACCACTTTAATAATTTACTAAAACTTAAAAGGCCTATTGTTGCTCCAGTTCCGAAAATTGCAATTGATTTGATATCGGTAGTATTGATTGCAGTACTTAATGTTGTATAAGCTCCTAAAATCACGAGAATAAAAGAACCGGAAATACCAGGTAAAATCATGGCGCAAATGGCTATTGCTCCGGCAACAAATAAAAACCAAGGATTTTCATTGTCACCCATTGAGGGTAGCGTTGTTATGAAATAGGCGAGTAAAGCTCCGATTAAAAAACAAGCTATGGTTTTAATATTCCAACTTTTGACTTCTTTTCCAACGTAATAAATACTGGCAACGATTAACCCAAAAAAGAATGACCAAATAAGAATTGGTTCATGCTCAATTAGGTAACTGGCAATTTTCATAAAGGTTACATAGCTCACTAAAATTCCACTTAATAAAGCAAGTAAAAAATTACCGTTTGCTTGTTTCCAAAAGGCCGCAAAACCTTCTTCTTTTAAAGTTTTGAATAAGGCTAGGTTGACATTACTGATGGTGGTAATTAATTCTTGATAAATCCCTGATATTAGTGCGATAGTACCTCCCGAAACTCCAGGAACGGCATCTGCTGCTCCCATTGCTATACCTTTTAAGGCAATAACTATGTAATCTGAAAAACGTCTTTGCATGTACAATTTTAAATAAGAATTGTAAAGGTATGCAAATTTAGTTGGAACAGTTTTTTGCTGTAGAAATAATATTCGCAACTGATGGTTTTGTTGCTATACGAGGAAATAATTCGTCTAAAATGAAAAAGTATTCAGGGTCTAGTTTTAAACCGTTTTTCAAATAATATTTTCCTTTGTCGCTTTGCATTGTAGTATAAAACAAACCTGCTAGTCTATAAACTACTTCGGGAGTTTCAGGGTAGAATTCTTCGGTTTGTTCTAGACTGTAAATGGCAGCTTCAAACTCGCCTAAACTAATTAAAATATCAGCACGACTTAACCAAGTGTCAAGCTCGTAATTGCCTAGCTCTAAAGTTCTTTTGTAACCTCTTTCAGCCTCTTCAAAATAATGTAATCTCTGGTTGATCTGGGCAAAAAGCTTCCAGTAATTGACATTGTCTTGATCTATATTTATCGCTTTATTAATGTAGTAAAGCGCCTTTCTATAATTTCTTTTTTGTAAATAGAATTTTGTAATTGCAATCCAACCTTTGTCTAACATAGGGTCTTCATGCACGGTTTTAAAATAGTATTGCACGGCCATGTCATCATTGTTAAGACGCTCAAAACATTTACCAATACGCAGCAAAGCAAATGATGTTGGCTCTTCTAAAGCCAAGGTGATTTTATAATTATCAATTGCTTCAGGATAACGATTTAGTTTTTCAAGTACCTTACCCTTTTCTATATAAGCCCCAACAAAACTATCGTCAGAATATATAGCAAAGTCAAACGCAGCAAGCGCTTTTTTTAATTCTTTAGTGTGAACATATTGTTTGCCCAATTGGTGCCATGCTACCTCGCAATATGGGTTTTTATTTAAATAATCATTTAAGAATAAAATGGCATCTTCGTTCTCTTCTAAAAATTCAAAACAATACACAATGTTGTAAAGAGCGGAGTAGTCATGCAAATCAATTTCTAAACACTTGATAAAGTTATTCTTTGCATTTTCAAATTGGTCTAAGAATAAATATTCCATACCAAGTAGTGCAAACAAATCGGCTTTATCATTGTCTGTGTTACACATTTCAAGTGCAATTAATAAGGTGTCAATTGCTTTTTGATGTTCATCTTGTTTTGAAAAGATACTGGCTTTTTGAATGTAAACTTCTTCATTAGAAGGCTCTAAAGTGTGCAATACATTTAAAAGGCTGTCTGCTTTTTCGAGCTTATTTTCTAAAACGTAAATTTCAACCTGAAATAATTTTAAGGTAACAGATGAGATGTGTTGGTCTAATCCCATCTTAATAGCTTTTTTTGCCAAAGCTATTTTTCCAATCTCTAAATAATGCTGAATAATATTCTCAAACTCAATTGAATCAAAGAAAAAGACATTATTTGTCTTAAGCATCGATTCAAAGCGGGTTAGGGATTCATCATTATAGTCTTCACTTGGGCTAAAGTCCATACACAGGGTTATTGTTACTTGTCTAAATTTAATGTTCTATCTCACTGATTTTAAAAAATACCTGTAATGTTTTTAACAAAGTAATTAACAGTATGTTAGAGTTGGTGTGGTAAGTCGTTGATTTTCAACCGTTTGAATTCAGGTGTTTTTGCCTAATTCTGATGAAATTTTATCTAAAACCTTGATTATCAGTAGGCATCCTTTTCTGATTTCGTCCTCAGTTATGGTTAAAGGTGGGGTTATTCTGATTGCTTTGGGTTCAAATAAAAGCCAGAACAAAATTAAGCCTTCTTCCTGACAATTAAGTATAAGTTGGTTGGTTATTTCTGCTGAAGGTGTTAGAGCAGCTAACATTAATCCTATTCCTCTAATTTCTGTGATTAATGGGTGTACTAATAATGAACGGAATAAGTTTTCCTTTGATAGCGTCTCTTCCATCAACGATGATGTTGTAACTTCTTGTAAAGTGGCTAATGCAGCCGCTGCAATCACAGGATGTCCACCAAAAGTAGTAATATGTCCTAGCTTTGGGAATTCTTTCAGGTGGTTCATTAATTGATTAGATGCCGTAAAAGCACCAATTGGCATTCCGCCTCCTAATCCTTTACCTGAGACTAAAATGTCAGGTATGCAATTGTAATTTTCAAAGCCAAACAATTTTCCAGTACGCCCCATTCCTGGTTGAATTTCATCCAGAATTAAAAGCGTTCCTGTAGATTCGCATTTTTGTTTAACCAGTTGAAGAAAATTATTTTTTGGCTCAATAAACCCAGCACCTCCTTGAATGGTTTCTAATATAACAGCAGCTGTTTTTGTGCTGATCAGCTCAATATCTTCAATCGCGTTAAAAGTGATAAACTTAGTCCCTGGAATTAATGGTCTGTAAGCGCTTTTTTGAGCTTCAATACCTAAAACACTCATGGCGCCCATAGTGTTGCCGTGATACGCTTTTTTTGCAGCAATGATTTCAGATCGTCCAGTGGCTCTTTTAGCCAATTTTATAGCGCCTTCAATTGCCTCAGTACCTGAGTTGGTAAGGTAAGTTGATTCTAAACTATCTGGTAAATTATCAGATAACAATTGGCAAAGTTCTACCGCTGGTTTCTGAATGTATTCACCATAAACCATGACATGCAAATATTGATCTACTTGATGCTTAATAGCATTTACGACCTTGGGATGGCCGTGACCTAAAGTACATGCCGATACACCGGCCACAAAATCTAAATACGATTTGTTATTTGAGTCGTAAATATAAGACCCTTTGGCATGAGAAATTTCCATTGCTAAAGGGTGAGGAGAGGTTTGAGCTTGGTATTTAAAAAAATCTTCTTTCATTAGTTAGAAGTTTTTTCAAGCTTTTGAAGCTGTTTTTGTTTCTTTAAATCAGCGCCCTTTTTCTTTTTAAACTTTTTTGGTAATTGTCTGGCTGCTTTGTTTTCCTTTTCGTCATCGTCGGGGTTTTGGTCAGCTTTATCAATTCTACTTCTTAAGTCTTCATCGAAAAACTCTTTTTGAGGCACGTAATCTTCCAAACCTTTTATAACTGAAAGTTTTAAGGGCGGATCATCTTTAAATAAATCTTCAACACTTTTAGGGCGTTCTTCTTCACGCCAATCAAAGCCTCTTAAAATACGAGCGTTTTCTGGTAACATTTCTTCTGGAAAAAGTTTACCATCGATTTGATTTATAAGTCTAATTTCATCAATTGTATTGTCTAACATGAAAATTTCAATACGACCAGATTTAGATTTGTTAATACCTACTAATTCACTTTTATCATTGCGCGTGTAATAATGAACTTCGGCATTTTTGATGATATTTATTTTGTTTATTTCATTGTTTTCAAAAAGAGCATATAATTTTTGCCCTTTAATCTGATTGTAACCTTCACCAATGGTATCCTTATTAATTATAAACGCATTGTCAAAAACTTTTAGAGAGTCGATTTGCTCTGTTTCAGGATTAGAAATTAAATGAATAGAATCGCCTGTCATTTGATTTCCTAAATTCCAGAGTACTGGTTTTCTCACTGTAGCAAAGGCATCAGTAGATGAAAATTTTGCAAGATTAATAAGTTGTGTTAAACCTGTTTTATGATTCATGTGGATTGAATCAGATTTTCCACTTAAATCGCTTTTAAAGATTTTTACATTATAGTAAGCTCGAGTAATTCTATTTTCAGGTTTACCAGTTACTAAAAGGCGGTCACCATGTATATAAATTGAATCGTTTTCTTGAACCGTAATCGCAACAGCTCTGTCTTTAATAAACACCGAATCTTTTGCCTTGTAAACTTCGGCATAATGACCTTTTACAACACTATGGTTTAAGGTATCGGTAACTTTAATGTTGTTTGTGGCAGAAGCAAAATTTCTTGCACGATCAAAATACATACTATCACCTTCTACAACGCGATTATCGTATTCAATTTTCGATTTTTTAAGGAAATAACCAACATCATTGTTGGTGTCATAATAACCTTTTTCACAATATATGTTAGAGGTTTCTCCTGTTATAGTAGATGGCCCGTATAGGTAGGCATGACCTGAGGTTGAATAAAAATCTAAATGATTTGTTTTTAGGGTATATTCTGGATTAACGAGAACGACATTGTTTACAAATTGATATTTTTTAGAATTCATGTAATATCTTCCAATTCTACTTGTAATGGTCCCAGATGTGTCTCTTACAACTTTCCCTCCAGTATCGTAATATGCCTCTTGTTTTTTACGGTCAAAATGAAGGGTGTCTGTCGTTAATGTTGATTGAGGTTCTTTTAAAACTACATTCCCACTGGCAAACGCTAATTCGGTAATTCCGCTATACTCAAGGTAATCTGATTTCATTGAAATGGTGTCGCCTTGTTTCATTCTTACATTACTAAAGGCTTCTAAAAAATCTTCGCTTTCATGGTAAAGCGCTTTGTCACACCACATGTCAATTCCGTTGTGAATGACATGAATTTGCTGTTGGTTACTTCTAACAAAAACGGTAACATCTGTACTGTCAGACTTTACAAATCCAGAATTGGCGATTCTTATTTTTTTGGTTTCCTGGCTATGAGCAAGCAAACTGAAAAACGTACAAAATAGAATGACTAATATCGATTTATATTTCAATGTGTAAATTGTTTATTTAAAAATAACTATATAATTGATGTTATAGTATGTTTGGGGTGTATTTAACAAAAAGGCCTGTTAATGTAATAGTAACAGGCCTCTAATTTATGTGAATAAAACTAGTTTCTATGAATAGTTTGTTTTCTATCTGGTCCTACTGATACAACTGTAATAGGAATTTCTAATTCTTTTTCTAAAAACTCAATGTATGCATTAAGCTCTTTTGGGAATTGAGAAGCTTCAGTCATTTCTGTTAAATCTTCTTTCCATCCTTTAAATTCAGAATAAATAGGCGTTACATTTTCAGATTCTATATTATACGGAAGGTGATTTATAACTTCTCCTTTGTAGTTGTACTGCGTACATACTTTAAGGCTTTCAAATCCAGAAAGTACATCGCCTTTCATCATAATTAATTGTGTTACTCCATTAACATGACAAGCATATTTAAGTGCAACTAAGTCTAACCATCCACAACGTCTTGAACGTCCAGTTGTAGCTCCAAATTCGTGACCTACACGTCCCATTGTTTCTCCAACTTCATCAAACAACTCAGTTGGGAATGGGCCTGAACCAACACGAGTAGTGTAAGCTTTAAAAATACCGTAAACCTCTCCAATTTTATTTGGTGCAATACCTAAACCTGTGCAAGCTCCAGCAGCAGTTGTGTTTGAAGATGTTACAAACGGATAAGTTCCAAAATCAATATCTAATAAAGATCCTTGAGCACCTTCAGCTAAAATAGATTGACCATCTTTTTGGGCTTGATGCATATATTCTTCAGAATCAATAAAAGTTAAAGATTTTAAAGTATCAATAGCCGTAAAGAATTGTGTCTCTAATTCGTCTAAATCATATTCAATATCTACATCATGAAAAGCGATTAATTCTTGGTGCTTTTCAGCCAATGCGCGATATTTTAATTTCCAATCTGCTAATTCAATATCACCAACTCTAATCCCATTTCTACCAGTTTTGTCCATGTAAGTTGGGCCAATACCTTTTAATGTAGAACCGATTTTTGCTTTTCCTTTTGCCGTTTCACTTGCAGCATCTAAAAGACGGTGAGTAGGTAAAATGATATGTGCTTTTCTTGAAATTAAAAGCGAACTTCTATAATCTACACCTTGCTCTTCAAGCTTGTCCAATTCGTTTTTGAAAATTACAGGATCTATTACGACACCATTTCCAACTACGTTTTTAGTGTCTTCATGAAAAATACCAGAAGGTATAGTGTGTAAAACATGTTTTTTTCCATTAAAAACAAGAGTGTGTCCTGCATTTGGACCCCCTTGAAAACGTGCGATAATGTTGTATTTAGAAGTTAATACGTCGACAATTTTTCCTTTGCCTTCATCTCCCCATTGTAATCCAAGTAGTAAATCTACTGCCATTGTAATTATTTAGTTTGTTGTTTTTTGTTGCCGTAAAAGTATAATGAGTGGTTTGTTATTGTAATGTCAAACACTTCTTCAATCGTTTTTTTAATGGATTGAATACGTGGGTCGCAAAACTCAATAACTTCACCAGTATCTGTTAAGATAACGTGATCATGTTGCTTATCAAAGTATGATTTTTCATAATGCGCTTGATTTTGACCAAATTGGTGTTTTCTAACTAAGGCACAATCTAATAAAAGTTCGATGGTGTTGTAAAGAGTCGCTCTACTAACACGATAGTTTTTGTTTTTCATTTTGATGTAAAGAGATTCTATATCAAAATGTTCTTCACTTTCGTAAATTTCTTGAAGAATAGCATAACGCTCAGGCGTTTTTCTATGCCCTTTTTCTTCTAGGAATTTTGTAAATACATTTTTTACAATTTCCTGATTGTTGTCTTTAGATTTTACACTCATAATTAAGTTGCAAATTTACACTTTTTTTAAACTCTATTAACCTTCTCTATACCATTAATTTTTTTGAGTTTATCCATGAGTTTTTTAAGTATGGTATTGTTGCTTACAACAACCGTTATTTTTCCTGAGAATATGCCGTCATCGGTTTCAAAACTTATGTTTTTTATGTTTACTTCCATGTTTGAAGATATAACCCGAGTCACTTCATTTACTAAGCCTAAATGATCAATTCCTGACAAATTAATAATGGCCTTGAAATCTTGTTGACTTGAATCAATCCATTTGGCCGTCATTATACGATACGCATAATTAGATTGAAGACTGAGGGCATTTGGGCAGGTTTTTTTATGCACTTTAATGCCTTCGTTTATAGTTAAGAACCCAAACACAGGGTCTCCAGGTATTGGATTGCAACACGTAGATAGTTTGTAGTCTAGTTTTTCTTCTTCTTTACCAAAAACAAGTAAATCGTATGTAGCTGTGATAACCTCTTTGTGAATGTCTTTAGCTACATCTGGCTTTCTAATTCTATTTTTTATAAAGCTAACCAACACATTGCTTCGGGATGCTGCAAATTCTTTTAGCATCTTATTGTCAATGGTACCAATACCTACGCGATAAAATAAATCTAAACTCGTTTTAAGCTTAAAGTAAACTACAAGATCATTTACTGATTTTTCATTCAGACTAATTTTAAGTTGTTTTAATTTTCGTCTTAAAATTTCTTTTCCATCTTCAGCAATAATTTTACGTTCTTCTCTTAAAGAAGATTTTATTTTACTTCTTGCTCTTGCTGTTGTTGCATAGTCTAACCAGTTTGCATTTGGTTTGGCGTTTTCAGAGGTTAAGATTTCAACTTGGTCACCACTTTTTAGTTCGTTACTGAGCGGGACAAGTTTTCCGTTCACTCGTGCTCCTCTAGTATTCATGCCTACTTGGGTGTGAATACTAAATGCAAAATCTAATGGCGTTGCCCCTTTTGGCAATGATTTTAAATCACCCTGAGGCGTAAAGACAAATATTTCTTTTGAGTAGAGGTTAAGTTTAAATTGCTCAACAAAATCTACAGCGTTATTTTCATTGCTTTCTAATGCTTCCTGAAGTTTGTTAATCCAAACATCAAGTGCATCTTCTTCATTACCTTGTTTGTATTTATAGTGCGCAGCATAACCTTTTTCGGCTATTTCATTCATGCGTTCACTCCTGATTTGAACTTCTACCCAGCGTCCTTTAGGCCCCATCACTGTTATGTGTAAGGCTTCATACCCCGTTGATTTTGGAGATGAAATCCAATCACGTAGTCGGGTAGGGTTTGGTCTAAAATGATCTGTAACTATAGAGTATATTTTCCAAGCTAAAAACTTTTCATTAGAAATTTCTGAATTGTAAATAATCCTTACAGCAAACTTGTCGTATACTTCTTCAAAAGAAACCCCTTGTTTCATCATTTTCTTCCTGATGGAGTAAATAGACTTTGGTCTTCCTTTAATCTCGTAAGACAGTTTTTCGGCATCTAAAGAATTGGTAATAACACTTGAGAAAGACTTGATATATTCATCTTGCTCTTCTTTGCTTTCTTGTATTTTGTCTAAAATATCATGATACACAGTAGGTTCTGTGTATTTTAAACCTAAATCTTCAAGCTCAGTTTTAATGTTATAGAGTCCGATTCTATGTGCTAAAGGCGCATAAATATATAAGGTTTCAGAAGCAATTTTTTCTTGCTTATCAGGTCTCATTGCGTCCATAGTTTGCATATTATGCAAACGGTCAGCAATTTTTATAATAATTACACGAACATCATCGTGCAATGTCAATAGCATTTTTCTAAAATTCTCAGCTTGCTGAGATACATCCATGTCTTTGTTTAAAGACGAAATTTTGGTAAGACCATCAACTATGCGAGCAATGGTTTTTCCAAATAAATCTTCAATATCTTGAATGCTATAATTAGGGTTGTCTTCAACGACATCATGCAAAAGTGCACCGGCAATAGATGTGGCATCCATACCTATTTCACTGGCTACAATTTTTGCAACTGCAATAGGGTGAAAAATGTAAGCTTCGCCTGATTTGCGTCTTTGATCTTTATGGGCTTCAACGGCAACATCAAAAGCCTTTCTAATTAAAATTTTATCGTCTTTAGAAAGCGTCTGGTAGCTTAACTGTAGTAGTTCTTTGTAGCCTTTTGCAATCGCAGCATTTTCTTTTTCAATTTCAACATCTGTCATAAATTAAAAATACTATAAAGTTCACGTAACGTCAACAAAATTGTTCTTTTTTTGATGATGAATCTTTTAGAACTATCGAAGAAATAAATCGCCTTAAGAATTTATGTTTTTTACACGTTGAAGTAGTGTAGGGTGTGAATAATGCATGAAAACATAGGCTTTATGAGGTGTTAAATTGCTTAAGCTATTTTTAGAAAGTTTCTTTAGTCCGGAAACTAAAGCTTCACCAGAATGGGTGTTTTTTGCGTAATCATCTGCTTGATATTCAAAAGCTCTTGAAAATAGATTCATTATTAAACCGGTAATTTCACTTATTGGCGAATATAGTAACCCGAATGCAATAAGACCAGCATGAAAGCTGTGGTTGCCGACTCCAATTGCAAAAGATAATTTTGGATCACCAATAAATATGGATAAAAGGAACAGCGTAAAACCAGTTAATATTAAAGACATAATTAGATTAAAAATAATATGCTTCTTTTTATAATGACCAACTTCATGCGCTAATACTGCAACAATTTCATCTTCTTCCAAATCTGAAATTAGAGTATCATATAGGGTTACTCTTTTTTCTTTTCCGAACCCTGAAAAATAAGCATTGGCTTTTGTGCTTCGTTTAGAACCATCAATAACAAATATGTTGTCTAACTGAAAACCAACTGTACTTGCATATTCCGAAATTTTATCTCTTAGACTACCTTCTTCTAAAGGTGTTTGCTTATTGAATAATGGCACAATTAATTTTGAATAAAACATATTCATAAAAAAACTAAAAGCACCAAAAATTAACCAAGTGTACCACCAAAAATTTGTTTCTGTTTTTTGATAGAACCAGATAATGGCAGAAAGCAAAAGTCCTCCAATTACAATTGACATTAACCATCCTTTTAATTTGTCTATAAAAAACATTTTTTTACTTGTTTTATTAAATCCAAATTTTTCTTCAATGACAAAGGTTTGGTAGTAGCTAAATGGGGTTGTGATTACATCAGAACCAAACATGATTAGCCCGAAAAAAAGGAGTCCGTTTATTATTGGATTACTGCTGAATGATCTCGCAAGCTCATCTGCAATTTCAAATCCGCCACATAACAGGAAAACCAAGGTTAAAACGAATGAAAAACTTGAAGATAAAAGTCCGAAATTATAGTTGGTACGTTTGTAGTTTTGAGATTTCTTGTATTCTTCTAAATCATAAACATCATTGAGTTCTTCAGGGATTTCATCCTTAAAATGCTTAGCATTTAGGTAGTCTAATAGTTTGTCGGATAAAAACTTTACAGAAATAATTACTACAATTATATAGGTAAGTAGAGTAGGCGTCATAAGTTTGATTATTGAAATTGACGTTGTCTTTTAGCTTCATACATTAAAATTCCTGCTGCAACAGATACATTCATAGAGTCTATTACTCCTAACATAGGTATGATAATATTTTGAGTGCTGTGATCACGCCATTCTTGGCTTAAACCTGTAGCTTCGGTGCCTACAACTATTGCAGATGGACCGGTGTAATCTTGCAGGTCGTACCTGCTTGAGGCTTGTAAAGCGGCACAGAATATGTTTATGGAATTTGATTTCAGAAAATTGATAATTTCTGTTGTCGTTCCCATGGCAATATTATTTGTAAACACGCAACCTACACTCGACCTTATTATATTAGGATTATATAAGTCGGTTTTAGGGTTTGCGATAATAACCATATCAAAATTGGCAGCATCTGCTGTTCTTAATAATGCGCCTATATTACCTGGTTTTTCTGGTGCTTCAGCAACTAATATTAAAGGAGTTGAAACGTTTAAGCTTGCATTAGAAATATGGTGTTCCTTACAATTAGCCACTGCGATAATGCCTTCGGTTGATTCACGGTATGCTAACTTTTGAAAGACATCTTTAGAAATTTCAATTAATTGAGTGTGTTCAGGATGAATTTTAGCAATTTGATCTTGACTACAAATTTCTGGGTGAAATAAAATGGATTCAATTTGATAATTACCTTTAATTGCTATTGATAATTCTCTTAATCCTTCAATTAAAAACTGACCAGATTTTTTCCGGTTTCTTGATTTTTCCTTGAGGGTAACCAATCGTTTAACCTCCTGGTTTTGTACACTAAAAATTTGTTTCATCATTGCAGGACAAAAGTAATGGATTTAAGGCAAATTAGAAGTATAAAAAAAGTGACCTCATTGAGGTCACTTTTTAATATTAATTGGATTCGTATTTTTTAGAATATCGTTTCCATAATTTGGTTTGGTGGGTTTCCAAACTAATTTGTCGGCCATCAATAAATGCGTGAGATAATATATTTGTTCTCATATCTAAAGCATCACCTTCGCTAATAAAGAGTGTTGCACTTTTACCAACTTCTAAACTACCATAGTTGTTTTCTATGCCTAAAATAGTTGCAGTATTTAAGGTAATAAGTTGTAAGGCTTGTTCTTTTGTTAGGCCGTAAGCGGCAGCTGTACCAGCGTAAAACGGTAGGTTTCTTGAATTCATTCGCTCCATTTGACCACTTGTTTCCAGTCCAACAGTTATACCTTGATCAACAAGTAATTTTGCCATTTTAAATGGTAAATCATAATCGTCATCATCGCTTGAAGGTGTTCTGTGAACTCGATTTAAAAGCACCGAAATATTATTAGATTTTAAGAAAGGCCCAATATGTTGAGCGCCATCTCCACCAACAATAACAGTTTTAGAAACACCATGTTGTTTAGAGAAATTTACAGCATCTGTAATGGCTTTTTCACCATTAGCATGAATGAAAAGGGTTTTGTTTTTATTGAAAAGCCCTTCCATTGCTTCTAATTTTAAATTTGGAGCGTTGGTATTGCTTGAGTTGTAAGCTTTACTCTCTTTAATGAAATTACTTAAATCATTAAGTTGTTTTTCGTAATTATCATTTGGTTTTAAATTTGGGTCTTCTCCTAACCACCATCTCCCACGTGTGAACAAACTTGGCCAGTTTAAATGGATCCCATCATCAGTTTTGATTGCAGCATCTTCCCAGTTCCAAGCATCCAATTGTACAATAGATGACGTACCAGAAATACGGCCGCCTCTTGGTGTTACTTGTGCTAATAAAACGCCATTGGGTCTCATAGATTCAACAACTTTAGACTCGGTGTTGTAGGCTATAATACTTCTAATGTTAGGATTTAATGGTCCAATTTCATCTTCATCATCGGTAGCTCTTACCGCGTCAATTTCTACTAAACCTAATGTTGAGTTAGGAACAATAAACCCCGGGTAAACATGTTTACCTGAAGCAGGAATCACAGTCATTCCGTTTAAATCCATTTTTACAAGACTTCCGTCTACGATGGTTTCAATTTTACCATCTTTAAAAATAATAAGGCTGTTTTCGATTACTGATCCGTTACCTATATGAGCAGTTGCTCCTACAATAGCAATAGCTGAAGATTGCTTTGGAGCAGGTGTTTGTTGTCCTTGCATTCCAATTACAAATAGACCAAACAATATCGTAAATATGTGTGTTTTAAATTTCATGTTTATATATTTTAATTGGACTATTTTTCAATAAAATGTACATCAGACCCTGTGTCACAATGCATATGTTCTTTTTCCTTTTTCTTGATAGGTTGTGTGCTCATTCCTGAGTTTTTAGCTTCCATCATCTCATTTATTAAAGCACTTTTGTCCTTTTTTATTTGAGCTCTTAGTTGCTTGTCTCTTTCAATGTCAAAGTAAGTCACACCTTCAATAATTGTTTTTTCAGCTTTGGCGTAAATGCTCATCGGATGATCTGACCATAAAACTAAATCGGCATCTTTTCCTACCTTAATACTTCCTACTTTGTGATCAATATGTAAAAGTTTTGCAGGATTTAAGGTTACAAATTTCCAAGCGTCTTCTTCGCTAACACCACCATACTTTATAGACTTAGCAGCTTCCTGATTTAATCGTCTTGACATTTCGGCGTCATCACTATTAATTGCAGTTACAACACCTTGGTTGTGCATGATTGCTGCATTGTAAGGAATAGCATCGTTAACCTCGTATTTGTATGCCCACCAGTCACTAAATGTAGAACCACCTACACCATGTGCTTTCATTTTATCGGCTACTTTATAACCTTCTAAAATATGTGTAAAGGTGTTGATATTGAAATTAAACGACTCAGCTACTTTCATCAGCATATTAATTTCACTTTGAACATAGGAGTGACAAGAAATAAAACGCTCTTTATTAAGAATCTCTAAAAGGGTTTCTAATTCAATGTCTTTTCTATAAGGCTTTCCGCTTGCTTTTAGCTCTTGATACGCTTTTGCTCTTGAAAAGTAATCTACATATACTTGTTCGGTACCCATTCTTGTTTGCGGAAATCTAACCGTTTGGCGATCACCCCAATTAGATTGTTTTACATTTTCACCTAATGCGAATTTTATAAACTTTGGTGTGTCCGGAAAAATTAAATCCTCAGCAGATTCACCCCATTTTAATTTTATAATTGCAGAACGCCCACCAATAGGGTTTGCAGAACCATGAAGAATTTGAATAGATGTAACACCACCAGCAAGGTTTTGATAAATACTTATATCCTCATCGTTAATCACATCTTCGATGCTTACCTCGGCAGATGAGTTTTGACCAGCTTCATTTATAGCGTCGGCAGCAATATGAGAATGTTCATCAATAATACCAGCTGTAAGGTGTTTGTTTGTAGCATCAATTACAATAGCGTTTTTAGAAGATAAATCTCTTCCTATTTTTGCAATCTTACCATCCTTTACCAATACATCAGTCTGTTTTAAAACCCCTTCAGATTCATTTGTCCATACCGTTGCGTTTTTAAAAAGTAAGGTCTGTGATTTTGGTTTTTCGTTAAATCCGTACGCCACATTAGGGAATGAAATTGGCATAACCGATTTCATTTTCTCAGCTTCTTTTGGCTTTAATTCTTTTTTAGAATCTTCGCTTGTATTTAATACCGCATTAAAAGATTGTTTGTTACCGTTTGGTAAAATTGCTGTACCCACCAGTTTGTTGTTTTTGAGAGTATTTGCAGAAATACGAATAAACTTTTTACTCACTGTATCAGGTGTTGTTATAGATAAGTTTAACCAATCTCCCTTATATTTGGCAGAAGAGCCAAGCTTTAGGTTGTTTGCAGTAACTTCAGTTTTTAATTTTTTTGATGGCCCTGATACCTTTAATGTGTAAGCATCTCCATTTAAATTGAACTTATATGTTCCTGTTAAATCTTTAGAATTGATATCATCAAAAATGTTTTGTTGACCTTGAACCCAGTGTTCAAAAGTTTTTGTTGATTTTTCAAAAACATCACCAGAAGTGATAAAGAAATTAGCATACTTCCCATTTTCTAAAGTTCCAATATTACTTTCTTGATTTAAAATTGAAGCAGGAATAGTGGTTAGGGATTTTAAAGCCATTTCTTTACTGAAACCATAAGAGATTGCAGTTAATAAATTTTGCTTAAAGTCTTTTATAGATTTTAAACTGTGTGAGGTTAAAGCAAAGGTTACGCCGTTACTTTCTAACGCTGTTAAGTTGCTACCTTGTTGATTCCAAGCTTTTAAATCGCCTAATGAAATTGATTTTGAAAGTTCGGTATCTTCAACATTGTAAGGCTTTTTGAAATTAATAGGAATGATCATTTTGGCGTTTGTTGCCTTGATTTCAGAAATTCGTTCATATTCATTTCCACCACCTAAAATCACATATTGAATATTAAATTCATCACCTACTTTATCAGCGCGCAATGCATTTGTTTTACTTCCGGCTGTAAATATTTGGGTTAGGCTTTTATTGTTATTTAAGGCTTCCAGAGATCTGTCTTTTGTTAAAGAATGACCATTGGCATACCACTCAGCATCCAAGTACATTTGCCTTAACAATGCCATGCTTCCCATAAGTGAAGTAGGGTAGGATTGTCTTGAAGTAACACTTTTACTAAACGCTAAATACTGGGCAGATTTGTCGGCGATAATCCTGTTAGCATTAGAACCACTATTGTTTAAAGCAACCAATAGTCCTGTTCCTCTAACAATTCCATCTTGATTGTGTGTGTTTACAACTCCAAAACCATTTTTCAATAATTCGGTGGCAGCTTTTTTGTCATAATTAAATTTATCTATCGCATTCTGTTCTGGCTTGATATGATCATTCCAGTAGTATCCAGTTCTGGATGCATCATATTGCGGGTTTTGACCCGTTGCTCGTTTAGCCTTCGCTACTCCAAAATTAGAGTAAATGTCTATAAAGGAAGGGTAGACAGAATTGCCTTTAATATCGTAAACTACGGTGTTATCGGGTAATTTTAAATTTTCACCGCTATCCATCACCTTGCCATCCTTAATTAAAAGTGTACCATTTTCGATGACTTTTTCAGGACTGAGGTGAATTTTAGCATTGGTAATGGCAATAAAATGATGATTACTATTCATGACGCCATCATTTTTAGGAAAATAATCTTGTCCACAAATAGACATGCTACTTATTAAAAACATAAATAGCATTGCAAATGCTTTATTCATAATTATGGTTGGTATTAAATTAGGTTGAAAAGATAAAAAAATTAAAATGGATTGGGATTTATTATATTAAATGAGATGGCCTCTTCTCAAAATAATTTACAAGTAAAGCTACAACATAGCTATAACTTTCAATCCCACCGGCTTGATTATTGGCTTCCAAGTAGCTGTTGTAAGTGGTTTTAAATAAAGGTTCGATAGGGTTTTGATAACTGTCCCAAAAGTTTCTTACTTCTGCGTAGTTTTTAAATACGCCTTTATTTAAAGTAGTTTTGATTTCCTTAAAATAATCTGGATCTCTAAGGTAAATTTCTGCTAAACAATGTTTCAAGGCAAATGCATAGCCCGAATATTTAAAATAGATGTTGTCGTTATGGGTAGCAGCCATAAATCCTATAAAATTAGCTTCGTTTTCAGCAGCATAGCCTAATTGATGGGCAACTTCATGACTTCCTGTTGTTGGGTATTTGTATTTAGGAATCATATCATCAATCTGGGCTTCATTGGTGAACGGATTTAGATATCCGCTAAATCCCATATAGGTTAATTGCAGACTGTATAAGGATGGTTTAATACTCGCATGAGAATAACTTAAATGCGGGTATTGTTTTGATAAATTGGAATATCCGTTTGGAATTTGAGCTAATAACTCCGACTTAGAGTATGGAAACTCAACTTTTAAAGTGTCCGAAACTGATAGGCTATCATGTAGTGAATTTACCTTTTCAATGAGTTGCCTAGTGGTATCTTTAAGTTCTTCTGTAGTGTACGAGTTATCAACCTCTAAAGTATGATGTAATGGCAATCGGTTATAGTTTAAGGCCCAAAGCATATGAAATGCAAAAAAGGCAATAGAGATTGTGGCTAATACATCAATGCAGTAAGTTTTGAAATCTTTGATAAAGTGTTTTCTGTTTTTATAGAGCCATCTAATGACATAAATACTTGCTAAGGTGTAAAGCAAATCTCCTATTGAAACCGGAATCCATCCAAAAGAAAAGTGCATCGCTTTTGAAATCCACGGGTAAATACCATTACTGTAAAAAGTCTCTATCCATTCTGGTTTAAGAGAAAGTAGTTTTATAATAATGACCTGAGGAATAATTGAAAAGGCAACAATTTTTTTAGTGGTTCTCTGCATCTTTCAAAAATAGAAAAAGTTTACTCTTGATGCTGATTCTCACTCTTAATTTGAGTTCGGTTTTAAGAATTTCTTTTTTTTGAGAGAGTTAACAAAAAGGTTTGTTTGAATATGTACCTTTGTGCAACTAAAAAAAACAACATGAATTCAGAAATAAGATCTTTAGAGCCAAAGGCACTTTGGAACAAATTTGCAGATTTAAACGCTGTACCCCGACCATCGAAAAAAGAAGACCGTGTTATTGCCTTTATGAAGGATTTTGGAGCTTCATTAGGGTTAGAGACAATAGAAGATGAGGTAGGAAATGTTATAATAAAAAAGCCTGCTACTGCAGGAATGGAAAATAGAAAAACCATTGTAATGCAATCGCATTTAGATATGGTACATCAAAAAAACTCTGATACCGAATTCGATTTTGATACTCAAGGAATAGAGATGTATGTTGATGGGGACTGGGTTAGAGCAAAAGGCACAACTTTAGGAGCTGATAATGGATTAGGAGTTGCTACTATAATGGCAATTTTAGAAAGTGATTCTATCGCTCATCCCGCAATTGAAGCTTTGTTTACTATAGATGAGGAAACAGGAATGACAGGTGCAATGGGTTTAAAAGGTGGTTTATTGGATGGAGAAATTCTTTTAAATTTAGATACAGAAGAAGACGATGAAATTGGTGTAGGTTGCGCTGGTGGAGTAGATGTTACAGCAACGCGAAGCTATGAGTTAGAAGAAACTCCAGAGTTTAAGGTAGGTTATACTATAGAAGTTAAAGGACTTCAAGGTGGACATTCAGGAATGGATATCCACAGAGGTTTAGGAAATGCCAATAAAATTTTAAATAGAATTTTATTTGATGGTTTTGAAAATTTCGGAATGCGTATTTCTGAAATTAACGGTGGAAGCTTACGTAATGCTATTCCAAGAGAAAGTATGGCAATAATTACTGTTGATGCAATTCATGAAGAAGCTTTTGTTTTAGAAAGCAACTTATTGGTGAATAGTGTTAAAACCGAATTGAAAACCATGGAGCCAGAATTAGAAGTTATTATTTCTAAATGTGAAAGCCCAAAATTCATTATGGATTTAGGAGTGCAAGAAGGGTTGACTCGTGCTTTATATGCTGCATTAAATGGAGTGTACAGAATGAGTGCTGATATCGAAGGCCTTGTTGAAACATCTAACAATATTGCTCGCGTAATAGTAAAAGATGGTGCAATTAAAATAGCGTGTTTAACGCGTTCTTCTGTTGAAAGTTCTAAATGGGATTTGGCTAATACGCTAAGATCAACGTTTGAACTTACAGGCTGTGAGGTTGAGTTGTCTGGAGAATACCCAGGATGGAGCCCAAACATGGATTCTGATATTCTAAAGGTAATGTCTAAACTATATGAAGATTTAAACGGGGAGAAGGCAAATGTAGCTGCTTGTCATGCTGGATTGGAATGTGGAATATTAGGTCAAAATTACCCAGAAATGGATATGATAAGTTTTGGTCCAACCATTTTAGGTGCACATTCACCAGATGAGCGAGCGAGTATTTCTTCGGCTAAAAAATATTGGAACTTTGTTTTAGAAACTTTAAAACAAATTCCGTTGAAATAATCAATTGATGAAAAATAAAAAAGCCGTTCTTTTTAGAACGGCTTTTTTTATAAGTTGAAATTAGAAATCTATTTTACAATTTCTACCATTTCCATAACAAAAATCAAATCTGTATTAGGCTTGATTGGGCCTCTTCCTCTTTCGCCATAGCATAAGTGAGAAGGCATATAAAAATAGCCTTTATCACCAACATTTAATAATGTTGCAGCTTCTTTAAACCCAGCAATCATCCCTTCGTCAGGGCTAATTTTCATTTCCATTGGCTTGTACATGTCACGTTGTACTTTCATTTCATTAAACGTACCATGTCTTTTTTCAACACTTTCAACGTTACTGTCAAATAATGAACCATCAACAAAGTAGCCTTCATAGTTTACTTTTACTTTAGAGCCCTCTTTTGGCTTTTCACCATTACCTTCGTTTATTAAAAACATTTTTAGGCCAGAACCTAAGGTTTTTGCCTTAGCATCGTACTCGTCTAAGGTGACTTTTACCACTTTTCCGGCTTCAACATTTTTAAGTTTTCGAGCCTCTTGCTCTTCTTTAGCCTTACGCTGCACTTCTTCACGTAATTCTTGTTGTCTTTGTTGAACTTTAGGCATTTCTTCAGTAAATACTTTAGGTGCATCAAAAGCTTTAGCTTCAGATCCTTTTCTAATAATATTTAAAGATTCAATTACTACATTTTCTGCAGGTTTGTTAGCCGCAACAACTTTTACATTTGAGATAGAATCTTGAACATCAAGTCCAATCACTAATTCTCCAAATACTGTATGCCTATTGTTTAAGCTTGGATAAGGTACTTCTGTGATGAAAAATTGAGAACCATTAGTTGCCGGTCCTGAGTTAGCCATTGAAAGTACACCTGGTTTATCGTGTAATAAATCTGGGTGGAATTCGTCAGCAAACTTGTATCCAGGGTTTCCTTGTCCTGTACCTGTTGGGTCACCACCTTGAATCATAAATTGATCGATAACGCGGTGAAAAATTGTACGGTCGTAATACCTTTTTCCTTGGTAATCTTTAGCTAAAGGGTGGTTTCCCTCTGCCAAAGCAATAAAATTGGCAACCGTTACAGGTGTTTTGTCATAGGTAAGCTTAGCTACCATTATCCCTTTATTAGTTACAAATTCTGCATAAATACCATCTTCTAATTCAGGGTATTCCTCTTTACAGGCTGTTGCTGTAAGTAAAAGCAATAAAATGCATAATTGTGTAAGCTTCAATAAATTTTTCTTAATCATTTTGAGTTTGGGTTATTGTGTTTACAGTTACTTTACAAATTAAAGGAACATTGGTTCCTATTTTATTTTCATCACCATAATAGCCATATGCTTTCTGTGACGGAAATAGGAAGGTTACAGTTTCAGTAGGTTTCATAAGCTTTAAACCTTCTCTTAATCCTGTAAACAATTCTTCCTTGTCCATTATATAGTTTTGGGTGCCTAATTCAGAAGTCGAATAAATTTCGTTTCCACTGAAATCAGAGACATTGTAATTAAAGTTTACAACATCCCCAAAGCTTGGCATTATAGTATCTTTTTCAATTTTTGAATTATAGTAGTACCAAAATCCGCTTTTTGAAGCGATATACTCCACGTCAGTTTGTGCCGCATTCATTTCTTCAATACGCAATTTTTGAGCATTGAACATCGCTTTATTGCGTTCAACAGATTCAGATATAAATGAACCAGATGATTTTGAAATAGGTTTGCGTGCTTCTGGAGATTTGCAAGCGCAAAGCGCCAGGCACATACCAAAGGTTAATAAAAGCGTTTTCATGAGTTTAGAGCATTTTTATAGCTTGGTAATATACTAATAAAATATTCAATTGTAGATTTCATGTTTTCAGTACTTCTACCTCCTGCAGCATTCGTGTGACCGCCACCATTAAAGTGCATTCTTGAAAATTCATTTACAGAAAAATCACCTTTGCTTCTTAAAGAAACCTTTATAATGCCTTCTTTTTGGCTTTCAATAAAAATGACAGCAAAACAAATGCCTTTTAAAGATAACCCATAGTTTACAAAACCTTCGGTGTCTCCTTTTTTAAAGTTATTATTGTTTAGTTCTTCTTGAGACAATGTAATGTACGCCGTTTTATACTCGGGTAAAACTACCATATTGCGTAAAGCGCAACCTAACAATTGAAATCGGCTTTCTGAGTTGTTATCGTATACTGCGTTGTGTATGTCTGATCCATTGGCACCTTTGTCCAATAGATTGGCAGTAATTCGCATTGTAGTGCTCGATGTACTTGGAAATCTAAATGATCCCGTATCAGTCATTATCCCCGTATATAAGCAGCTTGCAATATTCTTGTCAATTAATTCTGTTTGATCAAGCATATCAATAAAGTGATACACCATCTCGCAGGTTGACGACATGGTCACATCTGAATACATGTATTTAGCATAGGGGTCAGGTTGCTGATGATGATCAATCATAATTTTTACAGCTGAACTGGATTCCAAAATAGCCTCCATTTGCCCTGCTCTATGAAACGCATTAAAGTCTAAAGTAAATACGATATCAGCTTCAGAAATAATTTTATCACAGCTTTCAGTATGACCTTCGTATTTCAGGATGTCAGTTTCATTAGGCATCCATTTTAAAAACTCGGGATAATCATTAGGAGCAATTATAAGTGGCTGATGATTAAGCTTTGTCAAAAAATGATAGAGGCCTAAACAAGAGCCTATGGCATCACCATCCGGATTTTTGTGTGGAACAATTACTATCTTTTTAGGTTCTGATAGTAAGTCTTTAATCTCAATTATATCTTGCTCTTTCATAGGCAACGAATATACAATTTTTTAATATTGGTTTATGATGGAATTTTGAAGAAATACATTACTTTTGCACGAAATTAAAAACAAATAAATGGCAACGAATAGAACATTTACAATGCTAAAGCCAGATGCTGTTGAAAAAGGACACATAGGCGCTATATTAGAAAAAATTAATGCTTCAGGATTTAGAATCGTAGCAATGAAATTAACTCAAATGACAAAAGCTGATGCTGAAGCGTTTTACGCTATTCACAGTGAGCGTCCTTTCTTTGGTGAGTTAGTGGAGTATATGACACGTGGTCCTATTGTAGCTGCTATTTTAGAAAAAGAAAACGCAGTAGAGGATTTTAGAACTTTAATTGGTGCTACTAATCCAGCAGATGCTGCTGAAGGTACTATCCGTAAAATGTATGCTGCTTCTATTGGGGAAAACGCAGTACACGGAAGTGATAGTGATGAAAATGCAGCTATTGAAGGTGCATTCCATTTCTCAGGTAGAGAGCAATTTTAAGCTTAGTAGGTTAAGATATACTAATAAAAGCTTGAATTAAATAAAACGACCTAACGCATAGTAGTGTTAGGTCGTTTTTTATTATAAACTATTTCGCTGGGATAGTCCCTAAAATATCTCAGCCAAACGATGAACTTGATAACATAATGTTATCAGATTTGTATAATGTAAATATAGTGCTTAACTGCTTGTTAGACAATACGTAGGAGTACGTAATTTAGAAATTTGTAAACGCTCTTTTGTTTAATAAAGCTGGTGATTGCTATCTTAAAACGACTTTGGTTATTAAATCTTTCCCTATAGATTCATTAAGCATTTTAATGATTTTTTCTTTCCCATAACTTAGTTCTTCTCGCAAAACACTAGAACTCAATTGCACATACAATGTATCTCTTTCCAACTTTACAGCGGTTGTATAATTGTTTACACCAGGCCCCATTAAATTAGCCCATGCTTCGGCCACATTAACGCCATCTAAACCTTTTTGCAAATTATTAGTGTCCACAAATTCTTTGAGAACATCACTTATTTTAAGAAAATCGTTATTGCGTTTTGCCATTAGTCTATTTCTATTGGGGTGTATCTTTTGTAAAGGTAAGTTACTTTATCCGGATTTTTTGTGACAAGTTTAGTTTTGTCTAATTGTAAAACCACTTCTGTCCACGAGTCAAATTTTGTAGTGTAGTCTAAATACAAACTATCATTACTAATTCTTAGGTTTAGTATTTCTTGGTCTTTTGATGTGATAAAAGTACCATCAAATTTTGGGCTTAATTTTTTTCGAAAACCAAACAAACTATCATTAATTTCTATATAGTCGATCGTGGGGTTATAAGTGTATGCTCTTTTGGTGCCATCTTCTAAAATTACTTCTTCAATTTCCCAATAACCAGAAATGTGTTCAATTTGATCGCTTGGTGATGGTGTGCAGCCAAACAGTAATACTCCAATTAATATTCCGTATATGAATTTCATAATTTAAATATTTTATAGGATTGGTGAATTTCTTTCACAACATTTTCAGTTCTATCAGCATGAGTGTCACTTATAAATAACTGTCCAAATTGATCATCATTTACCAAGCTTATTATTTGACTAACTCTATTTTCATCTAATTTGTCAAAAATGTCATCTAATAATAGAATAGGAGCAACGCCACTTTGTGCTTTAATAAAATCAAATTGAGCCAATTTTAATGCAATGAGATAAGATTTTTGCTGACCTTGACTACCAAATTTCTTTATGGGGTGAGACTCTATTTCAAAAGATAAGTCGTCTTTATGAATACCCTTACTGGTATATTGTAGCGCTCTATCTTTATTAAGGGATTGTTCTAAAACCGATTTAAATTCAGAATCAAACAAGTCACTTTTATAAGATAATTGGACGTTTTCATTTCCATTGCTTATCGCCTTATAGCGGGCTTCGAAAATTGGAGTGAACTCATTTAAAAAGGCATTTCGTTTTTCAAATATAGTATGGCCTAAATCGTGTAATTGGTCATTATATATAGAAAGAGTCTCTGCATTGTAGGTTTGATTAAGTGCAAAATATTTAAGTAAGGCGTTGCGTTGAGACAGAACCTTATTGTAATTAATAAGAGTTGCTAAATAATCATGGTCACCTTGAGAAATGACCCCATCTATAAATTTTCTTCGGGTTTCGCTACCTTCAATAATTAAATCCCTATCGGCAGGTGATATGATAACCAGAGGTATAAAGCCAATATGGTCGCTAAATTTATCATAAGCTTTGGCATTACGTTTAATAATTTTTTTTTGCCCGCGTTTAAGCGATACGATTATTTTTTCGGCCCTTTCGTTTTTATCAAACACACCTTCAACCACAAAAAAATCTTCACCATGTTTAATATTTTGGGAGGCAATAGGGTTAAAATAGCTTTTTCCTAAGGCCAAATGATAAATGGCATCTAAAGCGTTTGTTTTTCCAATACCATTGGCACCTACAAAACAGTTAATTTTCGCATCGAAATTGAAAGAATGTGACTCGAAGTTCTTGTAATTCAGCAGAGAAAGCGAATTTAATACCATAGAATTTATAAATGTGAAAGCAAATTAGGCGACTTAATTTTACCTAAAAAGGTGCAAATTATTGAAAATTATCAAATAAAATATCTTTTATATCTGAATAAAAATTTTATTTTTGCCGGGCACAAATAGTGAATTTATGGCAACTTATAAGAAAAGAGGATACAAACCAAAAACAAAGGTTGAGAAGGTTGAAGAGGTTGAAGAGCACTCAACTACAGCAGAAGTATTTAATACCCTGGACGAGTCTGCGTCTAAGACAGAAGAATGGGTAATTGCTAATCAAAAGAACATTTTTATTTTGGTAGCACTTGTAGCTGTTGTTGTTTTGGGGTATTTAGGTTATAATAAATTTGTAGCTGAACCTCAAAATGAATTGGCTATGAACGACATGTATAAAGCTCAAAGTTATTTTGAACAAGCTTTGGCTGGTGTTGATTCAGATTCTTTATATAACCTATCTCTAAACGGAGGTGAAGGTAAATACGGGATGTTAGATATTATTGAAAATTACAGTGGTACTGATGCGGCTAACTTAGCAAGCTATTACGCAGGTATGGCTTACCTTAATACAAAAGATTACAAAAATGCAATCGAATATTTAAGTGACTTTTCAAGTGACGATAAAATGTTAGCGCCTATTGCTCAAGGTTCTATTGGAGATGCCTTTGTTCAATTAGACCAGGCAAGTGATGCTTTAGGGTATTATGAAAAAGCGATTGGATTAAACACAAATAATTACACAACACCATTATATCTTTTTAAAGCTGGTCAATTGGCTTTAAATTCTGGTGATGCTGCGAAAGCATTAAAGTACTTCAATAGAATTAAAACTGAGTTTTCTGCCTCTACTGAAGCTACTAACATAGATACATTTATTGGTAAGGCAGAAGCAAGCATGTAATTATGGCAACTGCAAATACTAATTTATCTGTATATGATAAGTCTACAATCCCAAACGCGAAAAATTTTCGGTTTGGGATTGTTGTTTCAGAATGGAATTTTGAAATTACAAATGGCCTTTACCAAGGTGCTTTAGATGCTTTGGTTGATAACGGTGTAGCCGAGAGTAATATTATTAAATGGGATGTGCCAGGAAGTTTTGAACTTATTTATGGCGCCAAAAAAATGATATCTCAAGAGGTTGATGCTGTAATTGCCATAGGTAGTGTAATCCAAGGCGAAACGAAACATTTTGATTTTGTTTGTGAAGGTGTCACTCAAGGCATTAAAGATTTAAACATCCAAACAGATACACCAGTTATTTTTTGCGTGTTAACAGATAACAACATGCAACAAGCCATAGACCGCTCTGGTGGTATTCATGGAAATAAAGGTGTTGAAGCTGCCATTGCGGCTATAAAAATGGCAGATATTCGTCGTAAAGCTTAAATTTTTGTAATATATGTCTGTTTTTTCATCAAAGATTGTGTTAACAATTTTTAGGATGAAAGCGGCATGATTTGTGTGTAAATTAAGTAACTTTGATTTAGTACAAGTTATGGGGATATTTAAAACACGCCGAAATAAAAAATTCAATTATACACCACAGCATTACAAACGTAATGGTGATGGTAGTCCATTTGAAATTAAAGGCCGGTTTGACGAGTATAGAAAAACAATAGGACCATCAAAAGGGATAAAGGGTAAAGTTACTCAAGCTTGGGATGAGTTTAAATACGAGAAAGATCAATCTGCCAACAAACGCATATTAATTGTTATTGCAATTTTGGTTTTAATTTTCCTTTTTATCATTGATTTTGATTTATCAATATTCTTTTAATCCTATTTAATGGCCGATATTATTCAGTTATTACCAGATCATGTGGCTAACCAAATTGCTGCAGGAGAAGTGGTTCAACGACCAGCTTCTGTTGTGAAAGAGTTGTTAGAAAATGCTATTGATGCTGGTGCCGCACATATTTCTCTAATTGCTAAAGATGCCGGAAAAACACTTATTCAAGTGGTAGATAATGGAAAAGGCATGAGTGCTACCGATGCTCGACTTAGTTTTGAACGACATGCAACCTCTAAAATTAAATCGGCTGACGATTTATTTAGTTTAAACACTAAGGGGTTTAGGGGAGAGGCCTTAGCTAGTATCGCAGCTATTGCTCATGTAGATTTAAAAACTAAACAGGATCAAGATGATTTAGGGACTCATATTGTGATTGAAGGTAGTACCATTAAAGATCAAGATTTAGTAGTTACACCTCAAGGTACATCTCTTTCTGTAAAGCATTTGTTTTTTAATATTCCTGCAAGACGAAACTTTCTAAAATCGGATGCAGTAGAAATTAGACATATCATTGATGAATTTCAGCGTGTAGCATTGGCACATCCAAGTATTGCCTTTGTAATGATGCATAATGGTAGTGAATCTTTTAACTTGCCTGTTAGCAATTATAGGCAACGCGTTGTAAATATCTTTGGATCTAAAACCAATGAAAAATTAGTACCTGTAGAGGAAGATACCGAGGTTCTTAAAATATCTGGTTTTGTGGGGAAACCAGAATTTGCTAAACGTTCAAAATCTGAACAATTCTTTTTTGTAAATAACAGATTTATTAAGAGTCCGTATTTAAATCATGCAGTGAATGCTGCTTACGAAGGTTTAATAAAAGATGGAAGTCACCCCAGTTACTATTTAAATTTAAAAGTGGATCCAAAGTCTATTGATATCAATATTCATCCCACTAAAACCGAAATAAAATTTGATGATGAGCATACGCTTTATGCCATTTTAAGATCGGCAATTAAGCATAGTTTAGGACAGTTTAATATAGCACCTGTTTTAGATTTTGATCATGATCCTAATTTAGATACGCCTTATAATTTTGAGGGAAAATCAAGTGTTACGCCACAAGTTGAGGTGAACAGAGATTTTAACCCTTTTAAAGATGAGGTCATGTCTACTTCAACACCAAGACCAGCAGGACAGCACATAAATTTTAAAAAAGAGGTACCCTCAAATTGGGAAAGCCTTTATGTAGGTGTTGAATCTAAGGGAACCCGTCAAGAATCTGATTTTAGTGAGGTTCAATTTGAAAGCGAACCAGAATCTCAGGAGTTGTTTGAATCGGGTTCTTCAGCGTTTGATGTAGGTCAAAGCACCTATCAACTTCATAATAAATATGTGGTAAGTAGTATTAAATCTGGCGTCTTATTTATAGATCAAAATAGAGCTCACCGAAGAGTGTTGTATGAGAAAATGTTGAGCCATATTACTGTGCAACAAGCGGTAAGTCAGCAATTGCTTTTTCCTTTACAATTACATTTTTCAGCTTCTGAGATTGAAATATTACAAACTTTAAAACAGGATTTAGAGCATACTGGTTTTGTGTTTTCAAAATTTGAAGACGAAAGTATTGAAATTACGGGTACTCCCATAAATGTTTCAGAAAGTGAGGTATCTATAGTGTTAGAGCAATTAATTAGCGACATGCAACAGGATATACCAGATGTAAACTTTAGTGCTACAGATATGTTAGCAAAGTCAATGGCTAAAAGTATGGCGATAAAAGGAGGGCAATCACTTTCATCAGTAGAACAAGAACATTTGGTAAATAGTTTGTTTGCTTGTAAGGAACCCAATGTGTCTCCTGAACAAAAAACAACCTTTATTACAATGACTTTAGATGAGTTAGATAGAAAATTTATTACCTTTTAATTAAGTTTTTAAAATTATGATGCAAATTTCTGAAACCGTAAAACACCTTATTATCATTAATGTAATAATGTTTATCGGTACACTTACTATAGGTAATGGCCAATTGTTTTATGATTGGTTTGCTTTATACTTCCCATATAATGAAGCGTTTCAACCTTGGCAAATTTTTACTCATATGTTTATGCATGGAGGTCCAAGTCACATATTGTTTAACATGTTTGCGTTATGGATGTTTGGAACGGCTGTAGAGCAAAGGTTTGGTTCTAAAAAGTTTTTGTTTTTCTATATTTCATCAGGCTTAGGGGCTGCGTTAATAATGCTAGGTTATTATTTCTTTCAATATATTCCTGTTGAAAATATGCTGGTAGAATCGGGATTGACAAGGGCCGAAATTCACCAAATGCTTACAACTAATAAGTTGATAAATGGTATTTCTGATGTTCAGATGGCTAATCTTCAAAGTATTTTTCCAATTTTCAATTCTACTATGGTAGGAGCATCTGGAGCTATTATGGGAGTGTTGGTTGCTTTTGGTATGATGAATCCAAATGCAAAGCTGATGCTTATATTTTTGCCCATTCCTATTAAAGCTAAATACTTTATTCCAGGAATAATTTTAATGGATTTAATTTCAGCTTTAACCGGACAATCCTTTTTTAGTCCGAGTAACACGGCCTATATAGCACATATTGGGGGAGCGCTAACAGGCTTTTTAATTATGTGGTACTGGAAAAAAACACAGTTCAACCAAAACAGATGGAACTAAATGGCTGGACAATTAGATAATTTAAGCTATAAATTTAAAGCCTTAAACGCTTTAGAGAAAATAATTGCAATAGATGTATTGTTGTTTGTAGTTGCCTTTTTATTGGATAAATTATTTAGAATCCATAAGGCATTATTTTGGTTAGAATTACCAAGTCAATTATCATCTTTTATAGTCAAACCTTGGAGTATTTTAACCTATGGGTTTGTGCATTATGATATTTTTCATCTGCTTTTTAATATGCTCTTTTTGTATTATTTGTCGCGCATGTTGCTTAATCTGTTTAGTACTAAATTGGTGTTGAATATTTACTTTTTGGGGATTCTATTTGGCGGACTTTGCTTTATGGCGGCGTATAATATTTTACCGCAATCTATGGTGGGGATAGGTGCTCATTTGGTTGGAGCTTCAGCTGGGGTTAGAGCTTTATTGCTATTTCTTTGTGCTTATATGCCCAACAATGAAGTAAGAGTTATAAAGTTTAATGTCAAACTAAAATGGGTAGGTATATTTATTGTTGTTATTGATGTTTTGGGCCTATTTGGCGGTAATATGGGGGGGCATGTGGCACATTTAGGTGGTGGTCTTTTGGGATATCTTTACGCTACGCAATTATTAAAAGGGAATGATATAGGTAAAGGATTTGAGCGCTTTATGGATAGTGTTATGAGTCTTTTTCAAAAGAAATCTAATCTTAAAACGGTTCATAAACGTAAGAAGAAAGATTTTGCAGGTCATACTAAAGAAGATTTTAGCGAGTTTAATAAGCAGAAAAAAATTGATTTAATTCTTGATAAAATCAGTAAAAGCGGATACGAGAGTCTTACTAAAGATGAAAAGGCGTATTTGTTTAAAGCAGGAAAGGAATAAGAAATTATGAAAGGCCTTAAATTCTTTGATAAACTTGTATTTGTCTTAAATACTATTGCAGCAATTACTCTGCTTTTGTCATATGTTTTGGCTTATCTGCCACCAAAGCAATTTGCATCTTTATCGGTATTGAGTTTAGCTGTCCCTTTTTTAATTGTCTTAAACTTATTATTCTTTTTGTATTGGTTGTTTAAAATGAAAAGACAATTAATGTTATCCCTTTTTGTGCTCTTATTAGGGTATAGTTATTTGTTTTCATTTTTTAAAATTTCTAAATCTGAAATAGTCACAGAAGAGCCCAATTTTAAAATCATGAATTATAATGTTAGACTTTTCAATTTGTACAATTGGATTGAAGGTGATAATGTTACCGCACAAATAAATGATTTTATCCTTCAGAAAGAGCCAGATGTAATATGTTTTCAGGAATATATTAGGCATGATGATATTCATTTAAAGGCTTATAATAATACAGACAAGTTATTCCCTAAAACTTCAAAATGCGGATTGGCAGTGTATTCAAAGTATCCAATTATCAATGCGAATCTCATTGAGTTTGATAACTCTTATAACAATGCGATGTATGCCGATATTGTAAAGGGAGGTGATACGCTTAGAGTTTTTAATGTACACTTACAATCTTCAGGGATTAATACAGACGTAGATAAGCTCTCTGAAAGCTCTTCTATGGTTTTGAGGGATAGGCTTTCAGAAATCTTTAAAATCCAGCAAGATCAAGCAGAATTGGTTTTAAAGCATAAAGAGCAGTCCCCTTATCCTGTTTTGATCACCGGCGATTTTAATAATACAGCTTATTCTTATGTTTACCGAAAAATTAAGGGTGATTTTAATGATGCCTTTGTGCAAGCTGGCCAAGGGTTTGGCCGTACTTTTAATTTCAAATTTTTTCCTGTAAGAATTGATTTTGTACTGGTAGAGCCGGAGGTAAATGTTTTGAATTTTGAAACTTTTGATCAGAAGCTTTCAGACCATTTTCCAATAATGGCAACTTTAAACTTACATTAATAAGCAATCTGCGGTATCAGCAATAATATGAATTACCAACCCTAAACCAAGCATTCGTAAAGGTTTTACAAATAAGAAACCAAAGTATACAGCAATAGCATAATAGGAGTGAAGTGGATGAAATCCAACACTACATCTGTTGCGATCAAAAATGGGGTTTGCTAGGAGATGATCTAAGTCTATTACAAAGGTTAATAGCATTACCAAATAAGCCTTTTTCCAATTATTTTTAAAGAAAATTAAAGCTACAGCTAAAGGCAATCCAAAGTGAATTCCATAATGTACAGCGGTTTGCATGCTCAATAAATTATGGTTTGTTCTTCGAGATATGAAAAGGCATTTGGCCCTTCATTACAAATTAAATCTAAAACACTTAAGTTGGGTATAAAGCCGTGTTTGTTTGAGAAAACTTGTGTGTAGGGTGTCAAATTTTGGGCTATTTCTTTTTTGCTTTTTATTAGTGTTCTCGCATCTAAGTTTGAGGGAAGTACTTTTTCAAAATTAGAAGTTTCAGTGTAATTAAAATCTAACTGTAGGCAGTCAAAAATGGTTTCTAAACATTTAAGATTAAAATCTAATAAATACTTCACCTTTAATTCGAATAACGGACGTAAATCATCTTCATAAAATTCAAAATAAGGTGATGTTTTATAAGCCGATTCTAAAGATTTCCAATGAATACTTTGCCAGTTACTATCCTTGGATGCCAAAACATCTTTATAAAGTTTCCTGTCTTTTTGAGTATGAACAACTGGGATGTTTAGCAACAGTTTTCCGTTTGCTCCGTAAATAAAACATCTGTTTCTATAGGTTTGCTTTTGAAAATTATCACAGACTTCAAATTCAAAACTATCTGCTTTCACCATGGTAGCCAATGCAGCAATGTTTGGGAAATACGACGGATGTAGCGTGACATTCATAATCTTATAACTCTAATAAAAATAGGTTTGATTAAGCAGCTTCAGCTTTTCTTTTTTTGTAATATTTATTAGCAGCAATCCCCAATATTAAAAGAACAAAAAAGTGAATTAAATATGATTTTGGAGTGTCATCACCAGAAACAGTAGTGAAAAATCTATCAAATCTAAATTTCTTAATTCCTTTTTGGTTTTGATCAATACTCATCCAAATGAATACAGGCTTACCAACAACGTGGTCAAATGGTACAAATCCCCATACTCTTGAATCTTGAGAGTTGTGTCTGTTATCTCCCATCATCCAATAATAATCTTTGGTAAATGTAAATGAGTTCGCTACCTCACCATCAATTGTTATTTGATTCCCTTTTACTTTTACCTCATGTCCTTCATAAGATCTGATGGCATATTTGTATAAGGGTAGGTTTTCAACTGTAAGATTTACAGTACTTCCTTTTTTCGGAATGTAAAGTGGACCAAAATTATCGTTGTTCCAATTATATAGTGCATCACTTGGGAAAATGCCAGCATCTCGAACACCTGCATCTTGCTTTCTTATGGTTATGCTTTCAATATTTGGATGATTTTTGGCACGAGCTACATTTTCTTCGGTTGCAGCAGGAATAATATAAGTTCCATTTTTTTCGTCATAACCTAAGCCATCAGTCATATCATATCTGTTTAGGATACGGTAAACCTCTTGAGTTGATGATAATTGTCCTTTAAACTGAATATCGTACGAAAATTGAATTTTTGCTCTTCCGGGTAATTGATTTTTTTGACCATTGATATAAACATACCCATTTCTAATTTCTAACGTATCTCCAGCAATAGCCGTGCAACGTTTTACATAATTGGTTTTTTTATCAATAGGTTTATAATAATATTTATCGGTATGCCTCATGTCTAACATGGTATCTACCGGCCAGTTAAAAACAACAATATCATTACGCTTAATTTTTTGAAATCCTGGTAATCTCATATATGGTAATTCAAGATCAGCCAAATATGATTTTTTCTTTAATCCTGGAATTGTATCATGTACCATTGGTGCTGCTACAGTTGTCATTGGGACTCTAGCACCATAATGAAACTTACTTACAAAAAGAAAATCTCCTACTAAAAGAGTTTTTTCTAATGAAGAAGTTGGTATGGTAAAAGGTTGCATAAAATATGTATGCACTAATGTAGCTGCTACTATGGCAAATAAAATTGAACTCACCCATTCACCAGCAGAAGATTTTGGTTTTAATGATCTGTTTTTAACATAGTTGACGTTAGTATCGAAATAGCTTAAATAGAAATTGTAAAACCCAAGTGTAAATGCTGCTAATAGCGTGTCTTGAGTGCTGTTTTTGCCAAAGCTTCTCGCAGTTTCCACCCATACTACTGGTAACATTACCAAATTTACGATAGGAACAAATAATAAAATTGTCCACCACCAAGGACGAGAAATTATTTTCATTAAAATGACGGCATTGTATACAGGAACAAAGGCTTCCCATGCCTGTCTATTTGCCTTGATGTATAGTTTCCATGTTGCTAAACCATGTAAACATTGAACTATTATAAATGTAATGAACCACTCTGTTAGTGTCATAAGTAATTGATTTTCTTTTAGTGAGTAATTTTAATCGGTGTCATGTTACAAGTTATGACGTAATTAACCAATGTTTAACACATCTTGCATCGAAAATACACCTTTTTTTCCAACCAGCCATTCTGCTGCTACAACAGCTCCCAAGGCAAACCCTTCTCTATTATGGGCTGTATGATTAATGCTAATGCTATCTACTGTAGAATTGTAAGTCACGGTATGTGTTCCGGGCACTTTCTCTATACGTTTTGCAGTAATTGGTAATTTATTGTTTTGGCCGTCTATAGCCCAGTCTTGATAAGAATCATGAGTATTAATTATACCTTCGGCTAAAGTAATGGCTGTACCACTTGGTGCGTCTAATTTTTGTGTATGATGAATTTCTTCTATGTCTACCTTATAGGATTCAAGTTGATTCATCATTTTGGCCAACGTTTTGTTGAGTTCAAAAAATAAATTAACCCCGAGGCTGAAATTTGATGCGTAAATAAAGCTTCCTTCTTTTTGGTTGCAAAGTGCAATGACTTCTTTGTATTTGTCTAACCATCCAGTGGTACCTGAAATAACAGGTACTCCAAGTTCAAAACAGGAAGTAATATTGCTATAAGCTGCTTCTGGGATGCTAAAATCAATGGCAACATCTGCATCGGCCAAATTAAAATCGGTACTATCTTTAACAATTGATACAATTTGGTGTTGTCTGGAAATAGCAATGTTTTCAATGGCTTTTCCCATTTTACCGTAGCCTAATAATGCAATTTTCATGGCTTAAAATTTGAAATTCAATGTTACCCCTAAATCTGTAGTGGCATCCATTTGATTGTATTTAAAATGTGGTTTCAACGCGAGGTTGTTATCAACATTAAACTGAAGTAGATGAGCATCAACATTGGCGTCAATTATGTTTAATACATAGAGGCCAACCGTGATTAATAAGGAGAGTTCTTTATTTCTTTTAAACGTTTCTTGAGCTCTAATTAAACCGTCATCAGATATTATTGGAGAGCCCTGGTTTGGGCCATAAAACTCGTCATCGGTATATCCGGCTAAACGTCGTTTATAGGCATCTCTATAGCGATCGTATTCTTTATCATTGTCAAAATAAAAATACATCCCGGTTCCTAAAGCAGCGTATACAATAGGGATTTTCCAATATTTTTTATTGTAGGCTTGGCCTAATCCCGGTAACACAGCAGAATAGAATGCAGCCTTTGCCGGAGCTAACGGATTAATAACTTTTTTTTGGATGCTATCATTAGATGTTAATACACCTGTCTCATTAAGCTCTTTGAGTTCTGGGTCGGTTTGAGCCAAACTACAAAGCGTAATAAAAAAGAATAGAATGCAGCTATGAAAGCGATTATTTTGCACTTTGTACCAGTTTTTTAATCCTGTTAAAATCTTCTTCAGAATGAAACGGAATGGTAATATTTCCTTTTCCGTTTTTACCAACTTTAACGTTTATTTTATGTCCAAAATATTCTGAAAAGTCTTTAATCCCCTTTTTAATATATTTTGGTAATTCTTCTTTTTCAGGAACTTCTGTAGAATCTGTTTTTTGATAATTTCTTACCAAGGCCTCGGTATCTCTAACCGATAGTTTTTTTGTAATAATTTTTTCGTAGATATCTAATTGAATAGATTGATCTTCAATATTTATAATGGCTCTACCGTGCCCCATAGAAATAAACCCGTCGCGCATTCCTGTTTGAATTATCGGATCTAATTTTAATAACCTCAGGTAATTTGCAATCGTCGATCTTTTTTTACCAACGCGGTCACTCATTTGTTCTTGAGTCAAATTAATTTCATCAATTAATCTTTGGTATGATAAAGCAATCTCAATTGGGTCTAAATCTTGTCGCTGTATATTTTCAACCAAGGCCATCTCAAGAGATTCTTGGTCGTTAGCAATCCTAATGTAAGCAGGAACACTTTTTAATCCTACTAATTTAGAAGCTCTAAAACGACGTTCTCCAGATACCAATTGGTATTTGTTAAAATCTAATTTTCTAACCGTTATAGGCTGTATAACACCCAATTCTTTGATAGAAATTGCCAGCTCTTTCAGTGTATCTTCATTAAAATTGGTTCTTGGTTGAAACGGATTAATTTCAATCGCTTCCAAATCTAATTCTACGATATTACCAATAACTTTATCTGCATTTTTATCCTGGCTTGATGAAATATCATTTGCCGGATCTTTTAATAAGGCAGACAACCCTCTTCCTAAAGCTTGTTTTTTAGTAGCCTTTGCCATTATAATTCGTTTTTATTGATAATCTCCTTAGCCAAATTAATATAATTTACAGCACCTTTACTGCTCACATCATAATTAATAATGCTTTCACCAAAACTTGGAGCTTCTCCCAATCTTACATTTCGTTGGATAATGGTACTAAAAACCATATCACTAAAGTGCTTTTGTACTTCTTCTACCACTTGATTAGATAATCTTAATCTTGAATCATACATGGTTAGTAACATCCCTTCAATATCTAAATTGGTGTTATGGATTTTCTGAACACTTTTAATTGTATTCAATAATTTACCAAGCCCTTCTAATGCAAAATATTCACATTGAATAGGAATAATTACAGAATCCGAAGCCGTTAAAGCATTTAAAGTTAATAGTCCGAGAGATGGCGCGCAATCAATAAGAATATAATCATAAGTCTCCTTTAAGTGGCTTATTGCTTTCTTGAGCATATATTCTCTTTGATCTTTATCGACAAGCTCAATTTCAATAGCAACTAAATCTATGTGTGCAGGAATGATATCGACATTCGGGGAGCTGGTTTCCATTATACAAGCTTCGGCAGTCTGCGTATGCTCTAATAATTGGTAAGAACCAACTTCTACAGAATCAACATCTATTCCTAAACCAGAAGTAGCATTGGCTTGAGGATCAGCATCTATAAGTAGGACTTTTTTTTCTAGGACACCTAAGGAAGCGGCTAAATTTACCGAAGTAGTAGTTTTACCGACACCTCCTTTTTGGTTTGCAATTGCAATGATTTTTCCCATTAAATGTTTCGGTTTTTAGGAATGGTAAAAATACAATTATTTGTGAGGATAAAAAATGTAAATTGTTAACAATGGTTAAACTTTAGAGCCTCCAATCATCCATATTTTAACGTCTTTTTTTAGCTCTTATTTGAGCTTCTAAACTATCCCAAAGTTCTTCAGGAATGTTTTCTAGTAAATTAAATTCACCCGCGCCTTTTAGCCATTCACCTCCATCTATGGTAATAACTTCACCATTAATATATGCAGAGTAATCAGAAATGAGATAAGCCGCAAGATTTGCTAGCTCTTGATGATGGCCTACACGCTTTAATGGTACCTTTTTAGCCATATCAAATTGATCTTTTAGGTTGCCAGGTAGTAATCTATCCCATGCGCCTTTGGTGGGGAATGGCCCTGGAGCTATGGCATTAAAACGCATACCGTATTTGGCCCATTCTACCGCTAAACTTCTAGTCATTGCTAATACCCCAGCCTTGGCAGTAGCTGAAGGTACTACATAGCCTGAACCCGTCCAGGCGTAGGTGGTTACAATGTTTAAAACTACAGATTTAGATTGTTTGGTGTTAATCCAGTGTTTGCCTAAAGCTAAAGTGCAATTTTTTGTCCCTTTTAAAACAATATCAATTATGGTGTCAAAAGCATTTGCTGATAAGCGTTCTGTAGGTGATATAAAATTGCCCGCCGCATTATTAAGTAGAGCATTAATTTGTCCAAACTCGGCAATTGAGATTTCTAACATTTTTTCGACCTCTTCATAATGCCTAACATCACATTGAACAGGTAAACATTTACCATTAGTTTCTTCCTCTAATTCTTGTGCTGTGGCTTTTAATTTTTCAAAATTCCGAGATGTAATAATGACATTGGCTCCCAGTTCTAAAAAATATTTGCTCATAGATTTTCCTAATCCGCTGCCACCTCCGGTAACAATAATGTTGGTTCCTTTTAAAGCATCGGTATTTAGCATTTTTGAAGTGTACATTGTGTAGAAATAGTGTTTTTTTAATAAAAAGTTGAATTTAATATTCAAAAAAAATACAACATTTTAGTGGTAATTCTTTATCAGAATTTAATAAATATTGAAGAATTGTGGTGGTAAAACGATTTCGTGTTGAAAATAGTGAATTTTAAGAAATCTTAACATTAGCTGCTGATGTTTATCATGTTTTGAGTGTGATTCTGTAGGTAAATTTGTGTAGAACTAAGAAATAACAGGTGGGATTTTGCAAAGAAAACACACCTAATTACTATAGAATAAACTTTTAAAATAATTATTATGCAAGAGTTAACGAGTACAAAAAAAGATGCAAAATTAGAAGCGTATGGATTGAAAGATGTAGACGCGCATTGGAACTTATCTCCTGAGGAATTACAGAAAATTACTGTAGAGAAAGGAATGGGAAAAGAGACTGGAAACGGTACCCTTGCCATTAATACTGGTAAATTTACAGGTAGATCACCTCAAGATCGTTTTTTAGTTAAAGATGAATACACAGAGGACAAAGTTTGGTGGGGAAAAGTTAATAAGCCTATCTCTCCTGAAAAATTTGATGTATTACAAAATGAAATTTTAGAGTATTTATCAGGTCGAGAAATTTATGTGCGTGACGGATATGTTTGTGCAGACCAAGATTACAGATTAAATGTAAGAACTGTAACTCAGTTTCCTTGGTCAAACCTATTTGTATACAATATGTTTTTGCGTCCTGAAGAAAGTGAGTTAGAAAACTTTGAAGAGGATTGGTTAATTTTATGTGCACCAGGATACGAAGCCGATCCTGAGAAACATGGTGTACGTCAAGGTAACTTTTCAATTTTAAACTTTACAAAAAAAATAGCATTAGTCGGTGGTTCTGCTTATACCGGTGAAATGAAAAAAGGTGTTTTTTCTGCTTTAAACTTAATTTTACCTACTGAGAAAAATGTATTACCAATGCACTGTTCTGCAAATGTAGGTGAAGAAGGAGATACAGCAATTTTCTTTGGACTATCAGGAACAGGTAAAACTACATTATCAGCAGATCCGACACGTAAGTTAATTGGTGATGATGAGCATGGTTGGACAGCAGAAAACAACATCTTTAACTTTGAAGGTGGATGTTACGCTAAAGTTATTGATTTAACTGAAGAAAAAGAACCAGACATTTTTAGAGCGATTAAGCCAGGAGCTTTACTCGAAAATGTGGTTTTCAAAGAAGACGGTGAAGTTGATTTTATGGATTCTACTATAACAGCTAATACGCGTGTAAGTTATCCTATACATCATATTGATAATATTCAAGAGCCATCATTTGCAGGGAATCCTAAGAATATTTTCTTCTTAACCTGTGATGCCTTTGGGGTATTACCTCCGGTATCAAAATTAACACCTGGTCAAGCGGCCTACCATTTTATTTCTGGGTATACAGCTAAGGTAGCCGGTACTGAAGCAGGAATTACTGAGCCGGTACCATCATTTTCAGCTTGCTTTGGAGCGCCATTTATGCCATTACATCCTACCGTTTATGCAGAAATGTTAAGTAAAAAAATGCAAGAAGCTGGTGTGAATGTTTGGTTGATTAACACAGGTTGGAGTGGAGGGCCTTACGGGGTTGGTTCACGAATTAAACTTAAATATACACGTGCTATGATTACTTCAATTTTAGAGGGAGAATTAGACCAAGTAGATTATAACGTACACCCGATATTCGGATTAGAAATGCCTAAATATTGTCCAAATGTTCCAACAGAGATCTTAGATCCAATGAACACTTGGTTACAAAAAGGAGCTTATGTAAGTAAAGCGATTGCTTTAGCGCATTCATTCCATTTAAACTTTGAGAAATTTGCAAGTCAAGCCTCTAAGGAAATTATGGAAGGTGGTCCATTAATTGATGAACACCACCATTTAGATTACACTGTAAATTAACGACATGTGTTGAAAAAGGAAAAGGTTGCCAATTTGGCAACCTTTTTTATTTAATCTATTATTTTTTAGTCAATTAAAATGTCTAATATCTTAATTGCAGCATCACTGATTTTAGTTCCAGGTCCAAAAACAGCAACCGCTCCTGCGTCAAATAAATATTGATAATCTTGTTTAGGGATTACGCCACCAACAATTACCATAATGTCTTCTCTACCATAGCTTTTTAATTCCTTGATAACTTCAGGAACTAAAGTTTTATGACCAGCGGCTAAGGATGATACACCTAGAATATGAACGTCGTTTTCAACCGCTTGTTTAGCGGCTTCTTTTGGCGTTTGAAATAAGGGACCAATATCCACGTCAAATCCAACATCAGCATAGCCAGTTGCAACAACTTTTGCACCTCTATCATGACCATCTTGTCCCATTTTGGCAATCATTATTCGAGGGCGTCTACCATCTTGTTCTGTAAACTGGTCTGCCATTTCTCTCGCTTTTTTAAACGAGGCATCATTTTTTATTTCTTTACTATACACGCCTGAAACCGATTTTATTTGAGCTTTAAATCTTCCAAACTCCTTCTCTAAAGCATCACTAATTTCTCCTAAGGTTGCACGCTTTCTCGCTGCAACTACTGCTAAAGCTAACAAATTTTCAGAACCTGTTTTTGCAGCCTCAGTTAAATTTTGCAATGTCTTATCTACTTCGGCTTGATTTCTGTTTTCTTTTAAGGCTTTTAATCGCTCAATTTGTTCTTGTCTAACAATTTTATTGTCTACTTCTAAAATATGAAGCGGATCTTCTTCCTTTAGTTGGTATTTGTTAACACCAACAATAATGTCTTGACCAGAATCAATACGGGCTTGTTTTCTTGCAGCAGCTTCTTCAATTCTTAGTTTAGGAATGCCTGCCTCAATCGCCTTTGTCATTCCTCCTAAATCTTCAACTTCATTTATTAAAGCCCATGCTTTATTGGTAATATCTTCAGTTAATTTTTCAACATAATAACTACCACCCCAAGGGTCAACGGTTTTTGTGATTTTAGTTTCTTCTTGCAGATAAATTTGAGTATTACGAGCAATTCTTGCAGAGAAATCGGTTGGTAATGCTATGGCTTCGTCTAAGGCATTAGTATGCAAACTTTGAGTACCTCCAAATGCCGCAGCCGATGCTTCGATGCAAGTTCTGGCTACGTTGTTAAAAGGATCTTGCTCAGTTAAACTCCATCCACTCGTTTGACAATGGGTTCTAAGCGCTAAAGACTTTTGATTTTTAGGATTAAATTGATTTACGAGTTTAGCCCATAATATTCTTGCGGCTCTCATTTTTGCAATTTCCATGAAATGATTCATTCCAATGGCCCAGAAGAACGAAAGTCTTGGTGCAAAAGTGTCGATATCCATGCCTGCTTCCAGTCCTTTACGTATGTATTCTAATCCGTCAGCTAAGGTGTAAGCTAACTCGATATCACAGGTTGCTCCAGCTTCTTGCATGTGATAACCTGATATACTTATACTATTAAATTTAGACATCTTTTCACTCGTGTATTCAAAGATGTCTGAAATGATCTTCATTGAGGGTGTGGGAGGGTAGATGTAGGTGTTACGCACCATGAATTCTTTCAAAATATCATTTTGAATTGTCCCTGCTAAAAGTTCTGGAGCTACGCCTTGTTCTTCAGCGGCTACTATGTAAAATGCCATAATTGGAAGTACGGCTCCATTCATGGTCATTGAAACACTCATCTTGTCTAACGGAATTTGATCAAAGAGTACTTTCATGTCTTCAACAGAATCTATAGCTACTCCTGCTTTTCCTACATCTCCGATGACTCTTTCATGATCTGAATCGTAACCCCTATGTGTGGCTAAATCAAAAGCAACTGAAAGCCCTTTTTGACCAGCTGCCAAATTACGTCTGTAAAAGGCGTTACTTTCTGTAGCTGTTGAGAATCCAGCATATTGTCTAATAGTCCATGGTCGTCTAACATACATGGTGCTATACGGGCCTCTAAGGTTTGGTGCCAATCCAGCTGTAAAGCCAACTTGCGGACTTTTTTTTATGTCTTGAGCAGAGTATTGGGATTGTACCGATATATCTTCGGCAGTCATAAAAGTTTCCGAATTATTTTGTTTAGAAGGACTACTCGTTTTTAATGTGATATGTGAACTTGGTTTTCTACTCATCGTTTAAGCGGTTTTGTTCCATGCGTTCTGCTAAACGTTTTTCAAGGATAGGTTGTAGTAAAGTTTTTCTTGGGTTCATTTTTAAGAAAGGATACAATTGTATATCATCCTTCATTTTATCTTCAGGATTTGGATGTATATTTGTTCCTAATAAAATTTCTTTCCCATCTTCAAATTGCTGTAATTCTTGATCAGCGCTTTCTTTTATTTTTTTCTGAATTATTCCCTCTTTAAGGAGTTTTAAATACCCGCCTTGTGTTTCGATATCTTTGAATAAACCAAGAGCTTTTTCCGCCAATTGATGAGTTAGAGATTCAATATAATAACTACCATCTGTAGGGTTGCTTACTTTGTCAAAATAACTTTCGTGTTTTAAAATCAACAATTGATTACGGGTAATTCGCTCTGCAAAGTCATTGGTTTTATGATATACAAAATCGTATGGAAGGTTGCTTACGGTATTTGCGCCACCCAAAATAGCACTCATACACTCAGTGGTTGTACGAAGCATATTTGTGTTATAATCGTAAAGTGTTTTATTTCGTTTGCTTGGTGTTGCGAGAATATGACAATTGGTGTTTGCTAGTTTAGCATCTGAAGCGATGGAATGCCAAAGTAAACGTAACGCTTTTAATTTAGCGATTTCAAAAAAGTAGTTAGACCCAACACTTACATTAAATGTAATCGTAGTTTTAATTTCTTCTCCAAAGGCATTAATATATTCAAATCCTTGAGCAATGCTATATGCTAATTGTTGAACCATATTGGCACCAGCATTCTGAAACAACTCTAAGTTTATACTTAGATTACTTTTTAAGTTATGGCAAGATTTTAAAATCTCTACTGTATTTTTTAGATCGTCTTTGAAATTATGAAACCAATTACCAGATTTTGACAGATGTCCTATGCAATCACTATGTAAATATATTTGCCCATTACTTTCTTTGGCAAACTTGTCTAAGCTTAAAGCAAATTCTAAACTTAGAAACAAAGGTTGAATATGAATTTCAACCTCAGATAAATTCAGATTTAAAAATAATTTGTTTAAGTCTGTATCATTATTTGGGATAGTAAACTTTATGCTTGTCGCTCCCTTTTCGAGATACTCTAAAGCTTTTTTGTTAGATATTTCAAGATCAGAAACGTAAATGGATTGACAAATACGCCATTGATTGGCCTTAGGTATGTCAAGCTGGTGTTCTGGATTGAGATCTTCGACATCATAAAAAGGCTTAACGTCTATGCCTTCGTTAGAATGCCATATTAAGGTGTTATTATAATCTGCACCTTTTAAATCTACTTGAATTTTTTGTTTCCACTCTTTTGCAGAAACTTTAGAAAATTCTTCGAATTTAGGGTTATTCATTAGTGTTAGATTTTGCTATACTGTCTTCGTATTCAATGAGGTAAATTTCTTCATTGTCCTTCTTCATGTAGTAGGTTTCACGAGCATGTTTTTCTATACCGGCTTCTGTACTTAGTTCTTTTAAAGCTTTATTATCCTTTTCAATTTCTTTTAGATAGTAGGCTTTTTCAGTTTCTAAGTTTTCCATTTCGGTATTAAGCTCGTTATGGATACTCCAAGAATTAGCGTCCCAAAAAATCATCCAAACAGCAAATAGGGTAATTGCCAAAAAGTAGATGTTTTTGAATGGTTTTAAAAAAGGACTTTTTTTCCAAGACATTATAGACTCTGATTAATTATGGTTTTTACAATATTAACAGCAACAGTATTGTACTTATTGTTGGGTATGATAATATCTGCATACTCCTTCATCGGTTCAATAAATTGTTGATGCATTGGTTTTAATGTTGTTTGATATCTGTTTAAGACTTCATCTATATCTCTTCCACGCTCCTGAATGTCTCTTTTTAGACGTCTGATTAGGCGCTCATCACTATCTGCATGAACAAATATTTTGATGTCAAACATATCTCTTAATTCTCTGTTGGTAAGAATTAATATACCTTCAACTATCATCACCTTTCTGGGATGAGTTAGTACGGTATCATCGGTACGATTATGTTTTATAAAAGAGTAAACAGGCTGATTTATTGAGTTTCCAGCTTTAAGCTCTTTTAAGTGAGATTCAAGCAATTCAAAATCGATTGATCTGGGATGATCAAAGTTAATTTTGATACGCTCATCATAACTAAGATGAGAGGTGTCTTTATAATAAGAATCCTGAGATATTACACCAACTTCACTATCAGGTAATTCGTTTAAAATTTGATTAACAACGGTTGTTTTTCCACATCCTGTTCCTCCAGCAATACCGATTATTAGCATGATATAAGTTTAAATTTTGCTACAAATTTAGCGAATTATGTATTAGTTTATTTCTGAACTTTAGAAACTTCTTCGGCAGTTATCAACGAATTGTTTGTGTTGCCCCAATTATTAGTAATAAAATTCATTATATCAGCAATTTCATTGTCACTCAGGCCTAAAGGCGCCATTACACCATTGTATTCTTCGTCGTTCACGGTTATTTTACCAGACATGCCATATTTTATAGCTTTTATACTGGCTTCTCTATTCGCTTTTAAATAATCTGAATTTGCTAAAGGCGGGAAAACCTTAGCAACGCCTTGACCATTTGGAAGATGGCAAGAGGTACAAAATTTATTGTAAAGTCTTTTACCTTTTTGAATGCTTCTTTCAGCTTCCGAATTCTCATTAGACGCTGTCGACTTCTTTTCATCATTACAGCTAAAACATGTAAAAGTGACTAAAAGTAAAATAAATAGATGTCTCATTTTTTAATTAAGAATTAGTTTTACAATACCAAAATTTTCAATTCCAACGTAAATAAAACCATCTGGCCCTTGATTTACAGATCTTACTCTTCCTAAATCGGCTAATAATTTTTCTTGATAAACTACTTGATTATCATCCATTACGCAGCGAGCAAGGTATTGAAATTTTAAAGAACCTACTAACAAATTGCCTTTCCATGCACCATATTTATCACTATTTATAAATGCCATTCCAGAAGGCGCAATTGATGGTGTCCATTGGTAAAGCGGTTCTTCCATATTTGGTAAGGTTGTGTGTTCTGTTATGGTTGTTCCAGAATAGTTTTTACCATAAGTTACCTTTGGCCAACCGTAATTTTTTCCTTCCTTAATGATGTTAATTTCATCACCTCCCTTTGGGCCATGTTCGTGAATCCAAAGTTGTTTTGTTTCTGGATGTAGGCTCATACCTTGAGGATTGCGATGACCATAACTAAAAATTGCTGTTTTGGCGTTTTTTGAATTAATAAATGGGTTTGAATTTGGAATGCTTCCATCAGGATTAATTCGGTAAATTTTGCCACCATCTCTAGTGATGTCTTGCGGATTGATATCCCGCTCTCCTCGCTCTCCAATGCTAAAAAATAAATATCCATTTTCATCAAAGCATAAGCGTGACCCAAAGTGTTGACCTTTTGTGGTATTGGGAGTTGCCTTATACAGTAATTGTTGTTGTGTAAGGGCGTTTCCTCTTAGTTTGGCTCGCATTACAGCTGTATTGCCGCCAGAGCCAGAACCTTTTGCGGAGGCATAAGAAAAATAGAGCCACCCGTTAGATTTGTAATTGGGATCAATAATGATATCCATCAATCCTCCTTGACCTCTAACATAAATTTCTGGTAACCCACTAACTTCTGTTTTTTTACCATTCTTAAAGTGAATCATTTTGCCTTCCTTTTCATTTATAAGCATACTGCCATCAGGTAAGAAAACAAAGCCCCAAGGATTGTCTAAATCTTCCACGATCAATTGGTAAGAATGAGCATCATTTACTGGCGTGTTATTTTGAGCGCAAGCAAATAAACTTATATAAATGAGAATTAGAAAATAAGTGGATTTCATAGGTGAATATTTAATTCTAAAATATAAATTATTTCTTGTTTAATATTAAAGAAAAGCATTATATTTGCACCTCTGTTTTCGGGGTGTAGCGTAGCCCGGTTATCGCGCCGCGTTTGGGACGCGGAGGTCGCAGGTTCGAATCCTGCCACCCCGACAAAAAGCTGAGTAGTTTTACTCAGCTTTTTTATTTTTCTATACGAATGTAATTCTCTGCATAAATTCTATTTCCGTCTTCATCTACTTCAATTTGACTGAATTTATTTTCTTCAAGATCAAGTTCATAAATAAATGATTCACGAGATTTTATGACTTCATCCATCATTTGCGAACCGTATTCTAAACTTTCAATGAGCATCCCATCTTCATGTTTGTAGGTGCCATAACCAAACCATTCTGCCGAATCTGATGGCACGTGTTTGGTCCACATTACTTTGTGTTTTGAATACATTTTAACTTGTCGATAGCCTGACTCTGCATTAAAGGAATCTGTAACAGTATTATTATCGTAGTTATAAAAATTGACCAATTCCCATGTGCCTTCCAAGGTCGATGGAATGGAAATCACCTCCTCTTTAGTTGGCTCTTGTGCTTCAGGTTTAGCTTCTGTTTTATTATTGTTGCAATTGTAAAAGATTAGAGCGGCAATTAAAATGAAGTATATGGATTTCATAACGATTGTAATTTACGGTGTAAAATATTGATTATCTACAATTTACGAAATATGTGGGTAACAACCATCAAATTAAGTTCAATTTATCATCTGATATTATAGGATTTATGAACTGAAATACTAAAAATAAAGAGTATTGCTGAAAGCTATTTTAATATATAAAAACTTAATAATTTTTTCACAATCCTTAGGGTTAAAGTTGTTATTTTTACTGCACTTAAAAAACGTAACTAAAATGTCTGAAACAATAGAAAAAGTAAAGTGCCTAATTATAGGTTCGGGACCTGCAGGGTATACTGCCGCAATTTACGCTTCAAGAGCAAATATGTATCCAGTATTATATCAAGGAACTCAGCCTGGAGGTCAATTAACGACCACAAATGATGTTGAGAATTTCCCTGGTTACCCAGAAGGAATTACTGGACCAGAAATGATGATGCAATTACAGGAGCAAGCTAAACGCTTTGGTAGCGATATTAGAGATGGTTGGGTTACTAAGGTCGATTTTTCAGGCGATATACATAAGGTATGGGTAAACGAAACTACTGAGATTCATTGTGAAACTGTAATTATATCGACAGGAGCATCAGCAAAGTATTTGGGCTTACCTTCTGAACAAAAATATTTGCAATTAGGTGGAGGTGTTTCTGCTTGTGCTGTTTGTGATGGGTTTTTCTATAGAAATCAGGAAGTTGTAATTGTAGGTGCAGGAGATTCGGCATGTGAGGAAGCGCATTATTTATCAAAACTTTGTAAAAAAGTAACTATGTTGGTGAGACGTGATGCCTTTAGAGCATCTCGTATAATGGAAGCTCGTGTTAGAAATACCGAAAACATAGAAATTCTTTTAAACACAAATACAGTTGAAGTGTTAGGAGATGGACAAGTTGTTACAGGTGTAAAAGCTAAAAATAACACTTCAGGAGAAGAGATTGAGATTCCAGCAACTGGATTTTTTGTAGCTATCGGTCATAAGCCAAATACTGATATTTTTAAAGATTATTTAAATTTAGATGAAACAGGATATATTATTAATACTCCAGGTTCTTCTAAAACAAATATTGATGGTGTGTTTGTATCGGGAGATGCTGCAGATCACGTATATAGACAAGCTGTTACAGCAGCAGGTACAGGTTGTATGGCTGCATTAGATGCTGAGCGTTATTTAGCCGCCAAAGAAGGTTAATATTACGGGGATAAAGCATAAAAAAAGGCAGAATTTACATTCTGCCTTTTTTATTCCGGTTTTATTTTATTGCAATTCTTTCTTTTGAAGTTTTGCTTCTCCAGAAAAGGATTGTACAGTTATTTTTGGCGTATTATATAAGTATATTTCGCTATCTCCCGATGCCGTAATATCTATATCTTCTAAGCTATTTACAAATATTTTACTTGAGCTTTCAGCCACCAATTGAGAATGTGTAGTCATAAACGATTTACCATCTAACACAGCCTGATTGTCTAATCTAAATGTGGCGTTTTCACTTGAACCTTCTATTACGACATTAGCTCTTTGATACAAGTCTATTTGAGATGTTTTGGTGTTAACTACGGCATCTAACTTACTGGTTTCACTAACCACCATATTTATATCCTCGCAAGTTAGATTTAATTTTAATCTCGATTTATCAGAACTGGTAAGTCTGAAACTTCCAGTATTAATATTTAGATAGGCTTTTGCCGATCCAGTGGTTTTAACCGTAGCTTTATTTAAATCTAAAGAGGTTAATGATCTAATTTCACCTTGTTCACTGATTTCAAAATTTTCTAAAGTAGAGGTGTAGTTTACTATGATGTTGAGCTTTTTACGATAGGTTATTTTTTTAGTTGTAGAAAAACTAAGCACACCATCAACAACTTCAAACTTAATTATATCATGTAAATTATTGTCCGTTTCAATTTCAACCGAAGGTTTTTCGTTAAAAATTAATTCAATTGTAAAATCCTCTCCAACTTTAATAGTAGAAAAGGCATCAATGTAGGTTTGCTTTAGGGTAACGTTTTTGTCTCCTTTTATTTTTTCTACTTGAGCATAAGTAGAAGTTAAGGCTCCTAAAGCAATGAGAATTGTAAATAAATACGTCTTCAAGATTAAGGATTTTATATTTGTTTTAACAAATATATACAAAAACCATCCCAAACTACATTTTGAGTTTGAAATGGTTTAAAACAGATTGAATAGTTATGGTTGGGTTAGTGTTTTTTTATACTACCAGAAGCCGAATCTTTAGCGCTTACTTCTTTTGGGTTTCCGTAATATTTAATATCTCCACCGCTGCTTGCAGAGGCATGTAATCGTTCTGAAGTGTTAACAGTTATGTCTGCACCGCTTGTTGCTTGAACATTGCATACTTGTGAGCTTAAATTATGAGCTTTTATGTCACTACCACTCGTTGCTTTTGCAATAAGGGTATGTGTCGTGCCTGTTAATTTTAAGTCACTACCGCTGGTAGATTCACAATCAACAGTTTTGGTGTCAATATCTAATTCCATATCACTACCACTGGTTGTAGATAAATACAATTTTTCGCAGGTAATGGTATTTGTTGAGTAGACATCTGTTCCGCTGGTGGCCTTGATTTTGCTTACCTGATCAAAATTTAATAATATCTTTTTTGAGCTTGCTTGTCCAATGTTTTCGTCGGCATAAATTTCTAATACGTTATCCTTAACCTTAGTCATTATAATGTCGTGCAAGTTTTCATCTGCTTGAACCGTCAAACTTTCGTTTTCAGATTGTGTGAGATAAACATCTACACCTCGACTAATTACTATTTCGTCAAAATTGGGGTCAAGGTCTCTTTCTACGGTAACGACATTACCATTACCTTTTATTCCAGGTCCCATGTTAATATCGAAATTGCAAGAAAACAATATTGAGCCTAAAATTACAGCGGTTAAATATTTAATTATAGTTGTCATGATTTTTAAGTGTTTGATTGATGATGTAAATATATTACAGTTTTATGTGTTAAATAATTGTTTTAGAATGAGTTGTTGATTTTTCATGATGAATTGTTTAATTGTCTTCTGTTTTAATTTTAACACCGTCATCATCTATTTTGTATCTAACATTTTCCTTTTTTCCTTCTACACCATCGTCGTTAATGTTAATTTCCATAGTTTCTGTTTTAATTCGAACAGAGTCATCGTTAATGTTAATTCCTGTTTGTCTATTATCTTCCTCTTCTCGGTATTCCTCTTCTTGGTCATCACAATCCTTACAATTTACTTTGTTATAGCGTACTTCTAAAATATGCTCTTCCATACCATTTCTTAAAATATCGCCTTTGTATTCTGCATTTCTGTGCCTGTAAAAGGTGTTTTGATTTGCAATAAAATGAGTGCCTTCAGGAAGATAGATGTATAATTCTACCTCTTGTTGTCTATAACCATCACTATAAGGTACAATGAGATAATTATCTAAAATTAACTCGTTGTTTTTATAAGTTAAGTCATATCTAATGTTATCAGCTTTTTCTCTTGCAGCACTATAACTTCTACCATTTGAATATTTATAAATCTCGACATATGCCAAGCTGTCTTTTGTAGATTTTACAACAAAATTCACATCAGTAATTAATATAGATTTTCTGTCGTTTTCATCATATATTACCGAGAATTCATCCGATCTATTTCTTCCTCTATTGCGAGTTTGATACTTCGATTTTCGGTTCATTTTAATAGCAACGGTATCAGTAGATTTTATGGTATATGTTTTGGTGGTTTCCATTGAAGCATCATAGGCATACTCATTAGAAAACTTTGCACCTATAATTAACATTCCAATTACAGATAATGCCCAAACTCCAATTAAAGAGAAGAGTGCTGAATTTCTCATCGGTTTTAAATTGGACACTAAAACTTTGAGTCCGAAATAGAAAAGGAATAAAAATGGAATTCCAACGGCAAAAAATAATAGTATTGAAATAAACCATATTGGTACGCCAGTGGCGTTAGCGGCATCAACAATGTCAAATCCTCCAACGTTGTTATAGTCAAAAATGCCCACTGCAAATATGCTAATAAACAAAGCTATAAATACTACCGCTCCTATTACTACCATTAATAATCCGATAAATTTCCCAAGGATTTTAACGATGAAGGAGAACATATCTCCTAAGGCATCGAAAAATGATTTAGAACCTGTGCGGACTTTGCTACTATACTTCTCATAGTCCACGCTCTTAAGGTTATCAGAAACATTGTCAAAACCCTTTTTAATGTTTTGCTCAATATTGCTGATATTTACAGGCTTTCCCCGCATCATCAGTTTATCAGAGGTTGTTAAGGCTTCAGGTACGATAACCCAAAATAATATATAGATAAGTATAAATGCGCCTCCAGAGAAGAAGGTAAGTAGCACCCATAATAGTCTTACCCAAACAGGATCAATACCGAGATAATGACCTAATCCAGAAGATACACCGGCTATATATGAGTTTTCGGTATCTCTAAAAAGTTTTTTAGGATAACCAGAGCCTGTTACTTCATAGGGATTGTCTTCAAATATTTCGTCGTCAACTAAGTAATCTTCAGGTTGCCCCATTATTGTGATTACTTCTTCAACTTCTTTATTTCCTATTACTTGATTGTTGTTTTGCATGCGCTCATTGAAGAGTTCTGAAATACGATGCTCAATATCTGCAATGATTTCTGATCGTCCTTGAGAATCTGTAAATGAACGTTTTATAGCCTCAAGATAGCGCTGTAATTTTAAGTATGCATCTTCATCGATATGAAAAAATATACCTGCTAAATTAATATTGACTGTCTTATTCATTTTTAGTTGTTTTTTGGCTTGTTACTAAGTTTACCGCGTTTTGTAATTCACTCCAGGTGGTGTTCAGTTCGCTTAAAAAAAGCTTTCCTGTTTCTGTTAACCCATAATATTTTCTGGGAGGTCCTGATGTCGACTCTTCCCAACGGTAATTGAGAAGGCCAGCATTTTTTAATCTTGTAAGTAAAGGGTAGATTGTCCCCTCAACCACAAGCATTTTTGCGTCTTTTAAGGTCCCGAGGATTTCCGCAACGTAAGCATCATGATCCTTAAGAATGGAAAGGATACAATACTCAAGAACACCTTTACGCATTTGTGCTTTAGTGTTTTCTATTTTCATGTTTTAAATAGATTTAGTGTTTTGAAACTGTTCATTTTTTGATTGATTGATTGATTGATTGATTGATTGATTGATTGATTGATTGATTGATTGATTGATTGATTGATGATGTTATTTAATAAAATTGATGGTGACAGGATAGTGATAAGTTACCCCTTGTTTTGCCATTTTACTGGCTTTAATTATGTAATAGAATTCGATTACACATGCAATAAGAGCAAAGAATCCCATTATTCCTGTGATATAAACAAAAGGAGAAAAGTGTTGCCATGATATGTGAAATCCTTTAAAACTAAAAGCATCTCCCATATTAAAAATGTTGAATAAGAAAAAAGGAGCCGTAAATGCACCAATTATAATGCTATATAAAAGGATACTTAATTGAAAATTCAACGCTTCCTTGCCATTTGAATCTAAAAAGCTCGATTTATCTTTATTGGTAATCCATAATACTAATGGACCTATAATGTTACCAAAAGGAATTAAGAACCTTGAAAAGGTTGATAAATGGATGAAAAAAGCGATATTTTTTTGATGATGCGTTGGCATTTTTAAAAGTATATAATAGTTTCTTATACAAATATATGGTTAAAAAAAGGTATTATGCAAAACATAGTAGTGTAATTTAACATGAAATTAACAATTGCATTGTTTGTAGAATGTTCTATTTTAGAGTTTTAAATTCTTTGATCATGACAATTACTGCTAAAAAAATAAATTACTTTCTAATGTTTAAGTTACCAGCAGCTTACATATGCGGAGTTAGGGCTATTCAATTAGATCATAAGCGTTGTACTGTATCAGTAAAGCACAGATGGATTAATCAAAACCCTTTTAAATCTATGTTTTGGGCGGTTCAAGGTATGGCTGCCGAGTTAACTACTGGGGCTTTGGTAATGAAATGTATCAAAGAAAGTAATGAACCCATTTCTATGTTAGTGGCTCAAAACAAAGCCATCTTTACCAAAAAAGCTACAGGTAGAATTTATTTTGAATGTACCGAAGGCGCTTTAATTAAAGAAACAATTAAGCGTGCAATTGAAACTAAAGAAGGTCAAACCATTTGGATGAATGCCATAGGTAAAACTAAAGACGGAATTGAAGTTTCAAATTTTAGTTTTGAATGGACCTTAAAACTAAGAGCTAAGTAAAAGTAATTTTCCTAAAATCTATACCATAATATATAAAGGTAGATTTTACCCCCTTTTAAATATTATAAACCATAATCCCCAATTACTTGGTTTTTGACAAACCAAGTTGACAGTATAATGGGGTATTTCTTTGCTAACTGCTTGATTTTTAGTAATTTTCACACATAGGCAAAATACCTAAATATGAGTTTTAGGATTTTCACCCATTTCTACAAGGAATTTACACCTTAATTTTGTCATAAGAAATCAAAGTAAATATTCAGTTTGATGCTAAAAAGGAGATAATTTATGGTCAATTGATCAATTTTTTTCAGATCAAAGTCTATGAATGACATGTTTTATCGGATAAAAACGATTAATACAACTTTAAAAGCTGCTGAGTACTTACAAGTATTGAAGTGTTTTTGTTAAATTATAGCGAATTCCTAATGAAATTATTAAAGTTTTATAGGTTTTGTTGTCAAATTCGTTAAAGTGTCTTAAGAAAAATATTAATACTTTAACTAACATTTATCATGTTTTTCACTCTTTGATTTCTTGAAATTTGAATTATTAATTAATCAAAACAAGAAGATGTTTAAATTAAAATTATCAGTATTACTTTTATTAGGAGTGTTTTTCTTTACTACTAATGGAGTAGCCCAACAGTTAAAATTAAGTACAACCAATTCTTCGGTTACTGTGTCTGGAACTTCAAGTCTGCACGATTGGGATGTTGTTTCGGAGTCATTTTCAGGAACTATTAAAATAAACGATTTTACACAAGCAGAAATAGAAAGCTTATTTGTAAATGTTCCTGCCGAAAGTTTGAAGAGTGGTAAAGGGGCAATGGACAATAAGATATATGATGCTTTAAAAACTAAAAAGAACAAGTCAATTACTTTTAAAATGACAGAGGTTGTTTCTTCAAGTAAAGTATCAGATTCTGAAATTGAAGTAAAGGTGAAAGGTGATCTTCAAATTGCTGGAACTACGAAAAATGTACCTCTTACAATAAAATTTACTCAAAGCGGAAGCACTGTGAAAGCAGAAGGAAGCTATACTATGAAAATGACTGGCTTTAATGTAGAACCACCTACAGCAATGTTCGGAACCATTACTACAGGGGACGAAATAACAATAAAATTTAACGTAAGCTTTATATAATTAAAATCAAAAATTAAATTAATTAAAATTATTAATATGAGAACAAGTATTAAATACCTAATGACATTTGCGGCCTTAGCCTTTATGATGAATGTTCAAGCTCAAAAAAGAAATTTAGACAATTACAGACAACCAGACCAACGCGGTGTTAACGTGTTCGAGGCTCCAAAAGATACCGTATCTACATTTGACGGTTTAAAAGTTAGAATTGGTGGAGCATTTGCAGTACAATTACAAGGTTTAGATCACGAAAACTCTGGAGCTGTTCCATTAAAAGATATAACAACAAACTTCAACTTGCCAACAGCAAATTTAGATATTGATGTTGAATTATACGATGGTGTTAGAATGGCTTTACGTACATATTTATCATCTCGTCACCACCCAGAACCATATGTAAAAGGTGGATATATTCAAATTGACAAGTTAGAGTTCATCAAAGAAGGATTCTTAGAGAATGTAATGAACTATACGACTCTTAAAATTGGTCATATGGAAAACAACTATGGTGATGCTCACTTTAGAAGATCTGACAATGGTCAAGCATTATACAACCCATTTGTAGGTAACTTAATCATGGATTCATTTACTACAGAAGTAGGTGCAGAATTATACTATAGAAGAAACGGATGGATTGGTATGGTAGGTTTCACTAATGGTAAATTAAACCAAGGTGTTGATAACCCTGGAACTGGTGGAGCTTCTTTCTTAGCTAAATTAGGATATGACAAGCAAATTAATGATGATTTCAGATTTAGATTAACAGGTTCATTATACAACACTGGTGCTGTAAACTATTCTTACTTATATAGTGCAGATAGAGCAGGTTCAAGATACTACTTTGTGTTAGAAGGTGAAGATGCTACTGCTAAGAGTAACTTTAGATCAGGTCGTTACAACCCTAACTTTGGTAATAAAGTAACAGCATTTATGATTAACCCATTTGTTAAGTATAAAGGATTAGAATTTTTCGGAACTTATGAAAACTCAAATGGTGCATTTACCTTTGAAAGCGAAGACAGAACTACCAAGCAATATGCAGGTGAGTTAATCTACAGATTTGGTGAAAACGAAAAGTTCTACGTAGGTGGTCGTTACAACTATGTTGATGCAGAAGATATGAACGAAGGAGATATCAATATCTCAAGAACACAGTTAAGTGCTGGTTGGTTTATGACTAAAAATATTTTAGCTAAATTAGAATATGTAAACCAAGAACACGGAGATTACACTGATACAAGTATTTATCACGATGGTCAATTTGACGGTGTAATGTTAGAAGCGATAATTAGTTTCTAAGTTTAATTTAATCACATAATAAGCGGGTTTTAAATTAAGTCTTAGTGTAAGATGAAATTTAAAACCCGTTTTGCTTTAAAATAAAAGGATGTAAAAAATTTGAAATCATGAAAAAGTTAGTAGCTATAATATGTTGTTTTTTGTTAATGGGTTTCACTATTCCCAATACAGAATATAAAACGGCAAAATTTATAATTGAAGATTCCAGTAAAATTGAAATCTTTGCTTCTACTAACGTTAATACTATTGATTGTTTTCTTCAATTTGAGAGTGTGTCACCCAAATTAGATATTGTGTATACTGAAAATGGTAATACCATTAAATTTAAAAAAGCCCAATTAAAAATGGCAAATTCTTGCTTTGATTGTGGTAATAAAATGATAAATAAGGATTTACTTAAAATGTTAGATACCGATAATAACCCTCACATTTATCTCAACTTAAAAGAGGTAAGTCTTAATTCTTATACACAGAATTCTGCAACTGCATTGATATCTATTACAATGGCAGGAGTCACAAGAGAAGCACCTTTAGATTTAGAAATTGATAAGGATAGGCAATTAAGAACAAAAGGTTGTTTGAGTTTAAATTTGAAAGATTTTGAAATAGACCCGCCCAAAAAAGCAATGGGCCTGGTAGCCGTCCAAAATGAAATAACTATTAATTTAGATTTAATAATGAAACCTGTTAGTGAATAACAGGTTTTTTTTTGATTTATAACCTATGGGTTTTGGTTATTAGATAATTAGCAATTAGTTTTAAAAAAAATCAATTGTAACAAATGTTATAATTCTGCAACCTATAATAGTAATCAAAAAAAATAATCGATGTTATCACATGAAATAGACTATCGCATTTACGGCGAAGAAATGCAATACGTAGAAATAGAATTAGATCCTCAAGAAGGCGTTGTGGCCGAATCCGGTAGCTTTATGATGATGGATGATGGAATTGAAATGCAAACTATTTTTGGAGATGGATCAGAACGTGATACAGGTTTTTTAGGATCAATATTAGGAGCTGGAAAACGTATTTTAACTGGAGAGAGTCTTTTTATGACAGCATTTTATAATACTGGAGTAGGCAAACGAAATGTCTCTTTTGCGTCGCCGTATCCAGGTAAAATTTTACCTATTGATTTGGCGGAGAATAGAGGGAAGTTTATTTGCCAAAAAGATGCTTTTTTATGTGCTGCAAAGGGCGTGAGTGTGGGAATAGAGTTTTCTAAAAAATTAGGTAGAGGCTTGTTTGGAGGAGAAGGCTTTATCATGCAGAAATTAGAAGGTGATGGTATGGCGTTTGTTCATGCTGGTGGGACCATGGCAAGAAAGGATTTAAAACCAGGCGAATCAATTAAAGTTGATACCGGTTGTATTATTGGTTTTACCCAAGATGTTCATTATGATGTAGAGTTTGTTGGCGGTATTAAAAATACCATATTTGGAGGTGAAGGATTGTTTTTTGCGAAATTAGAAGGCCCTGGTACAGTATATATTCAATCTTTACCATTTAGTAGGTTAGCGAGTAGAGTTTTGTCCGCAATACCAAGAAACGGAAAAGGTAAAGGAGAAGGTAGTATACTTGGCGGACTTGGAGATTTATTAGACGGAGATAACAGGTTTTAAAACAATATTTAGGTGTAATCTAACGCTTTGTTAATATTCAAATAATCCATAAGAAATTTTATCATCTAACTACTTTATTAACAGATTAGTTAATAAAATGTGTGTTAATTTTTTGTTTAGGTGTGAAAATTTCAACAAAAATTTTATTATTTTAGTACAGAACTTATAATTAGTTGCTTATAAAACAATTCTACTTTTAACTATTTATCTAACTTAATTATCATTATGGCAAGAGCAATGTATGAGTATACTAAAACTATACTCAGTAAGGTAAGTTTTGACCCCGCCTTATTTTGTAAAGAAGTTCAGAAAGCTATTCATAGGTTATTACCATATGAAATTGACGAACTTAAAATTTATATAGAATCATTAGTGAGACAAAACCCAGAATTAGACCAGTGTTTAATTTATCTAAAACCTTAAAATAAAAAGGCGACTTAATTAAGTCGCCTTTTTTTATTTAGCTAATGGGCTTATGATGTTTACATTGTGAAAAGCAATTGCTCCACGAATAACTCCAGTAATAACCTGTTGAAGTGCATCAATTATTTGAAGTTTCAATTCACTTTTATGGTAAATGATACTTACTTCACGGGCAGGAGACGGTTCTTCAAAATAATGAAGATTATCTTTTAATTTTTCCTTCATATCTAAAGTGTGAAGATAGGGGAGAAGCGTCATTCCCAGTTCTTCGTTAGATAGTTTAATTAGAGTTTCAATACTACCGCTTTCCAATTGAAAATTATCATCAATATGGTCTTTAAATGTTTTGCATAAATTTATGACCCCATCTCTAAAGCAGTGTCCATCTTCTAATAAAAGCATATCTCCAATTTCTAAATCGGAAACTGAAATTTTGTTCTTTTCATGCAATCTGTGGTTTTGAGGCACATATGCTACAAAAGGCTCGTAATAAAGTGGGCGTTCTTTTATATGTTCATTTTCAAGAGGTGTTGCAGCAATTGCAGCATCAAGATGCCCGTCTTTTATTCTTGTAATAATTTCTTCGGTGGTTAGCTCTTCAATTTTTAGTTTAACCTTTGGAAAACGTTTTATAAAAAGTTTTAAAAACATTGGTAAAAGCGTCGGCATTATAGTAGGGATTATTCCTAATTTAAATTCGCCACCAACAAATCCTTTTTGCTGATCAACAATATCTTGAATCCTATTTGCTTCGTTGACAATATTTTGAGCCTGTAATACTATTTTACTACCTACATCTGTAAGTTCAATAGGTTTTTTACCTCTGTCAAAAATAATGATATCTAATTCCTCCTCTAATTTTTGAATTTGTGTACTTAAGGTAGGTTGAGTAACAAAACATTTCTCGGCTGCCTTGGTAAAATTTTTATGTTCGGCTATGGCTAATACATAGTTTAATTGCGTTATAGTCATGGGTATAAATTTAAACTATAAAAATATAAAATCTATCAATAAAAACTATAGTTAATGTGATTTATTATCCGATTATCTTTGTGTAAATCAAAATAAAGTAAGATTATGAGTTTAAATAGTATTGGATTAGAGCAAGAATATTCTAAAGAAGTAGCTTCAGATTTAAATGTGTTACTATCTAATTTTCAGATTTTTTATCAGAATTTAAGAGGCATACACTGGAACATTAAGGGAAAACGATTTTTTGATTTGCATGTTAAATTTGAGGAATTATACGATGATGCAAATATAAAGGTTGATGAAATTGCAGAACGAATTTTAACCTTGGGAGGAACGCCATTACATACGTTTAATGACTATATGAAAAATGCTAATGTTCCTGTTGGTAAAAATGTATCTGTAGATGAGCAAGCCGTAAGGTTAATTGTTGATTCTATATCAGAATTGCTTAAAATAGAACGAATGATTCTGGATAAATCTGGAGAGGCAATTGATGAAGGTACTAACTCAATGATGGGTGATTTTATTTCTGAACAAGAAAAAACAGTTTGGATGATGAAAGCATGGTTAAATGAAACCATATAAAAAATACATGATTAATAGCATAAAAAAAGGACGGTATTACCGTCCTTTTTTATGTTTAAAATCTAATGGCTAACTCTATATCTTCTTTGCCCAGTGCAAATTTAGAGTCATTGTATTGTGGAGGTCCGTAACTCATGGGGTTGTTGGACATCCCATAACTTTCTTGTGGCATACCATTAGTATCAAAATCCATTTGATTGTTGTTATTGGCGTCATGAAATACAAGAATAGCGTATTCGCCAGGAGTTACTTCTGTAAATGTAACCTCCACCTTTCCAGAATTAATTTTACTCTGTTTAACTTGTAGTGGAGCTAATTTCATAAATGTGTTTTCATTATGAAGTGCAAAATTCACCTTTCCTTCATCTGAAGACACGTTGTTAATAGTAACCGTTATACTTTGTCCTGCTTTTGGCTGTGCTTGACCAATAAAAGAAGTAAGGAATACAGCAATAAATAGAGCGATAGTTTTCATAAGTGTTCGTTTTTTGATTTCTGATGGTCAAATATCAAAACTTTTTAGGACTTAAAAGATTGTAAGTCACTCAATTGTTAAATAGTAAGGATGAATTGTAAATATCTATAATAAACCTCTTGCCTTTATCTCTAAGTATTTATTGATGGTATCAATAGTTAGGTCTTCAGGTTTGGTTAAAATAGATTGTATACCATATTTTTGAAGTTCATTTACAATAAGTCGTTTTTCAAAAGCGAATTTCTCAGCTATCACTTTATCATAGGCGTCTCTAACTGTTTCAGATTTACTATCTATTAAATGATCTAACTCTGTGTTTTTAAAGAATATTATGACCAATAAATGGTCACTTGCTAAAGCCTTTAAATAAGGTAATTGGCGATGAAGACCATCTAAGGTTTCAAAATTGGTATAGAGTAAAAGTAAACTACGTTGAGAAATATTTCGTTTGACATCAGAATATAATCGACCAAAGTCACTTTCAAAGAAATCGGTATTGACGTTGTAAAGTGACTCTAAAATTAAATTCATTTGAGACGTTCTTCGCTCAGCTACTACAATATTTTCCACCTTTTTTGAAAATGAAAAAACACCAGCTTTGTCTTGTTTTTTTAAAGCAACATTAGATATAACAAGGGCAGCATTAATGGCGTAATCTAGCAGTGCTAATTCTTTAAAAGGCATTTGCATAACCCTCCCTTTATCTATAATAGAATATACCGGTTGAGATTTTTCATCTTGAAATTGGTTGACCATTAGCTGGTTTTTCTTAGCTGTAGCCTTCCAATTTATAGTTCTTATATCATCTCCGTTTACATATTCCTTAATTTGTTCAAACTCCATGGTGTGACCAATGCGTCTCACCTTTTTAATCCCATATTGATTAAGAGAATTGCTAATTGCAATCAGGTCAAATTTTCTTAATTGCATAAAACTTGGGTAACAGGGTACCATCTGTTCTGCATCAAAACTATAGCGTTTAGCAATTAATCCAAAAATGGAAGTAACATAAATGTTTAACGCGCCAAATACATACTCACCACGCTCAGTAGGTCTTAAATTGTATTTGAATTTTTTACTGTCAAATTGATCAATTTTCTTAGAAATTTTAAAATCTCTAATTTGAAATTGAACAGGAATCTCATCTATTGTTTTTGAAAATACTGGAAATGAATATTTGTTTTCTATGGTAATTGTGACTTCATTTTCATCTCCATTTGACAGTTTTTCTGGCAATTGACGTTTGGCTTTTATCCCTGTTTTGGTTAAAAAAAGAATAGCACCATCTAAAACAGAAATAGAAATGAAAACCAAAAGTAAAAACTTCATCACTTCAAACCATCTTGGGAATACAAAGCTGAATATAAACCCAACAATTAGGGCCATACAGACATAGAAAAATCTGTTTTGAATATATAATGGTTTAAAGCGCTTTAGCATTATCTAGGGATTTCGACTGCTTCAATAATTTGTTTAATGATTTGTTTTGAGCTTACACCTTCCATTTCTCTCTCAGGTGTAACAATTACACGATGTTGTAATACAGGAACAGCTGAACGCTTAATGTCTTCTGGCGTTACAAAATCTCTATTGGCCATTGCCGCAAAGGCTTTACTTGCTTTTAATATCGCAATTGATGCACGTGGAGAGGCGCCTAAATATAAAAACGGGTTTGAACGTGTGTTTAGAATTATGTTTGCGATGTATTGGATAAGGTCATCTTCAATTCTAATTTCAGTTACCAGTTTTTGGAACGAATTGATTTGCTCTTTATTTAAATGAACACTTATTTGATCTGTTTTGTTCTCTCCTTTAAGGCTCTGTTCTCTGTTTAGAATTTCAATTTCTTCAGACAGGTTTGGATAACCAATTTCTATTTTAAACAAAAATCGATCTAATTGTGCTTCAGGTAATCTATAGGTTCCTTCTTGCTCAACAGGGTTTTGTGTAGCCAAAACTATAAATGGTAAATCGAGCTTAAAATTATGACCATCAATTGTAATTTGACGCTCTTCCATAACTTCAAAAAGGGCTGCTTGAGTTTTGGCTGGGGCTCTATTAATTTCATCAATTAATATCATATTATGGAAAATAGGTCCTTTTTTAAACTCAAACTCAGAGGTTTTAATATTAAAAATTGAAGTTCCTAAAATATCACTTGGCATTAAATCTGGAGTAAACTGAATTCTACTAAAATCAATGTCTAAAGATTTAGCAAGTAATTTTGCGGAAATTGTTTTAGCTACACCAGGCACACCTTCTATAAGGGCATGACCGTTGGCCAAAATAGAAGCTATCAATAAATCAATCATTTCTGATTGACCTACGATCACTTTTCCAATTTCAGAACGAATAAGAGATATTCCTTTTGATAACTCAGATAGATCTATTCTGCTTTCAAAATTAATCGCATCTCCAGATGTATTTTGGTCAGGTTGAGGTGTATGTTCGTTTTCCATAGTATTTAATTGTAAAATTCTTCTATCAATTTATTTAATCGCAATAAATCATCTTCATTGCAATTTTGTTTGGCCTTTAAATGGGCTATTAGGTCAACCAATTTTTTAATTAACGTAATTGGTTTGCCACTCTTTTGGGATAATTGTTTTATAAAATGTTCATCAAGAACCTCCGTATTAATAAAATAGGTGCGTCTAAGGTACTCTAAAAAATAGGTGGTTTTTTTCTCTATTAAATTGTTATGATCTTGAGTATCAAAGTATAGGTTTGCTATTGTTTTTGCAAAATCTATAGTCGTGTTTTTTAAGGGCTTTATAACTTGAACAATGCGTTGTTTTCTTTTCGCATTAAATATCATAAAGCAAAAAAGTGAAAGTAAAGCCAATGACCAGGCCCATTTTAAGGCAGGGTTACTAAATATAAAGCGAAGCGGGGAGTTTAAATTATTGTTCCTTACTATGCTTTTTCTAATGGCGTCGAAATAAATACTATCGTTTGGTAAATAGGAGAGTACTGCCGCTGCATATTTTTTATTGTCTGCCTTTAAAAGCTGGTAATTGGTAAAGGCCATAGGTTGTGTATGTAAATACACATGCCCATCACCATGAGCCACTTTTATGAAATTAACCCTATTAATACTATCAAATTTTTGATAGCCCAAAACAGTAGAGTTTAAGGTGTCTATTTTTTGAAAATAAACATTGCTAATACCTTTTTCTATTGTAATAGAATCGGATTTAAAAGCGGGATTTGCAAGCGAAAATTCTGCAGTTCCCTCTAATTCGTAGTCAATTTTAGTTCTAATTCCCAACGAATCAATAAAGGCTTGCGGCATATTATTAGAAGACAAAAATACGGCGTTACCGTAATAGGCAAAGTCTAACAATTCTTGCGCAGAAATCTCATCTATAGTGTGATTTTGCCTTATATTAATATAGTTTCCTGTTGTTAAATAAGTGCTGTCTTCAAAACTGTAATAATCAATAAAATATTCATAGGGAGTGACTTCTACATCCCTAATCTTACTTTCAGGGAAAAGATTAGGTAGCTCATTATATAGTACAAAGGTTCCGAAAGGAATTTTATCCTTTTCGCTATAAGTTTGGGTCCAATCTATGGGTTCGGGTACACTTTGTTCAATGGCAATAATCCCTACGAAAATAAGCACCAATACAACCGAATAAAATTTGAGTGTTTTATTCATTATCTATGGTGTTTATGAATTTAGAAAAGGCATCTTTTGCTTTGCCAAATTGAATTTGATCTACATTAAACTCACCATACCAAATGTAATTATACAAGTATGAGGCGTATGAGAATTGGTTTTTAATTGATTCCGATTTTATTTCATAATAGTAATCAGAATTGGTCTTTTCAATGTCATAAACTATTAATTCATGGGCATTCATTGTCTTTAATAACCACAAATAATAATAACGTATAGCAAGTCGATAATTATCTTGATTTATCGCATGATCTACTAAATCTGAAAAGTTTTGATTTTCTATATCTTCTTCAATAGCATTGATTTTAGGAAGAGGTTTTTTTCCAGATTTACTGAAAACCCAAGTGCCTTCCTTATTAATGATTGCTTTAAAAATGAAATAGACTACCAGAACAATTAAGAGCGTAGCAGCAATTTTTAAAATGACTTCTGTAAAATTACTGGCTTGGCCCGCATCGGTAAAATTGAATAATTCTTTGAAAAAATTAGACAGCCATTGTTTAAAACGTGTCCACCATCCAGTTTCCGAAAGCGGACGGTCATATTCAAATTTCTTAGACTTGTACTTTGACGATAGATCATTAAATTCTCTTTTTATGATGGGAGCTTGATCTATTTTTAGAGAGTCTGTTTGCGTTATTTGAATTTCAGGTACAATGGTGTTTCCCTTTGCTTCTACTTTTAACGTTGAAAGACAAAAAGAAAAAAATATAAATAAAAGAATCAGAAATTTATTCACCTGATCCAATTTGGTCAATAACACTTTTTGAATTGATGTTTTCTTTAGTTTCTTTTAAACTGTAAAAAATAATACCTTGATTAAGTTGAACAACTAATTGCATACATGCGTTAACAATAAAGCTAAACACCATAAATACAACTGCAACTACGAGGGCTATAATACCATAATTTTCGGTAGAAGTGTCTCCATAAATATTAGCCATATCAACAAGGTTAGGGATCATGTTTATTGCAAATTGCAGAATATAGAACATCACATAAAAAAGCCCAATAGAACCAATAGATGGCCAGAATTTTGAGAAAAGTAAACTCCAAGAATAGCCGAAACTATCCCAGATTCCTTGCTTGCCTTCTAAATACTCCATAAGTGTCATTTGATAGAATAATGCTACCATCCCAGCTAAAAAAGGCAAACCTAGTATACCAATTAAAGTGATTGTTAAAATAACGCCAGTTATACCGGATGCCACAACCACAGGGAATCCTACAAGAATCGAGCAAAATAGGAATATAAATAGTTTTCCGATAACAGATTTGTACATATCGACCAACTCCTTTGAGGTGAAGTTAGTGTCCATTTTTTTAGAGTATAGGTTTAAATATATAGGGATATAAGAGTAAATAACCAAAGCAGAAACAATACCGAAAGTTGCAAATCCTAAAATAATTGCTGGTATAATAGAATCGTAATCGTTTGCTTGGGTTAACTCCATTTCCATAGTATTTAAAAAGCTTGGAAATAAATCGGGCAACACAAATTTTGTAAGTAAATAACCGAATGCAGCGAGAATTAAAATAAACACCCCAGTTAGTATAAAAAAGTGTTTAAAAAGATGTCGTCCATTAAGTTTAATAAACTCAAAGGTGTCTTGAAATAATTCGCTAAAATTTCTTGATTTATATAGTTCCATAATTTTTTAATGCTTTTTTATGTACGTACCTTGGGTAAATTATATAATAAAAGGAAATAATCCCCAATGTAATTAAAATGATTCCGACAGATAAAATATTAGGCATGGTATTGGAATATCGCGTAACAAAACCTTCTAAAAATCCTGCCGCTATAGTAAACGGAAAAGTGCTTATTAAAATTTTCATACCATCCTTAAGACCTAATTTAAAAGAGGTTTTACGGGAGTAGGTTTTAGGAAACAAAATGCTAGCACCTAAAATCAGTCCTGCGGCAGCCTCAATAATTATAGCAAAAATTTCCATTGAACCATGAATCCAAATACCTCTAACGCTTTCCCAAAAGACCCCTTGTTCGTAAAAGAAATATTGAAAAGCGCCTAACATAATGCCATTATGTAGCATATATATACCAGTGCCAATACCACCGAATAAACCATAAATAAACGATTTGATGCCAACAAATAAGTTATTCATTGTAATGCCAACAAAACTTCCCCAATTACTACCGCTTTTATAAATGGCAACAGGGTCACCGTCTTTAATATTTTCTAAAGTTAAATTGACATAATGGTCGCCTAAAATTAACCTTACAAAAGTATCATCAAAGGCTGCGGATAAAGCACCGATGGCAACAAAGGTGCCAAATATTAAAAAAGCATAAAGCACGTATCTTCGATAATGATGCATCAATAAAGGAACTTCAGTTTTCCAAAAGTGAAGAAACTTATTGGTGTCGTCTCTTTTAGTTTTATAAATTTTTTGAAATGCCCGAGCCGCTAAGTTGTTTAAATAAAGAATTGTTTTACTTTTGGGATAATACGTTTGGGCATACGACAAGTCGTTAACCAAATGTATATACAGAGAAGCTAATTCATCAGGATTTTTTAGGGAAGGGCCAAAAATTGCTTTTTCAAAATTTAACCACTTTTCCTTATTTTGTTTAATAAAAGCAACTTCTCTCATAGCGATTCAAATTAAAGCAATAAATGGTAGAGTTACAAATAAACACAACCCAAAATGTTAAGATTATTTTTACAGCAGCAAGTGTTGGAGAGCGCATACTGGCATATGGTATAGATTGGTTAATTAAGATAGCATATGCTATTGTAACTTATCTTGTGATTTTTAAGGTTTTTGGTATTGATTCTGTTTTAAACGGCATGGACGATTGGTCGAGAATAGCTGTGATGTTACTATTTTATTTACCAGCTATTTTTTACACCCTTATTTTTGAGGCTATTTTGGATGGACAAACTCCTGGTAAACGGGTATTAAAAATTAAAGTGGTTAAAATTGATGGCTACCAAGCTTCACTTGCCGATTTTGTTATGCGTTGGTTTTTTAGAATTATTGATGTGAATACTAATATGGGAATTGTGGCTTTGGTGAGTATTATATCGAGTTCTAAAAGTCAGCGATTAGGAGATATGGGAGCTGGTACTTCTGTTATTACTTTGCGAAACAAGATTAATATGAGTCATACGATTTTGGAAGATTTAGAATCGACCTATGTGCCAACTTACCCAAGCGTTATAAACTTGTCTGATAACGATATGCGTATCATTAAGGATACCTTTATAGTTGCTAAAAAATCTAAGGATTATGAAACACTAATAAAATTAAGAACTAAAATTATGAGTGTTATGGATATTAAAGAAAAACAAGGCTCAGACATGGAGTTTATTGATACTGTTTTAAAGGATTATAATTATTATACTCAAAACATGTAATGTTTTATACTGTAATTGACATACTAGGGACAATAGCCTTTGCCATATCGGGAGTGTTAGTTGCAATGGATAAAAAAATGGATCCCTTTGGATTATTTATTATTGCTTTTGTTACTGCTGTAGGTGGCGGAACACTAAGAGATTTGTTAATAGGGCAGACTCCGGTTTTCTGGTTAACAGAGATGTTTTATAGTTATTTAATAATTGGCTCCAGTGTTTTTGCAATCATTTTTCGTTCTAAATTATCTGTGCTGCGTAAATCGTTGTTTTTATTTGACACGGTAGGAATAGGACTTTACACTATTATTGGTATTGAGAAAGGGTTGAGTGTTGGTTTACATCCATTTATTTGTATTGGTTTAGGAACCATGTCAGCTTGTTTTGGAGGTGTAATTCGAGATACCTTATGTAACGAAATTCCAGTGATTTTTAGACAAGAAGTATATGCTACCGCCTGTATTTTGGGTGGAGTCGTGTTCTTTGTCTTAAGTGGTTTTAACGTGCCCCAGGATGTTGCTTTATTAATTGGTGGATTAGTAGTGATTACCGCGAGATTATTAGCTGTTAAATTTAAAATTAGCTTACCTAAAGTCTATTAAGAATTACTCGATAATTTCTACTTTTCTAATGTAAACATTATGAAGAGGCCACTCGGCTTTATCGGTTTTTTGCTTAGCAATTTCATCAACAACATTCATTCCTTTAGTTACTTTTCCAAATATGGTAAAATCTCCATCTAAATGTGGCGCACCATTTTTAGCCTGCACAATGAAAAACTCATAAGGTGATGCTAATTTATGCGGATTTTCAATTTCACTACTCGGCATTGAAATTACGCCCCGCACATGCTTAAAGCCTCTTTTTGTGTCTGTAGGAAGTAAATATTTCCCAATTTTTTTTCTTTTATTTAATACCTTCCTATTATCACTATTACCGCCTTGTATTATAAAATTATTTACAATTCTGTAAAACTGGGTATTGTCAAAGTAATTCTGTTTGGTAAGGAAAATAAAATTGGATCTATGAAACTTTGTTTCTTTGAAAAGTAGAATTTCAATATCTCCAAAATCTGTTTTAATTCTAACCTTATTTTCTTTATGTTCTTTGTTGTATTCCAAAAAGAAATCCATAGCATTCTTATCCGTTAAGAGGGGGTAGGTTCTTTTAGGTGTTACTACAGTGTCTTTAAGTGTTTTTTCTATCGGTTTTTTTAATTTCACCGAATCTTTCACGGGAACAGTTTTCTGTTTTGAAGATTTACTATCTTCACAGTTCGTTAAAAAAACAGAAATTAAAACAAGTATAATTAGTCGCATCGATGGAGTTTGATAAATTTTTAGAAGCCGTTTCAAAAGTAAAAAATATCTCGTTACCGGGAGAAGCGTCTCAGTTTAAAATGTCTCCACCATTTAGGTTAGAACTTGTCGAGAAGCAAAGAGAGGCTATGAAACATGCGAGAAAAGCATCTGTCTTAGCTTTGTTTTATCCCGATAGCATGCAAATAACAAATCTGGCGTTAATTTTAAGAAAAACATACAAAGGTGTGCATTCTGCACAGGTTGGATTTCCGGGTGGGAAAGTTGAAACCACCGATGAGTCTCTAAAACACACTGCCTTAAGAGAAACTCGGGAAGAGATTGGAGTACCCGAAGAAGATGTAATGGTTTTAAAAACCCTGTCAGAAATGTATATTCCACCAAGTAATTTTCATGTATATCCTTTTTTAGGTACAACATCAAAAACACCAAATTTTATTAAGCAAGACGAAGAAGTGGAGGCAATAATTGAAGTGAAATTATCTGATTTGGTTGATGACCAGTTTGTTGTGCAGAAAATTGTTATGGTTTCCAGTCAAAAAGAAGTAGAAGTTCCTGCCTACAATTTTGAAGGAAATGTTATTTGGGGGGCTACAGCAATGATGCTCAGTGAGATAAAAGACTTGTTAAAACAAGTGATTTAGTACAGTTTTTGTTTATTTTTGTAGTCTGAATTCAAAAATGAAATAATTTGTTTAAACGTAATCCCTTTGGTCATATACTCTGGATTAAAAAACTTTTAATACGAGTTTTAGGAGCACTAACTCATAGACGTTATCGTGGATTTAACGATTTAAATATTGAAGGTTCAGAAATTATCAGGCAGTTGCCTGAAACAAATGTGTTGTTTATTTCCAATCACCAAACGTATTTTGCTGATGTAGTAGCCATGTTTCATGTGTTTAATGCAAGTCTTAGCGGAAGAAATGATTCTATTAAAAACGTAGGTTATCTATGGAATCCTAAGATGAATGTATATTATGTTGCGGCTAAGGAAACGATGAAATCTGGATTGCTTCCTAAAATCCTAGCTTATGTTGGATCGGTGAGTATCGAACGTACATGGAGAGCTAAGGGTGAGGATGTCAATAGGCAGGTGAAAATGAGTGATATTTCTAATATTGGAAAAGCCTTAGATGACGGTTGGGTGATTACATTTCCGCAAGGTACAACTACGCCTTTTAAACCAATTAGAAAAGGTACAGCTCACATTATTAAAAGATACAAACCTGTTGTTGTCCCAATTGTAATTGATGGATTTAGACGTTCTTTTGATAAAAAAGGACTTTATGTTAAGAAGAAAAATATTCTTCAATCTATGGAGATTAAAGAGCCATTAGATATCGATTATGACAATGAATCTATTGCCGATATCGTTGAAAAAATTGAATATGCAATTGAGCAGCATCCTTCTTTTTTAAAGGTGCTTTCTGCAAAAGAACTTAAAGAACAGGAAGAATTAAACCAGAAAAGAAGGTTTTAATCATTCAACTTTTTCAATTCCTTATAGTTTAAGTTTAGGCGTTTTAATAATAGGCCATATACTAGGTAATAAAATACTAACAGTACAGCTATAGCAGCTCCTAATGCTACAATTGTGAAAAAGAATATTTTTGCATAAAACATTAGTGCATCACCGTTGGCAGTTGCTTCTTCTATCTTAGCTCTAACCACTTCATTTTGTTCTATTTCTATGCCTAAAGCCACAAACGTGGCAATAACTAAGTAAATTAAATTAAAGGCTACATATTGTTTAACTGTTTTTCGGGTCTTTAATATGTTTTCCATTAAAATCTTAACATTGTCTGTAGCTGAAATGCTTTTATAGTTTCTAAAAAACAAATAAATAAAATATATGAGAATCGCATAGCCAATAACCGTCATCGGTATAAGTATGTTCTCTGCTCCTAGTTCGTCAAACGATCTAACACCTTTAGAGTCTTTTAAAGCAAATGACATAAGTGTCCAAAAAGCAAATTCTAAAACGCTGATGATTAAAATCCATTTTACGATGGAAGATGATTTCTTAAGAATCATTTTATAAATTTCGTCGTAACTCAGCTTAGGGTATTCTGAGGTCTGGTTTTTCCAGTCTTTTTTTAATAGTTCTAATTCATCCATAATGTTACGGATTTAATATTTTTTTCAACTTAGTTTTAACCCTGTTCATTTTTACTCTCGCGTTTACAGGGGTAATACCTAAAGTTTCACTTATTTCTTTATAATCTTTATCCTCTAAATACAAAAAGACCAATGCCTTTTCGATGTCATTTAGTTTATGAACTGCCTTGTATAGGGATTTAAGTTGCTGTTCTTCTGTGTCGTCATACTCTTCAGATTTGATTTTGTATTGTAAACTATCAATCTCATAAGTATTTATAGTACGCTTGGATTTTCTATAAAGCGTAATCGCTGTGTTTAAGCCAACACGGTACATCCAAGTACTAAATTTAGCCTCACCTCTAAACTTTGGATAAGCCTTCCATAACTGTATTGTGATCTCTTGAAAAAGGTCGTTATGCGCATTTTGATTGTTAGTATAAAGTCTACACACTTTATGCACAATGTTTTGATGCTTTTCAAGTTGTTCTACAAAACTATGTTCGAGTTCTTTGTTCAATTTTATTCGGTTAGCTATTTATATGTAGCTTTCAATTTTGATTTGTTACAAGAATTATAAAGAATGAAATGAGAATTATTTATCTCGTCGTGATTTTAAGTCTAATATGCCGAAAACAATGAGATACTGTGCTAATGCATAAGTATTCATTATGAGTAAATTACCGTGTTTTAGGGGTTCGTAAAATTTATTTATAGCTAAAAAGCTATCCGACACTAAAAAAAACAAAGCACCTAATAAAACCCATGCGTAACTAAACTTTGTAACTGCTCCCAATCTGGTATATGCCAATACAGCCATGGTCATGATTACGGCCATGTAGACAAATACAGGAATTGTAAAGTCATTTAAACCCGGGAATATTAAGTAGTTTAATCCTGATGCATAAATAAGCAGTAGGATTATAAAATATAATGGATTTACTTTTTTGTTTCGTTGTTTTAGAAAAGCGATACAATACATTATGTGAGCCAATAAAAAGCTGGCCAAACCTGCTAAAAAATAGTTTTCAGAAACGTTTACAAACATCAATAATACGTCTCCAGTTAAACTAAATAATAGTGCTAAACTAACAGTTATTTTAATTACTGTTTTTAAATGCTTGGCATGAGAAACAAAAAAAAGAAATAAGGATAACACAATTAGCGGTTTAGCATAATAGTGTAGATGGTGATAAGATTCGTTTTGAGCTGTAAACAGTTCAAACAGAACAATTAGAATATATAAAGGTGTAAATCTAAATATGGTTTGATTTTGCAATGTGATTTCTGCTAATGGTGAAACAACAAGTAGTATTATTTAGGAAACATCTCCTGAAATGCTTTCCAAGAAGAGACATCTGATAGGGTTGTACTGCAGCCTAATTCCTTAACCATTTTGGCGACATCATCAACTCTGTTTTGTGAACCAGGGTGATCACTTAAAAACTCAGGGATATTTACATCATTACCTTCTTCAATCATTTGAGCAAAAAAGCCAGCAACCCCATCACAAGAATATTTTGAGTCACTCAAATATTTTACAGACCACTCGTCTGCCTGCGCTTCTTGTTCTCTCCCATATTTTAAATTAACTAAATCTCTAAATATATCGGCAGCAACAATACCTCCTAAAGTAGTTGCAGGATTAGCTAATATAATGAAATCTACAACAGCACTTTTTCCATACTCCTTTTGAAGTTTCATGCTGGAATGCCTTAACTCGGCATGAGCAATTTCGTGACCAATAACTCCAGCCAAATGATCTTCATGTTCAAGATATTTGATAATTCCTGAGTAAACATAAATATAGCCGCCAGGTACACAAAACGCATTTAAAACACTGTCGTTTTGAATGATTTTAACGTCGTCATATTTAAAAATGTCTTTATGTTTTATATGTGGGCTATCTACAATGTCATTCACTAAATTTTGAAGATAATTATAAGCTTCTGGATATTCTGATTTTGGAAGAATTGGGTATTCCTCTGGTGATTGAGCAATAGATTGAACGGTTTGTTCTCCCAATTGTATATCATATTCCGCTTCAAATAAAGGGACTTCTCTAATAAAACCAAGGTAAATGGCAATAGGCATGGCGAGTAAAAGAATGATGACTAAAAATCGTCTTACTTTCCATAATAAATTGCGGATTCCATTTATTACATTACTTAAAAAGTTCATTAACATGAAAAAGTGGTATTGGTTATATCTTTTAAATATAGCTGTTTTTTTCCAAATCTACGAAGTGAAAAATGGTATAATTGATTGGTTGTCAATATTTATTGCAGCTTTAAAAGAAAGTGATATTAATTTGATTATTTTTAATTATATAAATGAATTTTAAAGTTTCATGGAAGAAAAGTACATTATTGAAAACGCGCTTTTAAGACTGACGGAAATAGATCTTTTAATTAGGTTGCTAATTGCAACAGGAATAGGGTTTGTTTTAGGGTTGGAAAGAGAGTTTTCAAAATTAGATGAGAAAGTAAATCAAATAGCTGGGATTAGAACGTTTTCTATAGTTTCTATTTTTGGTTTGATAACGGCTTTATTGGGTATTGTCTTTCTGCCTTGGATTTTTATTGTTGGACTTATAGGTGTTATTGTTTTGGTAGGTATTTCTTATCGAGTAAACGCTTCAAAAGGAGATATGGGGGGGACAACCGAGTTTGCTCTGTTCCTAGCATTTGTATTGGGAGGAGCAGTTTTACTAGGGTTCATAAAATCAAGTTTGGCAGTTACCGTTATTGTTTTGGTGATTTTGTCTTCAAAATTAAAATTGCATAATCTTGTCGGTCAATTAACTCAGAAAGAGATATTTGCATTCGTTCAATTTGTGGTGTTGGCAGTTTTGATTTTACCGTTCCTTCCAGATGTGAACATGGGGCCGTTTGATGTTGTAAATCCTCGTGAAATGGGATGGGTAATAGTACTTACATCAGGTATTGGTTTTGTGGGGTATATGCTGACTAAATTTATTGGTGCCAATAAAGGAATTTTAATCACAGGTTTATTAGGTGGCATGGTTTCAAGTACCGTGGTAACCTGGACCTTTTCAAAAAAGAGTAAAGTTAGCCCTCAATTATCTGATACTTACGCGGTCGGTATTTTTGCCGCTGCCTGTGTTATGATTTGTAGAGTGTTTGTATTGGTTTATATTTTTAATGCTGATTTATTACCAGGATTGTTAACTCCACTTTTATTGGTTTTAGGCGTTGCAATTGCTGTGACTTGGTACTTTAATCTAAAACAAAAAAGTAATGAAAAAGTAATTGAAAATATTCCGTTAGGGGACCCCTTAAATATTAAGGAGGCTATTTCTTTTGGGTTTTTGTACACTGGTATTTTAATTTTGGTGAGTTATGCAAGTAGCACTTATGGCGATAGTGGAATTTACATTTCAAGTGCGATTAGTGCATTAACAGATATTGATGCCATTACTATTTCTGTGTCGAAATTGGCTGGTAAATCTATTAGTGTTCTTACGGCTCAAAATGCGATTCTTATAGCCACATTATCTAATACGGTTGTCAAAATTGGTATTTCCCTTTATTCGGGAAGTAAAAAGCTTAAAAAGAATGTATTGCTGGGATATGGTGCCGTTTTTGTGGCTGGACTTGTTGGGTTTGTGATATTAAACCAATAACAATAATTAGTCTTCACCTTTCAATTTTTTTAAGCCTTTGTCGAGAATTGGTATTTCTATACCAATAATAAATCGCCAACGTGAAAACTCAATTTCAGTTATTCCGCCTTCGGTGTCATCAATACCGTCGGTTGGAAAATTAACAGGTTGAGCAAATTCTGATTGACTATGCGAAAATGTGCAGCCTAATATTAGCTCTGCCCATGACATAGATAAATCGATTCCACCTCCATAATGAAAATAATTGGAAGCAAAATTAATGTCTTTACCAGCTTGATTTATTAAATCAAAAAGGTTAGCATTAGTGTCAAATGCCGAATAATCTGTTGAGAAACTTAAGTAACCTTTAAATTTTGGGCTAAAATAAAGTTCTGCGCCTAATCCAAAGTTGACAACAGCTTTTAGCTTTTCTTCAAATTTTAATTCTGGCGGGATTTCTGTATCACTATCTAATTCAGGAATTCTAATTCTTGCATATAATTTTGAACTATTATACCATTCTACATTAAGGTGTAATTTGTTTCTACCTACAGGTATTCCTGCTCCAATTGCTATTGATAGCGGTTCAATTCGCTTTGTTTTTAGAGAGGTTAACTCATTTATAGTGAAGATGTCTTCATCGCTTGAACCTGCAAAAACTTCAATATAATTAAAAGATCCATCTTCATAAATTTCCCAATAGGGTAAATTGATATTAAGTCCGAGTTCTATCTTTTTAGACGTTATGTATGAGATGCCCGCTTTCCAGTAGAGCCCCATAGATTCTTGATTAAATGAAATTTCCGAACTATAGCTTGCTGTTTGGTCTTCAGAATGCAACGCGACATAGTCTAATTCATTACTTCCAGAGTACTTATAAGTAGAGAAAAATCCAGAAATACCAACACTTAATTTCTCAGAAAAAGCATAGGCCCAGGTCACACCATACCATTCTTCTTTTTGGTCATTATTTAGCTTAACGCGACCAATAAAGGACTCATCACCTTCAAATTCTTCAAAAATATCTTCTTCAATTCTTGGGGTTTGATAATCTAAATCTACACTTGTGCGGTAGCGGGAAATAAAAGAATAGGCAAATTTGTGGTTTTCTAAAAAATCAACTTTAAAGGTTCCGGCCACCATACTTGGAATCCCGTTAAATTCCGAATTCCTAAGTTTTTCATTCTCTCCAAAAGCATCAGTTAAGGTGACCGTTCTCAATTGATAAGATTTTGCATTGATGGTAAATACGGCATTTTCAACTAAGGCTAATCGAGATGGGTTATAATAGGTTAGACCTAAATCAGAGACACTACCGGTTACATTTCCATTTAATAAGATGGATTTATTACCAAAATTTTCCAACTTATAATTCCCTTGAGAATACAAATTAATAGAACTGGTAATGCCTAATAAAAACAGTACTAATAAGATTGTTTTAGGGAATGACATTCTAATAGGTGGTTTGATTGCCAATTGTTGAGTGTTAAAAAGTTTCTTCTAATATAGCGGTTTTTGTTAAAGCATTCCTTTTTACTAACTGATAATGATTATTTAACGCTTTCCACATAGAGTGTGATTTGTAGGGTAGGTTATTCTCTTTAGCATAGTCCTTAATCACCTTAGTTGCTTTACCTAAATAAATATTACTTAAATTAGGTACAATATGGTGAGCAACATGAAAGTTGAAATTGGCCATTAAATTTCTAGTGATCCAATTATTTGTGTTAATGTCTGAAGTGGTTTTTAATTGATGTTCCAACCAGGATGAGGGCATATTTAAATCAGAAGGTAATTCTGGGAACTCATTATCAATATTAGCATGAGGTGGTAATAGGATAATTAGTGAAAAAATACTTGCTGTTAAAGTAAGAATAAAAAAGCCTAAAAAAACCTGTGAAAATGGAATGCTAAAAACGAAAACAGGAATTATAAACATGTAAAAGAGATAAAAAAACTTAAAACTGAACAATTTAAAATATTCAATCTTAGGAATAATTACCGCTTTTTTTATCATGCTATCGGTTTTGAAAAAATCTTTAAAATCTCGTACTATTAACCAATTGAATACATAGGTAGGGTAAAGTAAAAACATTAAAATATGTTGGTAATCATGAGGTTTAGAATGAGGTGCGTCTGGATAAATTTTAAAAAGTGGACTTTGCTCAATATCAGTATCCCAACCGTTTATGTTGGGGTAATTATGATGCATTATACGGTGTCTTAGTTTCCAGATATAACTGTTAACGCCTAAAATGTCGAAGAAATAAAGAAATAACCTGTTTAGTTTTTTGCTTTTAAAAATATTGTCATGACTTACTTCATGTATGATATTTAAGAAAATAAAAACCATTAGCAACCCTAAAACAAAGAAAATAAAAAGGTATAATGCCGTGTTGTTTGCGACCGTTTGAGCAAATGCAAATAAAGAAATGTACAAAAGTATAAGTGTTACAGATTTTATTTGGATCCAAAATAATCCTTTGGGATGGTCCGGTTTAATTTCATCATGAATTCTTTTACTTAATCTTCGTAAATGATTAATGTCTTGACTTCTTCTGAATTTTGGTTTTTCTTGTAATTTTTTATCCATATATCTCAACATATTTAATTATAGTAAGACAGTACTTTAGTCTAAAAAAGAACTTATAGTAAACCATTTTAACTCCTAAAAGTTATTACAGTGCTATAAGTGTAATTAATTGATTACTAAAGTTATAGAATTGTTTAAAAAAAAACAAAATCTTAATCCAAAATTTAAAAAGGTTTAAATAGAGCTTGGTTTCCACTTGATATTACACCCTATGCTTGGCTTCTGTTGGTCGAGTGGTGCTTTGTTTTCTATGAGTAGATTTATTGCCATTCTTAAGTCTTTACCATTAACAGGTTTTCCATTCCCAGGACGAGAATCATCTAATTGGCCGCGGTAAACTAGTTTTAGTTGTTGGTCAAATAAAAAGAAATCTGGGGTACAGGCAGCATCGTAGGCTTTAGCGATTTCCTGTGTTTCATCATAGAGATATGGAAAGATGAAATCTTCATCCAAAATTAATTTCTGCATTAATTCTGGAGCGTCCTCTGGGTGATTTTCTACATCGTTACTTGATATTGCGATACAATTAATCCCTTGAGAAAGAAAGTCCTTTGCTAATTTGCTTAATTCGTCATTTACGTGTTTAACAAAAGGGCAGTGGTTACAAATAAACATTATTAAGGTCCCTTTTTCTCCTTTAAGTTCAGTGAGTGATTTTGATTTAAAATCAGTAGTATCTATAAGTTGAAAGTCTGGTGCTTTAGTTCCTAATGGAAGCATGTTTGAAGGTGTTCTTGCCATGATCTTGCGTTTCTTCAAATATCGCAAATATTTGTATTTTTAAATCATGAAACCAGAGCTAAATTTTCAAGATTTCTCTAAAATAGATATTAGAGTAGGCACTATTATAGAGGCAAATAATTTTCCAAAAGCTAGACATCCAGCCTACCAATTGGTGATTGATTTTGGAGCTTTGGGAATTAGAAAAACGTCTGCTCAAATTACAAAGCGCTATGATTTAAGCAATTTATTAGGCGTTCAAGTTTTGGCTGTTGTTAATTTTCCTAAAAAGCAAATTGCCAATTTTATGAGCGAGTGTTTAATTTTGGGCGCTGTAAATGCTGATGATGTGATTTTATTAAAGCCTGAACAAAAAATTAAAAACGGTACTTCAGTATCTTAATATAACCTACCAAAATAAATGGCATTCATTAATAGTTTGTTTGTGCCATACCAAAAGGCTCTAAAATTTGTGTTATCTGTGAATACTGAAATTTTTCCTTTGCCACGTCTCACCGATTTAAAAGGAACCGTTGATGCTAAACTATCCAAATTTCTTTTAGAAATGTAGCCGCTTAAAAGAGGGGATTTACTGTATTGAATAGGGTTGTTGTAAGATTGCTTATCTGGATTCATGAATATAGAAGTGTTCCTAAAAACAGGCAATTTATTGGCTTTATAACCAAAGTTGATGGGATGAGAACGGTCTAAAGTTGTTTCAAATATTGCACCACCTATAACTTGAGCTCCACGATAATTAGACTTTTGGTCAAAAGCAATATGTTTTGCTTCGAGGTCATTTTTCTTTAGTTCGACGTCAATTATTTTTTCGCTTTTAAGCCAGTTTATTGCATTTCGGTAGGCAATTAAATGCCCGCCATTTTGTGTCCAAAGTTTTAGTTTTTTTCCAATTTCCGGATTAAGTCCATAGGTGTTAGGTAAAATGATAGTATTGTATCGCTTTAAGTCCATTCTTGATAAATTAGATTGGTCTAATTTTGTGATTGGAATATTATATCGTTGATCAAACAAATGCCATATTTCACCAGCATCATAAGGTGATATGCCGTCTCCTACTATTAGGCCTACCTTTGGTAGACTTACAGATTTAAATTTGTTACTTCCTAAATCAATTCCGTTGGTTAACCCTGTATTTACTGAACTTATATTTACTTGGCATTCATTAGCGATTTCTTTGATGAGTTTAAAGAGGTTTTCAGGATTTAAATTTTGATTTGCCACAGGGATTAAAATCGTTCCGTAATCATAGGATTGTCCATTTAGTTTGAAGGGTGTTAAACCAACCTTAACTCTTATGTTTTTGGACATTAAAGCGTAAATAGCTTTAGGGGTTAAGTATTCATGCCATTCCATGAGGTAGGCATAATTACTTTTAGAAACCAATTTACTTTTAGGTTCTATGAAAGAAGTAATTTTTTCACCAGCATGCTTTTGGTTTACATGCTCATCATAATCTACATTAAATGCAAGAGGAAAAGTCCAAGCAGATACGTCATAAAAAATGCTATCTGTGAATTCTGTTCTTTTTTCAAACATTCCTTTTATGAGCTTGTAGTTTTTTTGATTGTAAGGAACAAAGTAGCTGTATCCTTTTTCATAATTATGTCCCTTATGCTTGAAGTTGTTTTTAATCTCATGAATATTTATGTGTTGTCTTTGAAGTATTTCTGCAAGGGCTTTTGTTTTACCTGCATCCTTGTAGTCTCCAAATACTAATCCTTCGCCATCAACTTGTTTTGAATCGGTTCTACTAGATTCGAAAAAACTAGCTTGATAATTAAGTAGTTCTGTTTTCATTGCTACAGCAGCTTCAATGGTCGATAGCCCTGCTGTGAGTTGGTTTTTAATGGTAAAAGGGAATCTTAGTAATCCGTTTGTAGTTTCTTGAATATGTCCTCTCGAGCTTGCTTGTTCAAACAAAATACCAATACCGCCATTAAGGTCAGGAAAAGTAGATCCCTTACCATAATAAAAATCGTCAAAGTCTTCTTCAGAATAGTATAATGAGCCAATTTTATCTAATGCACTTGCATGATATTTTGCTATCGATGCAGTAAGTGTTTGATTCATTTTAGGGGTTAAAGGATGTGTTCTTGATGCTACCCCAGGTTGAAAGAAGAAGGTAGAATTTTTACCCATTTCATGATGGTCGGTCAACACATTTGGTAACCAATCATGAAAGGTTTTAATCCTAGCTTGGGATTCTGGTAATTGAACTGGGAGCCAATCTCTGTTCATGTCAAACCAATAATGATTGGTACGTCCGCCAGGCCAAACTTCATCATATTCTCTATCGTTGGGGTCAGGATTTAAAACATCACTTTTATTTGTATTTGCCCAATATGCAAATCGTTGAAGACCATCGGGGTTTAACGATGGATCGAATAAAATGACACTTTCATTTAATTGATTAATAGTTTCGGCTGAGGTCGAAGCAGCCAAATGATAAGCTAATAATAAAGCTGCGTTAGATCCGCTGGCTTCGTTACCATGAATTGAAAACCCTTGATAAACAATAACAGGTCTGTTTGATGAGCTTTTGCTAGCTATGCCATTTGTCGCATCGATATGCGCTTTTTTTATTGCATTAAGATTTTTATGATTTTCGGGAGAAGTGATTTTAAGTAATAGTAGAGGTCTACCTTCAAATGTTGTTCCTCTTGATTCTATTGAAATTCTATCTGATGACTGCGCTAAGGCATACATGTATTGCACGAGTTTGTCATGAGTAATATGCCATTCGCCTACTTTATGACCAATTATAGATGATGGAGTTGGAATATTGGGATTGTAGTTTGAAGAATTGGGAAGGTAATAGTTTAATGAGGTCTGTGCTACAAACGAAAATTGAATACAGAAAATGGCAAGAAAGAGGACTTTAAATTTCATAATGAGTGGGTTGGAGTTTAAATATAAAAAAAACCGCTACTAAACTTAGTAACGGTTTTAATATTTTAACACTAATGCTTTGATTATATATCTTCAAAGTTAACATCAGTAAAGCTTTCGGCAGGCGTGTTTTCAGCAAAAGCTGGCTGCGAATCGTTATCATAGAAGTGATCTTCTTTTTTGAAATCTTTTTGATGACGTTCGCTAATTACTTCCTTTCCCTTTTCATCAATTATAAATGAAGTCATTTCAGCTAAGATTTCATTAAACTCGCTAAAGTCTTCTTTGTATAAGTAGATCTTATGTTTTTTGTAGTGAAAAGACCCATCTTCATTTGTAAACTTTTTACTTTCCGTAATTGTTAGATAATAATCTCCTGCTTTGGTTGCTCTTACGTCAAAAAAGTAAGTTCGTCTTCCTGCTCTTAAAACTTTGGAGAAAATCTCTTCTTTATCCATCATTCCGTTATCACTCATAAGTATATTTTTAGATAGGTTATTTTGATTTAACCACCCAAAAATCTAAAAAAAATAAATAGGAACCAACAATTTAAGAGATTTCTTTTTCGGTAAGTTGCTTAAGGAACAATTCTTTATAGTACCCTTCAGTGTTTACAAGGGTTTCATGGCTTCCTTCTTGCAAAATTTCACCCGAATCTAACACAATTATTTTGTCAGCATTTTTAACAGAAGAGATTCTGTGACTAACAATTATTGTTGTTTTTTCAGCGGTAATTCCTTGCAGATTTTTTAGGATTTTTTCTTCGGTTTCTGTGTCAACCGCTGAAAGACAGTCATCAAACAATAAAATTTTAGGTTTTTTGATGATTGCCCTTGCAATAGAGACCCTTTGTTTTTGGCCACCAGATAGTGTTATTCCACGTTCTCCTAAAACGGTATCATATCCTTTTTTGAAGTCAACAATGTTTTTGTGAACATCGGCATTTTTTGCAGAAGCAATCATTTCTTCATCGGTAGCTTCTACTTTACCAAATTTAATGTTGTTTCTGATGCTTTCAGAGAATAAAAACGCATCCTGTGGGACATACCCTATGTCTTCTCTTAAGCTTTTTAAATGGATGTCTCTTATAGGTGTGTTGTCAATCAAAACTTCACCTTCTTGGGTGTCATACAATCTTCCTATTAAATCTAAAATAGTTGATTTCCCAGATCCAGTTTTTCCCAAGATAGCCAAAGTTTCACCTTTGTTTACTTTAAAAGATATTGAATTTAATGCGGTAATATTAGTGTCAGAATACGTGAATTTTACATTTTTAAATTCAATGTCGCCAGAGAGCGGAGTGGGGTTTGGAACAAGATTTTTTATTTCAGGTTCTTGTTTTAAAAATTCATTAATCCTTTTTTGTGATGCTTCGGCTCGTTGCACAACAGATGTTACCCATCCAACAGTTGCAACTGGCCAAGTAAGCATGTTTACATAAATAATAAATTTTGCGATGACACCTATGCTTTCAATTTCTCCGTTTATGTATTGCGTACCTCCAATATAAATTACAATGATGTTACTCAACCCTATAAGTAAAATCATTAAAGGGAAAAACAAGGCTTGCACTTTGACCAAATCTATATTTTTATCTCTATTCTCATTAGATAAAACAGAAAAGTCGTCAGATACTTTTGCGGTCATTCCATAAGATTTAATGATAGAAATACCACTAAAAGACTCCTGAGTAAAAGTTGAAAGTTTTGATAACCATTCTTGAACTATAGTGCTTTTTTTATGGATAGATTTACTAAGTATGTATATAAAGTATGATAATATTGGTAAAGGAATTATAGTATACAAGGTAAGTTTCGGAGCTTGGTTAAACATGAGTATTAACGCAATAACAAATAAGGTTAATGTATTTATACTATACATTATGGCAGGTCCCGCGTATTCTCTAACCTTACCAACATCCTCACTTATTCTATTCATTAAATCTCCAGTTCTATTGGCTTTGTAAAAACTTTGAGATAATTTTTGATATTGTTGGTATACCTCGTTTTTAAGATCATATTCAATGTACCGGGAAACATTAATAATTGTTTGGCGCATTAAAAATGTAAATGCACCAGCAACAATAGCTGCACCTACGATATAAAGAATATTTAAAATGAGTTCTCTGCGCACTACGGCTATATCAGTAATTTCACCTTTTTGCCATTCTGCAATTACATCAATAGACGATCCAATTAGTTCTGGAGTGAATAACAGGAAGATACGTGCAATGATGGTAATGAATATTCCAGAGATTAGTCTGAATCTATATTTATAAAAATATTTGTTAAGATGTTTAAGTTCTTTCATTCAGAGCGTCGAAATGAGGTTAAATATTATTGAATAATGATAAAAAGACGGATTATCTTGCGCATACTTTAATTATAATTTATTTTTGCACCTCGATTTTACATAATCAACAAACCGCTTAATACATTTATATATGGTTACAGACGTAATTAGTTCAAAAGAACTTACAAAAATAGACCCTGTTTTTGGTCAAAATTCTTTCGATAATCACGAGCAAATTGTTTTTTGCAATGACAAAGATACTGGTTTAAAAGCAATAATAGGTATTCATAACACAGTTTTGGGACCAGCTCTTGGTGGAACAAGAATGTGGCAATACAATAACGAATGGGAAGCTCTTAATGATGTTTTAAGACTATCTCGTGGTATGACTTTTAAATCTGCCATTACAGGATTGAACTTAGGTGGTGGTAAAGCTGTTATTATTGGTGATGCTAAAACTCAAAAAACGCCTGAATTAATGAAAAAGTTTGGAGAGTTTGTACATTCTTTAAGCGGACGTTACATTACGGCTGAGGATGTTGGTATGGAAACTGCCGATATGGATTTAGTTCGTGAAGTGACACCTTACGTTACCGGTATTTCAGAAAGCAAAGGTGGTGCAGGTAATCCTTCTCCAATTACTGCTTATGGTGTGTTTATGGGGATGAAAGCAGCGGCTAAATATCAATTTGGTTCTGATGTTTTAGAAGATAAAAAAGTACTTGTTCAAGGTATTGGTCATGTTGGTGAATCTTTAGTTGAGCATTTAACTAATGAAGGTGCTCAGGTAATTATTTCTGATATTAACCAAGAGCGTTTAGAAAACGTGAGCCAGAAGTATGGAGCTAAAATTTATACAGGTTCTGATATATACTCTGAGCAAATTGATGTATATGCACCTTGTGCTTTAGGAGCAACTATCAATGACGATACAGTTTATAAAATAAACGCTAAGGTTGTAGCTGGTGCAGCAAATAACCAATTGGCAGATGAAATAAAACACGGTGCGATTTTAAGAGAAAGAGGAATTGTTTATGCTCCGGATTTCTTAATCAATGCTGGTGGAATTATTAATGTTTACGCAGAATTAGAAAACTACGATAAGAAAGAAATTATGCGTAAGACAGAAAATATCTATAATACTACTTTAGAAATTTTAGATAATGCTCAAACTAATGGTATTACTACTAATGAAGCAGCATTAAATATTGCTAAAGGTCGTATTGAAACACGTAAAAATGAGAATTTAAAGTAATTTAATTCCTCATTTAATACTGTTCGATTAGAATAAAATATATTATTTTTGCAGGGCGAAAAGTCAATAGGCTTTTCGCCCTTTATATTGTTTAAATCTGGAAAGAATCAGAAAATAATTCTGAACAAACCAATTAATAGTTCTTGTACATGCTAAACAGAAGACACATCCGTATTAAAGTAATGCAAACCCTATATGCATTCAAAGGAAATGAAAGTGATGATATCAAAAAGGATGAAAAATTCTTGTTAAATAGTCTTGAGGGCATGTATGATTTATACCTTGTAATGATGTCTCTTATGATAGAGATTCAAAAAAAGGCCGAGGATCATTTAAGAAAATCTCAAAAAAAATTATTAGCTACCGCAGAGGAAAAGAATCCTAACGAAAGATTCATTAATAACGAAGTTTTGTTAGCTATTAAAAATAACGTTCCACTTAAAATGGAATTAGAATCTCGAAAGATAGATAATTGGTATCTTGATTTTGAATATGTAGATATACTGCATAAAGCTATTATCGAAAGTGATGTATATGCAGAGTATATGGCGAATCCAGATTCTAATTTCAACTTGGATAAGCAATTAGTAGTTGAAATCTTTTCAAAGATTATTGCTCCTAACGAAAAGTTATACGAATACATTGAAGACAAGAATTTAACTTGGATTGATGATTTACCTGTGGTAAATACGGCCATGTTAAAGCTTTTGAAAAAGGTAAAACCAAGTTCTCCTGAAACTCATTTTGTTCCGGATTTATATAAAGATGAAGAGGATAAAGAGTTTGCAGTTACTTTATTTAGAAAAACCCTTTTAAACGGAAGTAAGCTAAATGAAGAAATTTCTAGTAAAACAAAGAACTGGGATTCTGAGCGAATCACAAGTATAGATGCCGTGTTAATGCGTATGGCAATAAGTGAGTTTCTTTACTTTAGTTCAATACCCGTAAAGGTTACCATAAACGAATATTTAGAAATTGCCAAAGAATATTCTACCCCAAAGAGTAGTATTTTTATCAATGGTATTTTAGATAAATTGGTTAAAGAATATAAGGAAGATAATAAGCTAAATAAAATTGGTCGAGGCCTTATGTAATAAGACTTAGTCTATTAAGAGAAGCATAAAAATTTTATACTTGTAGAAATAATTACTACATTTAGCCCCTCAAATAATCGAATTTAATAATAACTAAAAAAAATTACGCCATGAAAAAAGTAATCTTAGGATTAAGTGCTTTTTGTTTAATCGCATTTACTTCTTGTAAAGATGATGCAACACAAAAGGTTGATGAAACTAAAGTAGCAGCGGCAGCAGAAAGAGATGCATCGTCTTCTGAATTCCCTGTTATCTCGTTTGATGAAAAGGAACATGATTTTGGAACAATCAAGCAAGGAACTCCAGTAGAAACTGTTTTCACTTATACTAACACAGGAAAAGCTCCTTTAGTAGTAAGTAATATTAAAAGTACTTGTGGATGTACAGTACCTTCAGATTATAGTAAAGAGCCTTTAGCTCCTGGAGAGTCTTCTAAGTTCACTGTAAAGTTTAACGGTAAAGGTCAAAACCAAGTTCAAAAAACTGTAACCTTGACTACTAATACTGAAAAAGGATCTGAAACTGTAAAAATTAAGGCTTTTGTTGAAAAAGACCCTAATGCTCCTGCAAAAGGACAGCCAGCTTCATTTAAAAAACAATAATTAGATGAGCGAAGGATTAAGTTCTTTTTTACCTTTTATAGCAATGTTTGTTGTGGTGTATTTCTTTATGATTGCGCCTCAAATGAAACGTGCTAAAAAGGAAAAAAAGTTTGCTAACGAAATAAAAAAAGGAGATCGCGTTATTACCAAAAGCGGAATGCATGGTAAAATTGTCGAGCTTAATGATAAAGACGGTAGCTGTGTTATTGAAACACTTGCGGGTAAAATAAAATTTGACCGTAATGCAATTTCAATGGAAAGTAGCCAAAGGTTAAACACTCCTGCTAAATAGGTCTTTACATATTTTATAAAAAAAAACCACTTCAAATTGAAGTGGTTTTTTTATTTAACAATTTTTGTATTTATCATAAAGGCCCTTGCCAGCGAGAATCATTGGAGTAATTTTTTTCAGTCTCCCCATTTTTGTAGCCTCTCGTTTAGCTGAGGAGATGTGCTCAGCATATTCTCTTTGTTTTCCTGGTGTTAAAGCCATAAAACAAGTTTCAAGCTCTGTATTAGATTTAAATACAGTAATTAATTCAATGGGTAATTCTAACGTTTTTTTAGTTCGATTTGGTTTTACAACTTTACCCAACTTCTGATTTTCTATAGCTTCATTTACGTAACTTTTTACTTGAGCTACATTTATGTCGCCTATAGAATTAAAACGCATTTGCATCAACGCTTGGGTTTTTCCTTCTTGAGCATTTACTAATAGCTTAGCTTCATCTTTAAGGAAAACACCATTAAAAAACCAAATAGCAAAATGGTTTTTAAAGGCACCAAAACCCATCACGTTTTTAGAGTTTAAAGTATATACTGGCGCGCTCCATTTTAAGGTTTCTTCTAATTCAGTTTGCAAAATAACTTCACGAAGCAAAATTAAGGCTTCTGCCCAATGCGCATTGATTTCGATGTATTCTTCAACAGAGGTCGCTTTTTTCATACTATATTATTTATTTGTCATACTTAGACGCTGTTAATTCTGCAATTTTGCAAATAACTTCGGTAGCTTTAAGGATACTTTCTACAGGCACATATTCATAACGTCCATGGAAGTTATGTCCACCGGCAAAAATATTTGGACAAGGTAATCCCATATAACTTAATTGAGAACCGTCTGTACCACCTCTAATAGCTTTTATTAGTGGTTTAATATTTAATGCTTTCATAGCGTCTTCTGCAAGATCTACGATATGCATTACAGGCTCAACCTTTTCTTTCATATTAAAGTATTGATCTTTAATTTCAATAGAAACCGTGCCTTTTCCAAATTTAGTATTTAATTGGTCAACCAAATTTTGCATAGTCACTTTTCGCTCTTCAAACAAAGTTCTGTCGTGATCTCTAATGATATATTGCAGTGTTGTTTCTTCAACTTCACCTTTCATATCACATAAATGGAAAAAACCTTCGTAGCCTTCAGTTGTCTCTGGAGTTTCATTTCTTGATAGTCCATTAATAAACTCAGTAGCTATATACATTGAGTTTATTAATTTTCCTTTAGCATAACCAGGATGTACAATTTTTCCTTTTACAGTTACAACCGCTCCAGCTGCATTAAAGTTCTCATATTCCAACTCCCCAATTTGACTTCCATCCATAGTGTAAGCCCAATCAGCATTAAATTTTTTAACATCAAACTTATGTGCGCCTCTACCAATTTCTTCATCTGGTGTAAATCCAACTCTAATTGGTCCATGTTTAATTTCTGGATGTTGGATTAAATATTCCATGGCAGAAACAATTTCGCAAATACCGGCTTTGTCATCTGCTCCTAAAAGCGTCGTACCATCTGTTGTAATTAAGGTCTGGCCCTTATATAAAAGTAAGTCTTCAAAATAGTCTGGAGACAATACAATATTTTGTTCCTTATTAAGAATAATGTCTTTACCATCATAGTTTTCTATGATTTGTGGATTTACATTTGCTCCAGTAAAATCTGGAGTAGTGTCAAAATGAGATACAAATCCAATAGTTGGCACATGGTGGTCTACATTACTGGGTAAAGTGGCCATAATATAGGCGTGCTCATCTATAGTAACATCTTCCATACCTATAGCTTTAAGCTCTTCTACCAACTTATTTGCTAAATCCCATTGCTTGGCTGTACTTGGTGTTGTGTCTGATTTTGGATCTGATTCTGTGTCTATTTTTACATAGCCAATAAATCGGTCTATAATGTGTTGCATTTGTATAAAATTTTAGGTTTGTAAAAGTAACCATTAATTTCAAATGGAAACATGGCAAATATCACAAATGAATAGTATTTTTGCACTAAATATTATTTCTATGTATAAGGCTTTAATCCGAAGTGTATTATTTCAATTTGACCCAGAAAAAGTACATCATTTCACTTTTAAAACAATTAGTTTTATTCATAAAATCCCTTTAGTTCCTGCTATTATTAGAGGTTTGTTTCAGGTTAATGACAAGAGGTTAGAACGAGAAGTATTTGGACTTAAGTTTAAAAACCCTGTTGGTCTTGCTGCTGGTTTTGATAAAAATGCAGTGCTTTTTAATGAACTTGGAAATTTTGGATTTGGCTTTGTTGAAATAGGAACTGTAACACCAAGAGGACAAGTTGGAAATCCTAAAAAAAGATTGTTTCGGTTGAAAGCCGATAATGCAATTATTAATAGAATGGGATTCAATAATGAAGGTGTTGAAGCTGCTATTGAAAAGCTAAAAAAGAATAAAAAACAGATTATAATAGGCGGTAATATTGGTAAAAACACAGATACTGCCCCAGAAGGATATACTAAAGATTATTTAGATTGTTTTAATGCATTACATCCTTATGTAGATTATTTTGTATTGAACGTAAGTTGTCCAAATGTAGGAAGCCATGCTAAACTAACGGATAAAGATTATTTGGAAGAATTGATTGGAGCAACTCAAAACGCTAACAGACAATTTGAAACTCAAAAACCTATTCTACTTAAAATTGCTCCTGATTTAAACGAAATTCAATTGGATGAAATCATCGAGTTGGTTGCTAAAACTAAATTGCAAGGGGTAATCGCTTCAAATACATCGGTGTCAAGAGAAGGTCTTAAGGCTTCAAAAGCTCAATTAGATGAAATTGGAAATGGCGGATTAAGTGGATTACCTATAAAAGATAAAAGTACAAAGGTAATTGCGTATTTGGCTAAAAAGAGTAACAAGGCTTTTCCAATTATTGGAGTAGGTGGAGTTCATAGTGCAAATGATGCTTTAGAAAAAATAGAAGCAGGAGCCGATTTAGTTCAGCTTTACACTGGCTTTATTTATGAAGGTCCGGCTTTGATAAAACAAATAAATAAAGCTCTATTGCAAAAGCAATAAAGCTTTAGCTCTACTGTTTAATAATTTTCCTATTGATAGAATTTCCGTTAGTAAAATCTACTTTTAATATATAAATGCCTTGATTTAAGTTTGAAATGTCTAATTCAACATTTGAAATTGATGTTGAGTTACTATTTTTTTGAAGGATTTTCTTCCCTAAAACATCATATAAGGCAATGTTTTCGATGGGATTGGCTTGGTGAGCTGTTATCGCTAATTCATTTTTTGCCGGGTTTGGATAGATTAAAGTTTGTTCGACATCACTTTGATTTATACCTAGAGTTGTGCTCACTAAAGTAATGGTTAAGGTTCCCATTTTTTCACTTCCAAATGGCGCAACATTAATTAAACTACTAATAGGTTCAAAAGGATCGGTGATAAGGTTGCTTGATGTATAATCTGTCCCGCTATCGGTTCCTGCATCATAAGCAAACAAATCAATAGATATATTGTCTTTCCATGAATCTCCATCCCTTAGATTGAAACTATTAATGGCGATTATCCAATCTGGGCTCGGAGCAATCATTGATACTAAACTTAAAAGAGGAAAATCTTCAGAAACTGTTACATCTTCTAGAGTCGCCGAGCTAATAGCGGCAAAAGGCGAAAACCCTTGTTGTAACCATTGGTCTGCATCTCCGTCACTAATATAATCTGAAACTTCGTTAAATAAGTTAGTGTTAACGCCCGCTTCAGCAACGCTTTTAATTCCTGGTGATGCCAGCTGTCCCATTTCTAATAATCTAATTGATGCGTTATGAGTTGCTCCAACTAAATTTGACCAATGGGCGTTACCAGGAACGGTTCCGTGATCTGTTGAATTCCATGAGCTTTGAAAGCTGATATCATAAATTGCTGATGATTGGGAGTGGGCAATTGAGGCTGTAAAAAGAGTGAGAATAAATAGGTAATAAAATCGAGAAGTAATTGTTTTCATAGTGTGGTTTTTTTAAGCAGTCGGTTTTGAAGAAAAATACTTACGGCTTCAATTAAAAAAAAGGAAATTAATTATTGATAATCAGGGGGTTGGTTGATTGTTGACTTATGTGTTATGTGATTTTTGAGCTTCATAATTTAAATTAAGCCAATAATTAAACAGGTTTTTAATGAGCTGATATTTAGCGGGTTGTGGTTACGAGTTGGTAGGAGATAAATTCATGTTCTTTTTTCTAGCTAAAATCATTACTTTTGAATCCAAATTAACACACCCATGTCTTCTAAAGTCAAAATCATTGAGTGCCCGCGTGATGCCATGCAAGGAATAAAGGAATTTATTCCGACGGAGAAAAAGGTACAGTACATCCAATCATTATTGCGAGTTGGTTTTGATAGTATAGATTTTGGGAGTTTTGTATCTCCGAGAGCAATTCCTCAAATGGTAGATACAGCAGAAGTGTTATCGCAATTAGATTTATCGAACACTAAAAGTAAGCTGTTAGCCATTATAGCTAATCTAAGAGGTGCTCAATCTGCTTGTGAACACACTGAAATTAAATACTTGGGGTATCCGTTTTCTATTTCAGAGAATTTTCAAATGCGTAATACGCATAAAACCATTAGTCAATCAGTTGAGCTTTTACAGGAAATATTGAATTTGGCCGATAAAAATGGTAAAGAAGTGGTGGCCTATTTGTCAATGGGCTTTGGTAATCCTTATGGAGACCCTTGGGATGTTGAGATAGTAGGCGAATGGACCGAACGATTAGCTCAAATGGGAGTTAAAATTTTATCCCTTAGTGATACCGTTGGAACTTCAGATCCGGAAACTATAAATTACTTGTTTTCAAATTTAATTCCCAAATACCCTAAAATTGAATTTGGGGCTCATTTGCATACTACGCCTTCAACTTGGCATGAAAAGGTAGACGCCGCATATAAAGCCGGTTGTTTAAGGTTTGACGGTGCTATACAGGGGTTTGGTGGATGCCCAATGGCTAAAGACGAGCTTACCGGAAATATGCCTACAGAAAAATTACTTTCTTATTTTACAACCCAAAAAAGGAATGACCTAAATGCTTTTAGTTTTGAAAGCGCTTATAACGAAGCCAGTAAAATTTTTAATACCTACCATTAAGTAAGAAGGATTACTTTTACTACTATCCTAATTTAAAATCCGTACTTAGTTTACAAAAGAATAAGTATATTGGATTAAAAATTAGAATATATGATTGCAATAATTGAAAAACTTCTTAACGAACAAGTGAAATATGAAGCTTTAGCTTCAATGCAATATTTGGCTATGGCATCTTGGGCAGATTGTAATGGTTATAATGGAGTAGCCGATTTTTTTTATAATCAATCAGAGGAAGAACGAATGCATATGACCAAATTGGTCAAGTTTGTAAACGAAAGAGGTGGTCGTACCATTATTCCTTCTCTCGCCCAACCAAAATTAGAATTTTCAGGTCTTTCGGAGCTTTTTAGTACATTTTTAAATAGTGAAGAGACCGTGACTCAGCATATTAATGAGATTATTTATGAGTGTTTAAAACATAAAGATTATAATGTACATAACTTTATGCAATGGTATGTTACCGAGCAATTAGAAGAAGAGGCCCTCGCTCGCACCCTGTTAGACAAACTAAATATTATTGGTGATGATAAATCTGGGGTGTACTTATTTGATAGAGATATTCTTGAAATTAACTTAAATAAAGACGAATAGTCGGTTGAAAATTTAACAATTAATAGCGCATTTATATGCGCTATATTTTTAATTTTGCGCTTTATTTAGATTAATTAAAAATAGATTAAGCCAATTAATGAATTCAGTTGTTCTTTTAGACCGTCCACAATTTCAATGTAGCACTTCATGTTGCGATAAAAAGAAGAAATGCTGTAAGAAGTATAAAAAGAAGGGGAAAACCAATTGTAAACGTTGCCCCAAATTTTAGTATATAGGTAATTATTCAGATCCAAACTATTCCATAATAATACAAGTTATTTCCATTTAGAATTAGTATCTTTGCACGCAATTAAATCTTAATTGCTCATGATATCACATCAAAATAAAATTGTAGGTGAAGGTCTTACTTACGATGATGTACTTTTAGTACCAGCTTTCTCTGAAGTTCTTCCAAGAGAAGTTAGCATTCAATCAAAATTCACGAAAAACATTACTATTAATGTTCCTATTGTCTCTGCTGCTATGGATACAGTAACAGAAAGTGCAATGGCAATTGCTATTGCAAGAGAAGGAGGCATTGGTGTGCTTCACAAAAATATGACTATCGCTGCTCAGGCGAACGAGGTTAGAAAAGTGAAGCGAGCTGAAAGTGGTATGATTATCGATCCTGTAACTTTGCCTTTATCTGCAATTGTTGCAGATGCAAAGCAAAATATGGCCGAGCACAAAATTGGAGGTATTCCAATTGTGGATGAAAACGGATTGTTAAAAGGGATTGTGACTAATAGGGATTTGCGTTTTGAAAGAAATGACGATCGTCCTATAATAGAAGTAATGACCGATAATAATTTAGTAACTGCAGCTGAAGGAACATCTTTAAAAGATGCTGAGGTTATTTTGCAAAAAAATAAAATTGAAAAATTACCAGTAGTGGATGCTAATAACAAATTAGTTGGTCTTATTACCTTCAGGGATATTACTAAATTAACTCAAAAACCAATAGCAAATAAAGATACCTATGGTAGATTGAGAGTTGCTGCTGCATTGGGTGTTACTGGTGATGCTGTTGAAAGAGCGCAAGCTTTGGTGAAATCTGGTGTTGATGCAGTTATTATTGACACGGCTCATGGGCATACTAAAGGTGTGGTTAATGTATTAAAAACTATAAAATCTCAATTTCCTGATTTAGATGTGATAGTAGGAAATATTGCAACAGGTGCAGCTGCTAAATATTTGGTTGAAGCTGGTGCAGATGCTGTAAAAGTTGGTATTGGTCCAGGGTCTATTTGTACAACTCGAGTTGTTGCTGGTGTTGGTTTTCCACAATTTTCTGCAGTATTGGAAGTCGCAGAAGCAATTAAGGGATCTGGGATACCGGTTATTGCCGATGGTGGAATTAGATATACAGGAGATATTCCTAAAGCTATTGCTGCTGGGGCCGATTGTGTGATGTTAGGTTCATTACTTGCAGGTACAAAAGAATCTCCAGGAGAAACTATTATTTACGAAGGACGAAAGTTTAAATCATATAGAGGGATGGGCTCTGTTGAAGCTATGAAACAAGGTAGTAAAGACAGGTATTTTCAAGATGTTGAAGATGATATTAAGAAACTTGTTCCTGAAGGAATTGTGGGTAGAGTGCCTTACAAAGGTGATTTGTTTGAAAGCATTCACCAATTTATCGGCGGATTAAGAGCTGGAATGGGGTACTGTGGTGCAAAGGATGTTGAAACTTTAAAAGAGACTGGTAGATTTGTGAAAATTACTGCTTCTGGAATCAATGAAAGTCATCCTCATGATGTTACAATTACAAAAGAATCTCCTAATTACTCGAGATAATTTACATTATAAATTCAAAAAAAAGCCTCATAGTTATATGAGGCTTTTTTATGTTGTATCTATAGAGAATTATTGTTTGTCTATGCATGATACTCTTACCATTGGTCCCATCATACAAATCCCTGCCATTCCCTTGTCTTCAGTGTAGCTGACCACAATCTTTTGTAGATCTTCAAAATGAAATTCAAATTCATCCAAATTAAACGGTTGAACATTTGTACCGTCTTCCAATTCAAAAATCCAAGAGCAGCCATCTAATCCTTTCATGTCCTTTACAGTTGCAGAAACGCCATTAGGGCATTTTGTTTTCTTATTTTCTTTACAAGCTACAGTGGTAAAAGTAACAGCTAAACATAATAACAATAGTTGTTTCATTTTGTGCGTGTTTTAATTGGTTCACTTAAAGTAATGAAATGTTTTGAAAATGTTAGCAAAGTCTTAATACAATTATGTAATATGTTTTATTATATTTAATTCAAAATCAATTAGTTCAGTTATTACCAATCAATCTATAAATATGAAATATTTTCTAGTTTTATTCCTTTTCTGTTTTATATTTTCTAGTCAAGCCCAATTGCTTAGAATTAATTCTAAAGACTCATTAAATGGAAAACCTAAATCTACAGTTTATGTGAAAGGAAATGTGAAAGTGAGTGGTTTTGTTGATTTTAAAGGTATACCAAATGAGTCTGCAGTAAATTTACCATCTATCCCAACGGCTCGTGATAGTGTAGCAAGTGATGCACAATATAGTGCAGATTTGTATCAATCCAGAATTGCTTTGGGCTCTGTATTGCAGACTGAAAAGTTAGGACCAATTGTTGGCTATATTGAAGGTGATTTTTATGGTAATGGTGGAGGAGGCTTTAGGCTTAGACATGCTTATATTACGATGAAAAATTTTAGAATTGGTCAATCATGGTCCGCGTTTACAGATGTAGATTCTTGGCCCAATATTACCGATTTTGATGGGCCAGCAACTGGAATTTGGGTGAGAAGCGCTCAAATATCATACAGATTTGATTTAAGTAATCAGAATTCAATTATGGTTTCTGTAGAAAAACCTACTGAAGATTTTAGCAGGTATTTAGAAATTGATGAATTTATCCAGCCCGCAAATCAATCGTATCCTGATCTTATAGCACATTACCGCAGAAATTGGGCGAGGGGACATTTTCAATTTGGTGCCGTTGCGCGTTTAATTGAGTTCAGAAATGAAGACGAAGATACCAATACTGTGTTTGGAGGGGGTATTAATCTTTCGGGGTCGATATTACCTAATGGTGTAGATAAATTTATCTGGCAAGCAGCCGCAGGTTCTGGGATCGCAAGGTATTTGGTGTCGTTTGGCGGAGGCGGATGGGATGCAGTTCCAAATTTGCAAGGTGGCATTGAAACAGTTAATACCTATGGCGGTTATGTGTCCTATCAATATTATTGGGGAAATAAATTAAAGTTTGCCGAGGGCAACCAAAGCAAACTGAGCTCGACTTTAGTGTATGGCTATGTGCATTTAGGTAATCCGTTAGAAATACCTCAAGATAGTTTGATAACAGGCTCATATGCAAGTGCAAACTTGTATTGGCATTTGTTGCCAGAACTTAATTTTGCATTCGAAGGAATCTATGGCTATAGAACAGATGAATTTGGCTCATCAGGTGATGATGTGCGATTACAGTTTATAATGGAGTATTATTTCTAAGATTTAATATTTAGGTTTTTATAGCTCGTAATTAAATTAACGGCACCTTTTAATAGTTTTACATCTACAGTTTTGTGCATGCCAATAACTTCACCATCAAGTTGTAGCAATCTTGGTTCTTCAAAAGTGATTTGAGCTTCATTTGTAGTGATAACCATTGCGTTTTCGGTGTCTATAAATTTATCATCTAATTTAGATAGTCCTGCTTTTATCAAAGAAAGGGCATCTATTTTTTCAACGACTACTATTTCAAATTGGCCATCCATTGGATTACCATTTAAATTTAGAGGCACACCGGTACCGTATTTGCGCGAATTACAAATAGCAAACATGACTCCTTCCTTTTCGACCGTTTCTCCGTTGGCAACTATGGTGCCTTTAAATGCTTTTTGCACCTGAAGCCTTTCGGTAAAATACTTGGCGTATGTTGCCATACCTCGATTTGGGTCTTTGTCGTAGTCATCTACAATATTGGCGTTCAAACCTACATCACCAATATGAATGGTATAATGCTTATCATTTACCTTGAGCATATCCATTCCTTTTACGACCTCAGACATTATTAATTCCTTCAGAGCCTCCAATGGAACTGGGTTAACATAGAGCTCTGCCGCCATTCCGTTTGCCGAACCTAAAGGAATGATTCCCATTGGATAATTACTGCCGAGTAAAACTTCACTTGTAAAAAGCGTGGTTCCGTCGCCTCCAACCGAAGCTACTTTGTCCGGTTGATATTGGTCTAAAACAGCTTTTAATTCTATGACGTCATTTTTACCAGTCGTTTTAAAAATAGAAAAATCAATACCCATATTATGGCATAATTTTTTTGCTTGTTTAAGAAAAGGCTCTTTATTCACGCCTCCTGAAATAGGATTTACAACAAATAGTAATTTCATATTAAATTGGATATTAGGTTTGAAAATGATTTTATCTCTTCGGTTAAATCATCCTCTTCGTTAAAGTAAAGTGATGGTACTCCAGTTGCCAAAAGTTTATTCCATTTATCTTCATTTTTAAAAAATGATTTCCGTTTAGTTTGCCTTATGTAAATTTTGACAATGTAGGGTTTAAATTGTTTTGCTATGGAGGTGTAAACATCCATATCCCGTTGTGAATCGTCTCCTATCAATACAAATTTTTTGTCAGGAGAATTTTCAATTATAAATCTAATATGATTGGTTTTATAATCTTTCCCTTTTTTAGGATCTAATAATTGATGCAGCTTTAAATAAGGCGTTAGATTTAAAACACCTTTTGGTAAATTATAAGTGCTGATAAAAACAGAAATATGATTAAATAAATTCCGCTCGCTTTTAGAGACATAAAATACTCTTGCGTTTTGAGACTCAAAATGTTTTAATAGGGCTTGGGTAAATCCAATAACCTTTCTGTTTAAAGGCGATACAAAGGCAAGTGTGCTAATACGTTTAAAAAAATCGGCAGTGTAGGATACCATTATGGTGTCATCAATATCCGAAATCACATCGTATTTAGATGATGTCATAGGAAATGTCCTTGGATATGTTTGAATGCTGGGTAATTCTATTTCACTTGATTTTGAAAATAGTTTTATATCAGTAACATTTGCCTTATTGACAACAATTGAAAAACTTCCTTTTTTATTGGTAGAAGTAGAGAAATACTCATTATCTATTTTTAGCCTTATGTCTTTTAAGGCATAAGGAGAGATGAAATAGGTTTGAAGTAATTTAAATACATTTTTGAAACTATTAATGGCCTTTAAGTGCATGTACGGCGAATCTCTTAAGAGTGTGCCTGTAATCAAGGACTTTCCTTTAAAATGTACATTAGATATTTGCCAAATAATAGTCATTAGCTCTTATAAATCTGTCCTCGATGAGGTTTTAATGCGTCTCTAACGGGTTTCATTTCTTGCTCTTCCACAACCATAAAAGCAAGGGAGTGCACATCGTTCACAACTTCCAAACCGGTAATGTTCAAGTGTAATTGTTCTGCAGAAATATATTCTTTTAAATGAATAATATGATGCTCTGCTATTTTTTTAGCATCAGGACCACGAAAGTCCCAAATTAGTTTTAGTCTTTTCATTTTTAATTTTAAAATCAGTGCAATCTACTGATTTGCTTTATGTTGTTTAATAAAAGTATAAATTAATTATTAGAACGAGAGATAATGTTAGAGGAGAATTGGTTTTTGAATTTAAATAACTTGAATTACGATTTTAATGTATCCTAAACTCATGATAGTACTTCATTTTTTTAAGCTAAATTTCATACATTGTTTTATAATTGAATTATGTTATTTTTGCTCATTGACAATCAAATTTACTTATGAAAATTAAATACATCATAACCCTTTGTTTTATAGCTTTTACCCAACTTTTTTATGCTCAAAATTCAAAAGACGAAATTTTGTTTTGGATTGATGATGAGCCATTTAAAGTGTCCGAGTTTTTAAGAGTGTATAATAAAAACTTAGATTTAGTAAAAGATGACTCTCAAAAGGAAATTGATAAATACCTAGATATGTATGTCAATTATCAGCTTAAAATTAAAGAAGCGAAACAATTGGATTACGATCAGAAACCTACTTACAAAAGAGAGTTTAGAAATTATAAAGCACAATTGACAAAAAATTATATGTCTGAAAGCCGCGTGACTTATAGTTTGGTGAAAGAGGCTTACGAGCGGTTAAATTATGACGTTGATGTAAGTCATGTTTTGGTGAAATTTGATGCCGACCTTAAAGATACAACTCAGGTTTACAATCAAATTTTAGGTTTGAGAAATAAGTTTGAAGCAGAAGGCTTTGATAAATTACAGAAAAGCGTGCATAATGGTAAAACAATATTTGCAGAGGATCTGGGCTATTTTACAGCTTTTAAAATGGTTTATGATTTTGAAACTGTAGCTTATAACACTCCGGTTGGTGAAATTTCTCAACCCTTTAGAACCCGTTTTGGTTACCATGTTTTAAAAGTTAACGCAAAGCGAAAAAATAGAGGAGAGGTTACAGTTGCTCATATTATGGTGTCTAATAAACAAAAGGACAATGCCATAAATCCTGAAAAACGAATAAACGAAATTTATCAAAGAATTGAACAAGGCGAAAAGTTTGAAGCTCTTGCAGCTCAATTTTCTGATGATTTAAGTTCTTCTAAAAAAGGAGGTGCTTTAAAACCATTTTCAAGTGGACAATTAAGCTCAACAGAGTTTGAAGAAGCTGCATTTGCTTTAAATAATGAAGGTGAAGTGTCTCATCCTATCAGAACAGATTATGGGTGGCACATCATAAGGTTAATTAGAAAAAAGCCAATTAGGTCTTTTGAAGAAATGAAGCCAGAATTAGAAGCTAAGATTAAAAGAGATGATCGCTCAAAATTGATTAATAATGCTTTGGCTCAAGATTTAAAAAAGAAATATGATTTTAAGAGTAATGCTTCAACTTTAGACTACTTTAATTCAATATTAAACGATACTTATTTCAATAGAGGTTGGAAAATACCTGAGAGCTTTAAAGACAATCTTGTGCTTTTTAATTTTGCCGATACAACCTATACAAGTGCAGATTTTGGAAAACATTTGCAGAAAACACAAAGAGGATTTCAAGGCAAAAAATTAGATTTTACCGATTTGGTGAAAGGTCAATTTGAAACTTATAGTAATAATAGCGTAATTTCATATCACGAATCACATTTAGCAGAAACTAATGCCGAATTTGCAGCTGTGCTTAAAGAATATCAAGATGGCTTATTGTTATTTGATTTAATGGAAGATCAAGTTTGGCAAAAAGCGGTTACAGATACTGTAGGACTTAAAAATTACTATTTAGCAAATAAAAATAACTATGTTTGGGAAGACAGGGTTGATGCCGTAATCTTTTCAGGAGCGAAAAAATCGGATTTAAAAGAGGTTGTTGCAAGACTCAATAAAGGAGAAGCTATAGACGTTATAAATGCAGATTTAAACACTGGAAAAGAACAAAAGGTAATTGTTTCTAAAAATGTATTTGAAACGAATCATCCATCTTTACCAGAAAAATTAGAACTTAAAAAAGGAGTGTCTAAAATTTATAGTTATAATGACTCGTATCAAGTGATTGTTATAAACGAAGTTATGCCAAAAGGCCCAAAATCTTTTGAAGAAGCAAAAGGAAAAGCAATAAGTGATTATCAAAATAGTATTGAAACTAATTGGATAAATGATTTAAAGGCTAAAAGTGAAATTAAAGTAAATGAAACTGCTTTAAAAAACGTAAAAACTCAAGTACTTAATTAGTGCAAAAAACAATAAAAATAGTATCCATTTTTATACTGCTTTTCAGTATTCAATCGTGTGATTATTTTCAACCGAAAGATGAGGTTGATGCTGTTGCTCGCGTGAATGAAACCTATCTTTATAAGTCAGACTTAAAAGGCTTAGTGCCATTTGAGTCAAGTCAGGAAGATAGTTTGAGTATTGTAACTACGTTTATTAATAAATGGGCAAGTAACCAATTGTTACTGCAAGGTGCTGAGGTAAATTTACCTGAACGCAACAGAATAGAGTTTGATAAATTGGTAAATCAATACCGTACAGATTTATTGACAAATGCCTATTTAGATGCATTGGTTCAAAAAAATATTAAGGATGAAGTCACCGAAGAAGAAATGCTTCAGGTGTATGAAAATAATAGCGAATCATTCAAAATAAACGAAGAATTAATTCAGTTTAGATTTGTTCAATTGGCATTAAATGCAACCAACGTAAAGGAGGTCGAAAAGAGATTTAAATCCTTTAAAGAAGACGATAGAACTTATCTCGACTCCATATCATTACAGTTTAAATCCTTTACTTTAAACGATTCGTCTTGGGTGAAATATAATCAGGTCAAAAATAAAATTTCTGTCATTACAGAACAAAACCAAAAAGAACTGTTAAAAAAATCTAATTTTTTACAACTCAAAGATTCAATAGACCTATATTTGATTAAAATTAATGACGTGCTTTTTGCCAATTCGCAAGCGCCGTTACAATACGTAAAACCAACTATAGAGCAGATTGTAATTAACAAAAGAAAATTGGAGTTGATAAGACAACTTGAAAAGGATATTACAAAGGATGCAATTAAAAATAATCAATTTGAAATTTACAACTAATATGAAATTACTAATGGCATTTGCCATAGGGATGGGGGCTATGTCTCTTAATGCGCAAGAGATTATTGAAGATAAAGTAGAAGAAAAAGTAGTTGATACTGTTAAGACTTCAAATAGAACTAAAGTAGATGGAGTCGTTGCCGTGGTTGGTGATTACGTGGTTTTAGATTCAGATGTAGACAAAGAGTTTATTCAGCTTCAAGCAAGAGGTGTATCAACCGCCGATATTACAAGATGTGAATTATTTGGTAAACTACTTGAGGATAGATTGTATACGCATCACGCGATCCAAGATAGTATAGTAATTAACGAGTTAGAAATAAGATCTACTATTGATCAACAAATAGCTGCCTTTTTAGAAGAAACAGGTTCAATGGCAGAACTGTTGAAATTCTATAACAAAGATACTGAGCAGAGTTTAAGAGATGAGATGTTCGAAATTAATAAAAACGGAAAATTGGCTCTTGAAATGCAACGTAAAATTGTAGAAAATGTAGAGGTCACTCCAGAAGAAGTTAGAGGCTATTTTAACAGAGAGCTAAAAGAAGATCCTCCTGTATTTGGAACAGAATTAAAGGTTGCACAAATCGTAATCATTCCAGAAGTAACAGATGTTGAACGCCAAAAGGTAATTGATAGACTTAAAGGTTTTAAGGCAGATGTTATAGAAAACGGTGCGAGTTTTACCTCTAAAGCTGTTTTGTATACTGATGATGTTGCTTCAAAGAAAACCGGTGGAAAATATACACTAAACCGTAAACGACCTCAGATGGTTAAGGAGTTTAGAGATGTCGCTTTTTCTTTAGAAGAAGGTGAAATTTCAGATCCTTTTGAAACAGATTTTGGATATCATATTATTTTCTTAGAAAAAATTAGAGGTCAAGAATATGATGTAAGACATATTTTATTGAGACCAGCTATTACGTCTGAAAGTATTAAAAAAGCGAAGGAAGAAATTAATGAAATTCGTAAAAACATTGTAGAAGGAAATATAACCTTTGCTGATGCTGCACGTGAATCAAGTGATGAAAAAGAAACACGTAACGATGGTGGGCAATTAATTAATCCAAGAACGCAGGATTATAGCTTTGAGTTGACTAAAATGGATCCAGAATTATATACTCAAATAGAAAACCTTAAAGATGGGGAAGTAAGTTTGGTATTTCAAGATGAGGATCGTGTAAATAGAGTTAAGTTTAAAATCTTAACGGTAACGGATAGAATTGATGAACATGAAGCAAACTTTGCTCGTGATTATTTAAAGATTAAATCCTTAGCCGAACAGGATAAACAATTTGAGGCGATTGAAGAATGGCAGGACGAAAAAATTAAGGATACCTATATTAAGATTAATGGCGAATACAGAGATTGTGAGTATAAAAGTAATTGGTTAAAAAGCGAAAAATAATATGTCTGATGTAGCTGCCGTTGAGCAATTTGTTAAAAAATATAATGCCTTAAAATCTGAAGTAGCCAAAGTAATTATTGGTCAAGACGAAGTCGTAAATCAGATTTTAATTTCAATATTTTCAGGTGGTCATGCCTTATTAATAGGTGTGCCCGGATTGGCAAAAACATTGATGGTAAATACAATTTCCCAAGCTCTTGGACTAGATTTTAAACGTATTCAGTTTACTCCAGATTTAATGCCAAGTGATATCTTAGGTAGTGAAATTTTAGATGAGAGTAGACACTTCAAATTTATTAAAGGGCCAATATTTTCAAATATTATTTTGGCTGACGAAATTAACCGTACTCCACCAAAAACTCAAGCAGCACTTTTAGAAGCCATGCAAGAGAGAGCGGTAACGGTTGCAGGTCACCATTACAAACTAAGTTTACCGTATTTTGTATTAGCAACTCAAAACCCTATTGAGCAAGAAGGAACTTATCCGTTACCTGAAGCCCAGTTAGACCGTTTTATGTTTGCTATTAACTTAGAGTATCCATCGTTTCAGGAAGAAGTAGATGTGGTTAAAGCAACTACAACAGATCAGCAACAAACGGTAAATGCTTTATTTACGGCTGATGAAATTATTAACTACCAACAAGTAATTAGACGTATTCCAGTTGCAGACAATGTTATTGAATACGCTGTTTCAATGGTTGGAAAAACCAGGCCTAATTCTACCGAAGCATCGCCTTTGGTAAAGGAATATGTAGATTGGGGTGCTGGACCAAGAGCTTCTCAAAATCTAATTTTAGCTGCTAAAACTCATGCAGCAATAAATGGTAAATTCTCTCCAGATATTGAAGATATCCAAGCTGTTTCAGAAGGGATTTTGAGACATAGAATTATTAAAAACTACAAAGCAGAGGCTGAAGGTGTTTCTGATCGTAGGATTATTGAAAGTCTTTTTTAATCAAAAATTGATAATTTAATAAAAATCACCGCCCTAAATTTAAGAAATATTAAATTTTTGGGTTAAACGGTGTGTTATTTTGAAATATATTCAATGTTTGGTTATTTTTCTTGCATATTTTTTAACTTTCGTTCATATTTACTACATTTGCGGCACTTAAAACTCAATTTAAAAATTATAAAATTTTTACGCTAAGCGTTGGGTATTGCTACGATATAAAAAGAGAATGCAGTTATGGAGTTATTACTGCTTGTTTACTGCAACATGTAAACATTTAACTCGTGCTTCAATTGTTGTCGATGAATCTACCTACGCCGATGTAAAATTGAAAACACTACTGTATGAACACCTATAAAGATTACATCAAAGAAATTGAAGAAAGAAAAGCTGTTGGGCTTCACCCTAAACCAATTGATGATGCTAAGCTATTAAGCGAAATTATTGCTCAAATTAAGGATGAGAAGAACGAATACCGTAAGGATTCTTTAAATTTTTTCATTTATAATACATTACCAGGAACCACTAGTGCGGCTGGTGCTAAGGCTAAATTTTTAAAAGAAATTATCCTTGGTGAATCTGTATTAGAAGAAATTTCTCCTGCTTTTGCTTTTGAGCAGTTATCTCATATGAAAGGTGGACCTTCTATTGAAGTGTTATTAGATTTAGCTTTAGATACTACAGACGATAATATAGCTAAAGAAGCAGCAAAAGTGTTGAAAACACAGGTGTTCCTTTATGAAGCTGATACTGCTCGTTTAGAAAAGGCGTATGCAGATGGAAGTGTTATTGCAAAAGAAATTATTGAGAGTTATGCGCAGGCAGAGTTCTTTACTAAACTTCCTGAGTTAGAAGAAGAAGTTCAAGTGGTAACTTTTGTTGCTGGAGTTGGTGATATTTCAACAGATTTACTTTCACCTGGTAGTGATGCTCACTCAAGATCAGATCGTGAATTACACGGTCAATGTTTGTTTGAGCATAATAAAGACATGCAAAATGAACTTTTAGCACTTAAAAAACAACACGCTGATAAACGTGTCATGTTAGTTGCTGAAAAAGGAACTATGGGCGTTGGATCTTCAAGAATGTCAGGAGTAAACAACGTAGCATTATGGACAGGTGTTCAAGCTAGTCCATATGTACCGTTTATAAATATTGCACCTGTTATTGCTGGTACAAACGGTATTTCTCCAATATTCTTAACTACAGTTGGTGTAACTGGTGGTATAGGTTTAGATCTTAAAAACTGGGTAAAACAGAAGGACGAAAACGGAAATACTATTATTGATGCAGATGGTGAACCAGTTTTAAAACAAGAATATTCAATTGAGACAGGTACCGTTTTAACAATCAATACTAAAGAAAAGAAATTATATAGTGGAGACACCTTCTTAAAAGATATTTCAGCGGCATTTACGCCTCAGAAAATGGAATTTATGAAAGCAGGAGGTTCTTATGCTGTTGTTTTTGGTAAAAAATTACAAACATTTGCAGCTAAGACTTTAGGTATAGATGTGCCTCAAGTATATGCAACTTCTAAAGAAATTTCAATAGAAGGACAAGGCTTAACAGCTGTAGAAAAAATATTCAATAAGAATGCGGTTGGAACGACTCCAGGTAAAACATTGCATGCAGGTTCTGATGTTCGTGTTGAAGTAAATATTGTAGGATCTCAAGATACTACAGGATTAATGACTTCTCAAGAATTAGAGATGATGGCCGCTACTGTGGTTTCTCCAATTGTTGATGCAGGTTATCAATCTGGATGTCATACGGCATCTGTATGGGATGATAAGTCAAAGGCTAACATTCCAAGATTAATGCAATTTATGAATGACTTCGGATTAATTACGGCACGTGACCCTAAAGGTCAATACCATGCAATGACCGATGTAATTCATAAAGTATTAAATGATATTGCTGTTGATGACTGGGATGTTATTATTGGTGGTGATTCGCATACACGTATGTCTAAAGGTGTTGCTTTTGGTGCCGATTCAGGTACGGTTGCATTAGCATTAGCTACTGGTGAAGCTACCATGCCGATTCCACAATCGGTAAAAGTTACATTTAAAGGTAATATGAGAAGCTTCATGGATTTCCGTGATGTTGTTCATGCTACACAACAACAAATGTTGAAGCAGTTTGGTGGAGAAAATGTTTTCCAAGGTCGAATTATTGAGGTTCACATAGGTACACTAACTGCCGATCAAGCCTTTACTTTTACAGATTGGACTGCAGAAATGAAAGCTAAGGCTTCTATTTGTATTTCGGAAGATGAAACATTAATTGAATCATTGGAAATTGCAAGAGATCGTATCCTTATCATGATTGAGAAAGGTATGGATAACGAAAAGCAAATGTTACAAGGTTTAGTTGATAAAGCTAATAACAGAATAGAAGAAGTGAAATCTGGTTCAAAATCGGCATTAAAACCTGATGCAGATGCTAAGTATCACGCAGAGGTAGTTGTTGATTTAGATGAAATTGCAGAGCCAATGATTGCTGATCCAGATGTGAATAATGACGACGTTTCTAAGCGTTATACTCACGATACAATTAGACCTTTATCTTTCTATGGAGGAACAAAACAAGTTGATTTAGGATTTGTTGGTTCTTGTATGGTACATAAAGGAGATATGCAGATTTTAGCTCAAATGCTAAAAAATATTGAAACACAACAAGGTAAAGTAGAGTTTAAAGCACCATTAGTTGTTGCACCTCCTACTTATAATATTGTTGATGAATTAAAAGCTGAAGGTGATTGGGATGTCTTAGAGAAATACTCTGGATTCGTTTTTAACGATAATGATCCTAAAGGTGCAGCACGAACAAAATATGAAAATATGTTGTATTTGGAGCGTCCTGGTTGCAACCTTTGTATGGGTAACCAAGAAAAAGCAGAACCTGGTGATACTGTAATGGCAACTTCTACACGATTATTCCAAGGTCGTGTTGTTAAGGATTCTGGTGAGAAGAAAGGTGAGTCTTTATTATCTTCAACTCCAGTTGTTGTGTTATCTACTATTTTAGGAAGAACGCCTACAATGAGTGAATATGAAACAGCTGTTGAAGGAATTGTTTTAACTAAGTTTAAGCCTTCACAAAAAGAACTAGTAATGTAATTTATTACTTTATAAATATAAAAAAGCTCAAGTCCCTGACTTGAGCTTTTTTTTGCTCCAAACTTGTTTAAGTTTGATACTATGAGTTTCAGTTATAACAGTATTAAAATTGTCTATTTTTTACCTGCATTAATAGTGTTCTAATTTTGTATCTTGGAAGGAGAAAAAACTAAAAAACACTAAATATGGCATTTGATATTGATATGATAAAAAAGGTGTATGCCAAGATGGTTAACCGTGTAGATACTGCTCGTGAAATTGTTGGTCACCCTTTGACTTTATCAGAAAAGATTTTATACTCGCATCTCTGGGACGGGAATGCGAATAAAGCATTTACAAGAGGAAAAGATTATGTCGATTTTTCACCTGATAGGATTGCGTGTCAAGATGCAACTGCGCAAATGGCATTGTTGCAATTTATGCAAGCAGGGAAGTCTAAGGTTGCAGTGCCAACTACAGTGCATTGTGATCACTTAATTCAGGCTAAAGAAGGCGCGTCGAAAGATTTAAAACGTGCAAATGATGTGAGTAGTGAGGTCTTTGACTTTTTAGCTTCTGTATCTAATAAATACGGAATTGGATTCTGGAAACCTGGCGCCGGTATAATTCATCAGGTGGTATTAGAAAATTATGCTTTTCCTGGCGGAATGATGATTGGTACCGACTCACATACTGTTAACGCAGGAGGATTAGGAATGGTTGCTATTGGAGTTGGAGGAGCTGATGCGGTTGATGTCATGGCAGGAATGCCATGGGAGCTAAAATTTCCTAAGCTTATTGGAGTTAAGCTAAGCGGTAAATTATCTGGTTGGACTTCTCCTAAGGATGTAATTCTTAAAGTGGCCGAAATATTAACAGTAAAAGGAGGTACTGGTGCTATAGTAGAATATTTTGGACCTGGAGCAACAGCAATGTCCTGTACTGGTAAAGGTACAATTTGTAATATGGGAGCAGAGATTGGCGCAACCACTTCAACTTTTGGTTACGACGATTCAATGGAGCGTTATTTAAGAGCAACAGATCGTGAAGATGTTGCAGATGCTGCAAATCAAGTTAAAACTTACCTTACTGCAGATGCAGAAGTATATGAGAACCCTGAGCAATATTTTGACCAAGTTATAGAAATTAATCTTTCAGAATTAGGTCCGCTATTAAACGGCCCTTTTACTCCAGACTTATCGACGACAGTAGGATCTGAAATGACTGAAAAAGCAAATAGTAACAATTGGCCGTTAAAAGTGGAATGGGGTTTAATAGGTTCTTGTACAAATTCCTCTTATGAAGATCTCTCAAGGGCGGCTTCAATTGCACAACAAGCTTTAGATAAAGGATTAAAAACAAAAGCTGAATTTGGAATTAACCCAGGATCTGAACAAGTGAGGTATACTGCAGATAGAGATGGTATTTTAAGTGTTTTTGAAAAATTGGACGCTACAATTTTCACTAATGCTTGTGGTCCTTGTATCGGACAATGGGCGCGTTACAGTGATCCTAAAAATGCTCCTAAAAATAGTATTGTTCATTCTTTCAATAGAAACTTTGCTAAACGTGCAGATGGTAATCCTAATACTCATGCTTTTGTAGCATCACCGGAAATTACGGCTGCAATAGCCATTGCAGGAAGGCTCGATTTTAATCCTTTGAAAGATGCTTTAATCAATGACAAGGGAGAAGAAGTTATGTTGGATGAGCCAACTGGATGGGAATTACCACCAAAAGGGTTTGAAGTTAAAGAGAATGGATATGTTGAGCCCATGGAAGATGGTTCTGGAATACAAATAAGTGTTAGTGAAACATCTGAAAGGTTAGAGTTGTTAACGCCATTTGAGCCTATCGGGAACAGTATTAATAATGCTAAATTACTAATCAAGGCATTTGGAAAATGTACTACAGATCATATTTCAATGGCTGGTCCATGGTTAAGATATAGAGGGCACTTAGATAATATTTCTAATAACTGTTTAATTGGTGCCGTCAATGCGTTTAATAAGCAAACCAATTTCGTGAAAAACCAACTTACAGGGGAATATGGTGGTGTTCCAGATGTGCAAAGAGCTTATAAGAAAGCGGGAATTAAAACCATTGTTGTTGGGGATCATAATTATGGTGAAGGATCATCAAGGGAGCACGCAGCTATGGAGCCAAGGCATTTAGGGGTTGCAGCTGTGATTGTAAAATCATTTGCTCGAATTCATGAAACAAATTTAAAAAAGCAAGGAATGTTAGGTTTAACCTTTGCAAATGAGAGCGATTATGATTTATTCCAAGAAGATGATACGATTAACTTTTTAGATTTAGATCAATTCGCAGCAGGAAGACCACTTAATTTAGAGTTGGTTCATTTAGATGGTTCAAAAGATACGGTTGTAGCAAATCATACGTATAACCAATCTCAAATTGAATGGTATCATGAAGGATCTGCGCTAAACCTTATTAAAAAACAAAATGCATAGCACATTATAAGTAAAAAGCCTCTGATTACGGAGGCTTTCTTTTTAGTTAATAGTTGTAATTTTGACTTCTATATAAAAGTGAAATTATGTCAAAACCAAAGGGAGGCAAAAAGCAGATTAGTAATATTCTATTTATTATTTTTATAGCTCTTCTGTTAATTCCTCAAACCAGACGTCCAATTCAAGTTGCCTTAAATTCTATAAAGGTGGCGATTTTTAGTCCATCAATAATTGATGATTCGGAAGTTGAAAAGCTGCTGACTTATAATTGGGAATTACAAAATGAGAATGGTTTAAAAATAAATTTTGAGGATTATAAAGGTGAGGTTGTTTTAATTAATTTTTGGGCAACTTGGTGTCCACCTTGTATTGCTGAAATGCCGAGTTTAGATGAATTGTATAAAGATTATAATGGAAAAGTAAAGTTTCTATTTGTTACCAACGAGGATATAGCAACAGTCCAAAAGTTTAAAAAGAAAAAAGATTTTCAATTTAAAATGCATTCTTCATTGTCAAGTATTCCGGCTCAATTTGAAACGTCCAGTATCCCCAGAACTTTTATATTAAGTAAGACAGGCAAAATAGTAGTTGATGAAACAGGTGCTGCAGATTGGAATAGTGATAGAACACGCGAATTATTGAATCGTTTATTATCTGAATAATACACGAAAAAATGCTTTTATAAAACTGATAGAAAACAGCGACAACATAATTTTTAAGTCTTGGAAAATTGTAGTTTGTTCATCTAAGTAATTAAATACCATTTGAATTGAGTTTTTGGAGTAAAACTTAGTGAATATCCATTCTCCTTTGTTGTTTTCGTTGGCCAAAACGTTTAAGAATATACGATCATATAAGCGATATCTCCATTTGGAAGCTGGAGGGTCAATTGTTTTATTTTCTTTTAATTGAGTGACAATGCGCTTCACAAAAGTTTCGGTACGTTTAAAGGAATAACCGGTAGATGGTTTTACCCAACCACCTGCGGTTCCAATTTTTGTAATAAATTTTGTGTTATCGGAATTAAAATTGAAATCAGTCATTGGTATTATACCCTTTTCAACTTCAAGTGTTTTATAATTTTTTATGTTTAAAACGTTTAGAATGTAATCTTCAATGGCATTGTCGTAAACGGAGTCATTAACAAGGTTTAAATTGAAAAATGTAAATTCAATAAGAGCCTTGTTTTTAGATAATGGTAGGACATACATAAAACTGCTACTTTTACCATGTTTTACGGTAAAATCCATTATTGTGAAATTGTTATGAGAAAAAGAAATGTCTTCTGTTTCAATGAACACGCCCTTAAAATGTTGCTTAAGTTTTATACTTTTTGTGTCTGATAAAAAAGATTGAGGTAATCTGCTGTCAAAAACATGCGCTGCTTTAATACTGTGCTCCCCACAATTTATTACGGCATGATTTGTAGTATTATTGGAGGTGATTCCTGAGACCTCTTTATTCAACCACGTGATATTTTCGTTGGTATTAACCTTTGCTTTTATATCAGAGTAGAAATCGATAGCTCTTATCATTTTATAGCTATACGGGGATAAAGTCATGTCAATGGTTTTCGAACTGCTTTTAAATTCAGTTTCGGACCAGGAGTGATGAACTAAATGTTTCCAATTACCATTTCCTTGTTCCCAGAAGCACCAGGTTTTATCGTTTTCAGATTTAGAAGATTTATCAATTATTACAATTGATTTCGATTTAAAAAAAGGGTCAGTTAATAGTTGATTTGCGAGTTGAAGACCAGATAGTCCTGCTCCAACTATTGCATAGTCATAAACAAAAGACGCGTTTTCTTGAGGATTATGGTTCAATTATCTTTTGAAATATTTAAATGGAACAACAAGCATTCCGAAGCATTCTCCTTTTGATTTGCCTAAGTGTTTATGGTGCATTTTGTGAGCACGTCTTACGCCTTTAGCATACCAATTGTTACTATTTCTGAAAAGTTTAAACCGTTGATGAATAAAAATATCATGAACTAAAAAATAAGTAGCTCCATAGGCCATAATGCCTAAACCAATAGGTAATGTGAACCAAACATTTTCATAACTCCATAAGTAAAAACAAATGATACTAACGACAGCGTAGAATATAAAAAAGGCGTCGTTTCGTTCAAACCAACTGCTATGGTCCTTTTTGTGGTGATCCTTATGTAAATGCCACAAAAAACCGTGCATCACATATTTATGTGTAAACCAAGCCATAAATTCCATAATAGAAAATGTCGTCAAAAATAGTAGTATCCAATACAATGTGCGCATGCTCAAATTTAAATTAAATTTAATTGATATTTGACATAGCTTCTTGTAAGAAGCTCAATTTTTTTATAGTTGGCTACGCGTATTCTTGTGGTTTTAATTTTTGGTGCAGGTGTGTTTTTTAGTTTTATAAGTAATTGTCTATAGTATCTGTAAGCAGTGAAAACCCCAAATTTGGCGTCAATAGGAAGTTGTTTTATGCCTACCAAGCCCGCTTTGAAGTCAGCCTCAATATCAGCAATAATTTCTTGCTTTGCTTTTTCGTTGAGTTGAGATAAATCTGTATTAGGAAAATAACTTCTGTTTAACTCATCTTGATCAGCTTTTAAATCTCTTAAGAAATTTACTTTTTGAAATGCTGAACCTAATCGCATTGCTGATGCCTTTAAATTATTATATTTTGTTTGATCTCCTTTTACAAATACTTTGAGGCACATTAACCCAACAACATCGGCAGAACCATAAATGTAGTTTTGATACTCTTCAATGGTTAAATAATCGCTTTTAGAAAGATCTAATCTCATGCTTGACATGAACGCATCAACTAAGTCACGATCTAAATTATATTTGTGGTAAGTTTCTTGAAACGCATTTAAAATTGGGTTTAAACTAATTTTACTGGTCAGTGCATGATCCAAATCTTTTTCAAAACCATTAAATAATTGTTCTTTGTCATAGTCATGAAATGAGTCGACAATTTCATCTGCAAATCTCACAAAGCCATAAATATTATAAATATCCTGTCTAATACTTGGAGATAACATTTTGGTTGCAAGAGCAAACGATGTACTATAGGCCTTTGTAACTGCCTTACTGCAAGAATAGGAAACTTGATCAAAGATTGATTTCATGGTTGAGTGTTAGTTGTTTTGAGTGTTAATTAGGTCTGCTACGAGTTTTCCCGAAATTAAAGAGGGAGGAACACCTGGTCCAGGTACCGTAAGCTGTCCGGTAAAAAATAAATTCTTAACCTTTTTACTTTGTAATTTTGGTCGCAGAAAGGCGGTTTGTAATAAGGTGTTGGCCATTCCATAAGCATTTCCTTTATACGAATTATAGTCTTCTACAAAATCATTTACGCAGTAACTCTTCTTAAAGATAATATTATTCTTAACATCTTGAGAGGTTAGTTGTTCAAATCTTGAGATAATGATATCAAAATATTGAGCCCTTAACGCTTCGGTGTCTTCCAGCCCTGGAGCTAGGGGAATTAAAAATATCCCAGCTTCTTTATTTTCTGGAGCAGCACTGTAATCTGTTATTGAAGGGAAACTAGCGTAAAACAAAGGTTTTTCAGGCCAACTCGGTGAATCATAAATGGACTTTGCATGTTTGTCGAAATCGACATCAAAAAATAAAGTATGATGATTTACGTTTTTAAGTTTTTTATCAAAACCAACGTAAAACAGGAGAGAGGATGGTGCAAACGTTTTTCTTTCCCAATAAGCTTCAGAATACTGTCTAAAAGCTTTTGGTAATAAAGATTCAGAATGGTGATAGTCAGCTCCGCTTAAAACAATATCTGCATGTATATCTTGACCATTGGTTTTGACACCAGATGCATTTCCTTTTTTAATTAATATTTGTTCAACATTGGAGTTAGTTTGGATTTTAACGCCCAAGGACCTTGCCAGTTCTTCTATGGCAAGAATTACTTGATACATCCCTTTTTTAGGATGAAAGGTGCCAATACCAAAATCTGCGTAGTTCATAAAACTGTAAAAGGAAGGGGTGTCGCTTGGTTTGGCACCTAAAAATAGTACTGGAAACTCTAAAATTTTAACGAGTCTTTCATTATTAAAGTTTTTCCGAACATCTTTTTTAATTGTTCCAAAAAACTGATTTATTTTTTTGATAGTAGTTGGGGTAACAAGTTCCCATGGTGATTTACCGGGTCTGTAAACCAAGTCTTTTATGGCAACATTGTAATTGTCTTGGGCATCACTTATAAACTCTTTTAGCTTAACAGAGCTACCCTTTTCTTCAGCCTCAAAGGCTGAACATATTTTATCTAAGGTATCTTCTATGGTGATGTAATCATCCTTTCCAAAATAGACAGAATAGGCAGGGTTTAGTTTTTCAAGTTGATAGTAGTCTTCGGGAGTTTTATTGAAATCACTAAAAAAACGTTCGAATACATCTGGCATCCAATACCAAGTTGGTCCTATATCAAATGTAAAACCATCCTTTTTATATTGTCTAGCTCGTCCACCAATAGTTGAGTTTTTTTCTAAAATTGTGACCTTATGCCCGGCTTTGGCTAGGTAGCAGGATGCGGCTAATGCCGAAAATCCAGAGCCAATAATTAATATATCTTTTTTCATTGTTTAACAAATCTATGAAAAAGTTAAACAAAAAGAAAACGTCAAACGAATTTTACAATTTTTTAACTAAAGCTTCAATGGATTCAAAAGTAGAAATGGATTTTGGAAGTTGCTCTAAATCAATTGATTCTATACGTCTGCCTAATATCCAAAATTCATGTTTTTTGTCAGTAATAATTTTACTTTCAAACTCTTTTAAATAGTCATTTATATCATCAATCTGCGGCATTACCGTAAAATACGAAATAAAAGTTATGTTATCATAAAAGTCGATCACATCAGAAAGGCTGTTTAAAGGTACGCTTTGTCCCAAAAAGATAGAATGATGTTTGTGTGCAATAAGTTCGTAGTTTAAATAAAGTAAACCTAATTCATGAACTTCATGTTCTGGTAGAAATAATACAAATGTCTTTGATGAACTGATATTAGCTTTAGATTGTAATATCTCTGTATGGATACCTATTTTTTGCCTAATTAGCCCAGAAATAAAATGCTCGTGTGAAGGCGTAATTGTATTAGTTTGCCAAAGCAGACCTATTTCTTTTAACAATGGAATGAAATAATCTTTAAAAATTTCTGAAAAATTGAGTTCTTCAGAAATCGAATTATAGGTTTTATAAAATAATGTTTGGTCAAAATTTAGCATCGACATTTTAAAGGAATTTAAAACGTGTTCCTTAGAATCGGATTGCATACTAATTTCCTTAACTAATACAGGAATATTTTCTTCTGGTAAATTGGCTATTTTAGAGATTTTATAGCCATTTTGATTTAGATAACTAACGTTTAATAGTTTTTGAAAATTTTTGAGATCGTAAAACCTAATGTTAGTTTCTGTTCTACTTGGCTCAAGTAAGCCGTATCGTTTTTCCCAAATGCGTATAGTGTGAGCCTTAATACCTGTTAAATTTTCAAGATCTTTAATGCTAAACTGACTCTTTATATTGTTCATTATTTATAGTAATATATTAAACAAAAATAGGGAAAATATAAAGTAAGGCAATAAAATTAACGTATAATTAAGTTTGAAGTATAGAAAATGATATTTATGACGCTACAATTACAACTGAAGTTTTTAAAGGTTGTCATTGAAAAAAGAGAGGTTGAATTCTAATACTTAGTAATTTAGATGTATTTCAAATTCATGCAAAAAAAAAGTTAAGCAAACTGCTTAACTTTTTGTGACCTGGCTGGGGCTCGAACCCAGGACCCTCTCCTTAAAAGGGAGATGCTCTACCAACTGAGCTACCAGGTCTAACGTTGTGTTTATTTCTCTAACGCGGGTGCAAATATAATAACATTTTTTGTATTTAGAATATAAAAATGTGAAATAAATTGAAAGAAAAATAACTTTTAAAACATCATTTAAAATTCTATTAAAAGTGCGCACGAGAAGACTCGAACTTCCACGATCTTAAGATCACTAACCCCTCAAGCTAGCGCGTCTACCAATTCCGCCACGTGCGCATTAAAAAGAAATATAAATGTAAAAAAAAAGTTAAGCAAATGCTTAACTTTTTTGTGACCTGGCTGGGGCTCGAACCCAGGACCCTCTCCTTAAAAGGGAGATGCTCTACCAACTGAGCTACCAGGTCTAACGTTGTTTTGTTTTCCTAACGCGGGTGCAAATATAACATCTATTTTTCGTTATGCAAGGTCTTTTTTAAGTTTTTTTTCTTTTTTTTGCAGTATGATTTATAACTGTTTTAAACTCAGTAAATAATATACAATGAAGATTATTATTTTAGGTTACATGGGGGCTGGGAAGTCTACTATAGGTAAAAACTTGGCAAACAATCTGGGTTTAAATTTTATTGATTTAGACGATTTTATAATACAAAAGGAGTCGCTTTCAATTAAAGATATATTTAATACAAAAGGCGAATTGTATTTTAGAAAAGTGGAACGGAAATATCTTTCTGAAATTATGCAGTCCCCTAATGATTTTATTTTGAGTGTTGGGGGAGGCACACCGTGTTATGGTGATAATCTAAACCTGATTAATGAAAACGAGAATAGTCGTTCAATTTATCTAAAGGGAAGTATTCCCTTTTTAGCCATTCGCTTATTCAATGAAAAAGAGCAAAGACCTTTAATAGCTCATCTGAAAGATATGGACCAATTGACCGAGTTTTTAGGCAAACATTTGTTTGAAAGAAATCAGTTTTATAATAAAGCCGACCAGACTATAGTCATAGATAATAAATCAATTTCAGAAATAACAGAAGAGATTAAAGCAACATTAATCTAAATAAGCCTGACTGTCCTTACCTGTTAAAATTACTTCAACATGTTCATGAATTGAAGTGGATAGAGAAATTCCTTTAAAATCTGCTTTTACGGGATACTTTTTATGGTTTCTATTAACCAAAACAGCGGTTTTAAATTGTTTTAAAGGGACATCTAAAAAGTGTTTCACACCATATATTAAGGTGCTACCTGAATTTAAAACATCATCAATTAACACCACTGATTTGTTACTGTATTCTTCTGCAGGAATAGAAGTTTCAATTTTTGACTGTGGCGCCTTTTTATTGATTTTTACTTTGCAAAGAATTGGATTTAAATCTGAAATCTTTTCAAGAATGGTTTTCAGTTTTTTAGCCATGACATAACCATTGCTATCAATACCAGCTAAAACAATTTCTGTTTCATCAACATTACTTTCATAAATTTGATACGCTATTCGTCTTAATTTATGAGTGATTTGCTTTTGAGTTAGTATGGTGTTTTGAGTTTCATTCATGGATTAGAATATTTATTCAAATATAAAAAATACGTTTGCCAAAATCTAAACAGTACTTTTAAAAAAATAGAATATTTAACGATTAATTTTCATCTTCAGGTTCTGTCGTGTAATCATCAATGTCTCTTCTGTCTTTTTTTGTAGGTCTACCTGTTCCTTTTTTACGGTAATGATCTTTAGCAAATTTTATTAATTCTTGCGCTTCAAATTCAGATTTAGGAGTGGTATCAGTTCGATACAAATCAACCAATTTAGCTCCAACTCTATTAGGAGGTAATTCAATAACCTGCATGGAGTAGTTTATTTGATTTTTTCTAACCGTAATTTTATCACTTGGGTATACGTCACGACTGGGCTTTACGGCACTATCATTTATCCTAACGTGACCTTTTTTACAAGCATTTGTAGCAATGCTTCTGGTCTTAAAATATCTAACACACCAAAGGTATTTATCTATACGCATATGAATATTAAAAAATCTACGTTAATCTTATTGTACAAAAATATTATATTATTGTATCTTGCGCCTCAAAAATAAGCATTAAAGTACCTTTATTTGTGGAGGTTCTTCAATTACTTTAAAAAAAGAAAAATACATTCTATGAAAATAAATAAGTATGTCGTTGCGCTAATAATTTCAGGTTTTTTAGGAATTATGGCGTGTACTCCAGATGACGACAATGTTGAGTTAGTTCCTGAAAGAGATAGAACAGAACAACAGGTGGTGGATAATGACTCATTACTTGGATACTTTGAAACCCATTATTATAATTCAAGTCTTTTTGAAGTTCCAGGAAACTACTCATTAGATGATATCGTCATCACAGAATTACCTAAAGACGATAACGGTAATTATTTAGCTTTACCAGATCCAGACAATAATACGTTATTAATGGATGATGTAGAAGAGCATACAACGGTTTATCAAGAAACAGATTATAAATATTATATTTTAAGGTTAAACCAAGGTGGTGGCGAAGCTTCTCCTTATTTTGTGGATGATGTTAGAATTAACTACAAAGGTAATTTAATGGACGAAGATGTGTTTGATAGCACAGTTAACCCTACAACTTTTGACTTAATAAATTTAATTAGAGGGTGGCAGTTAGTTTTGCCACAATTTAATGAAAGTACAGGATTTATTAACAACCCTGATGGAACAGTACAATTTGAAAACTATGGCTTTGGTGTTATGTTTTTACCTTCTGGTTTAGGATATTATTCTGCACCTCCTATTGGTGTGCCATCTTATTCTAACATGATTTTTAAATTTGAATTATACCAAACAGAAATTAACGATCATGAGGCAGATAACGTACCTTCTTACTTAGAAGATTTAGATCAAGATTTAGATATATTTAATGATGATACCGATGGCGATGATATTCCTAACTTTTTAGATCTGGATGATGACGGTGATGGGATATTCACAGCTTTCGAAGACATTGATGGCGATGGAGATCCTACAAACGATATTGGAGCAAACGGAATCCCAAAGTATTTAGATCCTGAAGAAACAGAATCAACCGAAGATGATAATTAATCTAATTACAGTAAATAAAAAAGCACCTATGAGGTGCTTTTTTTAGGCCTAATTTTAACTGAATACAACTGAATACAACTGAATACAACTGAATACAACTGAATACAACTGAATACAACTGAATACAACTGAATAGTAATAAAAAAAGCCGCTAATTAATAGCGGCTCTTTTTATTTTTATAATGAATGAATTAACTCTTATTTTTATTCTTTCCGCCTTTTAGGCCAAATGAAACGCTTAAAATTAATTGTTCTGGACGCGTATCTAAGGTTCCTAATACAATGCCGTTATTATCTAAAAGATTAGCTTCATTAGAGCTAAAACCTCTTTCGTATCTTAAATCAATACCAAGGTTGCCTAAATTAACGCCTACACCAAAATGTAAACCTGCAGTGATATTGTCATCTAAATCAGAGATGTTTAAATTCTCAAAATTCTTGTCAATGATAAATTGAAAAGCTGGGCCTACAAAAACATTTAAAGGGCCAATCAGTCTAAATCCAACCAATAAAGGCGCATCAATACGTTTTAATGTTAGCTCACCTGCGCTGTAATCACTTTTGGTTTGTGTATACATTAACTCAGGTTTGAAAAATATACCTCTTCCAATTTTACCATATACACCTAAATGAAATCCAACGTTACCGTCAGGGTCTTCAGCTGCATCAGTTACAGAATTGACAATATCTCCATTGGAGTTGTAGTTTAGACCACCTTTTATTCCAAATCCAGATTTACCTTGCGCAAAACTGCCAATGCTAAATAATAAACAGACTAATCCCGTTAAAAATAATTTTTTCATAGTTTTTGGTTTATAACAAAAACGGAATATAGTAAGAATTATTTTCTTTTCATTACGGTTTCAGAAGCCTTTACAATTGCTTCGCAATTAAGACCATACTTTTCCATTAGCTGAGCAGGGGTTCCTGATTCACCAAAAGTATCCATTGTAGCTACATATTCTTGTGGAGTTGGATTGTTCATAGATAATGTTCTAGCAACACTTTCTCCTAATCCACCCAAAATATTATGCTCTTCAGCAGTAACGATACAACCAGTTTTAGCAACAGATTTTAAAATAATTTCTTCATCTAATGGTTTAATAGTGTGAATGTTTATCACTTCTGCACTAACACCTTTTTCTTCTAAAGCTTCTGCTGCTAATAAGGCCTCCCAAACAAGGTGACCTGTTGCAACGATAGTTACATCAGTTCCTTCAGACATTAAAACACCTTTGCCTATTTCAAATTTCTCATCAGCAGGCGTGTAGTTTGGCACTACAGGACGACCAAATCTTAAATAAACAGGTCCGTCATGTTCAGCAATTGCAATAGTTGCTGCTTTAGTTTGGTTGTAATCACAAGTATTGATTACTGTCATACCAGGTAACATTTTCATTAACCCGATATCTTCTAATATTTGATGTGTTGCTCCATCTTCTCCAAGAGTAAGACCCGCGTGAGAAGCACAAACTTTTACATTTTTACCAGAGTATGCAATTGATTGTCTGATTTGGTCATAAACACGACCTGTAGAGAAGTTAGCAAAGGTTCCAGTAAAAGGAATTTTACCTCCAACAGTTAAACCTGCAGCAATTCCCATCATGTTAGCTTCTGCAATACCAATTTGAAAAAACCTTTCAGGGTTTTCTTCAATAAATTTGTTCATTTTTAAAGAACCAATTAAATCAGCACATAATGCCACGACATTAGGGTTAGTTCTTCCAAGTTCTGCTAAACCAGCTCCAAATCCTGAACGGGTGTCTTTACTTCCTTGATTTATATATTTTTTCATTTTTGTTGTCTTAAAAGTTGGAATTAATAATCACCTAAAGTTTCAGGGTTTTGTTCTAAGCCTATCGCTAATTGCTCGTCGTTTGGAGCTTTACCATGCCAAGCATGAGTGTGCATCATAAAATCAACACCGTTACCCATTACTGTTTTTAATAATACGCAAACTGGCTTTCCTTGTCCTGTTTTAGACTTGGCAATTGCCATACCATCTATAATAGATTGGATGTCATTACCGTTTTCAATTTCAACTACTGTCCAGTCAAATGCTTCAAATTTAGTTTTAACATCACCAAGAGATAAAACTGTATCAGTAGATCCATCAATTTGTTGACCGTTTAAATCAACCGTGCAAATTAAATTGTCAACTTTATTACTAGAAGCATACATAATGGCTTCCCAGTTTTGTCCTTCTTGTAATTCACCATCACCGTGTAAAGAGTACACTAATTTTGAATCTCCATTAAGTTTTTTAGCTTGAGCAGCACCTAATGCCACAGACATCCCTTGACCTAATGAGCCAGAAGCGATTCTAATACCTGGTAAACCTTCGTGAGTTGTTGGGTGACCTTGTAATCTCGAATTTAATATTCTAAATGTATTTAATTCTTCAACCGGAAAATAACCTGTACGAGCAAGTACGCTATACATTACAGGAGAAATATGACCGTTAGATAAGAAGAATAAATCCTCACCATTCCCGTCCATATCAAATCCTTCTTTTCTTTCCATAATTTCATTGTACAAAGTAACCAAGAACTCTGCACAACCTAGTGAACCTCCTGGGTGACCAGAATTCACTTTATGAACCATTCGTAAAATATCTCTACGAGTTTGTGTGGTTAAATCTTCTAAATGTTGTGTGTTTGACATATTAAAGTACTTATATTTTTCAACCCCAAAAATAAGTCTTTATCATAGCTTAACAAAGTAAAGATTGTCCATTTTTAGTAAAGGTTTTCTGAGAGATGTTAATTTTATTTTTTTATTCTAATTGATATCGTTTTTACTTAATTATCTTTGCCTTCTTATGAAATTTTGATTATGAATTTTGACTTAAAAGCACAGGATTTACCAACAAAAGCAAGAGCAGGTGTTATTACAACTGATCATGGTAAAATAGAAACTCCAATTTTTATGCCTGTAGGTACAGTTGCATCTGTAAAAGGTGTTCACCAAAGAGAGCTAAAACAAGATATAAATCCTGATATTATTTTAGGAAACACCTATCACCTTTACTTAAGACCTCAGACTGAAATTCTTGAAAAAGCAGGTGGACTGCATAAATTCATGAATTGGGATCGTAACATTTTGACTGATTCTGGTGGATATCAAGTGTACTCTTTAAGTTCTAATCGAAAAATTAAAGAAGAAGGCGTTAAATTTAAATCGCATATTGATGGGAGTTACCATGTGTTTACTCCAGAAAATGTGATGGAAATTCAAAGAACCATTGGTGCAGATATTATCATGGCCTTTGATGAATGTACACCATACCCTTGCGATTATAGGTATGCTAAACGATCAATGCATATGACGCATAGATGGTTGGAAAGATGTATAAGTCATTTAGACAAAACACCTCTTAAGTATGATTATAATCAAGCTTTTTTTCCTATTGTTCAAGGAAGTACGTATAAAGATTTAAGGCAACAATCTGCCGAATATATAGCTGGTGTTGGAGCTGAAGGTAATGCTATTGGTGGATTATCAGTAGGTGAACCAGCCGAAGAAATGTATGCAATGACAGAAGTTGTAACAGCCATTTTACCAGAAGATAAACCAAGATATTTGATGGGAGTTGGAACACCTATCAATATTTTAGAAAATATTGCGTTAGGTGTAGATATGTTTGACTGTGTGATGCCTACAAGAAATGCAAGAAACGGAATGTTGTTTACGGCTCATGGTTCTATTAATATCAAGAATTTGAAATGGAGAGATGATTTTTCTCCTATTGATGAAATGGGAATCACCTTTGTAGATACTGAATACAGTAAAGCTTACTTGAGACATTTGTTTACTGTAAACGAAATGTTAGGAAAACAAATTGCAACCATCCATAATTTAGGATTTTATATGTGGTTGGTTAGGGAAGCAAGAAAACATATATTAGCAGGAGATTTCGGAGTTTGGAAAGAAAAAATGGTGAAACAAATGGATAAGCGTTTGTAGCAAATGAAAATATTAGATTGGTATATTCTTAAACGTTATTTACTAACTTTTACAGTGATGTTATTGCTGTTTGTTCCTATTGGAATAATTGTTGATTTAGCGGAAAAAATTGGTAAAATATTAGAAAATGAGGCACCCTTTTCTGCGGTAGCCTTGTATTACTTTGATTTCACCTTATACTTTGCCCATCTTTTATTTCCATTATTTTTATTCCTATCCGTAATTTGGTTTACTTCAAAACTGGCTAATAATACAGAAATTGTAGCTTTTTTGAGCTCAGGAGTTTCCTACACAAGATTCTTAAGGCCTTACATGATTGGCGCTACAATTGTGTCTTTGTTTGCATTAGTATTGGGAATGTATCTAGCTCCTGAGGCAAGTAAGGGATTTAACGAATTTAAATATGAGTATTTAAAGAAAGGAAAACAAGTAAGGCAAACTCAAAATGTATATCGTCAAATCAATGAAACCGATTATATATACGTTAGTAATTTTAACGCTGAAAAGAAAACTGGTAACAATTTTACTTTTGAGCATTTTGAAGGCAATCAATTAAAGTATAAAATATTTGCCAATACCATAAAATTTGAAGAAAAAGATACTACTTACCGTCTGGTTTCTTATGTGAAAAGAACAATTTCTGAAAATGGAGATATTATTGAGCGAGCTAGACGAAAAGATACTGTATTTAGTTTTGATTTAGAAGATTTGACTCCAGTTACATATATCGCCGAAACCTTAAATTACAAAGAATTAAACGAGTTTATTGAAAAGGAAAAAATAAGAGGGTCTTCAGATATTGGGCGCTATGAAGTGGTAAAGTATAAAAAATGGAGCTTACCTGTATCCGTTTTTATTCTAACAATTATAGCAGTAGCTGTTTCGGCCAAAAAGAGAAGAGGAGGAATGGGAGTGAATCTGGCTTTTGGTATAACCATTGCCATGGTATATGTGTTTTTTGATAAGGTGTTTGGCGTAATGGCTGAGCAATCAGATTTCCCTCCATTGGTGGCCGTTTGGTTTCCAAATTTTATATTTGGAATATTGGCTATATATCTTCTAAATAATGCGAGACGATAAACTCAAAAATTACCTTCATTTACACCTTCTGGTTTTTATTGCTGGATTCACGGCCATACTTGGTGAGGTAATTACAATTGGATCCATTTCCTTAGTTTGGTACCGCATGTTACTTGCAGGTGTTTTAATGTTTGGGTTCATTAAACTTACTAAAGTAGATATTGCCGCTTCTAAATCTCAAATTCTAAAGTTTTCTGGAGCTGGTATTTTAATAGCGCTGCATTGGATTACCTTTTTTGAGGCCATAAACCAGTCTAATGTTTCTATTACATTAGCGATGTTTTCAACCGGTGCATTTTTCGCTTCGTTTATAGAGCCTATTTTTTATAAGAGACGCATTATTTGGTACGAAATATTATTTGGCTGTATTGTAATATTTGGTGTTTTTTTAATTACTCAAAGTAGTGGGGCTTACGTTTATGGCATTGTATTAGGTGTAATCTCAGCTTTTTTATCCTCTTTATTTGCTGTAATAAATGGGACTTTTGTAAAAAACCATGAAGCTACAGTCATATCCTTCTATGAGTTTATAAGTGGTGTAATATTTATAAGTGCTTATATTTTGTGTTTTCAAGGTGGGTTTACAATCGAGTTTTTTACAATGTCAGTGATGGATTGGATTTACCTTTTCATTCTTGCTTCTGTATGTACTGCCTATGCCTTTATTGGCTCGGTGAAAGTGATGAAGTTTATCAGTCCTTATACGGTTGTATTGACTTTTAACTTAGAGCCTGTTTATGGTATTTTACTTGCATTATTGCTTTTTCCTGAAAAAGAAACCATGAATTCTCAGTTCTATTATGGTGCATTTTTAATTTTAGGTACTGTTTTACTGGAGGGTATCTTAAAAAACACTAAAAAGAAACTTTCTATTTAATCAAACCCGATTAAAGTTTTTATATTTGTAGGCTAACTAAAAGTATACTGATTCTATGGAATATTTAGAATTTGAACTTCCTATAAAAGACTTGGAAGATCAATTACAAAAATGTAAACTGATTGGAGAAGAGAGTGAGATTGATGTTACGGAGACTTGCACGCAAATTGAAGAAAAATTAGCGGCAACCAAAAAAGAAATTTACAAAAACCTATCTGCTTGGCAGCGTGTACAGTTGTCAAGACATCCAAATAGACCTTACACATTAGATCACATTAAAGCACTTTGTGGTGATTCTTTTTTAGAATTACACGGTGATAGAAATGTGAAAGATGACAAAGCCATGATTGGTGGTCTTGGTAAAATTGGAGACCAAACCTATATGTTTATTGGTCAACAAAAAGGATATAACACTAAAACTCGACAATACAGAAACTTTGGTATGTCTAATCCTGAAGGATATAGAAAAGCCTTACGTTTAATGAAATCTGCAGAGAAATTTAATATTCCTGTAGTGAGTTTAGTCGATACTCCTGGTGCATACCCTGGATTAGAAGCTGAAGAGCGTGGTCAGGGAGAAGCTATTGCCAGAAATATTTTGGAAATGACACGTTTAAAAGTTCCTATTATTACCATAATTATTGGTGAAGGAGCTTCAGGCGGAGCTTTAGGTATTGGTGTTGGAGACAAAGTATTAATGTTAGAAAATACATGGTACTCTGTAATCTCTCCAGAATCTTGTTCTTCAATTTTATGGAGAAGCTGGGAATATAAAGAACAAGCTGCAGAAGCTTTAAAATTAACAGCAAAAGACATGAAACGTCTTAAATTAGTAGATGATATCATTAAGGAGCCATTAGGTGGAGCACATAGAGATAGAGAAGCTACTTTTAACTCTGTTAGAAAATCTATAGTTAAGTCTTTTGATGAACTTAAAAACTTATCACCAAAAGATTTAGTAATTCAGCGTATGGATAAATATGCTGAAATGGGAGTCTATAAAGGCTAATCCCTTTAAACATTACAAGATAAAAAAAACTGGAGGCTCAACTTCAGTTTTTTTTAGCGCTATTAACAATATAATCAAGTTATTAACAGTTAAATTGTTGAATACTTGTTAAGATTGAACTTTATAAAAAGTCATATTGTCTTAACATTTTATTTACATTCGTTCACATGAAGCAACCAAATCAATTACAAGGCTATAAAGTAGACAAAAGTACTATTATTAGCTTAGAAAAAGGTAAGATACCGCCGCAAGCCCTTGATTTAGAAGAGGTCGTGCTTGGTGCAATGATGATTGACAAAAAGGGTGTAGATGAAGTAATTGATATTTTAAGCCCCGATGCATTCTACAAAGAAGCGCATAAATTTATTTTTGAAGCCATTTTCAAGTTGTTTGAAGATAGTCAACCAGTCGATTTATTAACTGTTTCTACGCAATTAAAAAAAGATGGGAAATTAGATTTAGCTGGTGGTGATTTTTATCTTATTTCATTAACCCAAAGAGTGTCATCTTCTGCTCATATTGAGTTTCATGCTCGTATTATTTTACAGAAGTTTATTCAACGTAGTTTGATTAAAATATCTAACGAAATAATTGAAGAGGCTTATGATGAGACTAAGGATGTATTTGATTTATTGGATACAGCAGAATCAAAACTATACGAAGTCACCCAAGGAAATGTAAAGAAATCGACGGAAACAGCTCAAAGTTTGGTAATTCAAGCTAAAAAGAAAATTCAGGAGATTTCAAATCAAGAAGGGATGAGTGGTGTGCCGTCTGGTTTTGATAAATTAGATAAACTTACTTCTGGTTGGCAGCCTTCCGATTTAATTATTGTTGCTGCACGTCCGGGTATGGGAAAAACAGCTCTTACCTTATCTATGGCAAGAAATATTGCTGTAGGTCAAAATATTCCAGTTGCGTTTTTCTCCTTAGAGATGGCATCTGTACAGTTAATTACACGTTTGATCTCAAGTGAAACAGGTTTGTCTTCAGAGAAATTAAGAACGGGTAAATTAGAAAAGCATGAATGGGAGCAGCTTAATGTAAAGGTAAAAGCATTAGAAAACGCGCCATTGTTTATTGATGATACACCTTCTTTATCAATTTTTGATTTAAGAGCAAAGGCAAGACGTTTGGCTTCCCAATATGGCATTAAAATGATTGTTATTGATTATTTACAGTTAATGACAGCTGGAGGAAGTAAGAATGGAGGAAATCGTGAGCAAGAAATATCCATGATTTCTCGAAATTTGAAAGCCTTAGCAAAAGAACTTTATGTACCAGTAATTGCTTTATCACAGTTATCTCGTGCGGTTGAAACCCGTGGAGGTAGCAAAAGGCCATTGCTTTCTGATCTTCGTGAGTCTGGTGCAATTGAGCAGGATGCAGATATTGTATCATTTATCTACAGACCTGAATATTACAAAATTGATGAGTGGGATGACGAAGAGCGTTCTCCAACTGCTGGTCAAGGTGAATTTATTGTAGCTAAACACAGAAATGGTGGTTTAGAAAATATAAGATTGAAATTTATCGGTAACCTCGGTAAGTTTGATAATCTCGATGAGTTTGATACTCCTTTTGGTGAATTTCATAGTAAAATGAACGAAGGAGATAATGAGGGCGGATTTAACCCTAGTAATTTTCCATCAGCATCAGATGCCTTTGGTCCTCCAGACCCAGGACCGTCAGATGATGATGTGCCATTTTAATTAAATTAATTAATAGCAAAAGCAGTAAAAGCAAAATAACTTTTACTGCTTTTTTTATTTAATTTCAGTTAACTTTGCGGGCTTATTAATTAGGAAAAAGTTTTGAAAATGGACCAAAGAAAGACTACAAATATGTTATTACTTGCATTAGTAATTCCTGTTATATTTTATTTGCTTCACATTCTTAAATTTATTTTTATTCCATTAGTTTTTTCAATGTTTATAGCATTGTTGTTTTTGCCTTTGATGAGATGGTTACAAAGAAAAAACGTGCATAAATATTTGAGTATAGGAATTGTGTTAGTTATTATTATAGCTGCACTGAAGCTTGGAGTTGACGTTATTAAGTTATCTAGTCAGGAAATAATGGCTTCTGATACTCAGTTTTTTGAAAAAGCAGAAACTAAAATTACAGATCTTGTAATTTCTATTCAAGAGGGATTAGGAATGAAACAATCAGAATCTAATCCCGAGTCCATCAAAGATTCACTTTTAAATAAGGATGCTTTGATGACAAACTTTGGTTCTACATTAGGTTTCTTGAATAAAACATTAACCATGGTATTAATGACCATGTTTTTTGTTGTGCTTTGGTTAGCTGAATCTATCAACGTCCAGAAATTAATGCATAAAACCATTTTAAAGAAAAAGCACGCTGCCATAAAAGCGTTTAGAAAAATTGAAAAAGATTTAATCAAGTTTATTAAAGTTAAGTTTTTAGTGAGTTTACTTACCGGTATAGGGACAGGTTTAGCATGTGTTTATTTTGATGTGAGCTTCCCTATTTTCTGGGGATTCTTTGCGTTTATTATAAATTTTGTGCAAATGGTAGGATCCTTTATAGCTGTTATATCATTATCAATTTTTGCGTTGGTAGAGTTAGACCCAACAAGTCATTTGTTCTTTTTTGTTCTAGCCATTACAATGGTTCAGGTGTTATTTGGAGCTATTTTGGAGCCCGTATTTATGGGTAAATCCTTTTCAATAAATATTATAACTGTTCTTGTGATGTTAATGTTTTGGGGCTTCCTTTGGGGAATACCAGGATTAATAATGGCTATTCCAATTACTGTATTCTTTAAAATTATATTTGAACAATTTCCGAGTACAAAAATTGTAGCAAGTATAATTTCCGGCTCTGATAATTAGTATTAGCATTTTAGCTTTAATATTTCCTTAAAGCCTTATAATTCACTACATTTTTTAACTATCTTTCATTTATGAAAAAGATAGTTATAGTATTATTTTTAATATGTAATATAAGCTCTTTATATGCGTCTTATGTCCTAATCCCGATGGATGCTGATGGCCAAGAGAACCATTTGAAGGCCTACGGAATTACCTATTGGACTTTAGAGAGACAAGCCAAAGTAAAATGGTTATTAAACTATAGAGGAGGTTCCTTTTTACTCCCTGATTCTGATGAAATTCGAAGAGAATGCCAAATTAGAGGCGTTACTTTTGAAGTTATTTCAAATTCTAAAGCCGAAGAAATTTTAGTTGAAATTAGCAGTCCGTCAAAAAATATGGAGGCTGTGGTTTTGGAAAAAGCTCCTAAAATTGCGGTTTATTCACCGAAAGGAAAGCAACCTTGGGATGATGCCGTAACCATGGTATTGACTTATGCCGAAATCCCATATGAAACGATTTACGACGAAGAAGTCTTAAATGACGCTCTTTTATTGTATGATTGGTTGCATTTGCACCATGAAGATTTTACTGGGCAATACGGGAAATTTTATAGAGTTTACCGTTCTGCTGCATGGTATATGAATGAGAAAAAACAAGCTGAGAATTTGGCTGCAAGTCTAGGGTATTCAAAAGTTTCAAATGAGAAATTAGATGTGGCATTAAAGATTAGAGATTACGTTGTAGGTGGTGGTTTTATGTTTGCCATGTGTTCTGCAACCGATAGTTTTGATATCGCATTGTCTGCCGAAGGAGTAGATATTTGCGAACCAATGTTTGATGGAGATGGTAGTGATCCCAATTATCAGTCGAGAATTAATTATAATAAGACCTTTGCCTTTAAGGATTATGTGTTAGAACGCAGTCCCAATGTTTATGAGTTTTCTTCAATAGATATGACTTCTAAACGAAAAATACCACCGACAACAGATTATTTTTCATTAATGGATTTCTCTGCAAAATGGGATCCCATTCCAACGATGCTATGCCAAAATCATACGGCATTGATTAAGGGATTTATGGGACAAACAACTTCATTTACCAGGTCCCAAATTAAATCAAATGTATTAGTTATGGGTGAAAACAAAACTAATAATGAGGCAAAATATATTCATGGAATTAAGGGAAAAGGATTTTTTACTTTTTATGGTGGCCATGACCCTGAAGATTACACCCATAGAGTAGGGGACCCTAAAACCGAATTAGATTTGCACCCCACATCACCTGGCTATAGGTTGATTTTGAATAATGTGTTGTTTCCTGCGGCTAAGAAGAAGAAACAAAAAACATAATTTTGAGTATTGATCTTTACTCGAAGTTTTAAATACGGCCTTTTTATAACCATTCAATCTGTTTTGTTTTGGGTTATAGCATCTGGCTTAATTGTTATTTTTAGATATTATGGGCTTGAAGAAGAAGAGGCTTTCGAGTATTCTCCTCTTTATAATGTGTCCTTAATGGAGTGGGCTGATGTTGTCGTTTACACCGGAATTTCTTTCGGACTTGTCTATGCATCTGTCGAGCTTCTTTATGAGAAATATTTGGGTAAGAAATGGTCTCTTGGTCTTATCGCTTTATCGAAATCTATTATTTATTTAATCTTTTTAATTACGGTCATGTCTTTCGTTACCATTGAATTGGAAGAACGCATGGATATAGACATTGCTAATGATGTGGGATGGTGGAGACAAAGTAAGTTTTTTTGGGTAGCAGTTTTGTACGCATCCATCAGCTCTTTAATATTTACCTTTATAAAAATGGCAATTGATAAATTTGGAAGGGGTGTATTTGTGAAAATGCTTTTTGGTGTTTATCGTAAACCTCAAGAAGAAGAGCGAATTTTTATGTTTTTAGATTTGAAAGACTCTACTTCAATTGCAGAAAGTTTAGGGCATTTAAAATATAGCCAATTTATTCAGCAATGCTTTTCAGATCTTAATGCGATTGTAAATAAATACGATGCCGAAATTTATCAGTATGTGGGTGATGAAGCAGTACTTAGTTGGCCAATTAAACGAGGATTAAAAAAATGCAATTGTATTGAATTATTTTTTGCATTTGAAACACTTATAGGGAAGAAGAAAAGTAGATATCTAAATAAATTTGGTAGAGTTCCTAAATTTAAAGCTGGAGTACATGGTGGTAAATTGATGATTGCAGAAGTAGGAGTAGTTAAAAAGGAATTGGCCTATCATGGTGATGTGATTAATACAACCGCAAGAATTCAAGCACTATGCAATTCTCTAAATGCCTCCCTCTTATTGTCTAAATATGTTTGGGATAAACTAGAGGTTTCTAATAAGTTTGAAGTTCATGATTCTGATATAGTAGAATTGCGAGGTAAAAAAGAACGTCTTGAGATTGTGTCGGTTTTGCAGAAATAAATAAAAAAAAGCCGACTCCAAAGAGTCGGCTTTTATAAGCGAAATGATGTTATTATTTAGGCAAAGCGCCTTATTTTACTTTATTTACAATAGCTTCAAAAGCTGCAGGGTTATTCATCGCTAAATCTGCAAGAACCTTACGGTTTAATTCGATATCGTTAGCTTTTAATTTCCCCATAAATCTTGAATAAGACATTCCATATTGTCTAGCTCCTGCGTTAATACGCATAATCCATAACGAACGGAATGTTCTCTTTTTATTTCTACGGTCTCTGTACGAATATTGCATCGCTTTGTCAACCGCGTTTTTCGCTACTGTCCAAACGTTTTTACGTCTTCCAAAGTAGCCTTTTGCTTGTTTAAGAACCTTTTTTCTTCTAGCTCTTTTTGCAACAGAATTTACTGATCTTGGCATTTCTTTTAATGTTTTTTGTAGTAGGCGGTCAAAATTAATTGACACTTGCTAAATACTTTTGCCTAACTCCAGGGTTTATAAATTAGTTTAACCGGTTAAAACCGTATTACTTTAAACGTAACATTGTTTTAACATTGTTTTCGTCTGACTTATGTACTAATGTATCATGAGTCAAAGCAAGCTTACGCTTTTTAGATTTTTTAGTCAAAATGTGACTTTTAAAAGCGTGCTTTCTTTTAATCTTACCAGTGCCAGTTAGTTTAAAACGTTTCTTAGCACTTGATTTAGTTTTCATTTTAGGCATCTTCTCCTAGTTTTATTTCGTTTCGCTTATTCTCTTAAAATCCGTTTGATTGGATTATTTATTCTTCTTTGGTGCGATGAACATTGTCATACGCTTACCTTCTAATTTCGGCATTTGTTCAACCTTTCCAAACTCTTCCAAATCTTGAGCTAATTTTAGCAACAATATTTGTCCTTGTTCCTTAAACACAATAGATCTTCCTTTAAAGAATACAAATGCTTTTAATTTAGCACCTTCTTTTAAAAACTTCTCAGCGTGTTTCTTTTTAAACTGATAATCATGATCATCAGTTTGTGGACCAAAACGAATTTCTTTAACTATAACTTTAGTAGCCTTTGATTTTAAAGCTTTGTCACGTTTCTTCTGTTCGTAAAGAAACTTCTTGTAGTCCATAACTTTACATACAGGCGGTTCTGCTTTTGGTGAGATTTCTACCAAATCAAAACCTTGCTTGTCAGCAATGGCTAATGCTTCTCTGGTTGAATAAATACCAACTTCTACATTGTCACCTACTAATCTTACTTTTTCGGCTCTAATGTTTGCGTTAATTTTGTGCTGCTCCTCTTTTACAACTTTTCGGGAGTAGTTTCTTCTACGTATTGCTATGACTTAAATATTTTAGTTAAACTTATGTTTGTTATTTAAAGGTTTTTAATGTTTTGTTTATATCAGCTTTTATTATTTCAGAAAAGGCTTCAATAGATATAGAGCCTAAATCCTCACCTCCGTGCTGACGTACGCTTATTTCATTGTTTGCCGCTTCTTGCTCACCGATAATAATCATGTAAGGTACTTTATTCATTTCCGATTCACGGATTTTTTTACCTATAGTTTCATTTCTATTATCTACAAGGGCGCGAATTTCGTGATTTTCTAACAAATTTAAAACTTTTTCCGCGTATTTTTCATATTTCTCACTAATTGACAGTACCATAACTTGAGTTGGCATTAACCAAATCGGGAAATTTCCCCCAGTATGTTCTAACAATATAGCAATAAATCTTTCCATACTACCAAATGGAGCTCTATGAATCATAACTGGTCGGTGTAGTTCATTATCACTGCCTTTGTATGTTAAATCAAATCGCTCTGGTAGGTTGTAATCCACTTGAATTGTACCTAATTGCCAACTACGCCCTAAGGCATCTTTTACCATAAAATCTAATTTAGGTCCGTAGAAGGCTGCTTCACCAGTTTCTATAACATAATTTAAATTTTTGTCTTTAGCTGCATTGATTATGGCTTGTTCTGCTTTTTCCCAATTTTCAGTATCTCCAATATATTTACCTGGGTTTTCAGGGTCTCTTACAGATACTTGAGCTGTAAAGTTTTCAAATCCAAGAGAACCAAATACGTAAAGAACTAAATCAATTACATCTTTAAACTCTTTATCCAATTGATCAGGTGTACAAAAAATATGAGCATCATCTTGAGTAAATCCTCTAACTCGAGTTAAACCATGTAATTCTCCACTTTGCTCATAACGATATACGGTCCCAAATTCAGCATATCTTTTGGGTAATTCTTTATATGAAAAAGGTTTGGTATTGTAGATTTCACAGTGATGAGGGCAGTTCATTGGTTTTAATAAAAACTCTTCACCTTCGTTTGGAGTGTGAATAGGTTGAAAACTGTCTTCACCGTATTTTGCATAGTGACCAGAAGTTACATAAAGTTCCTTTTGACCAATATGAGGTGTTACTACCATTTCATAACCTGCCTTTTTCTGTGCTTGTTTTAAAAAGTTTTCTAATCGCTCTCTTAATGCCGCACCTTTAGGTAACCATAACGGAAGACCTTGGCCTACTTTTTGGGAGAATGTAAACAACTCTAATTCTTTACCCAGCTTTCTATGATCTCGCTTTTTTGCTTCCTCTAATAAGTGAAGATATTCAGTAAGTTCTTTTTGCTTAGGAAAAGATACGCCATATATTCTTGTAAGTTGTTTGTTGTTTTCGTCACCTCTCCAATAGGCTCCCGCAACAGACATTAATTTTACTGCTTTTATAATCCCTGTATTTGGGATATGACCACCTCTACATAAATCGGTAAAAGTAGAATGGTCACAGAATGTAATAGTTCCATCCTCTAAATTCTCAATCAACTCAACTTTATATTCGTTGTTTTGAGATTTATAAAGTTCTAAAGCTTCAGCTTTAGTTACTGCTCTCATTTTAAAATCATGCTTACCTCGTGCAATTTCAATCATACGAGCTTCTATAGATTTAAAATCCTTATCAGAAATTGAATGTTCTCCAAAATCTACATCATAGTAATAACCATTTTCAATAGCAGGACCTATTGATAATTTTGCACCTGGGTACAATTCTTCAATAGCCTGGGCCATGACATGAGATGTTGAGTGCCAGAATGCCTTTTTACCATCGGTGTCTTTCCAAGTATATAAAACAAGCGATCCATCAGTAGTTAATGGAGTGGTGGTTTCTATGGTGGTGTCATTAAATTTTGCCGAAATAACGTTTCTTGCAAATCCTGCACTAATATCTTTTGCCACATCCATAGGCGTAACCCCTTGTTCAAAGGTTCTTGACGTTCCGTCTGGTAAAGTAATTTTAATCATCTATTAAATGTAATAATTTTAGTGTACAAAGATAATATGATAAATTCAAGCATACAATATATATATAGGTATAAAATCAATGTATTTTTTAGTATCTATAGTTTCCTATATATAGAAGGTTTAGTCAAAGTAAATCTTGGTATATATATAAGGAGTGAATTCTGAAATTGTATAATAGTCGTTTCGGTTTAGAATGGAACTTC